>NZ_JBDYKM010000003.1:0-429952 GCF_040012495.1 Paraglaciecola sp. 25GB23A
ACCGCATAGGCTGCAATATCAATAGCGAAGAGGGATGATAAAAACAATAAACGCGCCTCTACCCAGCCGCGGCGGTGTTCATAGCTTTGGCCGGTAACAGTATCTCGGCCACACAAAAAAGAGTGACGAACGCAGCGCGAGACACAGTGGTAATAAGGAGTATCAATAAGACTGATTTGGCTTTGACGTGATTGCGGCATGACAGACCATCCGTGGTTGTTTGAACCTTTAAAGCATAGTTCAAACCTGTCTTTTTGCCAGTTTATGATGGGTGTCATAATAGGGCTATCATAATAGGGCTATTATGATGGCTGTCTTAATAGGGATAATGGCTTATGCTACATGCTTATATTTTGAGCAATATCCACCGACGGTTATTCGTGATCCGTTAATTGCGGCTTCATTCGACATATCAGCCATGAAATTTGTATTACATGGCTGATATGAGTGTGTTATCACTCTATGTCCTACAGAAAATTAAAATGCTCATTGTTCATTTGCATTAAAGATTTCGTCGAAGCCAATGCTGACTGTTTATGTGCTGATGCTCTTGGCATTAAACGAGCGAAATAGAATTCTGCAGTTTGAATTTTTGATTTATAGAAATCATTCGATTCCTCGCCTTTACCACTTTTTATTAATGTTGCTGATTTTTCAGCTTGTAATGCCCAAAAATACCCCATCATTACATAGCCAGAGTACATGAGATAATCAACTGAGGCTGAGCCAACTAACTCCCGGTCTTTTGCTGCGCCAACCATAATCCTCAATGTCATAATGTTCCACTCTATGGCTCGTTTACATAGAGTTCGAGCCATACTACCCACTGGGCTACGTGAGAATAAGTGTGGTTTAGCAAAGGCAAAAATCACTTTGCTAAAATCCCGAATTGATTGCCCTTTGTTTGACATCAATACTTTACGCCCTAATAAATCTAAGCTTTGTATGCCCGTTGTACCTTCGTAAAGAGTCGCTATTCTGGCATCACGGGCGATTTGTTCCATTCCATGTTCATGAATGTAACCATGTCCACCAAATACCTGCATACCTAAGTTTGCCGACTCTAGCCCTAGCTCAGTGATAAACCCTTTAAGGATGGGAGTATAAAAACCTAATTCATCATCATAGGCTTGCTGTTTTTTTGCATCACCAGCAACAGTCGCATTAAACATTTTATCCGCAATTTTTGCGGCATGAAAAATCATTGCCCTACCACCTTCCGCGATAGCACGTTGAGTTAGTAACATCTTACGCACGTCTGGGTGCCAGATAATCGCATCGGCAACAGAATCAGGTTGTTTTTTGCCCGATAAAGCACGCATAGACTGACGGTCCTTGGCATAAGCGAGTGAACCCTGGAATGATGCTTCAGCATGACAAACTCCCTGCAGCGCGGTGCCGATTCTGGCGGTATTCATAAAAGTGAACATCGCTTGTAAACCTTCATTTTCTTTGCCGATTAAGTAGCCTGTCGCACCATCAAAATTGAGCACTGCGGTTGCTGAAGCGCGAATACCCATCTTGTGTTCTATTGAACCACAAGATACAGAATTCCTTGTGGTTAACTCACCATCATTGCCAATGTTCACCTTTGGAACGATAAATAATGAAATGCCTCTGGTGCCTTTTGGTGCACCAGGAATGCGCGCCAACACAATATGAATAATATTGTCGGTTAAATCATGCTCACCCGCCGAGATAAATATCTTAGTTCCGGTCAATCGATAACTGCCATCTTCTTCGTTCAGTTCGGCTTTAGTTTTTACTTGCGCGAGATCGGTTCCACATTGAGGTTCAGTAAGGCACATGGTGCCACTCCATTCACCGCTTACTAAGGGCGCCATAAATTGTTTTTTCTGTAGCTCAGAGCCATATTCTAAGATGGTATTGATGCAACCCATGCTTAAACCTGGGTACATTGCAAAAGACCAGTTAGCACTGCCGATGATCTCTGCTTTTATAAGATTTATCGACGTGGGTAGGTTTTGACCACCGAACTCTTCAGGGAAAGATAAACCTTGCCAACCACCAGCAATAAACTCTTTGTAAGCCTCTTTAAAACCCTTAGGTGTCGTGACTTCACCTTCATTAAAATGACAGCCTTCTTTGTCACCCGATAAATTAAGTGGTGCTAATACTTTTTCACTTAGGGTGGCAATACTTTCTAATATAGCGTCAACCATCTCTGGGCTTGCATCTGCGCCGTTTGCTAACGATTCATAATGAGGAAAGTAATCTAATACATCTCTCATTAAAAATTTAATGTCTCTTAAAGGTGCTTTATATATTGGCATACGGTTTACCTTTCTGTGTTCGTTCGCTTACAAAATATCTGTAACGATTATAGTTGACCCACCAATAAACAAAGGGTTAAATACCATCAACAATGGTGTCAAATACCATCAACCCACTGATATTATTTAATTTCGCTTATGCATTCGTACTATGTAAAAACCCTAATAAATGTGTTTAAAGCACGAAATCTTGATGTAAACATGCTGTTCAATAATTCAGGTATTAAGCAAGTTGATCTAGAAAAAGAGTTAAATTTGACGGCTCAACAACTTAATGCGATATCAACCAATGCCATTGAATTGAGCAAGGATCGCCAATTGGGTTTATTGGTTGGTGCGAGCATGGATATTCCATCTCAAGGTATTTTTGGCTACGCAATCATTACCAGCCCTACGATCGGCGATGCACTTAGGTTAATGGTGCGATATAACAAAGCCTTATTGCCCAATTTAGATGTGAAAATGTTGTCACGGGAAAGTCGCGTTGAGGTGCGCATCAAAGCACCGCATTTACCCGATGACTTAGAGCGTTTCTACATTGAACTTCTTTATGCTGCCATCATGCGCAGCGGCAATACTTTAATACCCAAAGGCAGAATATCCGTGCATGTGGAATTTGCTTATGATCCGCCCTATGACAAAACCCCTTATCAAAAACTATTTGGTTCAAAGGTAAAATTTAACAGCAATAGAAGTGTGTTAAGTTTTGATGAAGCAGGTTTAAATATGAGCATCGTAACCGCCAACCCCGTTGCCAGAGACATATTTAGAAAAGAGTGCGATAGATTATTATCCAGGGATGCGCACAGAGGAATGACAAGCGAGCGAGTGCAAGAGGTACTTTTACAGTCAGGGACAGAATTTCCCACTAGTAAGCGGGTTGCAAATCAACTGCACATGAGCGAGAGCACTCTACAGCGGCGTTTAGCTAAAGAGGGTTATAAGTTCCAGCAAATACTCGATCAAGTTAGGCATAAGCTCGCCCATGAATATCTAAGCGGAACCCAGCTCACCATTAATGAAATAGCGGCATTGTTGGGTTTCAGTGATGCAGCAAACTTCAGAAGGTCCTTTAAACGATGGTCGAAGATGACACCCACAGACCTTAGAAATGGCACCTAAACGCTCGATAAAATAAACACCATAAAATGAATTAGCCTATGCTGCATGAGTTATCACTCAATCCCTCATTCTGACTATAAAAAGTGCGGATAAGGACTATCAACGTATTACTAACACCCGTTATTCAGGTAGTTTTTTAAGCCACAATCGCTCTATTTTTTGGCTATATTAGCTAAAAAATGTTAACCACAGAGAGTGCAGAGAAAAAGCAGGCACAAAATACTATTACTATTTAATTGGCACTGACTGGCTCGAATATGTTTAGCCGACTTGCTGAACCCACGACCAATTGCAGTCATTTCCATGTTATTCGATGAACCA
Source organism: Paraglaciecola sp. 25GB23A (assembly GCF_040012495.1). Taxonomy (NCBI): domain Bacteria; kingdom Pseudomonadati; phylum Pseudomonadota; class Gammaproteobacteria; order Alteromonadales; family Alteromonadaceae; genus Paraglaciecola; species Paraglaciecola sp. 25GB23A. Next base: position 3,738 of record NZ_JBDYKM010000003.1, read on the forward strand.
ACTCAATTAGCAATAACCAGACGTTCAGGATCTGCTTCATTCGCGACACGTTTAAATTGCCTATTTTCTCAGTTACTGTAATCGATTTGTGTTCGCACAGCTTGATGCATCGATTACATGAAGGATAAAAGTGGCAAGGTAACTGGGCTAACATTAAATTTAAATAACCAAGATTTGTCAGGACAAAAGCTTAAGTAACAAGGTTCAATTATTTGCTACTCCCTCTTTAAACACTAGCCTGAGGTAGTCAACTTTAGGCCGTATTGCTGTAATTTTCGGTAAAGAGTGCGGGTACTTACTTTTAATTTATCAGCCAATTCTGCTGGTGTGCCTTGAAAATCATCACACACAGTGCGTAAATATTCTGCTTCTGCTTGATCTAATGACATCAAGGTATTGGTCTGCAAGACACTGGGTTTTTGTGGATTAAGCATCACCAAATCACCAGCATGCACCACATCGTCATTTGCCAGCAGCGCAGCATGTTCAATCACACTTTTAAGCTCTCGAATATTGCCTGGAAAAGCGCACTCACACAAACGCGCTATAGCTCCGGCTGAAAAAGTTTTATGCTGATAATCAGAGTATTTCAAAAAGTGCTTAATTAGGCCGGGGATATCTTCTTTACGGTCACGCAAAGCCGGTAAATGCAAGGGAAACCCGGCAATACGATAATACAGATCTCGTCGAAATTCACCTTTATCCACCAGCTCTAATAGGTTCTTATGAGTGGCGCACACCAAACGAAAGTCTGAGTGTTTTTGTTTTAAGCCCCCTACTGCGCGGAATGACTGCGTCTCTAATAAACGTAACAACTTAACTTGCATATTTAAGGGCACATCACCGATTTCGTCGAAAAAGACCGTACCGCCGTGGGCAATCTCAATTAGTCCTTTTTTACTTGTGGTCGCCCCTGTAAAGGCTCCTTTTTCATGGCCAAAAAGTTCACTTTCAAATAAGTTTTCACTTAAACCGGTGCATTCAATTACTACAAAAGGTTTGTCGTTGCGCTTACTCGCTTGATGCACGGCTTGGGCGACTAACTCTTTACCGGTACCCGTTTCACCTTGCAATAACACGGCTATATTCGATTGTGCCGCCCGATTAATTTGGTTTAACATTGATTTAAATACTGAGGACTTACCGATCATTTTATGTTGTTTTGATTCGGCTGCAGCGTAATCAATTTTGTTGAGTATTTCTAAAAAGCCAATGGTTATACCATCCTCATCTTGCACCGGTCTCATCAGTATATCGCAATATGACTTACCCTTACCGGTAGCGTGAATATGAACCACGCTGGCAGCTCGATGAGTACTCGCACATTCTTGTAAAGGACAGGCTTCGCCGTGTTTATCGCAAGGTGAGGGGTTCTGATGGGATATTTCAAAACATTTGCTGTGGCCCACTTTAACATCAACATCATAGGTATCTAAGTAGGCTTGATTAACCGCTTTGATCACATAATCTGGGGTGATAAATATGGTGGGTTTATCAATAGCGTTGATCATAGATTGCACAACTGAGGTATTCATTAGCTTCCCCGATAGTAGTTTGAGTTAATATCTGCGACATCACTGTCAAAAATGTCATTTATTACAGCACTATTTGCCATAAATGACATGAAGTATTCCGCAATACAAATTATCAATTTAATATATTTACCTAAGCTAATGATTTTAAATAATAAAATCAGAATGGCACGCTTATTTTTAACAAGGTATTTACATACTAGCGCAATGTTTCAGTTAAATACTTACATTGCTTTGATACCCCACAGTGGGGAATACCCATGGCCAAAGTTGTAGTGTTAGGAGCAGGAACCGGTAGCATGCCCGCCGCATATGAAACCAAAGAAGCCCTTGGTAAAGAGCATGAAGTGGTAATGGTGAATGAACGTCCCATGTTTAGGTTTGTGCCTTCAAACCCCTGGGTAGCTGTTGGCTGGCGCGAACCCGATGCGATTACTTTGCCCATTGAAAAGTATTTGTCTAAAAAGAAGATCGGCTTTATTTGTGCTCGGGTTGATAAAATTGATGCAAAAAACAATCAACTGATCACCAGCGATAATCAAACCATAGATTACGACTACCTTATTATTGCCGACAATATTTAGACTAAACTACAACCTTGGCTGCAAGATAAATGCATTGTTTTACTGATGTATGAACGACCAGCGTTTTGGCCTGCCCATTCAACAAAAGACTCGCATAAAACCAGCGAACTGCTCTTATAGCAACCCTCATAATAAGATGTCGTATAAGCTCAAGATCAGTTGGCAGGCTTTTTGCCTTGTTATGATTAACCTTTGCTAATGGATACCATAATATGAGCAAAATCAAGGTAGATGCCTTTTTTGACAATGGAACAAATACTGTCACCTACATCGCTGTAGACGTGGCCACAGGCCTTTGTGCGATCATTGATCCCGTGCTCGATTACCAAGCCAATTCTGGCCGCACTTCAACTGAGTCTGCTGACAAAATTGTCAGTCACATTGACAAATTTGGCTATAAAGTCGAATGGATCCTAGAAACCCACGCCCATGCCGACCATTTAACCGCCGCACCGTATTTAAAAGCAAAATTGGGTGGCAGTATTGGTATTGGCGAACACATCGTGCGTGTGCAATCGACCTTTAAAAAACTCTTTAATCTGCAAGATGAGTTTGTCACTGACGGCCATCAGTTTGACCACTTATTTAGCGATGACGAAAAATTTCGATTAGGCCATTTAGATGTGCGTGTTATGCACACGCCTGGCCATACCCCAGCCTGTGTTTCATATCTGGTTGAAGATTGCGCCTTTGTTGGTGATACCTTGTTTATGCCTGACTACGGCACCGCCCGTACAGATTTTCCCGATGGCAGCGCTCATCGACTCTATCAGTCTATCCAAAAGCTTCTGGCATGCCCCGGCACCACCCGTATTTTTGTTGGCCATGATTATCTGCCCAAAGGGCGCAGTGAATTTGTCTGGGAAACATCAGTGCTTGAGCAAAAACGCCATAATATTCATGTGCATGAAGGCATCAGCCAACAAGACTTTGTGACCATGCGAGAAACTCGCGATGCCGGTTTAGATGTGCCTAAGTTATTGCTGCCAGCGATTCAAATCAATATTCGAGGTGGTGAACTGCCGCCCGCTGAAGCAAACGGACAACGTTATTTGAAAATTCCCCTCAACCTGCTGTAGCGAGGCATTATTTTGAATGTATTAGTTATTATTGGCGCGGTGATAATAGGCTTGAGCTTAGGTTTACTCGGCTCAGGCGGCTCCATTATTACCATGCCCTTGCTGCTTTATGTAGTAGGTGAAACAGAAAAGTTAGCCATTGCTGAATCTTTGCTCATTGTCGGTAGTATTGCCACAGTAGGTAGTTTACTTTTGGCGAAGTCCAAACTAATTAATCTGCGTTACATTCTATGGTTTGGCTTACCCAGTATGATGGGCACTTATATTGGCGCTTGGAGTGCCCAGTTTGTCACAGGCGTGGTTCAGGTACTGACATTTTCCATTGTCATGCTGCTATCGAGCCGCATGATGTTAAAAAGCCCCATCGCTAATATGGAGCCCAAACCCTCAAGTAGTTTAGTGGGGGTCAGTGCGGTGGGTGTGGCCGTTGGCATACTCGCTGGTTTTGTCGGCGTAGGCGGCGGTTTTCTGATTGTACCTGCCCTGTTTCTATTGGCCCGTTTAACCCTGCAACAAGCTACCGCTACCAGTTTAGTGATCATCGCATTGCAGTCATTCACTGGCTTTTTCAAATATGCTTATTTATTAGACCAAGCACAAATTGCGATTAACTGGCCCGTAGTACTCACCATGATAGTGATTGGCAGTGGCGGCGTGATCGTCGGTTCTAAATTGAGTCGCAGCTTGCCGCAAAAACGCATCAAACAAGTCTTTGGCATCATGCTTATTGGTTTGGGCTTGTTTATGTTAGTTCATTCACTTTACCAACTATGGCAAGCGTAACTGCTACAAGTTGCAGGAGACAGTATGGAACGTAAAATAATTAATGATAGCTTTTCACTTTCCGGGGTCGTAAGCCTCGCAGACCTCGTCACCCTTAAAAAACAAGGCATTGATGTAATTATTAATTCACGTATTGATGGCGAATCCTCTGAGCAAATAAGTTCACACGACTATCAACAAACAGCAGAAAGCTTGGGAATGCGCTATGTATTTATTCCCGTTAAGTCACTTGAGTATCCAAGCACGGCTATCAATCGCTTTGATACTGCCATTAGTAACCCTGCACTCAAGGTACACGGCTTTTGTCGCAGCGGTACGCGTATTGTTCATCTGTGGGCCCTAGCGCAGGCCGGTAAGCGTCAGATCAAAGATATTGTGGCTGACAGTGCCAAAATAGGCTTTGATTTAACGCCTATCATGGCGCAATTAAACCTGCTGACCACTGCAGAAACCAACATCCATTAAGGGCAATACCCATGAAAAAAGCCACTTATCTAGTGACTCCACTCTTTGCCCTTGCACTTAGTTTATTGTTCGCCTCTACTGCAGCTCTAAGCGCAGAAACCGAAGAGCAATTAGTGCAACAAGCCAAACAACGTATTGCTCAATTTGCCCAGGAGCTAAAAGGTGAACTCAGTGCCGCCATTCAAAATGGTGGATTGCAAGCAGGTGTTGAAGTCTGTCACGAAAAAGCCCCACAAATTGCCGCAAAATTATCTAACGACGGTTGGCTGCTCGCCAGAACGAGTCTGCGTAGCAGAAACAGCAATAATGCACCCAATGACTGGGAGCGTGAAGTCATGCAACAGTTTGTACAGCGCAAAGCTCAGGGCGCAGAGATAAGCAGTCTAGTAACAACAAACCTGTCTGAAAATCAGTTTAGATTGATGAAAGCCATCCCAACCGAAGGTCTCTGCCTGTCTTGTCATGGAAGTACTATTGCGCCAGCTGTGCAAAAAAAACTCGATCTATATTATCCAAGCGACATGGCTACTGGTTTTTCGCTGGGTGATATTCGCGGTGCATTTACCCTGACAAAACATTTGAACCTTGAACAAAAGTAGCATCACAAGATAGGCGCTTTAATAATTTAATAAGGCTCTTTTAAACCATCTCTTTGGTATATTGCCAAAATCGAAAAACGCATTAGCTTTATTGCCATTGCTCTACATCCTGACTTTGGCATTAATTAATGCATTCCACCCACGTCTCACTCACGCAGAATAACTAAAGCTTAGTTGGCTTTCTGCTGCACTTTTTATCCAAAAAATTGGCAATATAATGACGCTTTAACAAACCAAGTTCAGACCCACTTATTTATCTCCTGATTTTATTTTAATTGAACGGTCAATTAACTAAAATTGATTTTAATTGACTGTTCAGTTAAAATACAACTTCTGAACCCTTAACTCCGCATACTGAGGATCTTCACCAAAATACTTTAAACCATACTAAACGGGATTTTTATGAACACCTATATGCCTATGAAGCAAAGCCTAATCGCGCTGTCTGTATTATCTGCGATATCAATTACCAGCCTGCCAGCAATGGCGCAAGAAAACCAAGACCAACAAGCCGAAAAACAAAAAGAAAAAGAACAAATGGAATCCATTGTCGTCACCGGACGCAGTGTTTCTTATGCCAATAACGCCACCTCAAGTGACATGAAAAAACAACAAACGGCAATGACCAGTGCCTTAGCCTTGATTGATAACCTGCCTGGAGTCCTAGTAAACGAGGGCGACCCTTTTGGCTCTGACGAATGGTCAACAAGCATTACTATTCGGGGTTTCCAGTTAGACTTAGCAGCTCAGCAAATTGGTATGACTGTTGATGGGATTGCTAACGGTAATTCAAATTACGGCGGCGGTACTAAAGCTAGCCGATATATTGATACCGAAAACTTGCGCGGCATAGAAGTGTCTCAGGGCACCTCCGATATAAAATCTCGTTCAAATGAAGCCTTAGGCGGTACGATGGACTTCACCACCATCATGCCCGCATTCGACGAAAAATTCACCGTAAGCACTACATTAGCAGAGTACAACGCCAAGAAAGTGTACCTGCGCTATGATACTGGCCAAATCGCTGAAGATACGTTTGCGTGGTTTTCTATATCAAGCCAACAGAACGATGACTACATGGACGGTGCCGTTACCAATACACGAGATCATGCTGAAGGTAAGTTAATCAGCCGGGTCGGAGAAGTCGATTTAACCGCTTACTTCAGTTATGACGATGCTGAAGAATATACTTATCAGCGGGTTTACGGTTTAGCACAATATGAACAAAATCCCGACTGGGATGGCCTAAACGAAGATTGGACAGGGGTTCCCTATCAGGATCAAGTCTGGCGTGAAGGCTGGGTGACTGAGCGTGAGAACCTTTTCGGTTATCTTAAAGCTGATTTCAAACTAGGTGAGGTTGATGTAAGTACCAACGTTTATTATCACCAAAATGAAGGTGCCGGTAAATGGATCCCCTACTACATGGCCGATGTAACCGATGACGGTGCAGGTAATCCGCACTCTGAACTAGACTCATCAACTACTGCCTATGGTGGCGCATCACAAGGTCTGATTTATTTTGTTGACCGCGCAGGTAACTCACTTTCACCCATTGATGGTTGTGCCAGCTCGATTGGTTTCCCTTATGGCGGCGGCGGTGCTGCAATTGACCCGGGTTGTTATGAGCAAGGTGCTATGCCGGTCAGTTCAAATCGTCATACCCATTATAATAAAAAACGTTATGGTGCCAATGCAGACTTTATTTGGAATACCACCATCGCGGATATGGCAAATACCGTACGCGGTGGTTTCTGGTATGAAGATTACCAGCGCGATGAATACCGTGAATGGCATAAAACCATTGATGCAGCATCTGGCCCACGTGCAGAAAACAATCCTTACTGGATTCAATATGATCGTGAATTTCCGGTAGAAACATTGTTTTATTACCTTGAAGACGAAATCGATGCTGGTTTTGCAAAATTCCGTCTGGGTGCCAAAAAGTTTAATGTTGAAGTACAAAAACAAGACCAGTTTACCCCTGCCAATGATTTGACTGTGTCATCTGACTCTGACTTTTTATTATCAGCCGGTTTTGTTGCTCCTTTACCCTTAGATGGCTTAGAAGTTTTTGGTGGCTATGCAGAAAACTTTGCCGCCATCAAAGATGCGGTATTAGAACGTGATGATACAGACCTGAGTTTAGTTGAGCCTGAAACCGCAGATAACATTGACCTTGGTCTGCGTTATTCAAGCCGTGATTTTAAAGCCAGTGTTACTTACTACACAATCAAGTTTGATAACCGCATCACATTTATCAGTAATGAAGACGTTGATGGCATTGACTTTTTAGAGTCGGCAGCAGGTGGATTTGTTAACGACGGTGGTATTGAATCTGATGGAATTGAAGCATCGATAGATTATAACGTTAACGAAAATTTCGGTATTTACGTTTCATATACTAAAAATGACTCAACTTATACAGACGTCGATTTCCGCGGTAATACCGTACTAGGCAGCGCGCAAGATATGGCAGTGCTTAGTTTTGATTATACCAAAGGTGATTTTTATGCTGGTTTTAGTACTAAATACGTCGGTAAACGTTACCTAGACCAAGCTAATACACAAGAAAGCGACTCTTATATAGTGAGTGATTTATATGTTGGTAAAACAGCCTATGAAATTGGTGGAGCCATCGACAGTATTGAACTTAGCTTTACCGTCAACAATGTCTTTGACGAAAAGTATCTGGGTTCAATTGCGCCAAACGCAGGTTGGATTGGTGCGCCGCGCATAGCAGCGCTCAACGCTAAATTTGTCATGTAATAGCAGCTCGTAGCCACAGGCAATTACATTGTCTGTGGCTAATCTAATCATTAGCAAAAAAGGCAATAAATAGGCATGTTGAGATTATTAGCGTTTTCTACTTTATTGTTTACCGGCTTGGTATGTGCCAATGCACCAAGTCGTATTTTATTTGGTTCATGCTCCCACCAAGATAAAGATATTCCGATTTTCAACGCCATAATTAAGGCTCAACCCGAAATTTTTATTTTTCTGGGGGACAATATCTATGGCGACACAGAAGACATGGCGTCTCTGCAGAGTAAATACCAAAAACTAGGTGCTAAACCTGGTTTTAAACAACTAAAAGAGCAGGCTCAATTAATCGCTATCTGGGACGATCACGATTTTGGCGCAAACGATGCGGGTAAAGAGTATCCGCAAAAAGAAGCCTCTCGTGAAATCATGCTTAATTTCTGGGAAGAACCGCAAGACTCGCCGCGCCGTAGCCGTGAAGATGGCATTTATACCTCTTACACTTACGGTCAAGGTGAAAAAAGCATCCATGTAATTTTACCGGATCTGCGCTGGAACCGCGATGCGATAGACCATGTATCACGCAGCGACTATAGCAAAGTGCGTAAACCGAAAAACATGGGTCCCTACAAAGCACATAGCGATCCAAACGCAAGCATGATTGGTGAGAAACAATGGCTTTGGCTAGAAGCTGAGTTACAAAAGCCCGCCCGCATAAAAGTAATAGGGTCAAGCCTGCAGTTTCTAGCAGACTTTACTGGTTGGGAATCTTGGGCTAACTTTCCTGCTGATCGCCAACGTTTACTGACCTTGATAAAAAAACATAAGGTCAATGGACTGGTGCTAATAAGTGGCGATACCCACTGGGGTGAGGTCAGTTATTATGCTGAGGACTTAGATTATCCCTTATGGGAAGTCACCTCATCAGGTTTGACTCAAGAATGGAAAAACGTTAGTCCAAACAAGCATCGTATCGGCGCGTTTACCAATACCGTAAACTATGGTGGATTAAATGTGGATTGGGAAAAAGATGATCCTCTTGTCACATTAGGTCTGTACGATGAAAGAGGTGAGGTAGTTAACGAACATCGTTTTCGACTGTCGACCCTTGAACCTTATTAAAAATATCAACAGTGTAGGAAAAACATGCCTAAAGTAGGAATGGAACCCATGCGTCGGCAGCAATTAATTGATGCCACCATAGAAGTTGTGGCAGAAGTCGGCCTCGGTGGCGCGACCATTAATCTGATCTCCCGCCGTGCTGGCATGTCATCAGGTATTATCAGCCATTATTTTGGCAGCAAACAAGCGCTTATTGAGGCCTCTGTTCGTTATCTGCTTTCCCAACTTAAAATGGAGCATTCGCCAGATAGTCCTTATGAACGTTTAATGAAAATTGTTGATTTAAACTTTTCCGATGTTCAACAAGCTGATTCAAGTACTAAGACTTGGTTGAGCTTTTGGGGCAGATCAATGCATGACCCTAAGCTCTATCGCTTGCAAGAGCTTAATAAACGTCGTCTGGTCAGTAATTTACGTTATAGCTTTAAACAACTATTAGATCCGCAAAACGCCAAAGAAGCGGCTGAGGTTACCGCCGCACTCATTGATGGCTTTTGGTTACGCTGTGCCTTAAGTCGCACTAATAAAGCAAGATTCGCCCAAGCTAAAAGCCACTGTAAAAAATATATTAATGACGTGCTTACACTGCACGGCGTTAAGTAATCCATTGCCACTATAAATGGGAGTCATCGTTGTCCTCTACACTACTTAAAAATTTCATTCATGGCCGTTATGTCAGTCATAACGACAATACTTGTTTCGATGTGATCAATCCGGCGACTGGCGAGATTATTTACGCCGTCGAGGCTGCCAGTGAAGCCTTGTTAGAACAGTCTTTGTTAAGTGCCCAGCAAGGTTTTATCAAATGGTCCAAGACTCCCGCCATTGAGCGGGCGAGGATACTGCAACGGGCCGCCGCAATTTTGCGAGAGCGCAACGATGAGTTGGCCAGAGTCGAGGTGTTAGATACCGGTAAACCTTGGCAAGAAGCAGCTGTCGTTGATGTGCAAACCGGTGCAGACGCCATCGAGTACTTTGCTAATTTGTGCCCCTCAATGATGGGCGAGCAGCAAAGTGTCGGCGATGACTTTTTTTATACCCGACATGAGCCTTTAGGGGTGTGTTTTGGTATAGGTGCATGGAATTATCCCCTGCAAATTGCTTGCTGGAAAGCCGCTGCAGCGCTTGCTGCCGGTAATAGCATGATATTTAAACCTTCAGAAGAAACGCCACGGGGCGCCACTTTATTAGCAGAAATACTTATTGAAGCCGGTGTACCTGCAGGGGTATTTAATGTCGTGCACGGTGACGGCAAAGTGGGCAACTATATGGTTGAACACCCCGCTATTGCCAAAGTCTCGTTAACCGGCGAAGTGGGCACCGGCAAAAAAGTCATGGCTGCTGCAGCCGGAACCCTGAAAAAAGTCACTATGGAACTCGGTGGCAAATCTCCCTTGATCGTGTTTGACGATGCCGATATCGATGAGGCTGTAACCGGCGCCATGATAGGTAATTTTTACACTCAAGGCGAAGTATGTACCAATGGTACGCGCGTCTTTGTGCACCAAGATTGCTATGACGCTTTTTTGGAACGTCTATTAGAGCGTAGCAAAAACAACGTTATCGTGGGTAATCCATTGGATCCCAAAACGAATTTGGGCGCATTAATATCAAGCAGCCACATGCATAAGGTGCTGGACTATATTCAATTAGGTAAAGACCAAGGCGCCACACTGGCTTTTGGCGGTGAACGTATCAAACCACTGGGCTGCGAAAACGGTTTTTTTGTTGGTCCGACTATTTTTACTGATTGTACTGATGACATGCGGATTACCCGTGAAGAAATTTTTGGACCTGTTATGTCAGTACTCAAGTTTGCGACCGAAGACGAAGTTATTCAACGAGCCAATAATAGTGATTTTGGCCTTGCTGCAGGTGTTTTTTGTAAAGACATTCGCCGTGCCCATCGGGTTATTGCGCAATTAGAGGCAGGGATTTGTTGGATTAATGCCTATGGTAATTCACCAGTCGAAATGCCAGTTGGCGGCTACAAACAGTCTGGAATTGGTCGCGAAAATGGTATTGAAGCCTTCAGATCCTATACCCAAACCAAGTCCATTTATGTGGGAATGAACAAGCTCGAAGGGCCATTCTAATGCCAGTTAATAAGACGTACGACTACATCATTGTAGGTGCCGGTTCAGCGGGTTGTGTGCTCGCTAACCGGCTAACAGAAGATGCTGATACCTCTGTATTATTGTTAGAAACAGGGGGCTCAGATCGCAGTATCTTCATTCAGATGCCTACCGCCCTATCTATCCCAATGAACAGTAAAAAATACGCGTGGCAATTCCACACACAGCCCGAGCCCTTTTTAAATAATCGTGAAATGCACTGCCCTCGCGGCAAAGTATTAGGTGGCTCCTCTTCGATTAACGGTATGGTCTATGTGCGTGGTCATGCGCGAGATTTTGATGAATGGCATCAACACGGCGCCCAAGATTGGGATTATCGGCACTGTCTACCTTATTTTAAAAAAGCCGAGGACTGGGCGTTTGGCGCCGATGACTATCGTGCTAAAGGCGGCTTGTTAGCGGTCAATAACGGTAATAAGATGCAAAACCCATTATACAAAGCCTTTATCGACGCTGGAATTGATGCCGGCTATATGGGCACCGACGACTATAATGGCTTCCAGCAAGAAGGCTTTGGTGCCATGCACATGACGGTTAAAAATGGCGTTCGCTGGTCCACCGCTAACGCGTATTTAAGACCGGCTATGCAACGGCCAAATCTCACTGTCTTAACTGGGGTTCAAGTGAACCGCGTATTACTAGAAGATAAAAAAGCGGTGGGTGTTGAACTGTATGAAGGAAAAACCCAAACCCGTTTTCTCGTTAACAAAGAAGTTATTTTAAGTGCCGGCCCTATTGGTTCGCCGCATATATTACAATTATCAGGGATTGGCAGCAGTGACACCTTGTCTGCGGCTGGGATCAAGGTCCAGCACGAATCGCCGGGCGTCGGTGAGAACCTGCAAGACCACCTCGAGTTTTATTTTCAGTATCAATGCAAACAGCCTATCAGTTTAAACAGTAAATTGGGTCCCCTCAGTAAGCTGGCTATTGGCGTGCGCTGGATTTTGTTTAAGTCGGGCTTAGGTGCGACCAATCACTTTGAATCTTGCGGGTTTATTCGCTCTAAAGCAGGGGTTGAATGGCCTGATTTGCAATATCACTTTTTGCCTGCAGCCATGCGTTACGATGGTAAATCAGCGTTTGACGGTCATGGTTTCCAATTACACATTGGCCACAATAAACCTAAAAGCCGCGGCTGGGTGAAAGTCAGCAATGCCGACCCTTTTACCCCACCTAAAATTCAATTCAATTACTTACAGCATCAAGATGATATCGAAGCATTTCGCGCTTGCGTGCGTTTATCTCGGGAAATTATTGCTCAGCCCGCTATGGATAAGTATCGCGGCGAAGAGATACAGCCCGGTCAAGACGTGGTCACTGATGAGCAGATAGATGCCTTTGTACGTAGTTCGGTAGAAAGTGCTTATCATCCCAGTGGTACTTGCCGTATGGGAGCGATTGATGATGTCAACGCCGTTGTCGATCCGCACATGCGGGTGCGCGGTTTACAGGGGCTGCGTGTAGTGGACTCATCGGTATTTCCAACCTTGCCTAACGGTAATTTGAATGCCCCTACCATCATGGTAGCAGAACGTGCCGCTGATATTATCAAGCAGCAAGTACTGCCCTCAGCCAGCGTAGAGGTTTATAGCGATACAAATTGGCAGCAAGCTCAACGCCCAGGAAAAGCAAAACGAGCTAGCTCATGATGATGTTAGTCAGTTTTGGTATGCTCTTTTTTATGGCACTAGTAGTCTTTATCCTAGTGCGTTGGGGCCGACTAAAACTGCATGGTCGTTATCCAGTATCCACCCTAACCTTTATCGCCATTTTATTTACCTCTGGGCTAGATGTAGGGCTGATCATGTTCCCGTTAACCGAGTTTCCGGTCTATGCCAACCTTAAAGCGAACAATGAATACACCTTTAGTAATCCCTTGGCCATCGAGTTTGGCTTTTGGGGCTTTCTGGTTTGGGCTATCTATTTTGTAACCTGCTTTTACTTTTGCGCCATTGAACCCAAAGTAAAGTTTTTTGAAATCACTTGGGTCAAGTGGATCAATAATCTGGTCATCATTGGCACCTGCGCCTTCACCGCGCATTTGCTGTTTGCCAATCTGAGTTGGTATTTGCCCAGTATTGCAGCCACTGACGGTTTCCCTTGGTACTATGCCCTCATCGTGGGGGTCACTATCCTGTTAGCGGTTTACTCAAGTACAGATCTTAAGTTTGTTAAAATTCTAAGCCTGTCATCTGGCACCTTATTTTTTGCCCTGATTATTGGACTCGGCAGTATCGCCTTCATGTCTGCTAAGGTATCAGCGCCAGACTACTTTAATACCCTTCCCCTACTGACAGATTACTTCGCCCATTTAGACCGTTTTATCTTGCCCATCAATGATTACCACGCCTTTTATCTGTTTTGGTGGTTTGCTTGGAGCATTATGATCGGCCAATTTACCTCACGGTTTGTCGGTAATATGCGCACTGTTTGGCTGTTTTTTTCCATGCTGGTATGGCCGTCATTGGCAATAGGACTGTGGTTTAGCGTGCTGTATTTGTTTCACCTGAAAGGCCTAAAAACCTCTGGTCTAATAAATTACGCCATGGTGTTTGTGGGTGTGGTATTTGTGATTAACTCCTTAGACTCCCTGATCAGACTGTACTCCGACAACCTAAACCTCACCGTAGCGCGTTTTGGTAAACACAACTATATAATATTGCATGGTTTTTTAATGATGTTATTGACGGTACTTTTCAGCTTACAATTTATTCAAATACAGTGGGTAGGCGCACTCGTCATTGGCCTTGGTTTATCTTGTTTTATCTATATTTTACTTGGCAAACAACGCTATCCCTTGCCTAAGGCAAGTGCATTATTCTCCTTACAAAGTAAAAAAAGTAAGGCTGAATAAAGTGCCAGTTTAAACATCAGCGACTGAACCTGATGAGCCACTTATCAACTTACACTTTTATCTACATCAATAAAAATCCAGTGATAAAATATCACTGGATTTTTTAATTGTGAGTTTTACTTGGTTTTAAAAATTATTAGAACTGGATATAGTGCTCATGCAACTTTGGACGCAATAAAAATCGTGTAAGTAGGCACATCTATCTTTGTGATCTCTATTGAAAATTTCATCTTTTCTTCGATGTATATCAGCATGCCTTATTCATCAGGCGAGCGAATAGTCTTTGTCCAGCAATTGCGCTACTCTCGTCGCAGATTACTAAGCGCGAGTCTCTGGCGTCAAATAGAAAAATTGCTTATGCTTTGGATTCACACAGCATACAAATAGCATTAAAAAAATCACAAGGAGCTACACAGTGAAAAATCTTTCCGCTTTTGTCTGGTTGGCAGTTGGATATCTGGGTGTTTCGTTTTCAGTTTTAGCTGAACGAAGCTATGAAAAAGAGCCGCCGCCTCGAGAACTTAGCCCTGAGCAGGCCGAACTAGCCGCCAGCAACTACCAAAAATACTGTTCCTTGTGTCACGGTGAAAATCGTGAAGGCCACAAAAACGATCATGCCCCCTCCTTACGCAGTAAAAGTTTATTTGAGTCAGGTGTACCTCATTCCATTTTGCGTCCTATGTCTTATGGTCGTCAGGGTACGGCAATGGGCGGTTATTTAGATGAAGTCGGTGGCCCAATGACATTAGATGAAACTTGGGATCTGACCTACTGGTTATTTTGGCAATCGGGCGCAGAGCGGGTAAAACTGAGTGAAAACCCAGTGTCTGGCGATATCGTGCAGGGCGAAAAAGTTTTTCAAACAAACTGCAGTAGTTGCCATGGTAAAAATGGCGAAGGTATTACTGCTCCAGCTTTAGCCAATCAATCATTTTTGGTCCACAATAAAGATGAATTCATTCGTTACGCTATCGAAAAAGGCCGTGATGGCACCCCCATGTTACCTTTTGCAGATAGGCTATCCACAGCCGATATCGATAACGTTACGGCTTATATACGCAGTAAAGCCAGTGATGCAAAAATCACTCAAGTACAATTACGTGCGCTGCCCACACCCGACCAATATGTTATTAACCCAAAAGGTGACGATCCTGAATTTGAACTGCAAGATGGCAAATTTATCTCGTCTACTGTTCTGTTTGCTGCCATGCAAGCCAAAAAGCGCATGGTCTTATTGGATACCAGAGTAACATCAGTATGGCAGCGAGCACATTTGGCAGGCTCAGTACCTTTTCCCTATTATTCAGAACTACAAAACCGCGTCGGTGAGCTGCCTAAAGATGTACAAATAGTCGCTTACTGTTCATGCCCACGAGCGGCAGCGGAATACGTAACTGAGCAACTGACAGAGTTAGGTTTTAACAATACTGCGGTGTTATACGAAGGTATTTTCGGATGGATGAATCAAGGCTACCCAGTGGTTCGAGCCGAAGGTTTAAGCGTGCAATCTTCCCAAGAAGAGCACCACTAACTTTAGCTGAATTAAGTACTCAAATGCAGTACTTTTAGAAATGAGTTGGCGCTGCCTACACAGCCGAAAAATTTGATAAAACGAAACAATCATAAAGAAGGCAATAAGCCTTTTTTTATGATTGTTTACAAATATTATCCTTGCAGTTTTACATTGGTTCAAGCTTGAGTAAGCGTCCGCCAGTGGAATCCTCTAATACGTAAATTAGGCCATCTGGCCCTTGCTCAATTTCACGTATACGTTTACCCCATTCATAACGGGCAGCTTCGCTAGGCTTTTTATTTGCCCCCGTCGATTTTTGTCCCAAATCTACTCTGACCAATGCTTGAGATGACAAACCACCAATAAAAGCATGGCCCGACCAAGCAGGGAAGCGCTCACCTTGGTAAATCATTAAACCCGCTGGGCTAATAGCCGGTACCCAGGCAAAATCAGGTGCCTGAAAAATAGGCATAGAGGCATGACTGGGAATTTTGGTGCCATTGTAATGCTCACCTTCAGAGACAAAAGGATAACCATAATTGGTTGCTCGGGTGATACGGTTTAACTCATCACCGTGTCGCGGCCCCATCTCATGAGTCCAAAGTGTACCCTGCTCGTCAAAAGCAATACCTAAAGGATTACGATGCCCCAATGACCATACTTGGTCAGCCACAATGCCATTACCAAAAAACGGATTGTCTTGTGGCACACTCCCATCAAGATTTAAGCGAATAACCTTGCCTAAATTCATTGCCATATTTTGTGCAGGATTAAATTTTTGTCTGTCGCCTGAAGTAATAAATAAATAGCCATCGGGTGACAGGGCGATTCTATGGCTGTAATGACCATTGCCAGTCACTTTCGGACTTTGCGTCCAAATTATGCCACGCTCAGACAAACTCGCTGTTTCAGCAGACAGAGTGAGCTTTGCCCTTTCAACCACGGCACCACTTAAATTATCATCTTTCGCATCACGTTCAACATAAGACAAATATACTAGGCCCGATGTGGCAAAGTCATCGGCTAAGATGATGTCTCCCATTCCACCTTGACCACGCATAACTATTTTAGGTGTTTGCACCACTTGTGATAGTTTTTGTCCCTCTTGGCTTAACAACCAAATCTCACCGCTTTTTTCGCTTACTAAAGCTCTGCCATCAGGTAAAAAAGTCATCGCCCAGGCGTTATTAAACGTCTCCAGAGGTGTGGCCTGCAGTTTTGTACCGTCGTTGCCTTCAATGATAAAACTACTACTTTGGGCAAACGCACACTGCGAGCCGATTAAGCTAATAAATAAACACACATTTATGAACACACGCATAAGTCAGTTTCCTTGTGATTCGATTTTTGCTTTTTACGCAAAAAATAAAGATTCGATCAAGCTTAGCAATAGTTTAGCTCCCATCGGCACTTAAACCAACTCTGCCATGTTCGAGCGATTTCAACTAGTAAGCTCTTTACCATCCAATACCATATCAAGTTATTGGAACAGTTATTGCTCTCTATCTTATAGTGTTATTACATGACATTTAGAGTCTGTAAATATTACCCAGCTTAATTTAAAGGTGGGTAACAATGACATGGTTAAGCCAAGCAAGGTAAACCGACTTTGACATTGCAGATAAAACACAGGAGATAAAAATGAGTAAGCAAGCCATTTTACACCGCATGGTGACCGACCAGCATATTTGTCCTTTCGGATTACGCTCTAAAGATTTACTCGAACGCCAAGGTTACGAAGTTGAAGATCATAAACTGAGCTCTCGCACCGAAACAGACAAGTTCAAAGAGCAACATAAGGTCAAAACTACCCCGCAAACCTTTATTGATGACAAGCGCATTGGTGGTTACGACGACCTGCGCGAGTTTTTTGGTATGGACAAAGCTGGCCAAAACGGCACGACTTATACGCCCGTAATTGCGATTTTTAGCATAGCAGCTTTAATGACCTTAGCTATTCAATTCTCGGCACAGGCAACATTTATTTCGGCGCGCACACTATTGCTATTTATCGCCGTATCCATGGTCATGTTAGCCCTGCAAAAACTAAAAGACTTATTTGGTTTTACCAACTCATTTATTACTTACGACCTACTAGCTATGCGCAATATTCGTTATGGCTACCTGTATCCCTTCCTAGAGGCCTATGCGGGTATTGGCATGATTGCAGGAATGTCAGCCATTTGGGTTGCGCCTATTTCATTGTTTATTGGCAGCGTCGGCGCAATCTCAGTTTATAAAGCGGTTTACATCGACAAACGTGAACTAAAATGTGCCTGTGTAGGTGGCGATAGCCAAGTCCCTTTGGGTTTTGTATCGTTGAGTGAAAATTTATTTATGATAGGCGGTGGTCTAATAATGATGTTGATGCAAAACACTTAGTTGAAGTTGCCTAGCAGTCTTATTGACAAAGTATCCTTAATGTTCGCTTAAAAATACTGCTTTGCTGAGCTCTAGTGAGTGAGATTTTTCTGGTTTTTGATGTCAAGTGCTTATAAAAACGTAAAACCGAATTATAGACAATTCTACCCCAACCGGATAAAGAGGTTTATTATTTTTATAAAAATAAAGATAATAGAAAAATAAACCCTTAAACTGGGTTATTTAGAGTAAAAACAAAACTTAATTCTAGCAACTCGCTTGTATCATAGTTGCAAATAAACCAATCAGTGACCCCCTACCATGCACAGCACCGGCGAGTTATTAAATCCACTTGGTCAGATGGCTAGCGACCATGAATTTTGGGGAAAAATCGCCAGCCAAATCGTATTTGATCCTAAGGATCAAAACCGTGTTTATGCAGACTGGACCGCGAGTGGACGTTTGTTTCGCCCTATTGAAGATCGGATTACCAATATGGCCGGCGGCTTAATGGCCAATACTCACACCGAAGACAGCTATACAGGTCGTGTAATGACAACGTGGTTACACGAAGCTGAAAAGCATATTAAAAACCACGTAAATGCCTCTAGTGATGATGTATTGCTAAATGTCGGAAACGGCATGACTGGAGCGTTAGCAAAGCTCATGCGGATAATGGGATGGTGGTGTCATGAACAACATCGTGAAGCTGTTTTAGCAACGATGAGTCAAAAACCCTTGGTCTATATCACGCATCGCGAACACCATAGTAACCAAACGATGTGGCTAGAAAGCTTAGTCGAGTTGCGTATGATCCCAGCGCTAGAAGGCGATGAAATAGATCTAAGTTGGTTGGCGCAAGACTTAATCAAAGAGCACAATCGCACAATTAAATTTGCCTCTATCACCGCGGCTTCCAATGTTACTGGTATAAAAACACCGTATCGAGATATTGCAAAGATGATGCACGCCTCCGGTGGATATTGTTTTGTCGATTTTGCAGCGTCTGGTCCTTACGTGACTATGGATATGCATCCCGCTGACAACGAATGGCTTGATGCAATATTTTTCTCCCCCCACAAATTTTTAGGTGGCCCAGGGTCTTCTGGTGTACTGGTGTTTAATAATTCGCTCTACCAAAACAAAGTGCCAGAACAACCTGGCGGCGGCACAGTGCTTTGGACTAATCCTTGGGGTAAACATCGCTTTATTGCGAATATCGAACAACGTGAAAGTGGCGGTACACCGGGTATTTTGCAAACATTAAAAACGGCTTTAGCCATCAAACTCAAAGAAGAAATGGGTGTTGATCGTATTGAGGAGCGTGAACACTTTTTGAATAAAATCATGTTTAGCCGCTTAGAAAACATGCACGGAGTGCGAATTTTGTCAGATCAGCATAAGGACAGACTCAGCATTTTCTCGATTGTATTTGAGAACGTCGATTATAAGACGGCCGTTCAGCGTTTGAGCAATGAACATCAAGTTGAAACACGCGGTGGTTGTGCTTGTGCCGGAACCTATGGTCATCATTTGTTAGGCATCGATTATTGTGCGTCGCAAGCCATTACCGACCTGCTTGATGATGAGCGACAGGACTTAAAACCCGGTTGGGTAAGGGTAAGTTTGCATCCGTGCATGAGCGAAGCGAACGTAAATAAGATCGCCGACGCTATTCAAGCCGTGGCTGCTGGTCTTAAAAGTAATACGACTGCAATGCCCAAAGCCGATTCTTTATGGGGTGAATTACTGTCATAAATGCTTGTTGGTTAGTGGTAAAAAATGCCATGTAGCAGTCAATATTAAGGCTGGACTTAGTGCTGTTCGGCTCTAAAGGGCCTCCTACAAAAGAATTCCCTCTCTTTTGTAGGAGGCCCTTCAAAACTCCATGCCACATCAACTAACTAATGCTCCGCTCGGATAGCATCCGTTGCGGAGAACCCTCAATAAAAAACCACTCACAAACTACCAATAACTCCCTCTCGGCGTTTATCTGCGGCGCCTTCTAGGGTGCCATCTGGTTTACGTAAAATAACACTTAAACCTGAATTTTCACCGCGTGACGCATCTACATTGAGACCAAAATCTTGTAGCGCTTTAATTAAAGAATCAGAGCTTGCGTCTTTTTCCATTCGCACTACATCACCGCGAGCGACCATATTTGGCAAGTCAACGGCCTCTTGTGGGCTGAGTCCCCAGTCAAATACTCCTACTAATGTTTTCGCGGTGTAAGCGATAATATTGTTGCCACCAGGCGAACCGGTAGCCATTAAAAATTGCCCCTTGTCATCTAGAACAATGCTTGGTGACATCGATGAACGCGGCTTTTTATTGGGGGCAACAGCATTGGCTATAGGTAAACCTTGCTTATCGGTATGCTGAAAGGAGAAATCGGTTAACTGATTATTGAGAAACATACCGCCAACCATACGCGTGGTGCCAAAAATACTCTCAACCGTTGCGGTCATTGATACCACATCACCCTGTGCATCTACGATCACAAAGTGGGTAGTGCCGTGCACATCTTGGGTCGCGTCTATACCACTAATCTGAGTGGTTGTGGTGCCATTATATTGCCAAGGGTCACCAGCTGTGATGTTCAACAGTGCTTTGTCGGTGGTCAGTGTAGCGGCGCGTTTGGCTAAATAATCAGGATTGAGCAAACCTTTTAAGGGCACATCAATTTGTCGATTGTCAGCGACATATTGATCTCTATCAGCGTAAGCCAATTGTTGTGCTTGGGCAAAAAGCGCCCAGTTTTTAGGATCTGCAGCGCCTAAGTCGGAGAAACCATAACTGTTTTCTATAATACCTAAAATCATACCCACTGCCAGCCAAGACGAAGGCGGTGGTGGTCCACATACCTGAACCTTTTTATAAGGCTGGCATAGAGCCTTATGTTTAACAGCTTGATAACTAGCAATATCTGCGGCGGTAAGTCGGCCTGCTCGCGGCTCACGTTGAACCATTTCTGCGATTGCCGCGGCGATTGGTCCTTTATAAAATGCACTTACATCTTCAGCTACAATTTTTAAGGTTTTAACATACTCTGGATTTTTTAGTACATGTCCCACTGGATAGGGCTGGCCATTTTCGTCAAAAAAATACTCGTATGCATCAATTGGCCCTTCCTCGGGGGTCTTAGGAATATATTTACCGTAATTATCTAACATACCGTATAAGCGGGGAGAAATATTAAAGCCATCTGTTGCCAATTGTTCGGCGCGCTTAAATAAGTTCTTCCACTCTAATATCCCCTGATCTTTATGAGCCAGCGATAGCATGGCCAATACACCCGGTGCACCAGTCGATAATCCACTGTTTTTAGCGTTCAGATAAGCCATAGGGGTATTATCATCCAGCAAAAACATATCGGCAGTTGCGGCGGCTGGAGCCGTTTCACGACCATCATAAACCGATATTTCATTTTCTGATGCGTCAAAGTGAACCATAAACCCACCACCCGCCAATCCCGAACTTTGAGGTTCAACTAAGCTAAGCACTGCCTCAATTGCGATGGCTGCATCAACCGCAGAGCCACCAGCCCGTAAGATTTCTAAACCCGCTGCAGTCGCAAGAGGATTAGCCGTTACCACCATGGCCTGGGACTTTTTTTCTTCTACCGCTACTTTATCACTTGAACATGCCGAAACACTGAGCAAGACAAACAGATACACAAACACGTTTCGATTCATATGAAATGGCCTATTCATTATAATTATTGATATTTACATCAGATACAGCTCACATTGCCTGTGGAATATCAGCAACTTACCTAAGCTATTTTTATCTTACCGATTTATAGGTTTTAAACAAATGAATCACTTAAAAAAAACAAGTACCAAAACCAAAGCCTTTGAAATACAAACTACCCAGCGGATAGTAAAACAGCCTATTTGACAAACAAAATTTGGGGTAAGAGCTTAATGGATTTAGAATTTTAAGTCGTTTTATTAACAATACATTGCTTTTTTTTCTCTCTGAGCGAAGCCTCTGTGCAGCGAAACACTCAGCGGTGAAACGTCTTGCTCTTAGCTTAATCTGTAAGCGCCCAGTAACTGTTGTTCAGTCGTGAATTCCCCCTCACCCAATACCAAATCCGCCAATCAAATCTCCAGAAAGTTAATATTTGAACCCTTAATCTAAATGATAATAATTATCATTTGCAATGCGTTTTAGTTTTAATTATGCTTTTAATACTTAAAGACAACACACATTGAGTTAGGAGAACACGATGAAAAAAACGAATAAGCATAAAAATGACAACTTGGGCTCTAAGGCCTTGGCTATTGCCTTTACCTTCGCGGCAGTTTCTGTGCAAGCGAATGAAACAGAATGTGAAAACGGCAACACACTTCCAAACACTGAATGCAAAGCACAAAGCAAAGAAATCGAGATAGTAGAAGTATTCGGAATGGCTCAGTCTCCGTATCGAGCACTAAAGTCAGGGGATGTTCGTCACTTAGCTGAACTTGCTGACACTCCGCAAACAATATCAGTATTAACACAAAGACAAATTCTCGAATCGGGTAAGTCAGATCTTAAAGAAATTTTAGCCACTCAATCTGGTGTCACAATAGGTACGGGCGAAAATGGTAATGCCTTTGGCGACCGTTATGTTATCCGTGGTCATGAAGCGCGTAGCGATATATTTGTAGACGGTTTACGTGACCCAGGCATGACGACCCGTGAAAGTTTTGCCACCGAACAGGTTGAAATAACCAAGGGCCCAAGTTCGACCTTTGCAGGTCGTGGCTCTTCGGGCGGTGCCGTAAACAGCATTACCAAGCAAGCTTCTCCAGATTACGACTTCAACCGTTTAGATAGCAGTATTGGTACAGACGAACATTATCGCATTGTCGTTGATTCTAACGTGGCAATCAGTAACGAAACGGCTCTGCGCTTGAATGTGTTGCAAGCAAGTGAAGATGCGCCAAACCGTGAAGGCATAAAAAGCACTCGCCAAGGTTTGTTGCTTTCAGCTTACATCGAACCCACAGCAAAGCTTAATTTTGTAGCCGATGCGTATTATTTAAATGCTGAAGATGTGCCTGATATGGGCAGCTATTTTAATAGAACTACCCGTAAACCGGTCGAAGGTATTCCGGTTTATGCCCAAAAAGAAGATTTTTTAGATACAGAAGTAAAAGCCTTAACATTGCGTACTAATTACGAAATCAATGAAAACATGCGCTTTTACAATGCCACACGTTGGGGCAAAACAGCTAACGGTTATATCACCACAGGGATAGGCGCAGCCACGAGAGATACCAGCGACCCCATTGCACCTGGAGCTGCAACCTTGCGTTTAAGCACTCACCAAGGTTGGCAAGAGATTGATTATATCGCCAGTCAATTTAACTTTTTTTGGGACAACACCATTTGGGGCTTGAAAAACAAATGGGTACTCGGGGCTGAATTCAGTCAAGAATCAGTGGATAACGGCGTTTACGATATCGCCTATCTAGGTGATTCAAACTGCCGTCTTGCTGGCCGACGTGGCGTAAGTGACGGCTATTGTGTTAACGCTAGCGACGCCAACCTGCAAAGTGTTACACAGCGCACTTTTCTAAAGGGTGCTAAAGACGCACAAATGGATGTTAAAACCCAAGCCTTCTACATAATAAATACCCTAGCCTTAACCAAAGAGTTTGATGTGTTTTTTGGCTTACGGGCAGACTCCTTTGACTATGATAATACTGTGGGCGCTGGTGCAAACGAACAAGCTTATGACTATTCAGATACTCTCACCAATGGTCACCTCGGACTTGTTTACAATATTAACGAAGAAGCCAATGTTTATCTCACTTATAGCACCGCAACCAATATCAATGGCGGCGAATCTGATGTAGGGGGCAGTTGTGGTTATGGCGGATTATGTGGTGACCCTAGTCAAGTTCAACGCTCAGATCCTGAACGGGTCGAAAACATTGAGCTAGGCAGTAAATGGGAATTATTCGATGATAAATTGCTCGCCACCGCTGCCTGGTTTCAAATCACCAAAAGTGATGTTATGGAGAGTATTGGAGATGATGACTACGCCTCTATTGGCACCCTAAATACTGGCAAAAACCGAGTTAAAGGTCTAGAACTTTCATTGTCAGGCGCCATTACAGAAGAACTCAGTGTACAAATGAGTGCGGCACTTATGGACTCCCAGATATTAGAGTCTTATGTCGATACATCTGTAGGTTTAGTCCTGAGCAATTTTGCCGACAAATCCTTGTATTTACAGTTGCGTTACCAGCCAAATGAAACTTTCGCCTTTGGCACATCCTTTACGTATAAAAGTGAAATGTTCGGCGGCCAACCCGACAGCGCAGCCGGTTATGATGCAGACGCTGGTCAATACAGCATCGTAGTGCCTAGCTATAACGTGATTGATTTGTTCGCCAATTACTATTATTCGGATAGCCTTAATTTTCGTTTGAATATTGGTAATGTGACAGACAATGAATATTGGACTGCGGCTTATCGCTCAGGCACATTTATGTACCTCGGTGAAGCACGTAATGTCCGAGCCACCGCCAGTTGGAAATTTTAACTTAAAAGGAGTACTCACCTTGGTCATTATTGAAGCATTAATTAGCCCACAACAAGTGGCAGAATATACCAAAATACTGACCAAGGTAGGCTGGGGAAATGGTACAAAAACAGCGATGGGCATGGCGGCCGATGTAAAACGTAACTCACAGGCAGAGCCAACAGATCCTCATGTTATGGCCTTAGCTAACAATTTATTAGCCAGAATGGGGGAACATGCAAGCTTGGTATCGGCCGTATTACCCCATAAAATATTTCCACCTTGTTTTAATCGTTACGTCAAAAGTGAAACCTATGGTTACCATGTGGACGCCTCCATTATGCGCCTGCCCAATAGCCAAGAGGTCATGCGCAGCGATGACTCCATGACCTTATTTTTAAGCTCACCCGAGGACTATGAAGGTGGAGAACTACTGATATCTACTGATTTTGGCGAGCAAAAAGTCAAACTCAAAGCGGGCGATGCAGTGGTTTACCCTTCAAGTTCCTTGCACCGCGTCACCCCCGTGACTAAAGGAACTCGTTTAGCGGCAATCACGTGGATGCAAAGCTTGATTCCCAACCCAGTCACTCGTCAATCTTTGTTCGAATTCGACAAAGTTATTCAAGATATTGCACAAAATGATGACATTGACCGCAATAAACTCGATAGGCTACACAATGTTTACCACAACCTCGTTAGACAACATTCAGTAGTTTAAATACGACAACACAGCTCCGTCCTTCGACTCTTATCTAAGGGCCGGCGACAAAAAAATTAACTAGCCTTTATAGAATTTGGGGTATAACAGATATTGTTAACTAGAAAGCCCTTTTCAACTAATACCAAATCATAAAACTATCTATATATTGTGAAGAAATTTTAGCTACACCTATATTTTGTTTGTTTACCAAAAGGAGATGGGTTTGATACTTCGCTAAGCTTAAAGCCAGCATAACTCTCTATTAACCAGTTTTAAAGACTGTGTACCTTAGCCCTTAAAACATGTGTAATATCGCAATATTCGCTTAAGCTGTTACTACCTCTTTGGTGCTTAATGACAACACTAGATAAATACACCCTATGTTAAGTATATCCATCGGACCTTTTGCCCTGTCAGTGTCACTTTTTATTAATATCATCGGCATTATCGTATTCTGGGCCACAACACATTGGCTTACGCGAAAAAGTCCTGAAAAAAAGCAAGCTGTTGATGCAATTTTTACTGCCGTATGGATCGGATTTATATTCGCCCGTCTAGCCTTTGTCCTGACCTTGTGGACTGAATATGAGGCGGATTGGTGGCAGATTTTTAATCTTCGAGATGGTGGGTTTATTCCTTATTATGGTTGGATTGCGAGTGTTTTTATTCTTATTGTCGCGTCTAGTCGCAAACGTAAAATAAGCCAAGTCTATTTAAAAGCCGGTATAGTTGTACTGTGCTTAATCGGACCGCTAAAATATGCCGTCTTCTTATATAACACTGAAGTTGGCCTGCCGCAGTTCCCCGTGCGCAATAGTATTGGCGAAAAAATTAGTCTGCAAACATTTAAAGGAAAACCACTGGTCATCAATTATTGGGCTACGTGGTGCCCACCTTGTCGCAAAGAAATGCCAGTTTTACAAGCAGCTCAGCAACAACACGCTAAGGTGACATTTTTGTTTGTAAATCAAGGAGAAGATAGTTCAACAGTCAGTGAGTTTTTGCAGTCACAAGGCTTAGAGCTAGATAATGTTTTTTATGATCCCGCCAGTCAATTAAGTCGAGAGTCAGGTGCAGCTGGTTTACCCACTACACTTTTCTTCGATGCCTCGGGCAAGCTGGTTGCAAATCGCATGGGCGAACTGTCGCAAGCAAGCCTTGCGTATTATCTACAACAAATCGACACCAACCAAAATAACATTCAAAATGAAGATAATTCTCGGGGGCAGACTACCGTTAAATAATATAAAGCGATACTTTGAATTCACCTCTTTTACCAATTCCCCTTAGCTAGCAACCGCGTGCTAAACCGTGCAATAGTAATTACTGCGTTCTTGTTGGGTAAACTTGATCCAAGACAACACTCGCCTAGATTTTCTGCTGTATCTTTAAATTATTCAATTCGCAGTAACTTTGCCATTTAGGCGCTACATGAGAAGCGCAATATTCTTGGTTATTTGCCAATTGTTTGGGAGCGCACCGACAGCCTTGTTTCCTTGGCTTATGTTTGGTGTTTTGCTCTGCAGTGACGCTTGCAGACAACCTTAATTCAATTCACAAATGGGTGTTGATATGTCAAACAAATATATTCGTTGGTTTGAAGAAGTAGGTATGGACGATGTGGCCCAAGTGGGCGGCAAAAACGCGTCACTTGGCGAGA
The DNA here is from genome assembly GCF_040012495.1 of Paraglaciecola sp. 25GB23A. NCBI lineage: Bacteria > Pseudomonadati > Pseudomonadota > Gammaproteobacteria > Alteromonadales > Alteromonadaceae > Paraglaciecola > Paraglaciecola sp. 25GB23A. The sequence goes on from NZ_JBDYKM010000003.1 coordinate 30,417, forward strand.
TGTTCCAACAACTCACCGCCCAAGGTGTGAGAGTACCCAATGGTTTTGCTGTTACCGCCGAGGCCTACCGTGAAGTACTAGATGCTAACAAGGCGTGGCCAAAACTGCATGAGGCCCTTGATGGGCTTAAGCCCGACAATGTGAAGGATTTACAGGCGCGCGGTGCCAAGGCCAGAGCCATTGTTGCTGCCTGCGAATTACCGCAAGACTTACAAGACGAAATCATCGCCCACTATGTCAAACTGAAAGAACAATATGGCGATGATGTATCGCTGGCAGTGCGCTCTTCAGCAACGGCGGAGGATTCGCCCGAAGCCTCGTTTGCGGGCCAAAACGACACCTACTTAAATATCAGCAGTGACGAAGCCTTGCTTGATGCTTATCGTCGTTGTTTGGAATCTAATTTCACTGACCGCTCTATTCATTACAAGTACGATAACAACTTTGATTACTTCAAAGTGGACTTATGTGTGGTGATCATGAAGATGGTGCGCAGTGATATTGGCGCTAGCGGCGTGATGTTTTCACTGGATACCGAAACGGGTTTTAAGGATGTGGTTTTTATCAACGCCGCCTTAGGCTTAGGCGAAAACATCGTGCAAGGCACCATCGATCCAGACAGTTTTTATGTACACAAGCCCACCTTCGACAAAGGTTTTAGGGCGGTACTCAAACGCCGCTTGGGTAAAAAAGAATTAAAGATGATTTTTGCCGACACTCTTAATACCGACAGCATTGCCGTTGAATATACCTGTAACGTCCCAACCAACACCGCAGAACAAGGGCATTTTTGCATCACTGACGAAGATGTCATGGTGCTTGCTGACTATGCAATTAAAGTAGAAAAACATTATTCGAAACAAAAAGGCCAACACAAACCCATGGATATGGAATGGGCTAAAGACGGTCTTGATGGCCATATCTACATGGTGCAAGCACGGCCCGAAACCGTTGAATCGCAAAGGTCGGGGAATGTGTTAAAGATCTACCATCTTAACGGCTCCTCGGCTGTGTTGGCCAAAGGTCAGGCCGTTGGCACTCGGATTGGCGCGGGCAAAGTCCGGGTGATCAATGATGTGAAAAATTTAAGTGACTTCCAAGCGGGCGAAGTACTGGTGACCGACACCACCACCCCAGATTGGGAGCCCGTGATGAAAACCGCCGCAGCGATTGTAACAAACCACGGCGGCCGGACCTGCCATGCAGCGATTGTTTCCCGTGAACTGGGTATTCCCGCTATCGTGGGTACTGACAATGGCGCCGATATTCTAGTTAACGGCCAAGAAATTACCGTGAGCTGCGCCGAAGGCGAGATCGGTAAAGTCTATGAAGGCATGCTTGAGTTTAATATTGAAGAAACGGATCTTAGCGATCTGGCCCACACAAAAACTAAAATTATGATGAACTTGGGGAATCCTGATCAGGCCTTTGGTCTGGCATCACTGCCCGTTGACGGCATTGGCTTGGCGCGCATGGAATTCATCATTAACGAATACATTAAAGCCCATCCCATGGCCCTTATTCACCCTGAAAAACTCGATGACGAAACCCGTCAATCTATAGCGGATATCAGCCGAGCCTTTGCAGATCCAGTAGACTTTTTTGTGAAAACTTTAGCTGAAGGTGTAGCTACTATCGCCGCTGCGGTGTATCCCAAGCCATGCGTAGTGCGCCTGAGTGATTTTAAAAGTAACGAATACGCCACCTTACTGGGCGGCGCCCCCTTTGAGCCGGTTGAATCTAACCCCATGATTGGCTTTCGTGGTGCGGCCCGTTACAGTCATCCCGCGTATGCAGAAGGTTTTGCTTTAGAGTGCGCGGCGATGAAACGCGTGCGTGATGACATGGGCTTTGATAATGTTATTTTGATGATCCCCTTTTGCCGCCGTATTGTAGAAGGCGAAAAAGCCTTGGCAGTGATGGCGCAAAACGGCCTTAAGCGCGGCGAGAACGGACTAGAAATCTATGTGATGTGCGAAATACCTAATAACGTTATTTTGATCGATGAATTCGCCAAATTATTTGATGGGTTTTCGATTGGCTCTAACGATTTAACCCAACTTACCTTAGGCGTAGACCGCGATTCTGAAATCGTCGCTTTTGATTTTGATGAGCGCGATGCGGGGGTTAAACAGATGATCAAACTGGCGGTTGAGGGCGCACGGCGCAACAACAAACATTCAGGTATTTGTGGGCAAGCCCCTTCAGACTATCCTGAGATAGCGGAGTTTTTGGTACAAATTGGCATTGATTCAATCAGCCTCACCCCAGACACGGTACTAAAAACCATTCGCCAAGTGCTTGAACTTGAAAAGAACATGTCGCCAAGCGAAAAATAAAAAACGCAGGGTTAGTGAGTTATTTTAAGCACTTTGGTATCAATAAGGGCAGACACCTTAATAATATAAGGACTGCTCTTATTACCATTTATCAAGGCGGGCTATTCTTTGCTATCATTTGACTTGCGATAGCCGGTCAACATGCTTGAATAAAGCGCTACCTTGCCACGGTAACCCACCACAAAAACAGCCAATATATGCAAGCATACACAAACAAAAAGCGCATCTCCAGCCAGCGAGTGGATGCTTTCCACCAGATCACTACCGAAAAACCTATCCGTTTCTTCCAGTAAAAATCCGCTGGTTGCTAGCGTAGTAAATAGCGCAAAAATGACAAAAATCATTAACCAGCCAAAAGGGTTATGCCCTTCATTGATTGGTAAGTTACCCTGCAATAAATGTTGAGTATGGGCCCGAAAGGATTTAGCTGATAGGTCAACATGATTGAAACCAGCAAAACCTTTGGTTTTTAGCCCATAAATTAGTCGGATAAACACCACTGAAACAGCCAAATAACCGATGATCTGATGGGGCTCAGAACTAGGGTCTAAAATAAAATAATTGACCACAAAAAATCCTGCTAACAACCAATGCAAGACGCGAATGAACACATTCCATATATAGACCCTATTGCTTGGCACTACTCTATTTCTTCCTTAACTTTTTCACCGGTAACGGGATTGAAATAAATCTCTACTTTTTGGCCTTCTTGGTTGTAGCCATAGATTTCATAACATTGACCTTCGGTTACCTTAAATTTATTGATTGTGTAACCTTGAACCACCAATTGAGCCTGAAACTCAGCTTGGTCCATCCAACTTGTCGCCGGCTCACTAGTACAAACAGTCTCAGACTTAACTCCACAACCACCCAGTAATAGCGCAGTGGAAGACACTAACAACATAACGATTTTTTTCATTCTCATTTCCTTTTTTAAGTTGTGATTTCCAATAAAACAGTAGCATAGGTATTAGCTCAATAAAATATCCACCACAGGCTAAGCCTGACTTATTTTAGGTAAGATTTTAAGATCAAAATTAAAGCTTCGTTTTCATCCGCTCTTTGTTCGTCACTCATATCTGCTTGGCCGATATGCAGTCTTATATGGTCTTCAAGTATCTTATTCATGAGGCCATTCACCGCCCCGCGGATTGCAGCGACTTGTTGTAATATCGCTATACAATCTGGTTCTTGCTCTAGGGCTCTTTCTAATGCGTTTGTTTGACCGCGGATTTTTTTTATTCTGGTGAGTAAGGCCGTTTTGTTTTTTTCTATATGTGCCATCGTTACTCCAATTGTTTCAAATACTATACTGGGGTATAGTACATTAAAATAATTCATTAATTAAGAGATAACGGAATGCGCGAGCATGCAGCCGAAAAATGGAGTCATTCTCACCATTTTGCTATCGACACTGCCCAGTCTGAAAAGAAAGTGACTATCGTATTTGCGATAACCACTGTAACGATGGTCTTAGAGATTGTTGCTGGAACCTGGTTTGGCTCAATGGCATTGTTAGCAGATGGCTGGCATATGTTTACCCACTCAGCCGCTTTTGCTGTTTCGATTTTTGTTTATTGGTATTCACGCAAACATCGTAATAATCGCGCTTACTCTTTTGGCGTAGGTAAGGTCAATACGCTGGGCGGATTTGCCAGTGCGGTGGCGCTAGGCACGGTTGCACTCATGATGATTATAGAGTCTGTCGGACGGCTATTTTCACCTCAAGCGATACGCTTTGATGAAGCAATCGGCGTAGCGATAATTGGCCTTATCGTTAATATTGTCTCGGCCTTTCTGCTGCACGATGGCCACCACCATGCTCATCATCATGAACATAGTCACGATAATCATCAACACAACGAAGAACACAATCATGAAGAGCATAGCCACCATCATCACGACCATAATTTAAAAGCGGCTTATTTTCATGTCTTAGCTGACACACTCACATCGGTGTTTGCTATCGTAGCTCTAGTCGCGGGCAATTATTTTGATTGGCTGTGGGCAGATGCTCTAATGGGTATTGTCGGCGCTATTATCATCTCTAAATGGGCTTATAATCTGTTGATAGACAGCAGTGACATATTACTGGATAAGGCGGCAAACGAATCAACCGCGAATAAAATAGTCGCGTGTGCAGAAGAAGATGGTGTGACAGTAGTCACCGATTTACATTTTTGGAAACTATCGAGCAAACACCTTAGTGCCATTGTTGCTGTTGCAACACCACTAGACAAAACACCAGATGATTTTAAAGCTATTATTTGCCGTGATGTTGATATTTCCCACCTCACTGTCGAAGTGAATAAAATCTAATTTTTATTTGAGCACCTAAACCTCATATCTATCTAAAGGATCGTTATACATGAGCATATTTGCTTTAGTTCTTATCGCGTTTGCCATGTCTAGCGACGCGTTTGCCGCTTCAATTAGCAAAGGTGTGCAACTCAAAAGTCCACGATTTATCAATGCGCTAAAAATGGGCTTAATATTTGGTGTCGTTGAAGGCATAACCCCTATCATCGGGTGGGCAATAGGGTCGGCGGGGTCGGCATATGTGCAGGAAATCGATCATTGGATAGCATTTACCCTGTTATTTTTATTGGGTTTACATATGGTATATGTAAGTTTCAAACAGGAAGATGAAGAAATCGCGGCTAATCCAGTCAGCCAAAAACGCGCGCTGGCGACAACGATTTTAACTGCGCTAGGCACCAGTATCGACGCTATGACGGTGGGTGTCACATTTGCATTTTTAGAGGTAAACATCTTTATCGCCGCTTTATTGATTGGGCTAGCCACTGGGCTAATGGTAACTATTGGCGCGCTACTCGGCACTAGCTTGGGGGCCATTGTCGGCAAAAGGGCCGAAGCCTTTGGCGGCATTATTCTTATGCTTATCGGCTCATGGATTTTATATTCACATCTGAGCGCCGCCTTGTAATGAATGTTTTTCAGTAAGAAAGCGTTTACTTATATGCGGGTGAACTGTTACCCACAAGCCAAATTTAGTGCGCCACTTCAGCGCTTCCCTCAGGATTATCACCCTTAGGCGCCAAGCAAATAATACTAACTATTGTGCTCTACTATTGATTTGACAAACGCAGCGACTGGGCCATGATAATGTGGAAGTTTAAATAACATCGTATTTTTGCGCCTGTATTTAGGCACCTTATTTAAGGATAACGTCAATGCAAACTAAAGCTTATGCGGCATATGACAGTACCGAACCACTCAAATCGTTTAATTTTGAACGTCGTGACCTTAAAGCGACCGATGTTCATATCGATATTGCCTATTGCGGGGTATGCCACAGTGATATTCACATGGCTCATAACGACTGGGGCATGACGGTTTATCCTATGGTGCCAGGGCATGAAATTATCGGCAGAGTGAAACAAGTGGGCACAGAGGTAACTAACTTTAAAGTTGGCGAACTGGTAGGTGTTGGCTGTATGGTCGACTCATGTAGGCAGTGTCAACCTTGCAAAGACCATTTAGAGCAGCACTGTGAAAAAGGCATGACCATGACTTACGGCAGTCCTGATGCACATATGCCTGGTAGTTTTACCCAAGGTGGTTACTCTTCGCAGATTGTAGTGGATAAAGATTTTGTATTAAAAGTGTCTGAAAAGCTGGATATCAAGGCTTTAGCTCCGCTGCTTTGTGCAGGGATCACCACCTATTCACCGCTTCGTCAGTGGAATATTAAAGCCGGTGATAAAGTCGGCGTAATTGGTTTGGGTGGTTTGGGCCATATGGGTGTTAAATTTGCCGCCGCCATGGGTGCCCATTTAGTGATGAACACAACGTCGCCCGCCAAAGGTGAAGATGCTAAACGTTTAGGTGCCGCTGAAGTATTGGTGTCTTCTGATGAAAAACAAATGCAAGCACAAGCAGGCAGTTTTGACTTTTTGCTCGATACCATACCGGTTGCTCACAGCTTTGATCCTTACATTCCACTATTAAAATTTGGTAAGACCCTGGCAACCGTTGGCGCCACGCCTTCTGACATGCACACTATGGGCTTAGTATTTGGTAGAAAGATTATCACCGGCTCGTTAATTGGCGGCATTAAAGAAACCCAAGAAATGCTCGATTTTTGTGCCGAGCATAATATTGTCTCTGATGTTGAGTTGATCAACATACAAGATATTAACCAAGCCTATGAGCGTGTAATGAAATCGGATGTTAAGTATCGCTTTGTGATTGATATGCAGTCACTGCAACAAGCATAAAATAACACGCACTTGATAATCAGGAGGATGCATTCGTATCCTCCGTTTTTTAATATTGTAATATAAGTATTGAGTTGCCTCACTGCCCCCCTCTATCGCTTGCCTAAATTGAAGTTTGAAAACGGAGCTGTGTATTTAGCTTCGAATCATCAGAGGCATTCTTTGAGAAATAATATTTAAAATCTCGACAATGGGACAGGTAAAAAAAAGCATAACCGGCATGACTGCGCCTTTAGATATGATGCCTTCAAAGCACCTCTGTCAACTGCCACCGTTAAGCAGTGACTGAAGCTAGTGTGAAATAAATACTTCGCAAAAGTTATCGACATTACAAAACAATTCAATTAATTTCTGCATCTCTGTTGCATCTTAGGGCTCGACTCTATGCATCGAAAGATGCCCATATTGAAACAACCATTTAATCAATTTTTTTAAACCACGTCCGGCTTAATTCTTGCTGTTTTATGCTCTAATCATTCACCGCTTGAAAAGCTCTCGTACAATCTAGTCAAAAGGACTCTTTAGTATGCTACGGCATTTAATGTTGATGATGTTGGTGTTGTCATTTTGTATTCAGGCAGCAGACCAAAAACCACAAAATATTGTTATTATTTTGGCTGATGATCTTGGTTGGAATGACACAAACATTTTTCAACAAAGTCAATTTCTTGAGACACCTAATATTAACGCGCTTGCTGCAAGAGGCATGGTGTTCAGTCACGCTTATACCAATAGCCCTTTGTGTTCGCCAACTCGGGCTTCCATATTGACAGGGCAAACACCAGCAAGGCATGGCTCCACAACGCCAAACCACCATTTGCCATTAGTAAGACTCATACCAACCTTAAACGCCTCTGCCGAAACAAATAAGAAGTCGATTGTCCCCCAAACGGTGACTCGCTTGGATACCAGTCTCCCCACCTTATCAGCAATACTGAAAGCCCATAATTATCATACTGCTCATTTCGGCAAATGGCATCTTGGCGCAAGTCCTTATAGTCCATTGGAACATGGTTTTGAGCTTGATATTCCGCATTTTGATGGCCCAGGCCCCATCAGTGGATTTCTTGCACCTTGGAGTTTTGCCCCCAACCTGCAACCCCAGCAGGCTGGAGAACATATTGATATTCGACTCGCCCAAGAAGCAAAAAATTGGATACTGGAGATAAAGGATAATGGGCCATTCTTTTTAAATTTTTGGGCATTTTCCGTCCATGCGCCCTTTAATGCTGACCCAGCAGTAGTTGAGTATTTTACCACCAAACGTTCTGCTTATCACAGTCAACGCAGTGCGACTTATGCTGCAATGATCAAACAGTTTGATGACGCAGTAGGTATACTATGGGAGGCCTTAGTTGAGGCTAAAGTAGCAGATGATACCATCATCATTTTTACCTCAGATAATGGTGGTAACATGTATGACGTGCTGGGCACCATTCATGCTACCAGTAACTTTCCACTTCGAGGCGGAAAAGCCACGCAATACGATGGCGGCCTAAGAGTGCCCACAGCCATTATTTGGCCCGGTATTACTAAGCCAAACACCCTAAGTAATACCCCAATACAATCAGTAGATTTTTTCCCAACCTTACTAAATGGCATGAATTTAACATGGCCATCAACGCATATTGTTGACGGTCGCGATATTCGACCATTATTGCAGGGCGATGCCCAAAACTCGATGCCCATTTTTTCTTTTTATCCGGCAGAACCCAGAGTGCCTGATTGGTTACCGCCCTCGGCTACCGTTATGCAAGACGGTTGGAAACTGATACGCACCTTTCATTATGGAAAAAATGAGGGCCATCTTTATCAACTGTTTAATCTCAACGCCGATCCATCCGAATTAATTAATGTTGCTGATGAACATGCTGATAAAGTTGGCGCGCTTGATGCTCTCTTAGAATCTCACCTAATCGACAGTCAAGCCGTGGTTCCCAGCGTTAATCCAAACTATCGCGCAGGTGCATTTAACTATGAGTCGATGGGCAAAGCAAAAGAACAATACCTATTAGCGGAAGAAAAAATCCAAGTTAATTTCAATTTTGAGTTAGTCACTGACAAACAAGTAGTTGATACTGGAGAAACGGTAAGCCTCACATACCAACTGACTAATGCAAGTAATTCAGCATCAGTGACTTACCAACAATTTATGGGACCAAGGGTAACACTAGCGAAAAATGGCAATACCTTAAGTTTTGTAGTCCCAGAAGTGACTCAAGCAGAATATATTGCGATCTCATTTATTGCGAAGGATGGAGAACAAACACTTAGAAAACAATTTGCAGTGCGCATCAATCCAACCCAAGTTGCACCGAGTTTAGCAATTTCCCAAATTACTCAACAAATTACAAAAGGAAGTACAGTCAATTTTAACATTACCGCCACTGACGCCAATAAAGACTACATACGCTTAGATATAACTAGCGAAGATTTGCCGGCCAATTCACTCAGTGAGCCGCCAACCCTTGGTAATTATACGGTTCAAATTCCATCTGACTATGCGGCATCATCAATAACATTAGTGTTTAGTGCCAATGACACTTACCAGACTACACAACAATTAATTACGCTTAATATTTCGCCATCACAAGCCAATACTGGTGACAATTCTGCTCCCTCTGGAGGGGGAGGCAGTATTAGTTTTACTATCTCACTCTTTGCTGCTTGGGTCTTTTGGCTAAGAAGATGGAGGGATGCGATAACCATAGCTAATTCATAGCGACTTAGCCTCAGGTAAACCAAGTAGACTATCAATGTGTTTATTGCGAGACTGATACCAAGAAATAAACATTCAGATGCTAAAAACGAGGCAAGTAATCATTGAGTACAAGAAACTAGCGATCCCAAAAACTAACGGCAGGTAAATGAAACAGATTTATGCCATCACAACATTGATCATGCATCTCTCACGGTCCTAAAGCCAATATGACTAGTCCCTAAACCGGTGTCTTGCGCCTGTCTAGCAGCAGGTCGGTAGCGCATACAAAAATCACTAGCACACAAATATGAGCCTCCTTTGATAACCCCCACCGGTACTCCTGGCTGCCTCTCATCAAATCCAGTTACAGGTAAATTATCCGGTAAATTGGCAGGGGCAAAATGTCGAGGATAGTAAGTTGTTTGAGTCCACTCCCACACATTTCCGATCAAATCGTGCAAACCATAAGGATTTTGTGGATAACAACCGACAGGTGCTAACCCTACATAGCCGTCTTCCGCAGTATCATTAAATGGAAAAATCCCTTGCCAGGTATTGGCAATGTGTTGCCCGTTTTCAGTCAGTGAATTCCCGGAGACAAACTGTTTGCCAGCTAAGCCGCCTCTGCTGGCAAACTCGAATTCTGCTTCGGTTGGCAGTCGATGTCCTTTCCAGTTGGCATAAGAAACAGCGTCTTCATAAGCTATGTGGATAACAGGGTAGAAATCTTTGTCTTGAATATTGCTACTCGGTCCTTGCGGATGTTGCCAGCTGGCTCCCTCTACAAAGTGCCACCAATTCATAAATGTCGCAGCCTCAACTGCCTGCGACAATTTGACAAATACTGCGGAGCCGGGCTTTAACTGCTCAGGAGGTATATTAGGATAGTGTTTAGCATTAGGTATTCTTTCAGCCACGGTAACATAGTTAGTCGCCGCAACGAACTCAGTAAACTCCAAATTAGTTACCTCGTGAATACTCATATAAAAGCTCTTCACGCTTGTGTTCACAACAGGAGTTTCTTCTGGATACATTGCACCGGCCCCCATACTAAAAGTCCCGCCTTGTACCAACACCATATCAAATTGTGACGAACACGCTTTTAAGTTTCCTGCCTGTTCTAAGTCAAATATCTGATTTTTCACTAGCTGATGACACAAAAACAGTAAAAAAATAATAGTCAAACCGATTATGCAAAGTTTTTTAGTTTTCATGCTATTCCTGCGACGACTCACCTACAAACACAACCGAGTAGCATAAACGCTAACATTTATCTGTTAAATACACAGTGATTTTAGCGGATCGAGCACCGCTAGCAGCCCGATCAAAGCTTGCTTTAATATGCTTATTTGACACACCCCCTTTATCCATAACTACGATTAAATCAGGGCTTATGAGATAGCGCTTTTTTCTTCTCTTGTAATAAACCTTGCATATAAATCCCGCCCTTAATGCCGTCTACTGCAGCTTCGATATAGTCGGCTAGTACGTTCACATCTGGGATAGTGTCGCGGCAGGCCATGAGTCCAAAGTCAATGGAGTCACGATAACTCACCACGGTAATGTTCAGTGATTGGCCGTCTATTAATACCGAAAGGGGATAGGTTGACTTAAGCTCAGCCTGACCAAAATAAAGGGACCGGCGTGGTCCAGGTACGTTAGATACTGTCACATTAGCTGCAGGTGGAATTAAGCTGGTCATATTGAGCTGATTCATTACGGCCACTAGGCCCTGAGCAATCACCGCAAAGTTGGTAGCCGCATCGGCGGACACATCACCCAATTCTTTCTTGGCATCTATCGTAGAGGCAGCAATTTTTGCCAGTCGGGTCATGGTATCCGGCTCGTTGGTGGCCAAATTTGCGATCACATAGGTAATTTGGTTGCCAGAGCGATTCACCTGACGCACCGACACGGGCACAGAGGCAATAAGGGACTTTTTTGGTAAGGCATTTTTTTCTTGCATATACTTACGTAGAGCACCGGAGCATAGGGCAAGAATAATATCATTTACCGTTGCTCCCGCCTCTTTGCCCAGGGCTTTGATTTCTGACAGAGGCAGAGATTTGACCGCAAAGCGGCGAGCACCGGTGATAGGCACGTTGAATATGGATTTGGGCGCACTAAAGGGCACCGGCGAGGAATTATTACTTATACCTACCGCTTTTAGACCCTGGCTCATAAACATTTTCGACAGATCTTGTACCATCTTGGCACCGCTACTTACTTCTCCTATCATTTTGTTAGTTTTGGCCAATAAGCCTAAGGAGTCATTTCCAGCAGATTTACGATATTTTTGCATGCCGCTCCAAGGCGCTTTCACTTCTTCATTGGGCGATAAACTAAAACAATTCTCCATAATTTCTATCCCCCCCATACCGTCAATGGCAGCGTGGTGCATCTTCATGTAGAGGGCAAACTGATTGTTCTCCAGTCCTTCAATTAAATGAAATTCCCATAAAGGCCGCTCACGATTAAGAAGCCGGCTATGTAAGCGTGAGACCAGCTCCAGTAAATCAGCCATGGTGCCAGGCTTCGGCAAAGCCGAATGCCTAACATGGTAATGAATGTCAAAATTCTCATCGGCTACCCAGCTGGGTAAGGCAGCACTGTGCACTGAACTGAGTTTTTGGTTAAAAGGTGGGCCAGCAGGCTGTCGCTCTAGTTGCTCGATTAAGTCACGAGTAAAATTTCCCTGATAATCCTCAGGAATATCAAACATTGTCAGACTGGCTACATTGACTGGGGTACGTTGCTTTTCTAAGGACAAAAAGGCGAGATCGAGAGCGTTGAGTTTATTTGACATAATATTTTAAATCTTACCCTGAGCCTGAAATTTCAATAGCCCAGTTTTACCCGAGATGAAGGCTTTTGCAATTGAAAAAAAAAACCGGGTCAGCGTCAAATAAAGCTAGCCATAAAAAATCGCCAACAAAAAATGAGCCTGTATAAAATTATAGGTTAGTTAAATTGTCACTGCCCCCTTTATTCATAAACACAAATGCTTAAGTTTCAGTGTAAAAAACTGACACTGCTGACACTTGGAGGGCAATAAGGCTGCAATCTTTAAGGGAGAAAGGACCGTCATTAATATTTCTTTACCATCGCAGTGATCGCTGATCCTTAAGCACTATGGTGTAAACACTACGGTTTAAGCACTTTTGCTTTATAATGACCTGGGCTATCTTGGATGAATTAGAAAGAAGGTCTGGCTAACTTTGCGCTAATTGTCATTCTGATAATATCATTCAAGTCGCTTCATCGCTCAAATCACATCAACTTATGGCCTAATTGCTAAGTGAAAAAAGAGTCAGTTTTGCTCATTTTGCCAACCGGGAGACAATAAAGTTAGGTGTTTAAGCCTCGCTCTGACAAAGGGGCTAATTAACTGACTATAAATTCAAGATGACATTTTATTGAGGCTACCTTAGGCTTGCACCATGACTCATTCATACTTAAACACCGCGGCTCGGCCAGCTTATAACAAGGCCCAAATCAAGTTGATTCAAGCGACTCTCGATTCATTAATGGACGAGGGCATTGACGGCTGTTCGGTGCGTAAAATCTGTGAAAGAGCCGGCACAGCAGTGGGACTGATTAATTATCACTTCGGCACACTCAATGACTTACTGGCTACGACGTATTTAAATCTGGCCTATTCATTAATGGATAAGGCCATTATGAAATCACAAAGCACCGGTCTTGCACGGCAAAAACTATCGTTTTTTATCCAAGAAACCTTTGGTGATGCGGTGATGCAACGTAAGATCTTGCGGGCTTGGGTGGTTTTTTGGAGCATGATTGATAGAGCCCCGCAAATCAAAGCTGCGCATGATTCGTCTAATCAGGCATTTCGGGTGTTTCTAGAGCAAAGTTTTGCTGAGCTCAACAATATACATCCTGTCTCGCCCTCCCCCCGACTTGCTGCCATCGGCCTCACTGCTATCATTGACGGCTTATGGTTAGAGTGGTGTTTATCGAGTGAAACCTTTAGTGCTGACGAAGCAATATTGTTATGTGAGCAATGGGTGGATGCGGCTTGTAAGTAACCGCAGGAGGAGAAGTAAGTCATTCGCTTAACATATAAGAACTAGGGTATACGTGTAATATCAATTGGGTATAGTATTATTTAAGGTCGCTACGCTAAGAGTAATCACTTTTTTTTCTGCAGATTTAATGATTGATGCCAGCTCTCCACTAGCTAGCATTTCTTTTATTATGTTATCAACAAGAGGAACAAGATCCTTGTGACTTTCATGAATATAATGAAATAAATCTAGGGTCGCTAAAGGTGCATCAAGTGGCACAATATCATCGATGTTAAGTATCCTTAAAGCCATCAAACCATCTATTGTGTTGGTCAATGCAACGTCTACCATGCCCTTTTCCACTAACCACATCATTTGTTCTGTGGAGTCAACATCGCTTACGTTTATCAAGCCTTGTGTAATGTTATTGGTATGCTTAACCCCTCGCACTTTTACAATTTTATATTTACCTAGGTCTTCTTTTTTCGTTATTTCAATGCCAGCATTTTTCTTGATAAATGCCATTGTTTCTAAATTATAATACGGTGTAGGAACACGGATAGTCGTGGGATTCTCTTCACCATAATTATAAATTCTCATTATCTCGCCATCACTTTTACCTGAGGTCGCTTCTAGTTGCGCCCTTTTTGCTGGTAACGGGGTGATCGTTATATCTATGCCTAATTTTCTATAAATCTGAGGAATAACAAGTCTTCCAATTTCTTGCTCGATTAGGTTATTTATAGAGACAAAATGATATTCTGATGCCGAACAGACAGTGGTAAAAAGTAGAAAAACTACAAAGATTTTCATTAATTCTTTTCTAGCCAGTTATTGATACTGTAATACACCCTGAAGTCTAAATTTAAAAGATTTATAGAGTAAATTATATCCGATATTGTAAGATGTGCACTATGCGGACAGAAATTGATTTGACTAGATACATATAATACACCACAACAATAACACCTTTGGTAATCATAGAGCATGAGATTAGCACTCCCAAAAACGCTCAAATAGTAGTGTTAAGCTATATAATTATTAGTAACATAATCTATGTCTAATATTTTGAAGACAGTAAATGATGGCGGACACATCCCCAAGTTTGGCGTCAACATTCTGGTGTTAAAGGACTGAAAAGAGAAAACGTACGCTAGCGTATAAACTCTGCTTTTAGAAATTTTTATTACGTTCAGTAATGTCATCGCAACAATCTAGTCAAACACTCACTGACGGAAATCCAAAAGAAAAACTAGAAACGCCAACTATAGTCATATTGGTTTATTCGTTTATCCAAACAATCAGGCGTCAGCGAAGCCCACTTAATTAGGCCGAATTTTTAACTTTTATTGCCCCCACCGATATTGTAATACCGCTAAGCTTTGCTGTTGATGAATACTCAACTCTTGGTCCAATGATTGCCGACTTGCTGCATAGTTAGTGTTGAGATGATGCTCTAAACCAATCTGCCAATAAGAATTTATTGTGTATCGCCAGGCCAAAGTTAATGCGTCGCCCCTGCTGTCATTCATATCCCAAGCAAAAACATCATCTTCAATAACCTTAAAATTATCATAACGAATGCTCACTCTATGCTGTTTGTTACTGTGGCTGAACATCAGATACCAAGACTCAAAATCAGCTGCCACAAAACGCTCCCCCATAACTGTATCGCCCGACAACCACTGGGCAATTAAACGATTTTGAGCATTAAATTCGTGTTGCACTGCTAGCGAATGAAAACGTGTCCGCCATCCATACAGCCTCTGCTGATTAACCTGATTAGGGTCAGCTTGATTATCAAAATAATAATAGCGCAGACTGCTTTGCCTAAAATAATTGAGATGAGTGCCTATATAGAATCCGAGGCGACCATCAAATTCATGAAAAGGCTCAACATAATTAGGATGATTTATTCTATCCGTCTCTACTACAGTAGGATAAGCCGCAAACCTTATCCGCTCATTATTTAAGCTTTGTCGATCGTGCAAGGCAAATCCGCGCCACGTAATAATAGCCCCTAAAGGGTCATTTGCTTTGAATGCAGCAGCATGAAACTCCCACGAAAAAGGACTATTACGCGACCTTCCAGGACTGTATGCCGTCAATTCAAGTCCAGCAACCCGTAATTCCTCACCAATCCAACTATTGATGGCTGATTGAGTATAGGTATAGGGAGACAACCAACCTACATCGACATTTTCTAGAGACATATTAGGATAGAAAAAACCAGCACGCCCGCGCCAGCGTATCTTGCTAGCACTCAAAGGTTTATAAATTAGTTGGGCCTGTGAAAAACCGAGATGTTGTTCTCCTAGTTGATAATAATTCGCCACCATGTCGTAGCTTAAACTAGAGCTAATCGAATCGCTTAGCTTCAATATTCCTTGTTGAACATTAAATCCATTTTCCGAATAAGCCAAAATACCTGTATCGGCCTCAAACCAAGATGCCTGTCTGTCTGATTTCACTAGGTTGATTTGAGCTAGCACCTTAACCTCAGCCGCCTTCACAAAAGCCACCGAAAAAAACAAACATAAAATACTAGCGGCAACTTGAGCGCTATTCATATTCAGAGAAATCTCCCTTTTCAACTTCATATTGATTCAAATCAGGCAAAAGTGCCTGACTTAAGTTGAGCAACAAAGTCGTATCGCCATTCATATTAATGTTTTGTCTCAAACTTTCAGATGTTTGCACAATTCTAGGATGCCAAATATGCAGTTGATAATCTCCATTCGGCACGTTTAGTGTCATCTCCCCCGAGCCATTAGTTTTGCCAAAATAAGGACTATCTACCACTAAAATATACCCCAACATCCAATCGTGTACATTGCAGCCTAGCTCAACCACTCCGGTTTTAGAAAACAGTAAAGGCTCCGCGTCCAAACCTTTGTAAAGCTGTAATTCAAAAACCTTAGCCTGTGAAAATGAATAAACATGGTGTTTGATAGAATCAGAATTGGGGAAGCGTACTTGGGTATCTTTTTGCACTACCAATATGTGTGGCGAAAATTGCCCATCAATTTGGTCCATAATTGCCTTTCGATCTATTTCTTGTTGACCAGATTGTCCTGAACCCAATAGGTAGACCACTGCATTTGGCATGGGCTTTGCGTCAGAAGTAAGCAAGGTAATGTGTAATTCTGAGGCATCAACTGCGACGCACAAGTTAAATGTGAACGTGAATATAACGAGTTTTAACATAAGGTTTTTAACAATACTGTTCAACATCCATTGGTTTCCTATTTCTTTTTTTACAGGCAATACAAAATTGAAGTTAATCACAGAAAAGTCTTATTGCTACTCTTTTTGTAAGCAGACAGCATAAACCCCAAATTAAATTCAATTATTAGTAAAATTTCAAAATACGCAGTAGTAAAAATCTGAATCTGCCAGATTTATTGATAAATCATACCGCCCTAAATTAACAGATAAATCCACAATGAAAAAAACCTTGATTTAAGGTTGTTTGTTAAATTGCTTAAATGATCAAATAAGCAAAGCCTATTATAGAAGCTTGTTGGTGTGACCCTTTGCTATCACTGAGCATAGGTAAAATAGCTCGTCATTTTCATAAGATGAAGATCCGGATTACCGCATATTTATATCTGTTTTACATCCTTGATGGAGTGAAAGTTGGCGATATTTCGATTTTTTCGTCATATGACTTAAAGGGTACAGACCATTATTCCTTGCTGTTTACTTGTAGTGAGCTGACAAATAATAGTGTTAACCAGACTATCCAAGGAGTGGGCATATGTGTCTTGATCATTTCATCTGAGCTTAAGCCTAATTGAGCAGTTGAGGCTTATTCAGCTAAGGTTTTTAGATACCAGGTTAAAAAACTCTGTTGAAAATGTTCCATCTCAGACAAACGGCCTGGCTGATAGTATCTGGAGTCGACGCCTTTTTGATTATTCATGATGATTTTTTTATCTGCTTGCGTTGTCACATCCCATAACCAAGTAAGCTGTTCGAGTTGGTAATCTTTGCCCTGCACTGCTGATTCATTGACGTACCATGAAACATCGCAGATACATTCATCCACCGAGTTGGGTAAAAAGCGGTAACCAAGCATGTGGTCATCATAAATTAAAAAGTAGCTGAGCGGCCCTATCATCAGCTCCGACGCGCCACCATCATATTCCTGAATCGAGCCAAGTAAGGGCGCTACGGGCTTCCCCCCCGCACTGCCACTTAGCGCATTACGTAGTAGTGGGTTGCGGTCGTATTGATAACCTTCTTGCCCTACTTCAGCTAAATCAAAATAACGATTTAACTGTTTAAACTTTGGCTGACCTTGATTCGCTTGAGCGAAGTCGCTTTTGGCCATTTGAAATACTTTGGGCGGCTTGGCCATGGCATGAATTTGGGCAAACTCTGGGTGAGAGGGCGCACAGTGATAACATTCTTGATAATTTTCAACCGCCAACTTCCAATTAGCTGGAATACGGTAGGACTTCTTCTCAGCCAATTTCATGTTGTTAAAACCGAATAACTCAAACACCTCATCTAGCTCGTTTTGCAAAGCGCTCAAGCTTGGTGGCTCTTTACTTAGACACACAAAAATTAGCCCATGTAACAAGGCAACATTCACCTTATGCAGGCCATTCTGAGAGCGGTCAAAATCGTCGGGCATATTACGCGCAGAGATAAGTTGGCCGTCTAGATTATAATTCCATGCATGATAGGGGCAAGTAAGGGATTTTTGTGAACCTGATGGCTCAAGACAAATTTTCGAGCCACGATGACGGCAAACATTCATGTGGGCTTTTACATCTCCGCTTGCGGTGCGTGCAATGATCACCGACTCGGTATCAAAGTCAAAGGTAAAGTAATCTCCAGCAAGTGGAATTTGCGAGGCATGACCGGCGTATAACCAATGTTTTAAAAATATATGTTCTATTTCAGCCTGATAAACATCTACATCTTTATAAAAAGCTTGAGCGAGTGAATAGCCGGGTCGTTGCGCCGCGATATATTGAGTGATTTTGTCTAATTTTAACCGCGTCATAGCGTGTGACTAACCTGCTTACCTTGGAGGATTGACAGTATTGAACGAGTGTTCAATACTGTCAATCTTCACGTAGCATAATCTCGAGGAATATAGATGTTAGACGCGATCATTATAGGCGGCGGACACAACGGTTTAGTCTGTGCAAATTACTTAGCTATGGCAGGTAAAAAGGTACGGGTATTAGAACGTCGCAATGTAGTAGGTGGCGCAGCTGTTACCGAAGAGTTTCATCCCGGCTTTCGCAATTCGGTAGCCTCATATACCGTCAGTTTGCTCAATCCCAAAGTCATAAGTGATCTCAAATTGCATGCGTATGGCTTAAATATTGTGCACAGAAAGGTCAACAATTTATGGCCTCACGACAACGATGAATTTTTAGCTTTTGTGGTGGGTTCAGAAAAACTAAAGGCCGAGATAGCGCGCTTTTCTGAGAGTGATGCTGAGGCATTAGAGCGTTACTTTAGAGATACCGGCATGGTAGCTGATCTGATCCGTGACTTTTTACTTGAGACCCCGCCTAACGTTGGCGGAGGTATTAAAGACATTTTTAAAGCCGCAAAATTTGGTAATCGCCTGCGCAAACTACCTATTGAAGATGAACGTATTGTCCTCGATATTTTTACTAAAAGTGTGTCTGATTTTTTGGATCTGTATTTTGAAAACGAATTTGTCAAAGGAGCCTTTGCCTTTGATGGCATTGTTGGCAACTATGCCGATACAAAAACGCCCGGCTCAGCTTATGTGTTAATGCACCACGCTTTTGGTGAAGTAAATGGTGAAAAAGGTGTTTGGGGTCACGCCATTGGCGGTATGGGCGCCATTACCCAAGCCATGGCCAAATCAGCACTGGCTAAAGGTGTTGAAATTCAGACCGATGCCGCGGTGAAAAAAGTACTGGTTCGAGATGGTAAGGCTTACGGTGTACTGCTCGAAAATGGCGAAACCCTTGAGGCAAAGATCATCGCGTCAAATCTCAATCCAAGTCTGTTGTATAACCAATTAGTTGATAGCAAAGACCTACCCGTCGATTTTGCGCGTCGCATGAAACACTATAAGAATGGCTCAGGCACTTTTAGGATGAACGTGGCCTTGAGTGAATTACCTAAATTTACCTGCTTAGCCAAACAAGAGCGCGCTAGCGCGGAGCACTTGACTGGTGGCATTATTATTGGTGCCACCTGCGAGTACATAGACCAGGCCTATCGTGATTCAAGACAATACGGCTGGTCGAAAGCGCCTATTGTTGAAATGCTCATTCCTTCCACACTCGACGACACCTTAGCGCCAACAGGACAGCACGTAGCCAGTTTGTTTTGCCAACAGTTTGAACCGGATATTGATTGGGATACACAGCGCGAAATAGCGGCAGATTTAATTATTGAACAAGTCGAAAAATATGCACCGGGCTTCAAACAATCAGTGCTGGGTCGCCAAGTATTAAGCCCTCTTGATCTCGAACGGATATTCGGGCTTACTAAAGGTGACATTATGCATGGCAACATGAGTTTGGATCAGATGTTTAGCACTAGACCCTTATTAGGTCATGGTAACTATCGCTCGCCTATTAAAGGTTTGTATATGTGTGGCGCAGGCACCCATCCTGGAGGCGGCGTAACCGGAGCCCCGGGGCATAATGCAGCACGAGAAATTCTACGAGATAATTAGGGGAAGCGCATCGAGCCAGACCAACTAAGCACTCGCAACAAACCCTTAGGCCGCGTTGACGCTCTTGTCGTCACTGTGATTCTGCTGAGTTTAATGGGTGCTGTAATCGGCATATTTGGTAGTGACGCGCTGGCAGGGGCCACCCAAGTTGCGATGATGACTATTGGCTTTTTAGCTGCCTTGATTGGCATTAAAAATGGGCTGAGTTGGAGTGCAATAGAGCAAAGCATTATCTATTCGTCGACCAAAATAGTCGGCCCAATTTTGATTTTTTTATCCATCGGCGCATTGATCGGCAGCTTTATGTTGTCGGGTGCCGTGCCAAGTCTTTTGTACTACGGCCTCAACATTTTGTCGCCCACCTACTTTTACCCATTGACCTGTTTAATCTGTGCTTTGGTGGCTACCTGTATTGGTAGTTCTTGGACCACGGCCGCCACTATTGGTGTAGCCTTGATTGGTGTATCTTACGGTTTTGCTTTATCACCTGAAATCACCGCTGGGGCGATTGTGTCAGGGGCCTATTTTGGCGATAAAATGTCACCCCTGTCAGAAACGACTAATTTAGCGCCTGCTGTGGCAGGCAGCGAATTGTTCGACCATATTCGGCATATGGCGTGGGTGTCCATTCCAAGTTTTATTATCGCGGTATTAGGTTTTTTAGTGATTGGCCTAAACACCAACGTCACGGAGGGTAGTCAAGCAAGTATCGCGTCTTTTGTGCAAACCCTTGATCAGTATTTCACTATTTCACCCATTAACTTAATTCCTATCGCGCTATTGTTGTGGTTGGCGGTAAAAAAAGTACCTGCGTTTCTCGCCATTATGGGTGTGTCGCTGTTAGCGTGTGTATTCACCCTTATATTTCAATACCAAGCCTTACTTGCATTCGCGGGCGGTGCTAATGCTGTAACGCTTATCAAATCATTTTGGGTAGTGTTATTCGATGGTTTTTCTATCACCACTGGCAATGCCAGTGTTAACACCTTGCTATCCCGAGGAGGCATGGCATCGATGGTCAATATGGTATGGCTCGTGATTGCTTCGATGATGATGACAGGGGTACTTGAAAAAATCGGCTATATTGATGTTCTCATGAGGTTCATGTTGAAGTTTGTCCGCTCTACCGGCTCGCTTATCGCATCAACTATGGCCACATGTTTAGGCGTAAATATAGTCACCGGCGATCAGTACATGTCTCTGGTACTACCCGGTCATATGTGGAAGTCTGAATATAACAAACGCCAGCTCGCCAGTGTTAACTTGTCCCGTACTTTAGAAGATGCCGGCACACTCTCTTCGCCCTTAATCCCATGGAATGCCTGCGGCGTATACATGGCCGGTACGCTAGCTGTCGCCACCATCGCTTATCTACCCTACTGCTTCTTTAACTTAATCAACCCCGTTATTGCCCTGTTGTTTGCATTTTTGAATATAAAGATTTTGCGCTTAAAACAAGTGAATCCGTAACTTAGAGTTTACATGTAAGCCCCCTGAATATTCGAACCTTGTTTAAGGGTGCTCTACCCCCCATATCATTTTGGTACTGTTGAAATAGTGATCTTTATTCTCGAATTGTAATAAAACTATTCAGCAGCTGGTCTTTTGTATTCCAATAGGCCCGAATATTAATAGCAATGAGGAGATTATGAGTACTTATCAAAAATCACAGGATGCAATTGCTGCCCTGACCCCTGAGCAGTACCGTGTGACCCAACAAAACGGCACTGAACGCCCTGGCACCGGCGAGTTGCTCAACAATAAACAGCCTGGTATTTACGTCGATGTAGTTTCTGGCGAGCCTTTATTTGCTTCATCTGCCAAGTATGAATCAGGTTGTGGTTGGCCAAGTTTTACTAAACCCATTGAGCCTGCCCATGTAAATGAAATTACTGATACCACCCACGGTATGCTGCGCACTGAAGTGCGTTCATCAAATGGTGATAGTCATTTAGGCCACGTGTTTAATGACGGCCCACCAGATAAAGGTGGTTTGCGCTATTGTATAAATTCCGCTTCATTACGTTTTATCCCTAAGAATGAAATGGAAAACCAAGGTTATGCAGCCTATATAGACCAAATTGAGGATATTTCGTAATGGCAATTGAACGTGCAGTATTAGCCGGTGGCTGTTTTTGGGGGATGCAGGATTTAATTCGCAAACGCCCTGGCATCACTTCAACCCGTGTGGGTTATACCGGCGGTGAAGTGGCAAATGCGACTTATCGTAATCACGGTAACCATGCAGAAGGCATTGAAATAATGTTCGATAACAGCATCACTACTTATCGACAGATCCTCGAATTTTTCTTTCAAATACATGATCCAAGTACCGTAAATAGACAAGGCAATGACAGCGGCGCATCTTATCGCTCAGCTATTTATTTTACTTCTGATGAGCAAAAAGCAGAGGCATTACGAACCATCGCTGACGTGGATGCATCGGGATTATGGCCGGCAAAAGTTGTCACTGAAGTCGAGCCTGTCAGTGACTTTTGGCAAGCAGAACCTGAACACCAGGACTACTTAGAAACTCGCCCTAATGGTTACACTTGTCATTTTCCCAGACCTAACTGGAAACTGCCTGCAGCCAAATGAGTGGAAAACTTAAATTTGGTCCGACCCCGATAGTTTACTTTAGGCGAACCTTGACTCGGGGTCATACAATTTAAACAGCACAAACTGAACTTAATTGCTGTTCACAGCATACTCACACCTACCAATATCTAACTAAAGCGTGTCAATCAGGCACTTTTGCTGCTTTTTGACACATAATATAAAAAATTAAAGGAGACTTAGTGTCTACAGTAACGTTATTTGATTCGCATAATTTGTTCTCGGCTGAGCTTAAAAATCGCTTTGTACTTGCACCTCTAACCCGTGGAAGAGCGACTGAAACGCGTATACCTAATAAATTAATGGGTGATTACTACGAACAACGAGCTACTGCTGGTTTGGTGATCACAGAAGCAACGGTGATTTCAGAACAAGGCATTGGTTGGATAGACTCACCGGGCATTTACACCCAAGACATGGTAGCGGGTTGGAAACAGATTGTTGACCGTGTGCATAACAAAGACAGCAAAATAGTGCTGCAACTTTGGCATTGTGGCCGCGCTTCGCACAGCGACTTTCACCATGGAGAGCTGCCTTTTAGTGCCTCAGATGTAGCCATTGATGGTGATGGGATCCACACGTCTCAAGGTAAAAAAAGCTACGAAGCGCCTCGGCCAATGTCAAAAGATGATATCCAGCGCACCGTCAATGATTTCAAACAAGCGGCAATCAATGCCAAGCAAGCGGGATTTGATGGTGTCGAAGTACATGCTGCCAACGGCTATTTGCTAAATCAATTTTTAGATACAAAAAGCAATAAACGAGATGATGAATACGGTGGCAGTATAGAAAACCGTATGCGTTTTCTATTTGAAGTGTTGGCGGCAGTGAAAGAAGTTTTTGACGCCAGTCAAATAGGGGTAAGACTATCTCCTAATGGCGTATTTAATGATATGGGCTGCCCAGACTATCGCGAACTCTATACCACAGTGATTCAACGTTTGAATGAACAAAAACTTGGTTTTCTGCACGTGATGGATGGCCTTGCCTTTGGCTTTCACGAGCTAGGCGAGCCAATGACCCTCGACGATATCAGGCCTCTTTTTAAGCAAACCATTATAGGTAATTGTGGTTATACTTATGAAAGTGCCAGCGAAGCGGTGGCCAACGACCAAGCTGATTTAATTGCTTTTGGACGTCCCTATATTAGCAACCCTGACTTACCGGACCGGTATAAAAATGGTTGGCAGGTGACACCTTTTGATGATGCAAGCCAGTGGTATGGTGGTGGCAAGGAAGGTTACAGTGATTACCCTGCTTTCAACGCCAAGTAGGTAAAGTCAGCACCCTATATAAAGATGGGACAGTGTGGTTAAAGCAGTCCACTCTGCCCCTCTTTAGTAGGGACTAAATTAATCATTGCAGTAGTCATTTGGGCCTGAACAACAAAACTAACTAACAGCGGTATTAATTTTATCACTATGACTTTTCCTGACCTGAGGGCAATAGACATTAAGTACAATGACTTAGCCTGCCCAGAGACGTGGTAATTTAACTATGACTATCCGTAAAATTGGTTTAGGTGGTGGTTGTCATTGGTGCACCGAAGGCGTATTTAGCTCACTGATTGGTGTTACTCAAGTCAATCAAGGATGGATAGCATCAAACGGCGAAAACGGTGACTTTTCTGAAGCAATTGAAGTCCATTTTGAGCCCGCAGTCATCTCGTTGACAGACTTAATCGAAATTCATCTTCATACCCACGCCAGCACATCCAATCATGCTATGCGTGGAAAATATCGCTCGGCAATATATGCCTACGATGACGTTCAATTTAATCAAGCCTCTGACAGTTTAATTATGTTAAAGACCAGTTTCGATAAAACAGTTATTACTCAGGTCTACCCTTTTAAACAATTCAAACAGAATAAAAGCGAGTTCTTAAACTACTTTTATACCGCGCCCGACAGACCGTTTTGCCAAACCTACATTCAACCCAAAATAAGCTTATTACTCAGCCGCTTCAAGCATCATGTTGACCAAGTTAAAGTGAGCAGTCGCACTTAAATTTAAGTTGACCTTAATTCAAGTAATCTAGTTTAGTTTGGCTTTTTTTAAGCCAAGATATTTGTCCTTGTTGGTATGAGTAAATTGTTAAAATTAACTTGTGCTTACCCACCATGAAAATTTTACATACTGCGTAAAATAGTTACGAAATTACGCTATATATTTATCTATTCTGATGTGACTGATTCTATCAAGCACCCAGTGCTATTGATATGCATTGAAGTGGTATCAGTATTGCTTTGGTATTAGCAAAGCACGTCTTAGATTAAGGATAAAATCAATGAATAATGAAAAAATAATACTCATTACTGGTGCGTCCAGCGGCATAGGTGCTGCGACCGTCGACAAGGTACTTAAAGCAGGGCACAAAGCAGTAATCACGGCAAGAAGCACCGACAAACTCAATGAAATAGTCAAACGTTGGGGTGAAGATAATGTTTTGGCAGTAACTGCAGATGTTTCAAAATTGGACGAAATTAACAACGTGGTTACCAAAGCTAAAGACAAATTCGGTCGAATAGATGTTGTCTTTGCGAATGCTGGCACGGGCACAAATTCTGCTGGTATTGAGAAAGGTGATCCCGATGAATGGAAAACCATGCTCGACGTTAATATCAACGCTTTATTGTTTACTGCAAAAGCCAGCTTGCCCTCATTAAGAGAAACACAGGGACATTTTATTATCACCAGTTCAATAGCCGGCAAGATAACACTCAAGGGCTCAGTGTATGGCGCATCTAAGTGGTTCGCCTACGGATTTGGCCAAAATTTAGCCACCGAAATGGCTGAATGGAATGGTCGCTGCACGATTATATGCCCAGGCATGGTAAACACGCCGTTTTTCGACGAAGCCAAACCTGACAAGTTAGATCCCAGCGATATAGCTGATGCGGTGGTTTATGCTATTTCAGCCAATCCGCGCTGCGACGTGCGTGAAATTACTCTAATGCCAACTCAGTAGCGGGTATTAAACCAACAAAGTCCTTGCAGCAATTAAGGGATTTGAAAACAAGTTTAAAGTACATTCACGTGTTACCGTAGGTGCCAACAGCTAGATTAATGTGCTTAAGCAGTTATCAAAAATATCAACTGTGAGTAACACGTTAGCGAATTTAAAATAGGAAGAACATCCATGAGTAACTTCTCCAAGGTTTATGATTTTTTATTGCATACTCAAAAATCACATGCACGTATTGCTGAGTTTTATCGCTCGCTGTCGCTAGATGCCACCAATGAGCGAGTCAAACTGCTACTTAATATTTTAGTGAAACATGAGCTTGAGTTATTACGTTTCGTGGATAGCTATATCGAAAGCTCCCCCGTTGAAGTGCGTGAAACGTTTATTCAATTTGATCGCGAACAGAGTGTTGAACATTTGTTTAATCCCGACTTTGAGCGCAGCCAAATCAACTCTGCTGATGTTGAAAATATAGCACAGCGTTTTGATGAGTATTTCTGCGATCTTTACGAAGGACTTTCAGGGGCAGACGAGTCTACCAATGTGCAAGAGCTTTTTGAAAATCTAAGACAGCACATGGCTCAAGAAAAGAAACGCCTGAGCATGGACATAAGTTCAATGGAAGATATGTAAAGCATCTGTATACAAGGCTTAACAAGGTTAATCAGCAATGGCAGCTCATGATCAAATCATTGATACTGTTCTGCCCCTAACAAGCTCATTATCTGTAGTAACTCAGACTTATTCATCCTCATCGACTGCATCGGCATGGGATACTGCTTTAAAATTATCAAGCTGCTGAAAGTTCTTAAGCCAGAAGTATGAACTGACTAAGCTAAATTGACGTGTTAGGCCATTATCTGCTATCTGCTTCAACTGCCAAACAATACCGGGTGCCTCAGGAAACTGTTGACCTTGGATTTGCTCTTCGTATAGGCGATTTATGAGCGCGTCATCACTTTGCCCACTTGCGAATAAACGTACGATAGCGGAATAGGGTGACTGATCAAATATCAGCATATCTTCGCTATCATGGCCCGTGACAGTAAGGGTCAGTTCAACTCCTGTTGGTTGGGCAAAAACACCATTAAATGCTTCTCGTAATAAGGCATAAGCACTGAATAAGCGTTCGTGATATAGGCAATCTGGACACTCCTCCCATAGGCGGTCATCTGGCATATCGTGGCTTAGTTGTTCTATTTTGCCTTGTGATTCATCAGGAAATAGACGGGTTAATACCACTTTGGCCGCCTCATCAGGTTCAAGATCGTTGAGCGACATCATGCACATTTCTCTCAGTTCTGTGGTGTCCATTTGTTCTAGATTATCGTCAAAATCCATAATCGTCATGAGGGCATGATAATCCTCATTTGACCATGCATTTTTAATCTTGTTGATTTTATGAAAAGAATCAATTTGAACGGTAAATTTTGCTTGCATCTTGTACTCCTGTTTAAGGGTCAATATTGCCAAAAATCATGCTAATTGTCGCTGAAAGTGGTAGATATTGAGATAACCTTGTTGTGTCGGGCTTATTCTTGTGGCTCTTCTTCGCCCAGCAAGCTTGCGCTGGAGGCATCATAATTGAAGGCACCCAAAAAGGTGGTGTATTCATCGTGAGCGACACCACTGAGTTTGACACTGTATTCTTGTTCAAAAAGTAAAATGATCCACGTCACTTGCTCCATTTTGTTTTTCTTGGCCTTACTCATCAAATTGACAATAAAAGAGCTGGAACAAGAACAGTTGCCCGCTGCAGTATGAATATCAATCGTGCCTTCATGAGCACCATTGGTCTCCATCTGATTTGGCACGAAATACCGTATTTTGTAATTATTTGACCACGTATTTCTTGCCCGAGTATCGTTTTTGAAAAAAGTCTCAGCAAAATAATCATCGGGAATATCAGCGTAAGGATGTTGTGAAGCCCATACCGATACCTTGTTCTTTTTATTAAATAGTAGGCCTTTTTCAGGGCTAGATTGATTAACTTGAATTGAATTATCGTCTTGGTTCATAAAGAAAGCTGCTATTGAGTAGATATACCCGCATTCTATTATAGTGAAGGATGAATAGCGAAAAAGACCACACAAACGACCCGTGGCTCGTTTGCCTTCCTAGTAGTTAGAGTTACTAATGACGAGTTAAAAAAGTAATTAACGTTTATTTTTGGGCACGTAATTTAATATGGAAACTGGCACGGCCTTCCTCACATCAAAACCTTCAAACGTTTTTCGAGTAATTACATGACCAAGATGGCTTTCAATGGCACACAGGTTTCTAAAGTTATCCTTAGCCGCAAATGAAATCGCTTCCCCACTTGCCCCTGCTCGACCTGTTCTGCCGATTCGATGAATATAATCTTCTACTTGATCAGGTAAGTCATAATTAACCACGCGGGATAGATTTTGAATATCTAGACCACGGGCAGCCACTCCAGTTGCTACCAAAAATTGTATTTTACCCGACTTAAAGTCTGCCAAGATTTGTTCACGCACAGCTTGGGTTCTATCACCGTGAATACTTTCTGCTGGAATCCCCCGTTTTTCTAATTGACTGACTAACTTAGCCGCCCCCTGTTTAGTTTCAATAAAGATAAGCGCTTGATCCCAAGCTAGCTCTTTAATGAGGTGACTTAATAAAGCCGATTTAGTGTCTTTATCAACCGTGACCAACCATTGCTCAATTTTGGGCGCGGATGCCTCGTTATGCTTTATCGATATTTCCACTGGATTATTGATAGAACGTTTGGCTAAAGCACGCACTTCATCTGAAATAGTGGCAGAAAATAGTAAGTTTTGACGCTGCTCAGGAAGGCGTTCAATAATTTTATTAATGTCGGTAATAAAACCCATATCCAGCATTCTATCGGCTTCATCTAATACCAGTATTTCAAGCTCATCAAAGTGCAATGCGCGTTGATGCGCCATGTCTAGTAGGCGCCCTGGCGTGGCTATCAGGATATCAATACCGCCAATTAAGCGCTGTTTTTGTTCATCCATATCAACGCCACCATACATTGCCATGGAGCTAAGCGTTAAAAATTGACCATAGGCGCCAATACTCTTTTCAACTTGCACCGCCAATTCTCGCGTGGGTACCAAAATAAGTGCACGAATGCGTTTCCCCCGGAGTTTACGATCTGTATTAAGCCTTTGCAGAATAGGTAAGACAAAACTTGCGGTTTTACCTGTACCGGTTTGCGCAGCAGCAATAAGATCTTTACCGGCTAAAATGACCGGAATAGCCTGTTCTTGAATGGGTGTCGCTTGACTGTAAGCTAATTCAGTTAATGCTTCTAAAATGGGGGCTGATAACTTCAGTGCTGAAAATGACATGTGAGGCCTTATAAAAATAACGGTTGAAGAGCGCTTAAATGCGTATTGTACCAGACAAATAAACCCAGCTTTTTTCTTAGGTGATTCCTTTTCATATTATCCTAAAATATTTGTCCTTATCGTATCCTTACTTGGACAGCCATAGTAAATAAGCGCTAAGGGCACATAATATCCTTACGTGGACAGCCATAATAAATAAGCGCTAAGGGCACATAATATCCTTACATGGACAGCCATGATAAATAAGTGCTAAGGGCCCATAATATCCTTACGTGGACAGCCATGATAAATAACGCTAAGGGCACATAATATCCTTACATGGACAGCCATAGTAAATAAGCGCTAAGGGCACATAATATCCTTACGTGGACAGCCATAATAAAAAGCGCTAAGCGCACATAATATCCTTACGTGGACAGCCATAATAAATAAGCGCTAAGGGCACATAATATCGTTACATGGACAGCCATGATAAATAAGCGCTAAGGGCACATAATATTTAATAACAAATCGCCTCTCCATAATTCATAATATGAATATCCTAGCATTTTCATATACTGATGGATGAATACCGAAATACAACAAAACGATATTGGTGAGTTTCATCGACACGAAACCGTCTCCTCTATGCCCAAGGGCTGCCATAGCAGACTCGAGAACAAAAAGTGTTTTGACAGCTGTATTCATTATAAATATGCCGTATAAAAATCTAAGCAAGTTTGCGCTTATTGCTTATAAGACGGATCTTATTTATTCTGCGGGCATGTTTAACTGTTACTCGAATTGCTGGTTTAAGCGTGGGGATAAACTAAAGCTTTAAGCCACCTCAAATTGATCAATTAATCAGGCTCTGTCTTTTATAAATGAAAAATATCATCTTTTTTGTTACTTTCCTTATCGTAGCTTGTAGTGCTGAGCCAATAACATCATCCTCAATACCTGTTGTTGACACAGTTTCTGTGACCGAGAGTAAAATTAAAGTATTGAATGTTGGAAGCTTTCACTTCGGTACGACAAGTGACGCCACGAAAGTCGATTTTGATGAAAGTGATCTGAGTAACCAACAAGAAATAAAAACAATTTCAAAGCTCATTGCTCGATTTAAACCAACCATAATCTGCCTTGAATTCTTACCCGAAAATGAACATGAAATAAATCAAGCCTACCAAGCCTTTTTAGATCATCCCAGCCAGCTGGACTCTACTTATGGAGAATTAAGCATGATAGGGTTTGATGTGGCTAGATTGAGCGGTTTAGAGAAAGTGTATGGTATCGATAACCATATGGGTTATAACTATAGTCTGGGTGATTTTATCGAAAGCAGTCCTGAGTTGGAAAATTCAGTTGACCCACAAACCTACCTGGAACTGACCAATGAGCCATTCAAACATCATCCAGAGATCGGTGAATTAGACAGTCGTTTTGATCAGTTATCATTAATCGAAAAGTTAAGCTTAACTAATCACCCAATAATGCTCGATTACTCTTTGAATACTAACGCCGATAAGCTGCTTTATGTTGCCATCGATAATGGGTTTGAAGGTGCTGAACAAGCCGCTCAGTTTTATCTTAGAAATATGAAAATTTATTCGAACTTAAATCGAATAAAAATGACCAAAAATGATCGAGTGTTAATTTTAATGGGTTCAGCCCATACGGCCATGTTACGAGAATTTATCCAACGCAGCCCTAAATTTGAGTTGGTTGACACGCTAGAATATCTAAAACAGTAATATTATACCTCTACCACTGAATCGCCATATACCGATTGGAGTCCTTTTTTTGAATTTAGCCATGGCTGATTAGTCTTTATCGGCTCTGCCATTTCACAGGTTAGATCACGCAGCTATCAATAAGTGGTGATCATTCCTCCCACTGTTATTACAGATAAAAAGTGTTATGTTCTTACCGTATATAATATAGTCATCAATGGTGGTTCAAAAACCACGGGAAAAAACATTTTAGAAGGAATTACTATGAAAATTAAATATACTTTTTTGTCAATGTCAGCCCTTTTTTTATCATTAAATGCTAATGCAGAAACATGTGGGAAACTGGTCAGTAACCAATTTGTTGCTCAGGGAGACTACTCTGTAGTTATTGAAAAGCATAATGACAAGCAGCTAAATATTCCCAAAGCAAATGGATTACCGCTTGGCAGTATTGAAGCAAGTGGTTTTGTTTCACTCAACCTGACGCCAGGATTGCATTCTTTTAGAGGTTATGCAGTGTGCGCCCAAAGTTATTGCAAGAGATCTTCAATCTACGGTGGTAGTGAGGCTGATCAGGTTAATTTCGTCCTTAATGTTGAAGAAGGTGCAAGTTATAAAGTTACAGCCAAGCCAGCTAGCCCAGTGAATTTGCTGCCTGGAAAGCGCTTTGAGGTTTTTTTGGTTCGAGAAGAGTCTAAGCTATGTGAAGGTAGTAAGCCTCTTGATCCCCTCCCCGACGATACAGAAATACTTAAAGAACAACTTGTCGCTTCATTATAGGTATACAAACTTGGCTAGTTAATCACACTAGCCAAGTTACTTTTCTTGTAAAATCTTCAGCTTATTGGTTTTCCTAACACCCTGCTAATCGCCCTAACAACAATAAATGGAAATCAAAAACTAACAGATTATTTATCTCTACTGCTCTTTTGGCTTTAACACAATCTCAAACGCTTGTTTTTCAAACTCAATAATATCGCCAGACAATATTTTCTTGCGCCTTCTGGTTTCCACTTGGTTATTAACTAACACCTTACCCGCATCAATGGCCGCTTTGGCCTCTCCACCACTGGATACCAAGGCTTCAAGCTTTAAGAGTTGATACAAGGCTATCGGCTCTTGATAAATTTCAATATTTTTCATGTTTAGATGTTTTCCTTAGTGCTCAATAACAAGCTGATTAGTAGAGTCGATTGCACAAATTAATGTGAATATTGCCGCAACGTCATGCTCAAACCAACTTCACTTATTCGGGCTATTATTGCAGATACATTTGTGCTTTGTTCAATAAACTTATGCTTTAACCAAAGAGCGAATTTCTCTGCTAATGTTAAAGCTTATTCCAAGCTCAGAACATCTATGTTGATAAATGAGTTTTACAGTTTGTAGTCACATGCTTATTACTGCCTTAACTTTAAGCCTGATGAGTGTAGGCATAAAAGTATTTAACGCCAGTAGATATCTTTATCAGCAAACTGGTGTATATTTTTTTCACAGTACACATCTCATGATCAGAAGGCCACGGTGAATATAAAAGAAAACTCGACTCAGCATCTTATTTTTTCATCAACTCCTTGGGGTTGGCCAATTGTTGGAGTGATTTTGGCTGGATTCTGTTTTTCGGTCGAACCGCAACCGATGACGGACTATCCTCTAATAAACAAATTAATCCTTATATTTGTGGGTTTGCTATTTCTTGGCTTATTTACATTGGCTATACGTAAGTTACTTATCCATTTTGACCGTGAGGCAGGTACAATTACCCGAACCACTGAGCCCTTGTTGCCCCTTGGTCGAATTCATCTCTTCCGTCCGCGCAGCGAAACAAGGCCAATTAAGCCAGTGCTCTACGCCTACGCCGAAAGACAAAGGAAAAGTAGCAAAACCGCCCAATCAAATTATAGCCTTGCATTGGCAACTGGCCCAATTCCTGATGAAATTTTTAGCGGAGACAGCGCCTTTATCTTTGAACCAGAGATGGACAAAGTGCGCTGGCTAGTGGGCCACAATGCCGGAATGAAAGAGAATAAAGCGGACGAGATTGTTTCAACGGTTAATCAGTGGCTCGGCACAGAGATAGCACATTAAAGCATTTAAAACTTACTCTACTTGTTCTTGCTGACTGATGTCTGTGAACTCTCTGTTTCAGTTTTTGGGTCTTTTTTGTTACTCAAATATTTTAATAAACTTAAAAGAAATTGAGGGTTTTAGGTTATATTTCAGTCATTAATACTCAAATAGCTAAACTGAATTATGTCTGAGAAAAAAGTTAAGTTTGAATTAGAGAAAAAGAATAAAAATAGCGTTCGATATAAAGAGGTGCCAGAAGATGGCATGCCTCCCGTTATCGGCAGTATTTACGTGCAAAGTTGGTTTGCAGGAAGCAGTAAAAATATTGAAATAACCATAGCTAAACTCGATTAACGCCAAGGAGTGATAATAATTAAATTTAGCGCTGTAATTTTTCGTTGCAAAAGTCAAAGTGTTTTGGCAAAGGAGTAGCACTTATTGATAAATTGGATTATAAATGCGGCTCAACGATAAAGAATAGTCACCTCTAAATAATTGGTTTACAAGGTAGTAAGCCCGATGCAAACATCTACCTACTCAGGCATATCTTATTCGCTAATTTTTGACCTAATCGACTTTAATTTAAGGAATACAAATGAAATCAATAATATCAAAAATCTCTATGTCAGCTCTAGTAACCGGGGCAACTGTAATATTGTTATCAGGTTGCGCAACCACTACATCTAAGGTTATCGAAACGCCTAAGGTTAATACCTACAATACTGCTTATGCAGGAGTTAAAAACAAGATCGCTGTGGGTAATTTTGTGAATAGGTCAAGTTTCCAAAATGGAATTTTTTCATCAGGTACCGATAGATTGGGTAGTCAAGCAAAAACCACTTTGCTAAGCCACTTACAGCAAACAAACCGTTTTTCGGTGTTAGACCGCGACAATATGGCAATGCTAGCAAATGAAGCAAATATTGCTGGCGCAGAGCAAAGCATAGCAGGTGCAAAATTTGTAGTGACTGGCGATGTAACTGAATTTGGCCGCAAAGATGTGGGTGACAAACAGTTATTTGGTCTGCTAGGTAAAGGTAAATCGCAAATAGCCTACGCCAAGGTCACCCTCAACATTGTAGATGTAACAACGTCCGAACTGGTTTATTCAGTGCAGGGTGCAGGTGAATACAGTTTATCTGAGCGCGAAGTAATTGGCTTTGGTAGTACTGCGGGTTACGACGCAACACTGAACGGCAAAGTACTAGATTTAGCTATTCGTGAGGCCGTTAACAACTTAGTGACAGGTCTTGAGACTGGAACTTGGAAAATATAATTAAATAAGGAAATACTTAAATGCGCGTATTGTTTGTTATTTGTTCTGCGGTGTTTTTTTTATCCGGTTGTAAAACCGTTGAGCCCACATATTATTATGGTGCCTATCCAGAAGCCATATATAGCTACTTTAAGGCTGACGAAACATCGATTAGTCAGCAAATTATGATTTTAGAGCAGGTCATTGAACAAGCTCGAGGCAAAGGCAAGCCGGTTGCACCTGGCGTACATGCCCACCTCGGTATGTTGTATTTTGAATCAGGTAACGCAGAACAAGGTACCACTCATTTTGAACAAGAAAAAGCCTTGTTCCCAGAGTCGGCTGCTTACCTCGACTTTTTAATGAATAAGACGGCTGGAGAAAAAATATGAGACATCTTCAACTTGTCATCGTGCTTATTGCTGTTGCATTAACCAGTGCCTGTGTATCTATGCCTCCCGGCCAAGATTATACGGCTTTTAGAAGCGCCGATCCCCACTCAATTGTAGTATTACTGCCTCTGAATAAATCAACAGAAGTAGTCGCGCCCTACAGTGTCATGGCACAATTAGTTGCGCCTATTGCCGAGTCGGGCTTTTACGTATTTCCTGTCGCCGTGGTTGATCAAACCTTTAAGAACAATGGTTTAACCGTTGCCAACGACATACATGCAGTGCCGATTCAAAAACTTCACGAAATATTTGCCGCAGATGCAGCGTTGTATCTGACTATAGAGCAATATGGTACAAGCTACGTCGTAATATCCAGTGACACTGTGGTAAGTGTTTCCGCAACTTTAGTCGACTTAAGAACAGGTGATGTACTTTGGCAAGGTGCCGCTAGTGCATCGAGTGCAGAAACACGGGGTAATAATGGCGGCGGCTTAGTCGGTATGTTGGTAGAAGCAGCGTTAAATCAGATTATTGAAACGGTTACTGATAGGGGCTTCGATATCGCAGCTATCACCTCTAACAGACTGTTTTCTGCTGAAAGTTATAATGGTTTGTTGCATGGCCCACGTTCTAAAAAATACGGTCAACCTGCCACTAGTGAAAAACAAAAGTAAAGTTGAGACAAAGTATGCCGGTGACACAATGTTCCGGCTTACAACAACTCATTGATTCAGACGAGGCTGTTAGCGCCGCCATAACGGCGGCCGCTGTTTAAACTCACCCGATTAATAGTAAAACAGTGTGTATTCAGCCTTATATCCTTACTCTCGTGTGAACTCAATCTACTCCTTGGAGCTTACCTCTCACCCACCAGGCATATAAGCGTGATTGATAATAAAGTCACAGACCATTAAGATTAACTATCTTTATAAAAAAGCCAAAGAGCAGAGTGTTTGATGCAGTCAGAACACTTAATTTCAGTGACCTATTGGAACCATTTTTTACGTTATGCACAGGAGCACAATGTAAATTTACAGCAATTGGGCGCACTTTCTAACCTTGATGCAACTGAGCATTACATCCCCTTGTCGCACGTAAAATTGCTGATTGAGGTTATGCTTGAACAAGGCATACCGCCGTGGTTAGGTTTAGAAGTAGCTGATAGTATTTCAGTCTCAAGCCATGGCCACTTAGGTTTTGGCTTGTCCCATGCGCAAGATTTTAAGCAATGCCTCGATTTTGTGGTTAAATTTTATCCAACCCGCTCGCAAATTGTCGATTTCAGTCTCAGCACCCAAAGTGATTATATTTATCTTTCGATTACTCCCTCTGGAGATTGGTCACCAGTAGAAATAGTTCTGTATGAAGGCGTCATCAAGATGCTGCATAACTTTATTCGCTTTGCTATTGGTAATTTGGTGAATGAGTGTTTAATTGAATTACCCTACGACGCACCAGCTTGGCACGCTACATACCCATCCTTTTTGGGACCGCATATTCAATTTTCTGCGCCAGTAGCAAGAATACGCTTCCCTGTCGCCTGGCTGGCGATCCGATGTTTATCCGGTGATCCACACTCGCTAAATATGGCGCAAGAACAATGTGAAGTGGAGCTTCTGCGATTAGCCCAGCAGCATACTTATGAAGACAAAATTATTCATCTGCTTGAAGCCTCTCGCTGTTACGAACTGACTATTGAAGAAGCTGCTCACAAACTCAATCTGTCAAAAAGCACACTAATTAGAAAACTACGACAAGAAAACACTTCTTTCAAAAGTATTATCGAAACCCTGAAAAAACGTGATGCCTGTCGTTTGTTACATCAAACCAACCAAAAAATAGACGTTATTGCCATGCAATTGGGCTATGAAGATGTATCTAATTTTAGCCGCACCTTCAAACGCTGGTTTGCTTGCTCACCCGGTGCCTACCGCGAGAAACAGCAGCAACAGCAACAATAATCACCTAACAACATCGTCTCATTCTGTAGTCCGAGTTAGGCTGTTAGCGCAATGCATAACCCTTACTAAATATCTTAAAAACACTGCATTCCAACAGTCAGTAATAATTTTCTAAACATGACACTAATTGACCAACGCTTGGCACTAAAGGCCATGTCGCTTGCATTTCAAGGTAGATAAAATCTTACTCAATTTATAACGATTCTTTTATTCCGACCCAAGAGACACTATGGAAAATAAGTTTGAACCAAATATGCTGGCCGCCGCTCGCTCTAATACTCCGTCAGATAATTCAGCTTGGATAGCAAGCAAAAAATACTGCTATGCACTGTCACTTATCGTACTTATTTTACCCTTATTATCGGCTTATTATGCAGTAACAAGTGGCAATGGTTTATGGCTGTGGGGTCCCTTTGTTTTTTTGTATGCTGGTATCACCCTGCTCGACAAGTTTTTTGGTGATGATGACGCCAACCCTAGCGAGACCTTGGTTGAAGAAATTAAAAATCAGGCTTACTACAAATATGTTTTGTTCATCGCAGTACCCATGTTGTGGTTAGCAGTAATCGTTTTAGCCTATGTTGTCACACAGTACGAGTGGTCGTGGTTTAGCTTTTTAGGGGCAGCCTTAAGTGGGGGAATTATGGCGGCATCGGGTGTCAACATCGGCCATGAGTTGGGCCATAAGGTGAATGACAAAGGGCAGCAACTTGCTGCACAACTGGCCCTTGCCTTGAGTGGTTATGGCCACTTTGTTATTGAACACAACAAAGGTCACCATAAAGATGTGGCCACACCGGAGGATCCTGCCTCATCCAGAATGGGAGAATCCATTTACAAATTTGTGCTGCGTGAAATACCTGGCGCATTTCGTCGGGCAAGGGCGCTGGAAGTAGCAAGATTACAGCGCCTCGGTAAGTCAGAATGGTCAATGCAAAATGAAATTATTCAAACCGCGTTAATTACCATCACCGCCTATGCTTTAATGTTAGCTTTTTTTGGCCCCTTGATGATCCCATTTTTGGCTATTGTTGCTGCCTACGGTTATTGGGCTTTAACCTCTGCAAACTATATCGAGCACTATGGTTTATTGCGCAAAAAAGAAGCCAATGGTCGCTATGAACGCTGTAAACCGCAGCACTCTTGGAACAGCAATCATAAAGTATCCAATCTCTTCCTGTTGCATTTACAACGCCATTCTGATCATCACGCCCACCCTACTCGCCCGTATCAAGTGCTGCGTGATTACAACAATGTGCCTAAGCTACATGCGGGTTATCCATGGATGTATATCTTAGCCTTATTTCCCAAGGTTTGGTTTTCAGTTATGGATCCTAAGGTTGCCGATTGGGCGCAAGGCGATATGAATAATGTCAATATGGATCCAGTGGCAAAAGACGACAGGTTCAAACGTTACCATCGTAAAACACTATAACATTTGAACGAGTAAGCAAAGTTCAACTGAACTCATCACTAAAACATGATTTTAATGGAGAATAAAAATGGCAAAATTTGAGTGCCCAGACTGCGCTTATATTTACGACGAAGATAAAGGCGCAGCCCACGAAGGCTACCCAGCTGGTACATTGTGGGCAGATATTCCTGAAGACTTCCCCTGCCCAGATTGCTTTGTCAGAGACAAGCCCGATTTCATAGAAATAGCAGAAGATAAGTGAGAACTGCACCATGACAGCACAAGCCTACCGCCAATATTGCTGCATCACCTGCGGCTTAATTTATGATGAAGCGCTTGGCTTTCCTGATGAGGGTATTCTCGCTGGCACTCGCTTTAAAGACATCCCAGATGACTGGACGTGCCCAGACTGTTCGGCGTCAAAATCTGATTTTGAACTCATTGAGTAACAATCTATCTTGCGCTCTGTTTTAGCAGACTGAATAAGACTAAAGCCCTGATCGACACCAACCATAGCTATTAATGCCATTTCCTAATAGCTTTGCAATCAACCTGCCCTGCAGGCACCAAAGATAGTCCTTTTAAGTTAGTTTTATCGGTTTAAAAACAGAAATATATGTTGTTGAGGTAATTTATCAATTTAAACAATCTACTTTACGTTACTATCTGTATCAGTTATCAACAGTGCTTTTATTAAGACAAATTCAAAAATCATAAACTCAGGGATCCACTACCATGTACATGATCGTTAAACATGCTCACCTCACGATAATTTTGCTGACTTTCGTGTTTTTTATTATCAATTTTGTATTGACGATTAAAAAATCCGATGCGGTAAATAATAAGATATTAAAAATTGGCCCGCATATTTTATACACCTTGTTTGTCATCACCTTTATTTACATGGTGGCGGTGAATCCACTTAATTTGTACCCTTTTGTCAATGGTTGGGCTTCATCTAAGCTGGCTGGCTTTGTTTTGTATGTACTGTCGATTACCTTTGCGCTTAAGTGGGCTAAATCAAACTTATGGCGTTTTGTCGGATTGATTAGCGCCATTTTCTGGTTGCTCATGACTGCTAAACTTGCCTTTGCTCACCATCTCAAAGTAAAAGGCGCTGAGGGTGATGTTAATGCTTACATTGACTCTTTGCAGTCTATAGTAGCTGTACTTTGCTAGTGAACACTCACTTAGGCCAACCGAAGCCACAGTAAAATAAGACCTGTAGACTTATTGCTCGTTGCTACCTTTGATTTGCTTTAAATAACCAAGCCCATCAAAGGTAGCAACGAGTAGTCACTTTTTATCTCTTGGGCTAGCGAAAGAATTAAGCTCAACCTGCCTTAACTGTCTTTTTTGGGTTTAAAAACACCAAGCCCACATAAAGCGACAATAGTGATAATCCCCACCAACAAACCTAACCAAGGTTCAAAAATGCTAAATGCCATGGCGGTAATAACCATTGCACCACGCTCTGTCGCATCATGTACCAATGATAAAGCCAAGGTTGCACAAGCAAACGCAGTCAGTACAAGGGTAACCGCTAACGCAACTGGCAGCAGTGGTTGTAGCAACGTCACTAGTGGTAGAAATATAAACAAAAAGGGCAAACCAAAAGCGTAAAAACTGCCTATGCTGTCAAAAATCGAATCTATCTTGTCCCGCCCTTGTGTCCAGCGCTTAAGCAGCACAACTTGTATACCGGTCCACAATACGCCTTGAGTGGCAAAGAAAGGTGCAATAATACCCATCAAAATATTTCTGATACCTGTGGCCATATGCGCTCGGCTACCATTTAATTCAAGCTTTTCATCTGTGCGAATCACTTGCGCTTGTTCTATCATTTCATTGCCAGTCACTACGTCACCAAAAAATAAAATGTATGTTATGAGCGCCAAGGGGAAGGAGGACAAAAAGGTCTCAATAGGCGGCCAACCAATAGCAAAAGGTGACGCTTTTGCCCATAAAGAGGCGGTCGATGCGCCTACATCCAGAATTTCCCAACGAATATTGTATTCAAATTCACCGGTAAAATACCCAACGGTCCCAGCGATAACAAAGCCAGGTAGTAAACCAAAACCAAGTACAGTGGCTAGCCATCTTTTATCTGTCGCAAGGGACTGTAAGGGTTTAGAAAAAGCAAAGACCAAACAAACAACTACCCCCAAGGTTCCAGCGATTGGGGCAGACTGAAATACGTTGGCCGCATCACCATCTTTGGTTACCCGTAAAAAAGCCGCAACGGCGGCACCAAGAATAATGCCGCCTTTAAATACATTAGGCACCACTTTAATCAACTTAGCGCCAAGTCCGGTCACCCCCAATACAATCAAAATAAAAGCAAAGTTTAATGACAGTGCAGTCATGGCTTGAAACTGTGAGGTATGGTCACCTAAATAAGCGGGCGCGGTAATAAATGCCACAACAAAGGGTATCGCTGGAGTTAACCAACCGGGGGCATACGGGTCGCCAAAAAACATCCAAGAAAAAGAAATAAGCAGACTATGAAACATCGCCATAGTGACCGCTTCTTCAAAATTTAACCCTAACAAGGCCATAAAATAGGGTACCAAGGCCATGCCTGTAGCACCGGCAACGGCTAGTCCTTGAAGCATATCAGACAAGGAAAAACGTAAATGAATGAGGGGTATCCGCATCGTAAAAGGCCCCCAATTAAAACCGGGTTGAACTTCTCCATCAGGTCTTTTCTTTAGCATAGGTTTATTCTCATTATTGGGCTAAATTTAATACGGTTCATATTGCTTAATATGTCGCTTCCTTACCACTTGCTTACCAAGTCGGACAGCTACTTTTACACTATTTTTAACACAAAAGGATCAATTAACTTACATTTATGCAGATGATTTAATCAGACCGCTTTTATAAGCATGTAATCAATATTGCTTTACCGTCCAAAGACTTAAGCTAATAGATTTAGATGACATCTATATTGAGTGGCTAAGGAAACTGTCGAATGTACTGATGAGATGAATTTAAAAATTATCAGTTTCTACCTGTAAGCCGTTCGACTATTAATAACGGCATATTGGTATTTTATTACCCTTGATCTTGTATTTGTGTATTTCAGCCCCCATTTATTGAACAGTTTTGGTACAACAAATTAATTAACGTTTATGTGGATTTGGCGCGCATTTATTTTCAGTTTGAGTATGGCTCTTTTTGCAGCGATATCATCCCCTGCCTGCGCACTTGAAAATCCATTACAATCGCAGAATATTAACGCTGATAACTTTGTTGATTTGCATAGTCAATTCGGCGATGCCCAAAGCAGCAAGACCATTAGTCACCATGCCTTGCTCACCCAGACCTTATCTTTTGACTGCGTGTTACCTGTGCAAAAAAGTAAATCAAACACACTGGCTGACAACGACGAGAGCAACAGCTCAAGTAAGACACCTACTTATCAGCGCAGATTTAATCCCAATATCAGTTTGCCTCCCTTTGAGCGCCAAGCCGCTAGTGCTTTTGGCTCTGTGGTTCAAATTGAACCAATTTTTGTTTTAAGCCACGAATTTCTACCTGAAATCTTAGGGTTAAAATACTTTTTAGCGCCCTTGATCACAAACAGCGCCGTGCCATGGTACTTGCGTCCCGACGCAGCTAATCGGCATGGTCGCCTTGCCGGCTGGAAAGACGGTAATTCCATGTACACTGCTAGCATAACCTACCTGAGTTAATTCGTTCTCGCGCTATTACAGCGCACTTTTTTTGTAAGTACTGCTGTACTGAAATTAATTTCGCGCTTGCGTATTACTGCGCCTGCGCCCCCCATTTTAGCCATAAGTCGTTAAACGTCTGATGACTGTCTCTGGGGAACAAAAGAGAACAAACATGCGAAAAACAACAAAGTCCAAGTACACTTGGCAAATTTTACTGATCATTATCACTGTGATTATTTTGGGCTTAAATGCCATCCCTACTTTATACGGCAATAACAATGCATTACTGATCAGCGCCGTTAATTCAACTCAATCCCAAGCGAATATTCAACACTTACCTTCACCCGAGCAGCTACGCAAAGTAATGCAGCTAGCAGATATTCAAGTTAAGCAAATCATTAATAGTGAAACTGACAGCAAAATCGTTATTGATAGAGATGACGAAACACTCGTTCGCGCCCAAGAACAGCTAAAGAACGCTTTGGGTGATGACTATCACGTGCGCTTAAGTAACCAATCGGCTGCGCCTGATTGGCTGCAAGGGCTTGGCATGTCACC
This sequence comes from Paraglaciecola sp. 25GB23A, assembly GCF_040012495.1. Taxonomy (NCBI): domain Bacteria; kingdom Pseudomonadati; phylum Pseudomonadota; class Gammaproteobacteria; order Alteromonadales; family Alteromonadaceae; genus Paraglaciecola; species Paraglaciecola sp. 25GB23A. The sequence goes on from NZ_JBDYKM010000003.1 coordinate 72,372, forward strand.
TATTAAGTTGGGTTTAGACTTAAGCGGCGGTGTGCTGTTTGTGCTAGAAGTGGATACCCACAAAGCTGACCAAGAACGTCTTAGCAATGCTAAGGACGAAGCCTTACAGATCATTCATGATAAAGACCTCAAAGGTATCAGTGTCAAAGTGGCTCTTGTCACTGACAAAACTGATAGTAAAACGGCGGCCGAAAACAAAATCGAGTTAGGCTTTCTCAGTGAGCAGGCCTTTCAGGTAAAGGCCGTGGTGAGTGAATTACAACAACGTTTGCCGGGCATAAGCTACGCAAAAACGGACGATCGTAGTGGTACTTTGACTTTTTCAGAACAAAATATTAGTACTTTTCACCATGAAATTATGGCTCAGGCCCTGACGACTTTGCGCAGTCGTATCGAAGAGCTCGGTATCACCGAAGCGGTGACTCAGCGTCAAGGACAAAACCGCATTCGCATCGAGCTGCCTGGGGTAAAAGACCCTGAACAAGCCAAACGTATTATTGGTGCCACTGCTTCATTAGACTTTTATCAAATGACCAATAGCGACATAGTCGCTGCCAAAAGTTTTATTGATGAAAATGGGCGGCGCTTACTTGTTGCGCCCAAACCTATCTTTACTGGCGCAAATATCGAAAATGCCCATGCCGGGCGTGACGAAATGGGTATGGCACTGGTAAATCTGACGCTTGACAGCATCGGCGGTAAGAATATGTCGGAATTTTCCCGAGATAACATCGGTAAGCCTATGGTCACTATTTTTTCTGAATATCATAAAAACCCTGCCGATGAGATGGTCAAAAGTAGCAAAGTTATCAGCGTAGCAACTATTCAAAGTCAATTAGGTAAGCGCTTTAGCATTACCAATTTAGACAGCCCGCAGGCGGCTGCCGATCTGGCCTTATTATTACGCGCTGGTTCATTAGACGCGCCCATCACCATTGTGCAGCAACGCACCATTCAAGCCTCTCTGGGTAAAGAAAACGTCAGTAACGGTATTATGGCCTTGGCCATAGGCTTGAGTATCACTTTACTGTTTATGGGCTTGTGGTATCGCAAATTGGGCCTTATTGCGAATGCTAGTTTGGTGCTAAACCTAGTGTGTTTATTAGGTTTAATGGCCTTATTACCTAACGTGATACTGACCTTACCAGGCATTGCCGGACTGGTTTTAACCGTGGGCATGGCGGTAGATACTAACGTACTGATTTTTGAAAGGATAAAAGAAGAACGCCAGCGCGGGCGCAGTAACTTTTTGGCCATTGAAACCGGCTACAAAGAAGCCTTCGCAACAATTTTAGATGCCAATGTGACCACCATGATCACAGCGCTTATTTTGCTCAGTATTGGTTACGGGCCAGTCAAAGGTTTCGCCATAACATTAAGCTTAGGCATTTTAACCAGCATGTTTACCGGTGTATTTGTCGCCCACACCCTGACGTATTTAGTTAAACCACAAATTGCGCTTAAACATAAGGAGCAAATCTAATGAGCAGTAAATCAATTATCAGCAGCAAACAAGATGAGCTTAAGCAAACCACAAATGCTACAGCGACCTTAGCCACTTTCAGCAAGTACCGCTTAGCAGGCTTTTATCTGGCGATTACCCTGATAGTGCTGTCGCTTATCGGCCTAAGTTTTAAAGGCTTAAACCTAGGGCTAGACTTTACTGGTGGTTACATGACCGAGTTCACCACTTCACAAAGCATCGATAAAAACCAAATGAAAAGCCAACTAACAACGCACTTATCCGCTGACTTTGAGCTAAACAGTAACGCGCTCGGAACCCAATGGACGATCCGTCAAGCAGATGGCGCAGCGCATATCATCGACAAAGAGTGGTTGAATACTTTTACCAGCCAAAGCGGCTATGACATTACACCGCAAGACTCAGTGTATATCGGCTCACAAGTGGGCTCAGAACTTATCGACAACGGCAGTTTAGCCTTACTTTTTGCCGCGATCGCGATGATGATGTATCTAACCTGGCGCTTTGAATGGCGTTTAGCCTGTGGCTCATTGGTCGCCTTAATGCATGACGTATTGGTGGTGCTCGGTTTGTTTGCTTGGCTTGGCCTACCTTTTGATTTAACGGTGCTGGCCAGTGTACTCGCTGTTATTGGTTACTCGCTCAACGACTCCATTATTATCGGAGACAGATTACGTGAGGTCATGCGTGCAAAAACCAATATGAGTATGAGTAACATAGTTGATACTGCAATTAAGTCGACCCTAACTCGCTCCCTTATCACCTCTGGCACTACACTGGCAACTATCAGCGCAATTTGGATATTTGGTGGTCAGCCTCTGCAAGGTTTTGCGATTGGTCTTTTTGCTGGAGTGGTAGTGGGTACGCTATCGTCAATTGCAGTATCCGCAACCATTCCACAGCTGATTGGCTTAAACCCAGAGTTTTATCAACATCGCGCTCAAGCCTTATTGGTCAATGACGAACCTTAAACATCCAAGCGTTAACGCTTAGCATAGAGATAAACGCCCACAGACGTGGGCGTTTTTATTTAGCGTTTCAGGCGATGCATGTATACACCAAATTAATTTTGTCTAGTGAATCATATTATTTGTAAGAATGATAAAGACTTGGAGTAATTCCAAACTGCTTTTTCAAGTAAGCTAGGCCAGCAAATATTCAAACACCCACGCTAACATTATCTTTCAGTTGCCCCCTATTAGGCTCATACTAGGCGCCTATATATCGACATTACCGTTTTCATTGATGTCAATTTTTAGGAACAGTCTCAGGTTGGCTCAAACTGACTTTAGGTTAATTTAAATGATGGCTAGAGGTAAATATTATGAGCAAAGGACAAGACAGCAAAAAAGATTCTAAAAAGAAACCGCTTTTAAACGCAAAAGAAAAGAAAGCGGCCAAGCAATCAAAGAAAACTGACAAGAATGTACTAGGACATTAAGAAAATCAGGCTGCCTAAATTTTATGGCGACCTTTTAAATGCAGGAATTAGCCAGCACAAAAGTGCTGGCTTTTTTATTTTATCAGGGGCGGAGCTTAGTGCTGATGACCGCCTGCGCCATGCACGTGACCATGAGCGAGCTCTTCTTCAGTCGCTTCTCTCACTTCAATTACCGAGCCTGAAAAATTCAGCGTTTTACCCGCTAAGGGGTGATTAGGATCGACAGTAATATTATCGTCTTCTACTTTAGCGACGACTAACTGCACCGGCCCGCTCTCGGTTTGAGCAGTAAATACCATGCCTGTTTCGATATTTTCAACGCCTTGAAAGGCTTCACGAGGCACGACTTGTAATATTTCGGCATTATATTCACCGTAGCCTTCGGTCGGCTCAACGGTTACTGCAAATTCATCGCCTGGGGCTTTGCCCACGAGTGCGGCTTCTAAACCCGGGATAATATTGTTTTGGCCATGTAGGTAAACTAACGGCTCGCCACCTTCAGAGCTATCAACAATTTGTCCCTCGGTGTCTTTAACGGTGAAGTTTAGCGATACTACTTTTTGATCTGCAATCATTTGCTCGTCCTTTCATTTTTATCGGTTAGTTTCATAGCGCAGGTCGGTGCCACCAAAATTCAAGTTGCACCAGCACAAACGCATGCTAAATGTTCGATTAAGAGAGTTGGGGGCTTTTTCACGCAAATCAAGTGCTCACAATAGAAGCCTGCAAGCGCTCTTTCTATCTGTCCATTTATACTTGGGAGCACTAAAGTTATTACAATTCTGCTAAGCTAGGCCTCGAATTAAACTTTTAAGGACTGCGCTTGCAAACTACCGCCGACTATACGGCCTTGTTTCTTAATGATATTCCAATGATGGACGTAAGAGCCCCGATTGAATTCAACAAGGGTGCTTTTCCGCATTCTGTCAATCATCCACTCATGAACGATTCCGAGCGGGAGGCCGTTGGTACGTGTTACAAAAAACAAGGCCAAGAGGCAGCGTTTGCCTTAGGCAACAGCTTAGTAAAGGGCGAAGTTAAAGCGCAACGGGTCGGAGCTTGGCAGCAATTTCATCAGCAAAACCCCGGAGGTCTTCTATATTGTTTTCGCGGTGGTCTGCGTTCCCGAGTGACCCAACAATGGCTGAGCGAAGCGGGCATCGACATGCCTTTTATCGAAGGCGGTTACAAGGCGATGCGTCAGTTTTTATTGGCGCAACTGCATGAACGTATTAGCCAAGGAAATATCCAAGTGCTATCAGGTCCCACGGGCTCGGGCAAAACGGAAGTGATTCACGAATGGCCCCAATCAGTCGACTTTGAAGGTCTAGCCAATCACCGCGGCAGTGCATTTGGCAGTACTGGCAGTAAACAACCCAGCCAAATTGATTTTGAAAACGCCTGGTCGGTGAGCTGGTTAAAACATGCCAATAAAAACAATACACCAGTCTTATTTGAAGATGAGTCACGCATGATTGGTCATATTGCGTTGTTGCCAGAGTATTTAGCCCTGAGTAAGCAGGCACCGATCATAGTACTCATCGCCCCCTTGCAAGAGCGGATTGAGCGAATTCGCAAAGACTATTTTGTCCATGCCTACCAATCACAACTGAGCAAAGGTGAAGATGTGGCCTTAACCTACCTTGATGGTTTTATCCGCGGTGCTTTGACACGGATAAAAAATCGCCTCGGTGGTGAGCGTTTTAAAAATCTAAGTACTTTACTGGACAGTGGCGTCATACAATTGTCGAATCAGGGCAGTTGGAGCAAGTTTGACGACATAATTGAGGTGCTGCTGAGTGATTATTACGATCCAATGTATGAATATCAATTAAGTGCAAAAGCCAAATTCAAAATTTTTGAAGGTAGTCATCAGGAGATCCTCGATTGGCTATCACAGCACAAAACAGCATAAGTAAATCGGTTTTTATCAAATTAATGAGGCAACCTTCTTGAACGAAAGAGACCTGGTATTTATTGGCGGCGGCCATACCCATGTATTAGTGCTAAGAATGTTAGCGATGAAGCCCATCCCCAATGTGCGGCTCACCCTTATCTCAGACTCTTGTCTTACCCCCTACTCTGGAATGCTACCGGGTTTTATTAGTGGACATTATTCCAAAGCACAAACTCATATTGACTTGAATAAACTGACTCGAGTCGCTCAAGTTCGTTTTATTCATGGCAGTGTTATCGGCCTTGATCTTGAACGTAAACGGATTCAAATAGAAAACCACCCTGATATTGAATACGACAAAGTATCAATCGATGTCGGTTCGACGCCTAATCTAACCCTGCCCGGTGCTAAAGAATTTGCGGTTGGAGTGAAACCAATTAGCCAGTTAACTGCTGCGTGGGCGGAATTGCTCGCTCATGATTATCACGGCAAGACGCCCCATTGGGCGATTGTTGGAGCTGGGGCTGCAGGTGTGGAAATAACACTGGCGATTGCTCACCGGTTTGCAGAACAACATAAACCTATTCAGTTATCGTTGGTGCAGTCAGGCTCAGACTTACTGGCAGGTTACCAGAGCGGTGTGCAAAAGCGCGTCCGCAGTGCGCTAAAACATCAAAAGGTAAACTTGGTGAATAATTTTAGGGTGGCTAAAGTTGAGCAACATCAGTTAGTCGCAGACGACAAACAAACCATGAGCATTGATAAATCGATTTGGTGCACCCCAGCCACGGCACCCAGCTGGCCCAAAAAAGCCGGGCTGGCAACCGACTCTCAAGGTTTTATTGAAGTAAATGCCTACCTGCAAAGCATCTCTCATCCTGATGTTTTTGCTGCCGGTGATGTCGCCTGTATGACCTTTTCCCCCCGGCCTAAGGCAGGTGTTTATGCGGTGCGTTCAGCGCCTTTTTTAGAAAAAAACTTACGGGCTGTTCTTACCCACAAAGCATTCACCACAACCAAATTACAAAGTGGGTTTCTATCTCTTATTTCGCTGGGCGCTCGCAATGCTGTTGGGCAAAAATGGGGCTTCAGTTTTTCTGGTAAGTGGGTCTGGCGCTGGAAAGACCACATCGATTTAAGTTTTATGAATTTGTTTCAACAAGATTTACCGAATATGCCCAGTGATATGGATGAAGCCATGCATTGCGCCGGTTGCGGCAGCAAACTTGGTCCGCAATTACTCGAAGACTCGCTCAAAGGCTTGCCCATTTACGAGCAAACAAACTTAGCAATTAACTTATCTAAAGCCGAAGACGCTGCACTTGCCATTTACAACCAAGAGCACAGCGTATTTCAGAGTATCGATGGCTTTCGCGCCTTTACTGATGATCTCTATCGTTTTGGCATTGTGACTACTCATCATGCGCTAAATGACTTGTACGCCATGGGTATTCAAGCTACCAGTGCACAAGTCTGGGCCAATATTGCTTTCGCCCACCCTCGCTTGAGTAAGCGTGACTTTCAGCAGTTGATGAGTGGCATAAGCGAAACACTCATTAATCACCAAACTACTCTGGTTGGTGGTCACAGCACTGAAGGCAAAGAAACGCACCTGGCCATTGTGGTCAACGGCCAACAGCGTGACGTGTGGCCTAAAAACAACCTCAAAGCTGGCGATTGGCTATTACTAAATAGACCCCTAGGCTCAGGCATCATTTTAGCCGCTGACATGCAAGGTAAGGCCGATGCAGAAATTGTTGAGCAACTTTGGCAACATTTACTGACTTCTAACCGCGCTTTTTTCCAAGTACTGCGCAAGCATGACATTCATGCAGCAACCGACGTCAGCGGTTTTGGCTTAGTTGGTCACTGCCTAGAAATGGTCGACAACTCAGACCTCCAAATAAACATCAACAGCCATAAAGTGCCCTTACTTGCTGGCGCACTAGCACTGTCGCAGTCGGGTATTGCCTCAAGTTTACTTCCTCAGTTATTGCCCCTAAAAAACCGCTGCACTGTGAGTAAAACCGCAAACATGCAAGTCATTGATTTATTCTTTGACCCGCAAACCAACGGCGGCCTATTGGTATCAGTATCGCCAGAGGTGGGGGCACAACTGGCAAATATTAAAGGCGTCATCAAGATTGGCGAAGTTACACCTCGTAAAGATGGTAGTGACAAAGAAGTCGTTATTTATTAAAACAAAAAGGGCCTGAATGATAACGCAGCGTAAATCAATGTCTGTGCCCCTCAAGAAAATAACAAAAGAGTATGTCGTCGACACAAATGAGTGTTCTACTGGATAACGTTATGGTAATTCCTTTACAAAGTATAAGTAGTGATATTGCTGTATTGTTGTCGTTTCGACAAACTGGTGAGACTGTCCTCAACCTTTATAGATGGCTCAAAAATAATTTTACGTATTATTGGGGGATATAATGAATCATCAAAAAACGTCTTTAATAAGAAAAATCTTTGCAAAAATACTCACCGTGATCTTTTTTGGATTGGCGGTTGTGATTGTTTGTTCTCTACTTTTCAACGTGGTAGAAGGATTATTGAGCAAAGAAAATGTCACACAAGTATTTTTAGGGAGTATAAATACGGGCATTATCGCACTGGCTGTTTTTGAGTTAGCCTTTATTATAAATAAAGAATATTCGGGCTCTATTGAAAACGATGACAAGGATGCTATCTCTAGCTTACGAGAAACACTTCCTAGGTTTATCGGAACGGTTTGCGTGGCTTTATCCCTTGAAGGCTTGATTATGGTTATTAAATATAGTCAATTAGATTTAGCTGGTAATTTATACTATCCAGTCGCAATCATTATGAGTACGGCATTTCTTTTAACCGCATTAGGTCTTTTCATTTACTTAACAGATAAACGCAGTTAAAGAATACTGGGTAGAAAGAGCTATCTAAGCGCCAGATTTTTTGTAACTCGTTTGATTGTTCGTCAAGGTTTCAAGTAAAGCTTCAAACTCTTCAATCGGCAAAGGTTTACCAAATAGATAGCCTTGATAATCCGAGCATCCCTCGGTCAATAATCGTTGTTGTTGCTCTTTTGTTTCTACACCTTCGGCAATAACATTCAATCCCAAACTATGTGCCATAGCAATAATGGTACGAACAATGGCTTGGTCATTGCTATTGCTAACAAGATCATCGACAAATGTTTTGTCGATTTTTAGTTGATATAGCGGTAATTGTTTAAGATATTGCAATGATGAATAGCCAGTTCCAAAATCATCCAGTGAGAATTGAACACCAATATCTGCCAATACCTTCATTTTAGTAATGATGTCTTCTATATCATCTTGTAATACGCTTTCGGTTAATTCTAACTTAAGATACTTAGGATTAATTTTATGCTGTTCGATGCTCTCTATAACTTGCGTGATGAAATTAGACTGACCAAGTTGCTTAGCACTGACGTTAACCGATAAGGTCAGATCACGAGTGCGCACATCTTGTTGCCAAACATTAAGTTGAGCGCAGGCGCTATCGAGCACCCACTGACCGATTGTCAAAATAGTCCCATTTTGTTCCGCAAGTGGAATAAAATCTAAAGGCGGAATTAAGCCTCGCTCTGGGTGGATCCAACGGATTAAGACTTCTGCGCCAATGGTGTGTAAAGCACTATCCACCTGTATTTGGTAATACAATTGAAATTGCTGTAGCTCTATCGCTTGATTTAATTCTTGTTCAAGTTCTGCACGGGCTGTGATGGTTGACTGCATGCGAGGATCGAAGAAACGCAGTACCTTACGTCCATCAGCTTTTGCCTGATACATAGCGATGTCAGCTTGCTTTAAAAGCTCTTCTGCTTCAGATTCATGGGCGCTAAATAGGGTAATACCAATACTGGTACTACTGGTGTACTTATTTCCGGTAAGTTGATGAGGTTTGTTAATCGAAGTCAAAATTTTGTTGGCAATATCTTCTGCTTGAGTGGCGGCTTGGATCGGCAGTGAGCTTAGACCTTCTAATAATATAACAAACTCATCACCACCAAAACGAGAAACGGTATCTTCTTCACGTATACATTCTTTCAGACGCACTGCAACTTGCTGTAATAAAAGGTCACCCATATCATGGCCTAAGGTGTCATTAAGTGTCTTAAAGTGATCAATATCAAGAAAGAGTAAAGCGCATAAATTTCCAGTTCGCTTGCTCGTTGCCATAGCATGTTTAATGCGGTCAAGCATCAGCCGACGATTAGCCAAACCTGTAAGCGGATCGTAAAAAGCTAAATACTCAATTTCTCGTTCGGAATTTTTACTTAGAGTAGTGTCAGTAAACGTCCCCACATAATTAGTCACCCTGCCGTCTGGATTTTTTACCGCGGTAATGGTGAGTTTTTCGGGATGAATTTCACCATTTTTACGCTTATTCCAAACTTCACCTTCCCAGTAGTTGGAGGCAATTATTTTGCGCCACATTTCGTCATAAAAAATTTTCTCATGTTTGCCCGAAGATAAAATGCGAGGATCCTTACCTAGGACTTCTTCTGCGCTATAGCCAGTAATGGTTGTAAATGCTTTATTGACCCGAATTAGCATATTATCATCATCAGTTATCATCATACCTTCTTGTGATTCAAAGGCGGTGGCAGCGATTCGCAGTTCCTTCTCGCTCTGCTTGCGCAGGGAGATATCACTTAAGGTGAAGCATCCCCCTAATGGCTTACCCACACAATCAAGATTTGCCTGAAACACAGTACCATCTCCCCGTAGCATGGATAATTCGATGCTGTTGACCTTAGACATTTTATTAAAAACCATAAAATGACGAACCCATCTGTCTTGATCTGCTGCAACAACCAGCTTACGTAAGCTTTTGTTAATTAACTTACTGCGCTCTTGCCCCAGCAAAGTGACACCGGTAAGGTTTATTTGGGTGATCAGACCCTTTTCACTGAGCGTGATATAGCCAACGGGAGCGAACTCATACAGCTCAATATAGCTGTCCCGCGACTCTTCCAATGCCTGCTGTGTTTGATGCAAGGCTTCGTTCTGCATTTCCAGTTCGAGTTGATGTACGTGCAATTCGTGCAGTACTTCGGCAATAGGCCGAACCATGATGTCAGGTGGTAGGCTAGCGACCAACTGCACTTCGGCGGCAGCCCGCAATTTATTGTCAGCTCGCTTCTTATCAAAATTATCTTTTTTCATCACGAGTCCTTTATTTCTATGTCCACCATCGCCAATAGAATTAACTCAGTATCGCCCAGCGAACTTTTAATACGACGAGCGTTGAGCACCATGCGACGTTTGCCCAACTCAGGAAAATCATGCTCCACCACAAAACCTTCTATGGTTTGCCTCTGAGGTAGGATTTCTTCAAGCAGTTCGCGCAAAGACGGGATGTTCCATTGGCCGTTACCCAGGTCATAGATTTTATTTCCTATGGTTTGTTCTGTCGTCACCATGAAATATTGTAAGAATGTTCTGCTGGCTCTGATGACCTGCAAGTCGCTATCTAACACAACAAGGGGTTCGACAACAGTATTGACGATGCCCTCAGTTAATTGTTGCACTAGTTCGAGTTCAGCTAATTTGATGGTGGTTTTACGCAAAATGTCGATGTCAGTTAAAGAGATGACCAAGCCTTCGATTGCATTATCCATGGTGCGATAGGGCTGTATGCGTGCCAGATAATAAACTCCACCATGGGTTTGAACTTCGATTTCTTGGGGAACCAGTGTTTTCAGCACAGTATTAAGTTCTGCTAACAAGTTTCCCTCTTGTAAATTGGAGGTGATGTCGCCCAGCGGCCGCCCTACATCAGTGGCAATTAGCCGATAGGCTTTCACAGCCTCCCGTGTGAAACTACGAATATTCAGCTCGTAGTCCATAAACACAATGCCTGTGGTGATGTTGTCCATCAAATTTTTTAGGTCGTTTTGCGACATGCTTAATTGCTCTACCTTATTGCTTAACTCATTGTTAACCGTGATAGTTTCTTCATTAAGCGATTGCAGCTCTTCTTTAGACATCTCTAATTCTTCATTTGTGGATTGCAGTTCTTCGTTAGTAGACTGTAATTCCTCATTCGCCGATTTAAGCTCTTCGTTGGTCGCCTGCATTTCCTCGATAGTGGCTTGCTGATTTTCACGCGCGTAGATTAAATCACCTTCTAGTTGTTCGTTGCGCAGATGCTCTTCTGAGCTTGTAATTGGCTTACCGCGCCTCCGTTTGGCCTCTGACTGACCAACCACGTCGTGAAAGCTGACCAATAACAAAGAATCATCGTTATTGGGTTCACTTACAGGCAAAGTCAGTCGACGCACACTAAACTGAGCCTTAGTATGGCCCCCTTTAGTGTTGATGCTTACCTCTTTGTTCATGGTAACTTCGCCTCGCATAGCTGCTTGCAGTGCGGTACGCAGTGGCAGTTGCAATCCAGCGCGCGCCATGTCGACCATATGGGTAGTCACTGGGCCAGATGGGGTGAAAAAATAGGGACTGATGTCGCCGTGAACGTAAAGAATATTACCCCGAATATCGGTAGTGACGGAGGCAGGGGCGTAGGACTGCAACAAGATCCGATTGGTTATAGTCTCAACACTAATAGCTGGCAATTTTGTCGTGGCTATTTTCTGTGGCACTTGGGGAGATTTGTTGGTCATCGCAATACTCTCGAATTGGGTAAGATTGAGTGTGTTCTCAGTTTTTTGTGCTTGGTAAAACTTCCATTTTCGATTGAGCTGTTTGAAAAGATAATGATGATTGGTAATGCTTTCTGAATTAGATAGAAAAAGCACACCGCCAGGATTAAGTGCGAAATGAAAAATGGGGATCAGTCGGTTTTGTTGTTCCTGTTCCAAATAGATCATCAAGTTGCGACAACTGAGTAAATCGAGCTTGGTGAATGGTGGGTCTTTGATAATGCTTTGCACAGCAAACACCACCATCTGGCGGATATTTTTCTTGATCTTATAACCATGACCGTCAAGCGTAAAAAAACGCAGTAGGCGCTCGGGCCCAACATCCAGAGCAATGCCAGCGGAATAACTGCCGCTGCGGGCCGTATTAATAACCTCATCGTCCAAATCTGTGGCGTAGATCTGAACTTTAAGATCTATATGCATTTCATCCATCAATTCGCGTAATACAATGGCAATAGAATAGGCTTCTTCACCACTAGAGCAGCCCGCCACCCAAACACGAAAAACATAGTTTTCCGGCTTGTCTGCCAGCAATTTAGGCAGAATATCTCGTTTGAGCATCACAAAAGCATCAGCATCGCGAAAAAAACTGGTGACGTTGATCAGCATGTCATTAAACAAGGCATGCACTTCATTGGCATTTTGTTTGAGAAAACGAGCATACACAGCGATGTCTGTAATATGGTTCAATGCCATTCGGCGCTCAATCCGGCGACCGATGGTACTCTTTTTATACAAGGAGAAGTCATGGCCCATACTACTGCGGACCAGCAGTAATATCTGGTTGAGGCTACTTAATGTATTAGGCGATAGGATGGGAGGCAGTTTTATTGGTAAGTTTGACTGAAACGAGAGTTTCTGCAACATCGCCGGCATATCTTCCACATTCAGAACATGTGTGGCATATCCCGCATTGATAGCGCTTTGCGGCATGCCATCATACTTGGCGGTGCTCGGTGTTTGTACTATGCAAACACCACCTGCACCGAGTATGGCACGGAGCCCCATAGTGCCATCTGATGCTGTTCCTGAGAGAATGATACCGATGGCTCGCTCAGATTGAGCGTCGGCCAACGAGCGAAAAAAAATGTCAATAGTTAAGTGCAGACTTCGCGCAAGTTCAGTTCTCGATAGTTGTAACACCCCATTAAATAAGGCCATATCATAGGCGGGTGGGATAATATATACGTGATTAGGGGCAACTCGCTCATGATCAACTACTTGGGTGACAAGCATACTGGTAGTACGTTGCAATATTTCGGTAAGCAGACTGTGATGATCGGGAGCTAGGTGCGACACCAATACAAAGGCCATGCCGGTATCTGCCGGACATGCTTTGAAGAAGTTAGAAAATGCTTCTAATCCGCCAGCGGAAGCCCCGATACCAACGATTGGAAAGCTAACGCGAGTCTGTGTTTCACCTTCGGTGACTATAGGTTCAACCGTAGTAGATTCGAAGTTTTGACTGTCTTGTTTTTCGGACATTACCAAAATCAGATTAGCCTAAGATTGCAGCGAGAACATCAAGCATACTCTCTTTACAAAATTAATCAGTAATACAAGAATTTGTTGTGAAGTATTGAGAACTAGGCCATTGAAGAAGATCTGTTGACTAGATTATTGGGTTAAAGTGCAAGACGCCAAGTTCAATTCAAGCGACAAAAAACACTCCTTATTTTGAATGAGATCATGCTCTGGAACACCTGCCGCTGATGCCCTTAACCTCCTTGCTATATATATCCCGAAAACTAGGGGATCAGAGCCGATGAAGAGTAATGACCTGCACTTAACAGGACAGCCACTTTTACGGCGTTCTAGTAAATATCTGACGCTCAAAATCAAGAAATACTTTGGTATTCAAGACACTGATAGTTAATGATTCATCGTTGTGCGTGGTGGTTTGGGCCAAAGTTGATTGTAATACCCCAATTAAAATTATGGAGTGCGCTCAGTGGCAGTCGACTTTATTGATGTAGAGATTCCTGAGCCCGGTCAGTGGCAAGAGGTATCTCCAGGAATTTTGTGGTTACGTATGCCTTTACCATTCGACCTTAATCATATCAATTTATATTTGATTGAAGATTATGATGCTACCAGCAAAACTAAAGGTTACGCGCTGATAGACACTGGCATTGGTTTACCTAAGACACAAGCCTTATGGGATAGCCTGTTAACAAAGATTAATGCGCCGCTGACCAAGGTCATTGTGACGCATTTGCACCCTGATCATATCGGTATGGCTGGGTATTTAGTCGACAAATTTCGCGTTCCCTTTTACATGAGTCATTCTGAATACTTTGTTGCAAGGGCACTTTCTGCTGGCAGCAGAGGTGCATCAGGCTGGCAAGACGATGAATATTTAGTGCGCTGTGGTATGTCAGCAGATTACGTTACCCAAGCAAGCGAAAAACGTAAAAACAATAAAGGAGTAGGCCAAGTTATCCTGCCTATTCCCTTGCAACATGAACGATTGCAAGAAGGTGAAGAAATCAAAATCGGCACTGATCACTGGCAAATCATGATTGGCAGAGGACATTCACCCGAACATGTATGTTTATATAACAAGCAAACCCATGTCTTAATATCCGGCGACCACGTATTACCCATTATTACGCCCAATATAGGGGTGTATAGCACAGAGCCCAATGCCAATCCTTTGAAAATGTATTTAGACACCTTACCGCAGTTTAAAAACTTACCTGAAGACACCCTAGTATTGCCTTCGCATAAACAACCTTTTATTGGTCTGCATAATCGCGTTGATGAGTTAATTGAGCATCACCACGAGCACTTAGAACACTTAAGAGAGTTTTGTAAAGAAGGCAAAACTATCAAGGATTGCTTGCCGGTATTATTTAAACGGGAATTAAATGAGCACAATCTATTTTTTGCCATTGCAGAAGCGTTTTCACACCTAAATTATTTGTATTTTCAGCAAGAAATGCGCCGTGATATTAACGATATTGGCCACTATATATTTAGCACAAAATAGTGGCCTTTCAGGCACTAAGGCCAGCGTCTGTATTGTATTAAACAGCGCTTAAAGTTAAACGCTATTTGAAGTAAACAACAGCACCAGCTTGGGAATATACTCAGATTACATAACTGCCAGTTTTACTCTATTTTACTCAGAGATATCTGCGGGTTTGCCGATTTATTGACTAACCAACTAAAGATCTTGCGCTGTACTGACATATAAAAGAGATATTCAGGATGCCATTGAACACCTAGTACTATGTCACTTCCTTTTTTCTCTATTACCTGATTGATGCCCGATTTTTCTTTCGCTGTAACTTTTAACTCCTCGGCAGGCTCGCCGACTGCTTGAGAATGTATAGCATTTACCTTGATTGGATCATCACCGACTATATCTGCTATCAATGAATCATCTTGAGTATAAATGACTGTCTTGCGGGGGAAAGGGCTGCGTATCCTCATTGTTTTTTTCAACAAAGGCAGTGTGGACTCGTACATTGTCCCACCCAATGTTGCGTTGAGTAGCTGATGTCCTCTACAAATTCCTAATATCGGCTTACCTTGCTCTAATGCAAAATCGATGAATTTCATCTCCATTTCATCTCGCTCTTTATCGTAGGAAGAATTTGACCGCCCGCTGATAAATTCCATCGGATAAAACATATTTTCTTTAAACCGCAGAAAAAGCGAGCGTTTTACGTCTGGAAGCTTTTCCTTCTTGAAATTATTCGGATGAATATCTGAGCCGCCGCCAATAATAATCCCATCATAATTAAGGGAACCGTCGAACTCATCAGGTACAATCCGCACAGGCTTACCACCGGCTAATTTCACACTGAGTGCCGTAAATAACCAAGCTGCGGTGCCACCCTTGTTGGGTCCGGTCACGGCAATGGTAGGTGCTTGAATTGATTTAGAAGACATCTTGACTCTTTTGTTTAGCTATTGGTTTACCACCCTACGCCGCTATGCGCTTAAGTGAAGATTAATTTGATCCTTGAATTTTAGTTCATAACAATTTTTTATTGGGGTAACAATATCGCTATCCTGAAAGTTAAACTTGCTCCTGCTCACTCAATAACATCAATTGACAACATTCCCCCGATAGTTTCGCTAATTTGAGCTAATTTGAGCTCTGCACGATAGTTAAGCCAAGTTCAGTCAGCTATTTAAACGCTGCATAAATAGTGCAAGCCGATGCAAACCTTCTTCCAGTTCAGCTTCAGCAGAAGCGAATGACAAACGCACATATTGATCGCCTTGGTATTCACCAAAGTCGTTGCCGGGTGTGAGAGCCACATGTGCTTCTTGTAAGACCCTTTCACAAAAGGTCATAGCTGAGAGCCCTGTAGAACTGACATCGATATAAACGTAAAAGGCTCCGTCAGGATGAACAGGAACAGCCAATCCACATTTTGCTAATCCAGCCAGTACTAAATTTTTACGGGCAACAAGCGTCGCCCGTCGTGACTCGCACACCGCAATAGAGCTTGGCGTGAAACACTGTAACGCGGCTTTTTGCGCCAACGTAGACGGACAAATATAATAGTTCTGCGCCAATCGTTCCATGACATCCACTGCACGCTCAGGCACCACGCACCATCCTAGTCGCCAACCCGTCATACCAAAATATTTTGAAAAACTATTGATGACTAAGGCCTCATCATCAAAAGATAAGGCACTCATCGGCTGTGAATCGGCTGCGCCATGATGCAAATTAAGATAAATCTCATCGACCATTCGCCACGCCCCTTTGCTACGCGCAAATTGGCACATTGCGGCGAGTTCATCTGGCGCTATAGATGTACCAGTCGGATTAGAGGGAGTCGCGAGCATTAAACCCCGCGTGCCGGCTTGCCAATGTTGTTCAAGCAATCTCCTATTCAATTGAAAACGCGAATCGGCTTGGGTCGGCACTAAGTGCACCTTGCCACCAAAGCTTTTTATAAATTGTTTATTACAGGGGTAAGAGGGGTCCGCCATTATCACTTTGTCGCCTTCATCAACAAAGGCCGCCGCCAGCAGCAATAAGGCAGCCGATGCGCCAGCCGTGACCACAATACGCTGGGGGTCGAGTTCAATTTGATGAGCGGTTTTATAAAAGCCAGCAATGGCAGCACGCAGTTCTGGTAAGCCGAGTGCTGAGGTATAAGGAAGACGCGCATTGCGCGCAAGGTCTTGCATTGCCAACAATACGTCAGGCGGAGCACCAAAATCAGGTTCACCGATGTTCAATTTAACAACATGTTTGCCTTGTGCTTCTAAACGGGCGGCTTTTTCACTAAAAGCCATGGCAAAAAAGGGTGAAATAGCTTGTGCGCGTTGTGAATATTTCAAATGATACAACTCAACTTTATGGCAAAATGATGTTTTCAATAGCCGACTATGTTGCCATTTGTATCGAGCTAGCACATCCTTTAAATACTCTAAAACTAGACATTAAATTGAGTACTTAAAAAACATCAGAAATATAGTAGTCACTTCTGAGGGGAGTTAAGCCGCGTAATTTTTTACTGTTTATCATCTTAGTAAGTAAGCTGCATGGTAACTTTAACTGACAGCAAAATTAAACACTATCCAAGAAAATGCAATTCAACATAGCGATCATTAAACCTGTCGCGAAGCTATTGCGCTATGCGTAGAAAAAAGTAGATTGCAGTGGCGGGATGAAAGTAAAAAATAGCCAACACTTTTCATCGAAAAATCCTTGGAACTTTGATGATCAAACGATGCAACATAACGAGAAATAATGATGAGCAATGATTTTTTCGAACATAAAGCCCATATTTACGATAAAGATAATAACAGAGTGTCAAACATCGAAAACATTGCCAATGCTGTTATCAAAAATGTCAGCCTTAACTCAGCAATGCACTTAATGGATTTTGGCTCAGGCACGGGCTTACTGCTTGAACGCATCGCGCCATTTGTCAAAAAAATTACTGCTGTTGATATTTCAAAATCGATGAATGCACAACTTGAGAAAAAAAGGTCTAGTCTCAGCTGCGAACTGAATATCTTAGAAGTTGACTTAGAATCTAAGGATATACCTATGAAATTTGATGGCATTATCTCTTCCATGACCCTGCATCATGTACAAGATATTGGGGCAATGTTCGTTAAATTTCACGCTATGTTAAATGATGACGGCGTAATCGCTATTGCTGATCTTGACAAGGAAGATGGCAGCTTCCATACAGAAGACACAGGTGTCTACCATTTTGGTTTTGGCCGAGACGCGATTGCTACTGTTGCAAAGCAGGCAGGTTTCCGCGATGTTGAAGTCATGGATGCAAGTATTATGCGCAGACCACACGGGGCTTTTCCGTTATTTTTACTAAGCGCAAAGAAATAGCAAAGTATCAACTTTTCCACATTGTGTTCACCCAATAATGATATGCGGTAAGCGATATCCAATAAGCTAAGTATTTAGATCCCAAATTATAGAGGGCCATACCTTTGAGTTTTTATGAAAACAACATTCTTCCGCACATTATAAATTGTGCATGTTCGTCACGCGCAATCATGGCATTGAGGGAAAAAGTGGTTCCCTTAGCTTATGGCAATGTACTAGAAGTAGGTATGGGCTCTGCAGTTAATATGGCTTTATACGATCCTGCTAAGGTAAATATGGTGTGGGGGCTGGAGCCCTCTGTTGGAATGCGTAAAAAGGCGCTTAAAAATTTAGCTAAATCATCTATCCACGTTGAGTGGCTGAGTCTGCCTGGTGAAAAAATCCCTCTCGATAATAACTCGGTTGATTCAGTCGTATTAACTTATACCCTTTGTACTATTCCTGATTGGCGCGCAGCAATGCAGCAAATACACAGAGTGTTAAAAACCGACGGGAAAATTCTTTTTTGTGAACATGGACAAGCGCCAGATCATTCAGTTAAAAAATGGCAAAATCGTCTCAACAGTATGTGGGGCAATTGTTTTGGTGGCTGTAATTTAAATAGGCCTATGATTGAAAATATACAAAGCAGTGGCTTCACTATTGATTGGGTTGAAAGTAGCTATATAAAAGGCACACCCAAGTTTGCATCTTATATTAGTGTTGGCGTAGCCGCTAAAAATACGAAATAGCCAAATAATGAGTTTGCCCAAGCGTAAATTGTGATGCGCTGTTTTAGTAGTGACTCTGTAAAGGATGTTATCGGGCAGAGCTGAGCAGCAAAAAAACAAAACAAAGTTAGCAAGCAAGACAATTGCAAAGGTTTTTCCCAAGTGGCGAGAGACTTTGGATGTGCACCTTATCAATTTTTCTGACGACGTTATTGCCCCTCGAAACTATCGGGATCACCTATCATTCAGGCCGATTGTCTATCTTAATTAGCTAAATTGGTACATAGTTTATCCTTCGAACCGACCAATTGAATTGTTGATGAATGAAAAAAATTAAAAATGAAACGGCCCTGCTTAAAAAAGCGATTGCAGTCGCTGAGCACTATGCTAAAACCCGAGGCTACAAAGGTTTTTCACCTACTGACTCTGTCAAACAAAAAGTGGAGAGCTTGTATCGACTTTTAGTACATGACAAATTGATTACTCCCTTACCAGAAAACAAGGAAGACTTAGCCAGTTTAAAACATCGCTTAGTCGTGTGGATCATGAAACAGTTACCCGCTGATCATGAGTTATTAAAATAGTGCAAAGCGCTTAAACTGCCTGCGGGGCAGGTTCATTGAAAAATAAAAGTGTGGAATAAATGACAAGTGTTCCCTTGGTAAATCTTTTCAAATGATTATCAAAGGATACTTAACAATACTCCCTTACTTGTCGATACATGTATTATCCAATATTCGTTGCCGTCTTTAATGAGGTCGCATTAATGTTAAAGTACATGTTTAGAAGTTTTATTATCGCAACATCGCTGCTTTCATTTGATGCTATCTCTGCGGGTGAGCCTATCTGCCGTCGTTTTGCCTGTGCCACCTTCTCGATTAATACCTATGGTATCACCGAGGTTGTTTTTACCTCTCTCACCTCACAAGAGCTAGATTGTTGGGTTAAAGTGCAAGACGCTCCAGTTAAATTCAAGCTACAAAGAACATCCCGTATTTACAGTGCAGGATTTGGCTTTTCATATTCGCAATTTTTGTGGCGCTGTGATTTGCCTTAACCCACCCAAAAAATATTGGGCGCAGACCAAAGATAAATCTGTTTTGGCAGCAACTAATTTCCGTCCCCGCAGTTAAAAATACCAAGGCCTGACTGTTAGTCACTTTATTTAACCCCAGCCAGATTAATCAATAGAAGATCTTATCGGTTAATCTGTATTGGATTAATAACACTCGTTTATTCTATGCCATCAAGCGTAAGCTTTTTTCAATCGGTGTTTAAATATTTTACCACTGTCTTCGCGGGGCAATGACGGATGCAGATCTAATTTTTTTGGCCATTTAAAACGGGCTAATTTGCCTTCCATAAAAGCGTCGACCTGCTCAATGGACAGTGTTTCGCCCGGAGCACACTGCACAGCAGCAATGACCATTTCACCAAATTCAGCATGAGGCGCGCCAAAGATGGCACAATCGAGTACTTGGGGCATTTCTACCAGCACAGCTTCGATCTCAGCGGGAAAGATATTGGCCCCGCCCGAAATGATCATGTCTTTTTTGCGATCATTAATAAACAGAAATCCATCTTCATCTAAATAGCCCACATCACCCAAGGTGGTGTGGTCTTGATAATGCAAACCCTCAATATTACCTTGGGTATTGGTATATTTGAACGGACCGAACATAGGCAGGTATACATATATTAAACCCGATTGCCCTGTTGGCAGTGGCTGCAAAAGATCATCGAGGATTTTTATCGAACCACCCGGAATAACCTTACCTACCGAGCCCGGTTTTTCAATCGACTCGTTAGACGAAATAAGGGTCATAAAGCCCAATTCGCTGGCACCGTAAGATTCAAAAAAGATCGGGCCAAACCATTCTATCATCCCTTGTTTAACCTCCACAGGCCAGGCCGAACCCGTCGATAGCGCATAACGTAAACTAGACATGTCATACTTATTACGCACATCGAGTGGCAATTTGAGTAAGCGGATCATCATCGTTGGCACAATATAGGTATGAGTGATTTTGTGCTCTTGAACATCGGCCAGAAAACGCTCAGGGTCAAATTTCGCTTCAATAAAAACCTCTACATCTCCGGCAGCTAGGCAGCTTAATGTCAGTGCGTGTGGCGCACTATGATAAAGAGGAGCTGCAATATAAAAACGGTCGCCCCTGTTAAGTTGCAGTAAATTTTTAGCTAGACCAGCAAAAACGGTATAAGGATCTGGTCTTTGTTCATCGTATTCACGCTTAATGCCCTTAGGCTGGCCAGTACTGCCTGAGGTATATGAAAACATGCCTCTAAAGCGCAAAGGTTCAGAATCAATAAGCGGACTATCATCCAGCAGTGCGTTTAGATCTTCCCATTCATAAGCTTGCGTCTTGTCTATACTTTTTTTGACTGGGTAACGTTCTATTATTGTTGCTGGCGTAGCAAAGACTAAAGCAGAAATACCAGCCGGAAGAGGTTCAACAAAGGCCGCTAATAGGTCGCTGTGCGCAATTAAAATCTTCGCTCCACTGTCGATAAGTATGGGCATCAGCTCGGTTTGTGTGCTGTGCCAGTTCAGATTGACATAATACACCCCTGCATAGCGACAAGCTTCGACCACCTCAAACAATGCAGTGTCATTTCTCAGTAAAACCGCTATTACGTCTCCTGTTTTGACGCCTTTACTCTGGAAAATATAGGCTAACTTTTTGGCTCGCTCGAGCATATCGTCACGTTTGACTTGTGTTCCACTTAAATAGAAATGTCCTGTCATCCAATATCTCCTTAACTTAAACATATTTAATAAAACATGTTCAATTCAGCACCATAGTCATTCGAGAATACCTTATGGCGAGGTCAGTGATGCATCAGAAATATAAATGACGTTCTATTTTTGTGATGAATAGGGATTTAATAAATACAATCTAGGTGGCTTATTTAAGACGATGTCTGCAAGATAAGTCTTGCAACAAAATACCTAATGTTTTTGTGCTGCGTGTTAACAACGGTCAAGCAAAGGCATAACAAAAAGGGCTTGAGCGCAAGTATACTTGCCATTTCTCGGGTGAACTTAAAGCACCTTCGCTTAATTGCAGTAGTCTTTATCTTAGTTGACTGTCTTTACTGCCTCGTCGATTAATAGTCGATTGTGCCACTTTTTGTTTCTCTGATGCTGATTGACAGTTTATGCACAGTTGCACACCAGGCACTGCGACACGCCGCGCTTCGGGAATGGGGGCAGCGCACTGTTCGCAGTAAAAAGCACTTTGCCCTTGCGGTATTTGACTTTTTGCCCTTGCCACAGCTTCGTCAACACTCGCGTCTATCTGCTCTTGCACCGCTCCATCTTTTGCCCAACCGCCCGCCATCTTAATCTCCAAAAATGAAATAGCCTTTATAGCAACATGCTAAATTCACACCGTTTTTTAGTACAGGGTCAAATTCATATGCAACAGGACAAAGGCCGACGCACTCTGTGTAGTGTCGACTTCGACTAAATAAATCGACACCAAATGTCCCTACGTTTTTCTCAGTGAGTTAAGTAAGGCTTACAAAACCCCTTGAAAACATTTCATCTTTTACACCAAGTGTTACTGGACAAGCCGATTAATATTTATGTCTATCAGTATGTTAACCTTGTGGCACGACATTCGGATACTAAGAGAGTTAGTCTCACCTGAGCCGCTAGATAGAAGTGGCGTTGCTGCTTTTGTATCTAACTGGCAGCGCGGATAGTCAAACGCATTTTTTATATCGGGTTAATTACTATGTCATACATTGTGGCAATCATCACAATTTGCGGTAATTCGTTTATTTTTAATAAGAACTCCAAGGAGTATCAATGTCTACAATTTCAGCTTATGCAGCCAAGTCTAACGATGGAAAAATGCAGCCGCATTCAATTGAAAGACGCGATGTACAATCAAACGACGTACTGATAGAAATTTTACATTGTGGCGTATGCCACAGTGATTTGCATGCCATCAAGAATGATTGGGGCAATTCACAATATCCCCTAGTACCTGGCCACGAAATTATTGGTGTAGTCAAAAAAGTAGGCAGTAAGGTGTCAAAGTATAAAGAAGGGGACACTGTGGGCGTTGGCTGTTTAGTCGACTCATGTTTGAGCTGTGAAGCGTGCGACGAGCACTTAGAACAACATTGCCTGCAACGACCCACTATGACCTACAACAGCATAACCGAAGATCCCGGCGGTCTTACTTACGGCGGCTATTCAAAACGTATTGTTGTGCGTGAAGAGTTTGTACTAAAAATACCTGAAAACCTTGATAAGGCTGGGGCCGCGCCACTTTTGTGTGCCGGTATTACCACCTACTCCCCTCTTCATCAATATGGGGTTAAGCAGGGTATGACGGTGGGCATAATTGGCCTAGGAGGGCTCGGTCATATGGGCATCAAGCTGTCTGCTGCAATGGGGGCTCACACCGTCATGATTACCACCTCAGAAGGCAAAGCCAAAGATGCCAAAGACTTAGGTGCCGACGAAGTATTAATTTCGAGCAACAAAGACGATATGAAAAAATGGGCAAGCAAATTCGATTTTTTGCTCAATACCATTCCCGTTGGCCACGATCTCAATCCCTATTTAAAGCTACTGAAATACAATAAGACCATGTGTCTGGTTGGCGCAATTGAGCCCCTCGATAGTGTTAACGGTGCAATGTTAGTGACTGGGCGAAAAGCGGTTGCGGGTTCCTTCATTGGTGGACTGCAAGAAACCCAAGAAATGCTCGATTTTTGCGGTGAGCACAACGTTGTTGCAACAGTCGAATCGATTAAGATGAGCGATATCAATGATGCATTTACACGAATGGAAAAAAATGATGTGCGCTACAGATTTGTCATCGATATGGCAAGTCTAGACTAATAGACATTTATCAGAGGTGCTTTAGCATGGACTTGCACTTTAGCACCTCAGTAATTTATCACTATTTGGAGAATTCTATGACAGTAATGTCTCGCCAACTAATACTTGCTTCGCGTCCAATCGGCGTGCCAAGCAAAGAAAACTTTGAGCTGAAAAAAGTTAACCTAGCCGACTTAAAAGAGGGTGAGGTTTTACTTCGAACAATATATTTGTCGCTTGACCCCTACATGCGCGGACGCATGAGTGATGCAGAGTCTTATGCCGAGCCTGTCAAAGTGGGCGATGTCATGATCGGTGCGACTGTATGCCAAGTCGAAAAGTCAAAAAACCCTAAGTTTGCTGAAGGTGAATGGGTACTTGCTCATACAGGCTGGCAAGACTATGCCATTTCTAGCGGAGAAGGCCTTACGCAACTTGGTAAAAATCCGAGTAAGCCTTCATACGCCTTAGGTATTCTGGGGATGCCAGGGTTTACTGCCTACATGGGTTTACTTGATATTGGCGCACCAAAAGCAGGTGAAACTGTAGTTGTTGCTGCCGCGACTGGCCCAGTAGGCGCCACGGTTGGCCAAATTGCCAAGCTAAAAGGCTGTAAGGTTGTGGGCGTGGCTGGCGGCAGTGAAAAGTGCCAATACGCCCTTGAAAAACTAGGGTTTGACGCCTGTATTGACCACAAAGCCGACGATTTTGCAGAACAGCTCAAACAAGCCTGTAATAATGGTATTGATGTTTATTTCGAAAATGTAGGCGGCAAAGTATTTGATGCTGTAATGCCTCTACTGAATTCTTGTGCTCGCATCCCAGTATGTGGATTAGTCTCACAATACAATGCCACCAGCTTACCCGACGGACCCGACCGCATGTTTATGTTAATGGGCCAATTACTCAGAAAACGCATCAAAATGCAGGGTTTTATAATTTTTGAAGATTACGGCGCTCATTACGCCGATTTCAGCAAAGAGATGCAAAAATGGTTGCAAGAAGGCAAGATCAGTTATCGTGAGCATATGGTTGAAGGTATCGAAAATACCATCGACGCGTTTAACGACATGTTGAGCGGTAAAAACTTTGGTAAAACCGTAGTCAAGATTAACAGCCCACTTTAAGCATACTTGGCAGCCATTCTCCCCCCAGAGGACGGCTGCTTTTATACTTACTGCCTATAAGTGCCTATTAGGACATCCATGTTAGTGATTAAACTGTAAGCATCTTGGACTCAGTTGTTCCTGCCTATTTGGACATCCATGTTAGTACTGCCTGCTTATCAGGACACCCATGTTAGTGATTAAACATGAAGCATCGTGGACTTAATTATTCTCAATGCTATGTGTGTTTTTGTGTTTAAGATTAGTTTTGGGCTTCGGGGAATTTTTACACTTACCCAATGAATAAACCGGTAAGTTAGTAATAGGGACAGTTTAATTTTAACCTAAGCCCACCGCATTTTTGTTAACATATAGTCCTCACACCACACAGGTATTTTTTTGATGACGCAACACTGCGCTGACTCTCTTATTGTGCTCGATTTTGAAACCACAGGACTCTCTCCCGATATGGGTGATAGAGCCATCGAAATAGGTGCTGTTCGCCTTGAAAAGGGTGAAGTAGTTGAGCGTTTTCAGGCTCTGATGAATCCAGGCCAGCGGGTCAGTAGTTTTATTGAAAATTACACCGGAATCACAAATAAGATGTTAAGCAAAGCGGCTCCCTGTGATGAAGTCATGGATGAGTTTGCTCACTTTATGGGTAACAGTAACCTTGTTGCGCATAATGCGTCTTTTGATAAACGATTTTTGGATGCAGAATTACGTCGTATCTCTCGACCCTATAGTGGTACTTTTGCTTGCTCTTTATTGGTGGCCAGACGTTTATATCAACACGCCCCTAATCACAAACTCGGTTCGCTCATCGCCTACAAAAACATTCCATCACAGGGAGGCTTTCACAGAGCCTTATTTGACTCAGAAATGACCTCAAAATTATGGATGGCCATGCTACAAGATATTGCCCAACAAACAACGGGAGCAGACGTGCCATTTGCATTAATTCAAAAGCTCTCTAAAACCCCAAAAAATGCGGTAAATACGTTATTGGCTTCACTGGCTCAAAAAGTTTGAAATCAGAACAAGGTTAACTTAAATATCACCAAACTTTATCACCGCCTGTTCTGGCGACCATAAGGGATATTTAGCCATGACTTTGGTAAACATTGGGCTTTGTAAGTATTGATTAAGCCAACGTTTGACCTCGGGATAATGTGACTGCAAATACCACTGGCGTTCTATCCTTGCAAACTGTCGAATAAAAGGTAGCAGGGCCAAATCAGCCAGACTTTCATTTTCATCAAACATATACCTGTGCTTGCTCAGGCGCTGCTCTAAGTTTTGAATGTAAACTTCACAGGCTTGTCTGCAGTCATCAAGGTTTGTTTCATGATAACGTTTGGCGCATTTATAGGCCTCTAAACAAGTTTTAAACTCATCATCGAATAGAGAAATCAGGCGCAGAATGCCGGTTAGTTTTGTTGATGATTCAAGCTCACTTGAAGCTGTGTGGCTTTTTAAAACCTGTGTTCGTAATAAATTAAATGGATCGCTTTGAGCTAAAGCCCAGAGCATGATCTCGAGACTCTCATCCAGTACATCAGCATTAACACCTTTGTTAGCACTTAACACCAATACAGGTACCGTTGCTTTAGGCGATGCCGCAAGCATCGCTGCGGGCTTGTTTTTAAGCACAATGTCACGTAACTCAACGACTTGTTTAGATTTGTAGATGGCCAGGCGCGCTCTCATTGCATAAGGGCAATTTCGCAAAGAGTACAAAATAGGTAAGGTCATAGATTTGTATTCGCCTTGGTCTGGGTTAATTTAAAACCAGAGCCTGTTGCTCGTTACTGTATTGACTGATCTTAGCGGTATTCAGAGAAGGATTACACGTGTAAAATCCATCGCGCAAATAATCTTGAACGATTACAGATATAGTCCTTGGCAATAAGTTGAATAAATGAATCCTAAAATTGAATTGTTAGCACCTGGCGGTGATGTTGACGCGATCAAAGCGGCCATTATAGCCGGCGCTGACGCAGTATATTGTGGCTTAGATACCTTTAACGCCCGTAACCGCGCGTCAAACCTCTCCTTTGAGGAGCTTGTTGGCGTCATTCGTTTAGCGCATCAATATCAATGCCAAATATTTTTAACCCTGAACATCGTGATTTTAGAACGTGAATTTAAATCCCTGAGCAATCTGCTCAGTAGACTGGTGAATACCACTTTAGATGGCGTAATTGTGCAAGATATCGGCATGTTTTACATTCTGAAAAAGCACTTCCCGACACTTGATA
Source organism: Paraglaciecola sp. 25GB23A (assembly GCF_040012495.1). NCBI lineage: Bacteria > Pseudomonadati > Pseudomonadota > Gammaproteobacteria > Alteromonadales > Alteromonadaceae > Paraglaciecola > Paraglaciecola sp. 25GB23A. Next base: position 99,135 of record NZ_JBDYKM010000003.1, read on the forward strand.
TTCACGCATCAACTCAGTTAACTACGCATAACATCGGGCAAATTCCCTTTCTTAAACGACTTGGGGCATCTCGGGTTAACTTATCGCGTGAATTAAACCTCAATGAAATAACTGAGATGGCAGTCGCTGGCCATAAACATAATGTCTTAACTGAAGTCTTTGTGCATGGCTCACTTTGTGTTGCGTTTTCGGGCTTATGTTACTCAACATCGGCCAGTGTGGGTAATTCAGGTAATCGCGGACGTTGCAGTCAAGCGTGTCGTGAAGAGTATGAAACCACACCAACAGGCAATAAATTCCCATTAAACATAAAAGATAATTCGGCCTTTTTTGATTTACCTGCACTGATTAATGCAGGTGTGCATTCGTTTAAAATTGAAGGGCGGATCAAAGGCGCAAGCTACGTTCACACAGTAGTTGATAGCTTTAGAAAACAGATTGATGGTTTTATGAGTACGGGCAAGTTAACGCAAGACGGTGAGCGTTTATATAAAGTGTTTAATCGTGATTTTACGAACGCTTTTTTACGTGGTGACTTAAACCAGTCAATGTTTATAGAAAACCCACGTGATAACTCTAAAAACCATGCTATTGCCTCCAGTAAGGCGATTTCGATTGTGCAAATTCACCAGGTTGAACAAAACTTAAATAATGAAAAAGACCAAATTAGCGCATCAGTCTTTGAAAAAATCAAACATTTGAGTATTGCAAAACCGCTGCTTAGTTTGGTTTTTTCTGGCAAAGATGGGCAGCCGCTGACGATCACCGTAACAACACAAGAAGCATCGTCCTTGGCTTCGTCTGCTGAAACAACGAGCAAGACCTTTGTTGTGCAATCAGATGACTTACTGTCTAAAAATGATAAAGACCCTCTAGACCACGCGACGATCAATAAGCGCTTTAAAAGCTTAAACAATGCCGCTTTTATTTTGACTTTTCTCAATACCGAGCAACTAGCTGACAACGTGAGTTTACCCTTCAAAGCGCTTGCCTGGTTAAAAAATGAAGTGGCCCGCTGCTTAAACAGTGGTCAGAAAGTACTGCCTGAAGTCTTATTACCCAAACTCACACATCACGCAAAATTACCGCCTAAAAAAGCCAATACACGGGCTAATTTGTCCTTCCTAATTTGTGATGAAGCTGATGTTAAGTTGACTGATGCAAGTGATGCGGACATCTACTTTAAACTGCCTGATGCCTACAAACGAGGTTGCACTAAATATGTCGACTTTCTGCTCAATAACCCTCGATTGATCCCTTGGTTTCCATCAGTGTTAATTGGCAAAGACTACGTTGTCGCACTAAATATTTTGGAACAAGTGAAGCCAAAACTTATCGTGACCAATAACACCGGCATTGCCCATCGCGCTTACGAGCTTGGCATAGAGTGGATTGCGGGCCCGTTTTTAAACACCACCAATACTTATGCATTGCTTGCTATGCAAGAAGGGCTTAATTGCAGCGGCGCGTTTATCTCTAACGAAATTAATAAGCTGCAAATTAAAAACATAGCTCGACCAAAGAATTTCAAGTTGCTGTACAGCATTTATCACCCTATTTTATTAATGGTCAGCAGACAGTGTTTCTTTCAACAAAGTGTTGGCTGTGAAAAGCCCCGTATAGATAATGGCTGCATGCTGTCGTGCGATAAATCCACCAGCATCACCAATCTAAAAGGTGATTCTTTTGCCATTGATAAACAAAAAGCGGGTTACCCCAGCATCTATAACCAAGACCAATTCTTGAATACCGAAATCATTGACGACCTGGCCGATTTGTTCGATGAATTTATGATTGATCTAACCAATATTGGCGCTGGAGATAAACAATCACCCGACAAAGCCCTACTTATAAGCCAATTTGAGCAATTGCTAAGTTGCGATTCAAGCAGGGGCAGCGAGTTAGGTGCTGTGCTTAATAATACACTCAAAACCATGGTGCCAGAATCCACCAATATTCAATACCATAATGGTTTATAACGGGCTAAACATATCGGGGCAGAACAGAGTTAAATTAGTTTTTAGCTGTTTATAGCGAGGAATATTTATTACTTTTCATTTTTCTCTGTGTTAAATGTGACTGAGTTTTACTCATTACCAAGTATCAGATACGTTAGGCACCGTAAAACAGGGCGTTAACGCATTATTTGTCCGAAGAAAGGATATTAATTTGCACTTAAGCGCACCACTCATTGCTTACAAGGCTTAACTAAAAACCCATTCTAGAAACCAAATATTTCATATCATTTGACATTATTTACAATGGGTGTCTTGTTAGTATTGTGCGAACCGCCACAGTAAGACAGTAAGTAAGTTGCACCCTAGTGACTAGGCAACTAAGGGTTGAGATTGGGGACCTGGGTAATCAATTGATCTAAAGATTGATGCTATACCGTCGGATGTGTTTTTTATCTTTGGGTTAAATTTAACCAAAACAGAAGCTATCTCCCGTCCACTTTAAGCCATTTTTTTGATTTTTTGACTCGATGCCGCTGGGTGAGTGTCCGAGTAGATGCAAGGTATGTAAAAACTGTCCATCGAGATCAATCGTGTCACCATCAACTAAATAATGATAAATCGTCGAATTATTACCCCCACAAAGCAGAGTACCGCCTCAAATAACGATTTTGAGTTTAGACACTATAGGTTTTAATCACATAACGATTACGACCTTCCGACTTAGCCTGATATAAGGCATTGTCGGCAAGCCTTAAAAAATCATCAGGATTACTGTTTCGTAACTTTTCATCGGCATGTTCAATAATCGCCGCCCCTATACTCATGGTCAAAATATTGCTCACCGCAGAAAAGTCATGTCGAATATTTAATTCCTGAATCAAACTTTGTATCGCTTCTATCACCTGCTTGCACTGTGCGTACTGACTTAAAGGTAAGATAACAACGAACTCCTCGCCTCCGTATCTAGCGACCAATTCATGGGGTCTTGCTATTCGTTTGTGCAAGGCTTGGGCGACCGCAATTAGCGCGCTATCACCAGCAAGATGGCCGTAATTATCGTTATAGGGTTTGAAAAAATCTATATCACACATCAGCACAGCCAGAGGTTCATTGTTGCGTAACATAGACTGCCAGCTAGTAATAAAATGTTTTTCAAACGCACGTCTATTAGCTATATTGGTCAGCCCATCATGCAAAGACAAATTTTCCATCACATTTCTCTGCTCGCTTATAGTATCGATCAGCTGATTAAAATCTTGATTAAGTGTATTAATTTCAGTGATTAAAGCGGTACTTTTGAGCCTTTTCAGTTGTTCTTTTTCGAGCATGTGCCCCACTGTATTAATACTGTGAATTAAAGGTCTAAGTAAGGAAAAGTTCACCAATAACAATAAAGAAAGAGGGATGATTGCCAACAAGGCGATAATTGACAGGGTTTGATTATCGAGTAGTTCTAGTTCTTCGTAGAGCGAATGCTCAATATCTAAATTAAGCACCGGTTGACCATTTATATCGCCAACAAAATAGTGTCTTATTTTTTTGATATCGATAATTTCAGGCTTCAACATTAAATTTTTGCCCTGCAAAACAGCATCAGTGGCTTGGGAGGAACTACTAATTTTAACCCCAGCCAACTTAGAAACAGCTGCCATCACCCCCGGTCGTAATTTGCGAGCAAACAATAAAAAACCAACGTTAGGTCCCGATTTATCCGAATGCCTTAATAATGTCGCCGAATACAAAGTGGGACCAATATTACTAAGCATAAATCCAGACATCTGAGGCACTGTATAGTTGTTATCGCTACTTTTGATTTCCAGCAATTTTTTAAGAACCTGCTTGTGGAACTCTGGTTTGATGCCAATATCAATTTCCTTTTCTTGTTCCCAGTCAAATCCCATATTCCAAACTACTTCTCCTTGTAGATTAACATAGGAAACAGCGTCTATTTTTAAGGAAATGAAGGTATCGGAAATAAAGTTATTGTTAATGAATTCAGGGGAAAGATCCTTTATAAAATCATAGCTGTCATTCCACACGCTGTAGTCATAATTGATGGCTTGTAAGAATTCAAATTGGCTGTTGAATGACAAAAAAACCGTACTCATTTCCCTCTGCTGGTAAGCCAAAACATTACTCTTCAATAAAGGAATAGACACTAAGGCACGATAGGTGAGTAATGCACCAACCAATACCAACATTAACAATACAGAATAAAGGAAAAAAAATTTCCGAAGGGACATTTACTGGCCTTACTACTGATGAACTATATAAAAGATAGTTTATATATATTTATATACCTCAAGTTTTCAGAATACTGTTGAATAAATCTGAACAAATCCTAATGTCTTAGGAGATAAAAATGCCGACACAGCTTGCCTTATTAACATATACAGATCCAGTTTAAATTCGTTCAACGGTCAAAGCGGTAGTTTACCCGTCACCAATACAACATGACGCCCCCTTTTTGAGTCCTTTTTGTTTAAGAGCATGCAGGATAGGCGCAAACTCGAAAAACTGTATCGTTATATTATCCGGTCTGGGGACCAGAAAAAGGCTGGCATTAACCCTTTACGACAAGATTCTTTGCCACCTAGCTCTCTATCTACCGTTAATGTACTGCGAGTAACCGGCGCAGTCATATGACCTTCAAGTCACTAATTATCCTCAATGCCCACTACTGATGGATTGGACGACCATTTTTCGGTTATTTTCTGCAACCTGCCATCTTGTTGCATCTGTTGAAAAGCTCGATTTAACTTGTCTATTGTGGTCTGTTCAAGATGTTTTGATACGCCAAAATAGGCCCCGGATAAGGCGTTATCAATAGTCGACTCTCTGATCACAAATTCTGAATATGCGTTGATATGTCCGTCTTTGTTGGCTGCCATTAAACTTCGAGCTTCAAATTCATCTTGAAAAAATCCAAATATGCGATCTTTATGCAACATTTCAATAATTTGTCTTCTTGTTGCGCTTTTCCAAATGTGGCCGTTGAATTGTGTATTGTGCTCTAAGATATCATCTAAAGAAGGACTGTAACTGACGCCTATCACATGGCCTATCTGCTGTTGTTTAAGTTCGAGTATGCTAATCAATTCATCAATGTTATTAATTGTTGTTCCTTGATTCGACTTTAATACAACTAAGCCAACTTTAGTTGTACGTAAAGGGCCTATCCAGAACATATTTTCGCTTCTTTGTTGGCTTTTAGTTAAATTTGCTATTAGGTCGATACGACCTTCCGCGATCTCCGTCATTGCGCGTTTAAACGGCATCAAGATCACTTTGTATTTTAAATCAGTGTCCGACATCAGTTCGTTTAACACATCTACATCCATTCCATGCCATCCCAAAGCGTTTTTAAAACCAGAAGGGTAAGCATTCTCATTAATACGGACCACAAGCTCTTCCTTGGCCTGAGGGTTGGTTGAATAAAAAACACTTAAACAAGCAAGTAACAACAACGTTTGCTTTTTCATATTAATATATTCTCTGTATGTTTCGAGATACCACCTTAATGACTCTAAACCAAAGACGTTTTTGCGACAACGTTTTTGGTATCACCACTTAACGCTTAACAAGACAGCCATTCTAAAAAACAAATATTTAATATCATTTGACATTATTTACGATGGGTGTCTCGTTAGTAGGTGTTTTGTTAGTAGCTATCCTCCCCCGTCTGACAAATTATACTCTGTGTATTTGGTCTTTGGGCTTTGCGTGGCTCACTTTTGTATTGGTAGGAGGTTTGGTTGATTTTGGCATTTTAGTGACGCAACTTTAGTAAAATTGTCCATAGTGTTACTTTAAGTGTTACAAAAGTAAAAGGTGTGACTAATGCATGCAGGACATTAGAGGCATAAAAAAACCCGCAAAAGCATGTATTTAGCTGCTCAGCGGGTCGTTATTGGTTCTCTTTGAACCTTCATTTGGCGGAGAGAGAGGGATTCGAACCCTCGTTAGGTTTAACCCTAAACACACTTTCCAGGCGTGCGCCTTCAGCCACTCAGCCACCTCTCCAAATTTTGTCTTTGCTTTTCGATTATATCTCGGACTTAACACGTCTCTGATGATCTGCACACCGGCTGTCCAACCAGTGCTTCGCGGCTAAAGCCACTCCTACAGCCAAGAAACTGTGCGCTCCAGCGAAAGAGGCGCGTATGTTAGGGAAAACTGTTGGACTGCGCAAGTGATAACTGCAAACTAGCGTATAACTTGCTTATTTATTGGCTATTTTGCATTTTTTATTACGCTTTCACCTTAATCACCGATTTGTTCGCGTCGCTCGACAGGCAAGACTATCTTACCGTAAACCACCATGATGCAGTCCATGCCAGCGTTTTGGGCGGCTTGTCGGCCGATTTCGGTATCTTCAAAAACAACACATTCTTCAGGCTTTAAACCCATGTTTTTCGCAACGGTCAAAAATGTTTCGCCATGAGGTTTACCGTAGGTAACATCGGTAGCGGTAACGACGGTTTCAACTCTGTCGAGTAAGCCTGTTTCAGTCAGCATGCTTATAGCATTACTGCGCTCTGAGCCAGTACCTACACCCATTTTAAGTATACCTTTATACCGTTGCATGACTTGAAAGGTTTCATCGATGACGCTGGGACTATCATTTAGGTCGAGAAAAGCTTGACGCTTTGTCTCGGTCACTTCATCTAAGTCGTGGTTGCGGCCATATTTTTCATTGAGTAGTTTTACAATTTCTCTAGTGGGTACGCCACCAAGGTTATGAATATAGTCACCGTCGTAGGGATAGCCATACTGTTGGCAGGTTTGTTGCCAAGCTGTGCTATGTGAGCCCATTGAATCGATCAAGGTTCCGTCCATATCAAAAACGATACCTTTATAGCGACTTAAATCTGGCATATATCACTCCTCATTGTTGTTGCAAATTTTAGACTCATTAGTCAGTTATGCGGCCTAAAAATGAAAAAGCCAGCAAAGCTGGCTTTTATCTTGTAGCTAATCTAAAAACTGAACTATAGGTTACCACTCACTTTCATTTTTAGCTGTGCTGAAAAATCAAGCATACGATCAAGCGGAACTAAAGCGCGTTGGCGTAGTGCTTCATCTACAAATATTTCATGACCGCTGTTATCTGTCAGTGATTGATAAATGGCTTGTAAACCATTCATCGCCATCCATGGGCAGTGGGCACAACTTTTACAGGTAGCACCGTTGCCAGCGGTGGGCGCTTCAAGCAATATTTTACCTGGCGCTGCTTGCTGCATTTTGTAAAAAATACCGCGATCGGTCGCCACTATAAAATGACTATTGGGCAAGGTTTTTGCTGCATTGATCAATTGAGTTGTTGAACCAACGGCATCAGCTAAGGCCACTACACTGGCGGGTGATTCAGGATGGACCAATACCGCAGCATCGGGGTATAAATGTTTCATATCTAATAAGGCTTTCGCCGAAAACTCGTCATGTACGATGCATTCGCCCTGCCACATCAGCATATCGGCGCCGGTTTGTTTGGCGATATAGGCCCCTAAATGGCGATCAGGAGCCCAGATGATTTTTTCACCCAAAGAATCTAGATGTTCAACGATTTCTAGGGCAATACTCGAGGTTACTACCCAATCAGCGCGGGCTTTTACCGCAGCTGAAGTATTGGCATATACCACGACCGTGTGATCAGGATGGGCATCACAAAAGGCCGAGAATTGCTCGACTGGGCAACCAATATCCAGCGAACAAGTCGCTTCTAGCGTTGGCATTAACACGGTTTTTTCAGGGCTCAAAATTTTAGCTGTTTCGCCCATAAATTTTACGCCGGCCACGATTAAGGTATCGGCTGCGCAGTCTCGGCCAAAACGAGCCATCTCAAGTGAATCAGAAATACAACCGCCGGTAGCTTCTGCTAAGGCTTGAATTTCTGGATCAGTATAATAATGCGCAATTAAGGTCGCATTTTTCTTTTGCAAAAGTGTTTTTATTTCTTGCACATAAAACTGCTGTTGTTCAACAGACAATGTTTTAGGTTTAGCAGGAAATGGGTAGTCGACTTTTTCGACGGCGATAAGCTGTGACATAGATAACCTGAGGCGCTGACTCGATACTATCGGGAAAATAACGTCTGGGTATTATACCCATATGAAATAAAAATGACATCTTGTGCGACTAATTAACGCACACTGGCTTGATGGTATTGCTCGTAGCGCTTGCGCCAATACAGGGCTTGAGGATCGCTTGGCTGCTCATCAAAGGCTTGCGCAAAATTAATAAAGGCAGGTGTTAGATTTTGCTGCCGTTGTAAAGCTTTGTGCCAAGCAGTTAAATAAAAATCAGGAATACGTGTGACATCGTAATATTCCATAAATGTCATTTTAGCACTGGGTTTGAAGGCTTGGGTGGCATGATTATCACAGGTGCGCGCAGGCGTAAGAGCAACATCGGTTTTCTGCTTAAGTTGCTGCCAATATTGCGTATCAATTTGGCCTTGGCTCACTTGTTTAAACACCAAGTTGGGTGCCCTAGCTTCATTGCAGACGCGTTTGGCTAATTCCGCGGATAAAGGGTATTCATCGACAAATCCGGCAAAGTGGGCCAGTTCATGCACAAAGACATCGTAAGTATCTTGCTGATCGAGATACATAATGCCGTTATGCACATAGGCTTTTCCCTGTTTGGCGAACACCACTAAATGGGTAAATTGTTTGTTTTCGAGTTTAGGTGCTAAAGGTTTAATGTCACAACTTATGCGACTCTGTTGGTTTTCATTAAGACAAGGCAATAAGTCTGGCGCAAAAACAATCTGTGGGGCAATGCAAATAGGTAATGACGTCAGTCGTTTGTCAGACTGAAATAGCTGCATAAATCGGCTGGCTTGTACTAAGGATTCAAGTTCGGTACTGACCAATAAAATTTGCTGTAGACACCCCTTCGATGCCCATATTTCCGTTGGCAAAGTCGGCTCATGCTTGACTTGATTTTCAGTTAGCCAGCCTTGAACATAATGTTGGTAGACCTTCGCGTCGCTAGCGCCTAAGTTGGCGGCAAAGCTAAAGTCTTGTAAAGCGAGAGAATACTGTTGTAGATGCCACTGTGCCAGCCCTTTTACTAGGTACTGATTAGCGGCCTCAATGTCTTGCTGTGGATCACGTTCTAGGGTGAGAGTCTTAGGGCCAGGCGATAGGGCCGTTATTGTTATAAGTAATAGGGGTAAAGCCGCAAGCGTTACCCCTAAAGCTACAACAAGCTGCTTAAACACGGCGAGTTATTGGGCTTGAATATCGGCAGAATCTTCTTTGTTAGCATCTTCACGCAGTAAATTTAGCTCTAAACGTGCATAACGATATTCAACATATTCAAACACATTGGTACTGAGAGCCAATTTAAAATAGTTAGACGCTACACCACGGTTTCCCCGTGCGGCATGATATTTACCTAAGTAAAAATAGGCTTCACACAAGCGGTCAGTTAACTGCTGCTGGCTGACTACACCTTGAATAAGTCCGCTGAGGAGTTGATTTTCAGTCACTCGGTCTAAATACAAGTCCACCATTCGGGTGGCCCAGTTGTCGTTATCTAGCACGTTACGGGCTTTTTCTAATGACTTAAGAGCCGCAGCCGGATCAATTTGACTGGCAGCTAAGTAACTCCACAAGGCTCGGTAAGGGTCGGTCTCATCTTTAGCATAAAAGGCACTCAAATCTTGCACTGCTAAATCAGGGCGACCGCCATAATACAAAGCAATACCACGATTTAAAAAAGCAAAATCATAATCTGGGTTTATATCTAAGGTCGCGTCAAAGGCTTCATAGGCCTGAATAAATTCCATCTGCTGAGTGTAGTGCACCCCTAGGGCGTTATAGGCTTCAGCTAGATCAGGTTTAAGTTGTATGGCTTGATTAAAATCATACTGGGCTAACCCAGCCAAGCCCACACTGTCGTATAACATACCTCGCTGTTGTAATAATTGCGCACGCTCTTCGTCTTTTAAATTGGCTTGCGCCAAAATCTGGTTATAACGAGCGATAGCCATTTGCGAGCGAGCACTCATGGGCGCAGGTTCAGCCAAGAGTAAATTACTCATTTGACCGTGACTTTGCTGTTGAGCTGTATTTGAGGCACAACCTGTTAATACAGCACTACAAAATAATAAAGAGATAAGACGTTTATACATAATTAGAGAATGACTGATATAACCTGGTTGAGATTAACAAGGACGGGCTCAACGTTAAGTATACTGCTGCTTTGCCGTCATCAATAATCATTGAAAGTGAAAGAATGGTAGTTACTTAGAATCGCGCAATTGGGCTTAAAAGTAAAGATAAGGGCGGTACTTGTGGCTAAATTTATCAATATAACTTGTATCAAACGGTAAAAATAAGACAAACTGCGTGGCCGAGAATTGTTGTACCCGAGGAAACCATGTCTGCAACTCTTAGCGATCTGCACACACAATTACTAAACAAAGCGCTATTAGCGCAAAAAAACGCTCATGCCCCCTACTCGAACTTTCAGGTTGGCGCAGCTCTTATTGATGATACCGCCCAAGTTCACAATGGTTGTAATGTCGAGAATGCAGCTTATCCCTTAGGCCAGTGCGCTGAAGCTACAGCTATTGGTAGCATGGTAGTGAATGGTGGTAAAAAAATCCGCGAAATATTGATTGCCAGCCCGAATGATGACTTTTGCCCTCCTTGCGGTGGTTGCCGACAAAAAATAGCCGAGTTTGCTGATAAACATACTCTAGTGCATCTGGCTACACAGCAAGGCAAGCTAAAAACGGTGACATTTAGCGAATTATTGCCTCTTTCATTTGGTTTTAAACCAGAATAATCAAAAGCTAAGAGTATTTGATAGTCATTACTATTGTTTACTTTTAGCTTATGCTTTTTTGTTAAAATGTTGGCAAATTAATAATCCGTAATTCTTTGGCGACACGGTGGCAATAATACACATTTTGAAACATTTAATGACCCTTATTCAGCTGTGTTTCAATGTCGCTTTGTTGCGTCAGTCTAGCCATCACAGTAAGGTTAGCGTCTCGTCATTTTTCAGTTAACACTATGTTAGAACTTCGTAATATTTCCAAATCTTTTATCAATGGCGCAGAACAAGTACATGCCCTAAATGACATTTCTTTGTCCATCCAAACTAACGAATTTGTTGCATTTATGGGCAGTTCGGGCTCGGGAAAGTCGACTTTGATGAATATATTAGGTTGCCTCGATGCGCCCAGTAGTGGGCAATACTTGCTCGACAATCAAGATGTTGCCAGTTTGGACGATGACACCTTGTCGCGCATCCGCAACAAACACATTGGCTTCATCTTCCAGACCTTTCATTTACTGCCTAAACTCGATGCCATTGCAAACGTTAAATTGCCACTAAGATACACTGATGTCAGTGACGAAGAAGCTACGAATCGGGCTATTGCCTTACTTGAAAAAGTGGGCTTGGGCCATCGTATGCATCATAAACCATTTGAAATGTCGGGTGGCCAGCGTCAGAGGGTGGCCATTGCTAGAGCGTTGATTAATAACCCTACTGTGGTACTTGCAGATGAACCAACGGGCAACCTAGACAGTAAAACATCAGTAGAAATTATGGGCTTATTAACCGACCTACACAAACAAGGGCAAACCATTGTCATGGTAACCCATGAAGATGATATTGCTGCTCACGCCCAACGTGTAGTAATGATGCGTGACGGCAAGGTTCTCGACCTTGATTACAAGATTAACCCAATTACAAGGTAACAACATGGCTAACATACTGCGGAAATTTATACTGTTGGGGGCAGCAATTTACGGTGTTAACTGCTGGGCCGATGAAATTCCATTGTTGTTAACTGGCGAAGTGGCGTCAGCACAAAGCCAAACAGTAACTGCACCTAAAAGTTCAAGTTGGCAAATTCAAATTCAATGGTTAGCAGAGGAAGGCGCCATAGTACAACAAGGCGACCTAATTGCTGTTTTTGACTCTGGCGGCATTCAAACCCAATTAGAAGAGAACCAAGAAAATCTGCAAACGCAAAAATTGCAGTTGATCAAAACCGAAATGGATTTAAACCAAGCCCTAGTTGAAGCAGAAGGTCGAGTCAAACTGGCGGCTATTTCAGTCAAAAAGACCCGTATCGAAGCAAACATCCCAGATGGCGAAGTGAGTGACTATGAAAAAGGAAAATTTGTTATTGCCTATGAAAAGGCCCTGATGGAACAACTTAAAGCGCAAGAAAATCTCATTTTAAAACGTACTGAACGTGATGTAGGTATATCAAAGCAACAAATTGAAATAACCAAACTAGAAGAAAAAATCACTTATGATCAGGGGCAAATCGAAAAGCTCAGTGTCAGTGCTGCTATGACAGGTCCAATATCCCATGTTATGCATCCATGGATGCAGCAAAAAATTTCAGCAGGCACAAATGTGCAAACCTCATGGGAAGTGATTAGAGTGCAATCGCAGTCTTTATATCAAGTAACATCGTGGGTCCATGAGATTGATGCAATGAAACTCAATATCAATGACGGTGTGTTAAAATTAACGTTAGATGCCTATCCTCAGCACTCATACAAAGGCAAAATACTGAGCATGAGTAGTCAAGCTGAGCAGCGCAACCAATGGAGCGATAGCGCTTATTACCGTTTGGACATTGCCTTCGATGAAGCGGTAAAAGACGATATTTTTCCCGGTATGAGTGTGCGCATTGAACAGCAAGAAGGAAGTATGGATGAAAACTAAAAATAGCCTGCTCGCTGCCGCCTGTATATCTTTGCTAGCTGCATGCCAAGCAGACGTAGTTGAACCACAAGAGATTGCCACCATTAACGTGACGGCCTCGGCAGAATTAATTTCCTTAAAAAACGCCACACTCGGCCCCCCTAGTGTGTCACGTATGTGGCAATACAAAATTGAATTTATGGCCCGAGAAAATCAATTAGTCAAACAAGGTGACAAGATAATTGTGTTTGATGCTCAGCGCTTAAAAACAGACTTAATTGGTCATGCCAGTCGTTTAGCTGCTGAGGTCAAAAAGGCAGAAAATGAAAAGCTTAAGGATGATGCGACTGAACAAGATTTAATTTTAGCTTTAGCTGAAGCCGAGATGAATTTTCAAAAAGCCAAACGTAAAGCCGACATCACTGATGCCTCTCGTTCACGAATAGAGCGCGACAAACAACAGGCTGAATACGAATACCAAACTGAAAACCTAGCCCAGGCCAAACAAAAATTGGCACACCACATAAGAGCTATGGACATCAACCGAAAAGTTGATCAAGGCGCGATTAACATGCTGCAAAGTCGCGTTACTAGCATTGAACGCGACATTGCCAAACTCACGGTCAGGGCCCCAAAAGATGGGTTAGTCATGTATACCGCTGATGATGATGGCGAAAAAGCCGCAGTTGGCCAAACGGTTTGGATGGGCCGCAGTTTAATGCAGTTACCCTCTTTAGACGACGTGGCAATAAAAGCTGAGTTTGCCGAGCCGGATACGGCAAAATTACATACAGGGCAGGTGGTTAAAGTGATATTTGAAGCCTATCCAGAAAATGCTTATATGGGCAAAATTTCCGAACTGGGCAAAAGCTACTACCCCAAATCAAACTCTAATGCCAAAGTGGTATTTGATGCACTCATTGAACTAGATGATAACAAACCTGAGGTTATGCGTCCTGGCATGAAAGCCAAAGTGGAGGTAATAGGCTCATGAATAGACTGACTATTCGATATTTTGCTTTATTTACTGCCTTGGGGTTAAGCGCCTGCGCCGACCCAGACATTGCCACCATTCCTACCTTCGAGGTAAGTTCACGTCCTTTTGAAATCGTGATCCCTGCATTTGGCGAACTTGAAGCGGCAGAAGCTCAAACTATAGCAGCACCTGGGCGACGTCCGATGATGATTGAATGGCTGGCGCAAGAAAATAGCAAGGTGACAAAAGGGCAAGTTGTGGCGCGTTTCGACGCTGAACTATTGTTATTGGATAGTCGCGAAGAAGAGCTAGAAATGATGTTGCTCGACAAAGACATGCGTCAAACCTATGCCGAAAAAACCAAACAAGAGAATGAACTCAATTCAGAAGAAGTGTTTGTTGGCAAAGAGTTTAAATTTGTCGATACTTTTGCCATTGATGACATGCGTTTATATTCCAAAATAGAAATTATCGACACTTTGTCGAATCGTGATTATTTGGGGGCTAAAGAAGAATTCATTGATTGGAAACAAGACAGCATAGGTGAACGTAATCAAAGTTCGGTACAAATATTAGATATCCGTAAAAAGGGCCATGAAGACAAATATTTGCAGCACCAAGAGGCTTTGTCTCAATTAGAGATATATGCCCCTTATGATGGATTGTTGGTTTATGAAAAAAACTTTCGTGGCGATAAACCCAGTGTCGGGCAAACCGTATTTCCCGGCAGTACCATCGCTAAAATTCCGAATTTAGAAAAGATGCAGGCCAAAGTGTATGTGCTCGACAAAGATGCAATTGGTTTAAAAGAAGGGCAAAAGGTTGAATTACACCTAGAAGCCTTACCAGAGCAATTACTCAATGGTGTGGTTGACAGCGTATCGGGCTTTTCGCGCACCATAAAACGTGGAAATCCAACGAAATATTTTGAACTAACAGTCAATATTCCACAAAGTGATATTAAACTGCAGCCGGCCCAAAAAGTGCTGGCCAATATCAAAGCAAGTGAAACAAGCAATAAAATCACCATACCTCTGCAAGCTATTTTTAACGATAAGAGCGAAAATTTTGTCTATCTACAACAAGGTAAGCACTTTATTAGACGTGCTGTTTCAACCGCAGAAAAAAACCTGCATTTTGTCGAAATCATTGATGGTCTTAAGCCAGGCGATGTTATTGCCCTCAGCATTCCAGAGGGAGTATAGATAATATGATCTCGACCTTTAAACCACTCATTGTCGATGCGTTAAAAGAAATGGCCGCTCATAAGCTCCGCACCTTACTGACCTTGTTGGGCATGATTTTTGGTGTAGGTGCCGTTATTGCGATGCTAAATATTGGCGAGGGAGCTGAACGCCAAGCCTTAAAACTGATTGATTCCATGGGCCTGCGCAATCTTATTGTCGAAAGTAAACAATTTGCCAATGATGAGCTAATGGAGATACGAGAAGACTCACTGGGTTTAACCTTAGCTGATTTAGATGCAGCGGCTGCGACCCTGCCCTTTGTCGAAAGTTTTAGCGCAGAGCGTAAAGTAAAAACCCAGTCCATATACAGTGACCAAGGTCGTTCAGATGCCAGTGTTGTTGGCGTAACCGCCAGCCATTTTACCTTATCTAATATGAAACCCGCTTTGGGTCGATTACTAAACGAAGATGATGACCGTAATGTTGCACAAGTCGTAGTCTTAGGTGCTTCCGCAGCAGAAGAACTTTTTCCGCAGGGTAATGCCATCGGACAATATGTTAAAATCAATCACTTATGGCTCGAAGTAGTGGGTGTACTTTATAATCCTTATTTGGGCAAAGATGAGTTTCAAGGGGTAAAAATTGGTGGTGATAGCGCACGTTTGTTTGTGCCCTTGTCCACCAGCTTAAAAAAACTCAGTGGCGTGGCACTAGCCAGCGAGTTAGATACCATTAAATTAAAAATATCTGAACAAGTTGACCCTAGCATTGCTGCCAAAGCAGTAGAACAATTATTTCAATTGCGTCATGCCGAGGCAGAAGATTATCAGCTTATTGTGCCTGCAGCCTTGTTAGCGCAGCAAAAGCAAACCCAACAGATATTCAATATTGTGATGGCCTGTGTTGCCGGTATATCGCTATTAGTTGGCGGTATTGGCATAATGAATATAATGTTAGCTAACGTATTAGAGCGCACTAAAGAAATTGGCTTATTACGTGCGGTGGGTGCGACCCAAAAAGACATTAAATTCCAGTTTATCGCTGAGAGTTTTACCATTTCGGTGTTAGGTGGTTTATTAGGTATCGTCTTTGGTTTAGCTTTATCAGAAATAATAGGCTTTTATTCTGGTTGGGCCGTAAGTTGGTCTATGGTAGCGATCTTTTTGTCTTTGGGAATTTGTATTGCGGTTGGCGTTGGTTTTGGTGTGTTTCCAGCCATCAAAGCCTCACAATTAAATCCCATTGAAGCTTTACATAGTGATTAATAATAGTCTGTAATTAATTAAAACCGTCAGAGTGCCTTGGTGCACAGTGCGCCTTTAGCGATATGTGTAACTGGCCATTAGGAGTGAGCAATGAGTAAAAGTATTAAAATTAATGACAAAAGCTACAACCTTGATGTGCCAGACGACATGCCTCTGCTGTGGTTTTTGCGCGATAAATTAGAGTTAACCGGCACAAAGTATGGTTGCGGAATGGGATTATGTGGTGCTTGCACGGTGCATGTTGACGGCCAAGCTGTGCGCGCTTGTGTTATGCCCGTTTCTGCTGTTGCAGGAAAATCTATTACTACCATCGAAGGTTTGTCAAAAGATGGCAATCATCCTCTGCAAAAAGCTTGGCTGAAACATAAAGTACCACAATGTGGTTATTGTCAGGCGGGTCAGATTATGAATGCGGCAAGCTTTTTAGCTACTACACCACGGCCCAGCAGTGACGATATAGATAATGCGATGCAAGGTAATATTTGTCGTTGCGGCACCTATCAACGCATCAAACTCGCAGTGGCCGATGCCGCTTACGAATTGGCGAAGGAGGTATAAGATGACTACTATGCAAAACAACACCTCAGCAGATTTCAACCAAAGTCGTCGTGTTTTCCTGAAAAAAACCAGCGTAATAGGCGGTGGTTTGATGCTCGGCGTAACCGTAGCTCACCCTGTTATGGCGCAGTTTGACGTTAATGCCGACGACAACTTTAATCCTAATGCGTTTATTCATATTGCCCCCAATGGCGATACCTTAATTTATTGTGGCCGCTGTGAGATGGGCCAAGGTATTAGCACCGCCTTACCTGCCGCCGTAGCTGATGAGCTAGAAGCGGATTGGTCAAGGGTGACGGTCAAACAAGCCGATGGCGACGAAGACAAATATGGCTCGCAGGCCACTGGCGGTTCAGCCAGTATTCGCACTATGTATATTCCAATGCGTGAAGCCGGAGCAGCAGCTAAAGAAATGCTTATTGCTGCAGCAGCCAAAGCGTGGGGTGTATCACCTAGCGATTGTAAAGCGGACAAACATTTTGTTATCAACAGCCTAAACCAACAAAAATTGGGTTACGGTGAATTGGCCAGTTTAGCGGCAGATATGCCCGTACCGGCTCAGCCTACCCTTAAAACTAAAGGTCAATATAAATACATCGGTAAAGACCTCGCCAGACACAATCAAGGCGAAATTGTTACCGGTAAACTGACTTACGGCGTAGACACCAAACTACCCGGCTTAAAATATGCGGCTATCACCCATTGCCCCGTATTGGGTGGTAAATTAAAGTCGGTGGCAAATAAAGAACAAGCCATGCAGATAGCTGGCGTGATAGATATCGTTGAAATTCCCCGATTTGATGTGCCCTTTGGCTCAATCGGTGGAGTAGCCGTGGTGGCTGACAATACGTGGACAGCGCAACAAGCCTTAAAGCAACTCAAAATAGAGTGGGACTTGGGTAAAAATCAAAGCTACGATACCAAAGCCTACAAAGCCATGTTAGTTAAAAATGTCGAAAACCCAGCTCAGCTAGTCAGTGAGCGTGGCGATCTGCAAAAAGCCTTTGGCGCAGCGGCAAAAGTAGTAAAAGCAAGTTATACCGGTGGTCATTTATCCCACTCCCCCCTTGAACCCAACGCCAGTGTAGTATGGGTTAAAGATGATTCTTGTGAAGTATGGGCGGCCACTCAAAGCCCAGCGGATATTCAAAAAACCTTAGGCCAATATTTCAAACGTGAACCCAAAGATATTCTCGTGCATGTCACTATGGCCGGCGGTGCCTTTGGCCGTAAGTTTAAATGTGATTACGTGCATGAAGCGGCCGTATTATCAGCAAAAGTAAAAGCACCCGTGCAGCTCACCTGGTCACGTGAAGAAGATATGCGTACTGGTTATTACCACTCTATTAATGCTCAGCACATTGAAGCGGCCATGGATCAAGACGGTAATGTTACTGGCTGGTTGCATCGTGTTGCGTTTCCACCTATCGCGTCTTTGTTTAACCCTGCCCAAGACCGTGCTACTGACGGCGATGTTGCAGTAGTAGCAGAACATCCCTTTGGCATAGCTAACTTACGCAGTGAAAGTGGTGAAGCTCCAGCTCACACTCGCATAGGCTGGTACCGCGCGGTATATGCCATATTCTACGGTTTTGCCTTTGGCTCTTTTGCCGACGAACTGGCTCAGCAAAGTAAACAAGATACGGTGGCATTTTTAAATCGTTTATACGATAGCAACACCGATCCCAAACAAGCTGAACAAGTAGCGCGCTCAAAAGGCGTATTAGCTCTTGCAGCAGAAAAATCGGGCTGGGCCTCACGCGCTGCATTACCCAGTAATCAGGGTCTAGGCATTGCCGTGCATTATAGTTTTAATACCTATGCAGCGATGGCTGTCTTAGTTGAAGTCAACGGTGACGACATTAAAGTATTAGAAGTCCACTCTGCCATTGACTGTGGGCAGGTACTTAATACGGATGGCGCTACCGCGCAGATGGAGGGTGCAGTAGTCATGGGCATGTCGTATGCCTTACGCACTGAAATCGTGTTTAAAAATGGTGCCGTGCAAAATGGTAATTTCCATCAATATCCGGTACTACGTATCAATGAAATGCCCAAAGTACATGCCTATTTTATGGAAAATGACTACGCAGCAACAGGATTGGGTGAGCCTGGTTTAGGGCCATTTGCTCCAGCTTTAAGCAATGCTGTATTTGCAGCTTCGGGTAAGCGTTATCGGGATCTACCCTTTAAGCCAATGGCCATATAAGCAAAAACAGTTCATCGTTGCGGCTTCATCAGCCGCAACGACTTTTCAATCTAGCAGGTCGATTTTTTAGCGGCTTCACGTTGGTTAAACAATGCTAGCTGTGCTTCGGTGGCAGGTTGTTGGTACTTGGCTTTCCAATCACTAAAGGGCATACCATAAATGGCTTCTCTGGCCTGATCATAATCCATCTCAAGGCCTTGCTCTTTAACGCCAGCCATATACCACTTAGACAGACAATTACGGCAAAAATCGGCAAGATTCATTAAATCGATATTTTGCACATCTTTATTTTCATCAAAATGTTTGACTAATTGTCTAAACGCGGCGGCTTCGGCCTCGGTTTTTTGCTGTTGATTCATTGTTCTTCCCGTTAAATAGTGCTCAAGGTTATATTCTGGGGTCAGTAGCTGTAACTTCAATACGTTGAGCATTATTTTCATGAAATGCTAACAAGTCTGTCAAACCTTTCAGATTATGTAACTGCCTGAATTCAACCCAGTCGATTAGGCAAAACAAACTAATGGCCGGATAATTCCAAGCAGTGAAATGCCCCTGTGCGACTAGTTCGTCCAATTGAATTAATACCGCATTCACTCGCTCTTTTTGTAATTTAAAAAACAGTAAACTTTCGTCTGCTTGAATACCAGATTGAGCCAAGATAAACATTTGCACCAAGGAATCATTAGCGGCATCAATTAAAGTAAGTTGGTTTTCTTGCTCCCAGGTTAATACGGGATCAGCAAACTTTTGGTTGAGGTAACGATAAATCACTCTAGAGTCAAAAATAGCCTGTTCATGTTCGCCTTCACTGTCCACCAACATAGGAATCTTCATGGTAGGATTTAATACCATCAACTTTTCACGATCTTGTTTTTCAAAAATTTTCAGGTTAATAAATTCGTGTTGAGTATTTGCCAGCCATATACGCAAACGACGGGCATAAGGAGAGGTTGTTGAGCCATAAAGTTTTAACATGATAGAGCCTTTTTTGAATATAAAACCACACCTTTATCTTAGTGTGCTTTTGCAATTTAGTGTATTGATTTCAAAAGCTTCCTTGGGTTCCCTGCGGAAATATTTAGCAACGATTTAGCCAAGCAAGCTGAACCTAGCTGAATAGCGCCCACTAAAAAGAATTTTTAAATTTGAGTTGATAATAGCGAGGCGCGCCTACATCACTGTGGACGACGAATTAATTTAGAATTACCCGCGTAGTCCAAAGTTAGTTTTACTTTCATTAACCCAGCAGAGAACAATACATGTCTGAATTATTGCAAAATTTGCAATGGCGTTATGCCGCTAAAAAAATGAATCCTGAAAAAGTTGTCAGCGAAGAAAACGTCAACTTTATTTTAGAAGCAATCCGCTTGACTGCAACATCTAGCGGGCTGCAACCCTATGAAGTTATTGTAGTGACCAACCCTGATGTGCGCGCCCAAATTGTGCCTCATGCGTGGAATCAAAGCCAAATCACAGATGGCTCGCACCTATTGGTTTTTGCTGCGTGGGATAACTACACCACTGAACGCATCAATGAGATGTTTGATCTGGTTAATGAAAAGCGCGGATTTAAAAACGAAGGCTGGGAAAATTATCGCCAAATGTTACTTAAAACATATCCGCAACGTGATGCCGAAGCCAACTATCAACATGCTGCTCGCCAAGCCTACATCGGCTTAGGAACGGCTTTAATTGCGGCCGCTGACGTAAAAGTAGATAGCACACCAATGGAAGGTTTCAGCCCAGAAAAAGTAGATGAAATCTTAGGTTTGAAAGCACGTGGACTACGTTCAGTTGTGCTGTTACCTTTAGGTTACAGAGCTGACGAAGGTGACTGGTTAGTTAACTTGAAAAAAGTGCGTCGTTCAACTGAAAACTTTGTAACTGAAGTGAAGTAATAAGCTTTAGGCTTGTAAAAAATTAGTCTTACAAACTAGCCAGATTAGCTTGTTAAAAAGTTAATCTGGCTTTTTTTATTTTTAGAAAACAACTTACTGCAAGCACTATAATATTGAATTGTAACAGTGTCATTAGTATCAACGAGACAATAGTAAAGCCTTAACATGTTGGATAAATAACCTGCCAATCCGTTTGCGCTTTCTTTACCCTTAGGGTATAAAAAACACCACTAAGGTAAACATTTAGTAAACGTAAAGGATTATTTATGAAGCCAATATTCAACTACAGACTTAAACCGCTCGTTGTTGTAGTAACAATATTATTAATTAGTTTGCTAAGTGCTTGTACCAGTGGGCCGCGCTCAATTGCAGTGCAAGACAGCGATATATTGCTGAATTACGAATTACTAAATCAAAATACAGGTGACGCAGTCTATACAGATGAAACCTTGCTCGATAAAAAAGCCCGTTGGGCTGGTAAAATCGTGAGTGTGCAGAATAATCAAAAATTCTCAAAAATCACTATATCTTATTATCCAAGTGCTCCTAACGGTCGCCCTAAAACCGAGTTATTAAGTATCGGACAATTTGTGGCAATAGTGCCTGGATATGTTGAACCGCGAGTTTTCAGCAAGGGACGAATGGTAACCGTGCTAGGCAATACTATTTATCCACTTGGCTACCCTACTCTATACACAGCTGGTTTATATATGTGGAAAGACATTGGGCAAGTCAAAACTGACCCACATAATATGCTCTCAATAGCCCTCGATGAGCGCAGTAACTTAAACGATCCGAGTTTACTCTCGCCATTTTCTGCTGACCAAATTGGATATTACGACGACTTGCAACCAGCCTACGAGTTTTCTGAAAACAACGGAAATAGCCAAAGCATTGTGGTGAAAGAAACTAATTAAACAGCAATTGTTACAATCAGTTATGGAGTTCTTATTGAGTAAGGCTTAATCAATTACAAGCCTTACTGTTTAAACACGCCCCCTTTACTGTAGATACGCACCAAGCATCGTATAACATCAACAATAGCTAGAAATAGGCAAAATGAGATTCATAAGTATACCCCATCTACATCAGCTATTAGCCAATCAACCCTTTGTACCATAAGCAGGTAATACCCTTCTCCAGATAACAGCAGTTGTCAATCACGTGTCAGGTCTTACAGATATTGATTTCAACGAACCTGAGCATACAGGCCCCAAATGGAGTCAGTTTAACTACTCAATATTTTCAGAGGTAATGACAAGGCACCGTTATCTGTTTGACCCATAAGCCAGATAATGGCACTCAGGCCACCCAAAGTGATCACATACCACAAAATAGACACAATTTGAGCATAACGGTTAAGGGGCAATAACTCGCTTAGGTGACGGCGTTTATATTCAAACAATATTTCCACACTGCCTATAGCAAGTAAAAAACCTAACAAAGCCAAACCAAAGTGATAACTGATATAAACACCTAACATGGCGCCTATTGCACAGGCGATAATACCCACCCGAGAGTTAATTGAAAAAGCGATACTTTTAAGCACATGCCCACCATCTAAAGGCAGTACAGGTAACATATTAAATAAATTGAGCAAGGCATTAAATACTGCTAAACCTGCGAGTATTTCTATATCGGTAAACCAATACCCCACTAAACAAGCAATAGACAATATCAAGCCAAAAAATGGCCCCATTATCGAAATGACAATATCTTGCCAGCGGGTATTAATTTTGTCGTCGCTGAGCGCTAAACCTCCAACAAAAGGAATAAGGTAAATACCTTTGGTTTTCAAACCAAAGTACTTCATCGCCTTGATATGACCGTATTCATGAAACACCAAACAAAATATCAGAGCAATGGCAAACTCAATAGAAAACAACCAGCTATAAGCGGCTAAACTGCCCGCAGCAAACAACACTTTAATGACCTTGGCACTTTTAAATAGTTTTAAACCCAGCCCTGCCAAACCAACGACACTAAATTTCATCGCTTGCTTTTCACCCTGGATCACTTGCCTTTGCTCGATGTCTTTTTCAGTCAGTGTATTTTCATGCAATAGCTTGTCATTAACCAATAGCTTAAATTGCAGTTCAAAAGGCTGCCATTGCAAAGCACCATTGAGCTTGACTTGAAACTCGCCTTGCTCACTTTGTAGGGAAAATTGATGTGAAAAGTTATCGTTGTCGGCACTGGCACTAATTTGCGAAACGCATTGTTCGCCCCAAAAAAGTTGTTGCCACCCAGCCATCGAACCTTCTAACTTAAGTGTTTTACCTAGACACTCTACTGCTAATAATTGCACTCTATAAACTCACAAATAAAACTTAGGCCGATTATTGCTATATTGTCTCACGCAACAAGGTTTATCGACAATAAAGGTTAAAAAGCAGATAAATGCAGTGGCAAGTGGCTTGAACCATCAACTAAGAAAATGAGACATGGATCTCTGATTAAGTCTTAAATTTGTTCAATAAACTCACCATTCTCATCAAGTGTGTACCAAACATACTCTGTAATATCTTTACCAGCGATTCCACTGCGAATATGAATCAATTCGTTGTCTTTATTTCTGTGAGCAATGGTTATTGCAGACCTCTTTTTGCCTTCGCCTTTGATTTCAAACCTGAAACTAAAGCTATAGAGTGCTCGCCCTCAACACTTGATGCTGAATTATCTCCCGAGGAAACCGCCACGGAGTAGTTTCCATAGCAATTAGAAAAGGAGTTTTCACCGATGTTAGTTGAGATAGAAAAATCATCTCAACTTGACGTAAATAGAACATCTACATAGTAGCTCAAACGGCAAGCAATCTTATAACTTAGCAACGGTCCGCATTCTGATATTTGGCATCGTTCATTAAACTTCCAATTAAGATCGATTTACCTAGCTAGCGGTCAATGTTATTTTTTTCGTTAACTTTTTCTTTGAGCGAAGCGGATAGTTCTAAATAGTAGCACAGCGTTTTAGCTTAAAACTCGCTCTCCTGTTTGTTAATCCTCCTTTAAATAAAGATGTGAAGCCTAATCTACTGCTTTTATAACTATTCGACTTACAGTCGTGCGCTTAATTTTATGTCATTTATCCAACACATAATACGTTTTTAGCGTCAGTTAATTTTACACATACCAATATTAAAATTCGCAAAAAACCAATAACCAACTGTAATATATAGAAATAACAGTACTGGCATGATACGTGCTAAACCCAAAGTAAGTGATGAAGTTTTACTTTTAGCGGTTACCTTCCAAAACGGTTGTGAAGGAATTAAGAGGAATATCAAATGAAATTTAAATTTTTGAAATCTACTTTGGTCGGGTTAGTAATATCGTCAACTTGTTTTATCAATATGGCGAACGCGGGTTTAATATCTATTTCTAACGCTGGTTTTGAAGATACTGTTACTTCTACTTGGATCCCTAATGTCATTCAAGGTTGGAGTATATCAGGCGGTGAGGCAGGAACATTCAATCCAGCTGGAACAAGTGGCAGTGGTAGCTATTTCGGTGCAAATGATGCGACTCCTGAAGGTGTTAATAGTGCTTATAGTAACGGAGGGGATCTTGTTCAAGCCCTAAATGTTAACTTATTAAGTGGAATGTACGACTTCTCTGTAATGGTAGGAAATCGCTGGGATCAGGGCTTACCACAGCATCAAGCTGCTTTATATGCAGGTAGTGTTTTAATAGGAGCCTCTTCTGGTTCACCTGCTAATGGTCAATGGAGTGAAATTTCTTTTAGTGTCGATGTAAATCAAAGCACTAATGGATTTGGAGAGGCACTTTCTATTCAATTAACCAATTATGGTGGCGGACAAGTAAATTGGGATGATGTAAGTTTAAATCATACAGAAGTACCTGAGCCTGCAACACTTGCTATATTGAGCTTAGGCTTACTTGGTTTAGCAGCACGTAGATTTAAGAAACAATCTTAATAAACCTTTTAAGTTTTGATTCTAGAAAACATCAATCGTAATGATTGGTGTTTTTTTGTTTTGGTACTTGGTAAATGTAACAAATTTAGATACCCAACATAAAAGAGGCAGAGCCAGATTAAGCAAATTCAAGGATTTTTCGTTATTCAATACTGGTTCAAATTAGCCTGCAAACTAAGCGACAGTGCCACAAAATACCATGCCTTAGCATCCATTAGCTAAGCGTGGTCCATAAAAAAAGCCACGATTATAACCACCGTGGCTTGAGATAAATAAAGAGACTAAGCAAAACGCTTAAGGCAAAGGTTCAGCATGGGCGGCTGCTCTAAAAATACTGTTCATTAACAGTACATTCAAACCATCAAGATAAGCTCGACTAGTAGGCTCTTGGGTAAAGGCGATAATCATACCGTTGCCACTGGGTTGATGAATCAAAAAGGGTTTGTAGGCTAATTGCTGAGTCACGGCAGGCCATAGATAACCACTAGCTAAGACATTTTTCTCATCGGCAAACCACGCTAAATTTTTACCTGATGCTAATTTTATCGGTGTGTAAATACTGTTACCGACAACCATAGCCACCAGTTTAGAATTTACCCCAGCGGTCAACCAATGCTCTTGATCCACTTCAACATTAGCTAGAATTCCGGCAACATAGTCTGGGCTTTCCTCGCTGTTTTCTGTCGCTTTGAGTAACTCTGCCTTAGTGGTAATTAACTGCCCTGCTACGCTGGATGTTTTTTCTTCAGGCTTTGCCACTTGATCTGTTTTAAATAAGTTTTCTCGCTGTACATCTAACAAGTTAACTTCAGCTTGGGCAGCAAAACGTGTGGCTCCACCGAGAGTAATTAATACCCCACCTTGATTAATCCAAGTCTGAATATTTTCTACTCCAGCGGTACCAAGCGTTTGCGTATAATTACCAGAAGGTAAAATAAGCACTTGGTAAGCACCCAAATCAGCACTCGCTAATTGATTTGAGCGGATCGCCGTCACCGGATAATTAAACTGACGTTCGATAACAAAACGTGTATTCCCGGCACTTAATGAACTGGTGGGTTCATCCCACGCCATGGCAATATTAGGCGCACTCATATTGACAGTATAGCCACTGCCAAAACTGGGGCCATCGGTAACCCAACTGGTATCTACTCCTACTACTTTAGCGCCAGTTTGCTCAGCTAATTTAATAACTGTAGCGGCCAGTTTGTCATCATTCGCTTTCACTTCAATAATTAAAGTGCCTGCTGTAAAAGCCGTGGTATTGTCTAAGACAAAGGCCTTATCGGCACTTTTGATTGTTAAACCCGCCTGCAAGGCTGCGCTTAGAAAACGGCCTGCGGCCATATCGCCCCAAGGCACCAAGTAGGCAACTTTGGCCTGTGTATTGCTCACCTCACCCTTCAATGGTGTGTCTGCACTTACTCGGTCAAACGCCACATCTATTGCTTTACCACAGCTATTAGTATCAATGTTAAACATCAAGGGTAACGACCATCCCGTCACATCATAAATTTCGTCGTTTAATTTACGTGCACGACGACGCTCTTGCTCTTTAATAAAATCAGACGACATATCAACTTGTTGAGTAAAGGTAGTTTTAACAAAACGGCCCCTTGGCTGAGCGGTATCAATAAAGTAGGCGCCAGCAGCATAGCTTGTTCCACACGCTTTAAAGGCTTCAGTTGCTTGTTTAACTTCAACGCCGTGCTGTGCCATTAAAGTGGCAAGTCGATGCGTACCCGCTTTGTCACGCACATTAGGTAAGACAAATACGCGCTCGTTCTTATCATTTTTACCATCGATAATGGCGTTTTCTTGATAACGATAAAAATCACGCAGAATCTTTTCACGATGCTCTGCCACAGCTTCAGCCGTTGCGATTGAGGCGACAAAGTGGCGTTTTATGGTGTCAAGATAGGTCAAGGTTTTACCATTAGCCGTTTGAAACACTTCACCACGACTTGAGGCGACTTCATAAGTGGCAGCAGAGGCGCCATAAAATGTTGGCCAGCTATCGCCATACCCAGGATAAAAAGCATCAAAGATTTCACGGGTAAAATAGTCGAAACCAAAGGTGTCAAAGTTAGCCCCGATGTTCCGCCCTATCAATGCGGTATTCTCTAATTGGGCTTTGCTCATGTGCGGATTTAAGGGCTGAGCCGCTGGCGGGAAAAAATAACTCTGATCACCACCCATTTCATGTAAATCAATCACCACTGTAGGTTTATAATAATTGAGAATGTTCACTCTACCAGCAGTTTCAGGTTGAGTTATAGCCAACCAATCACGGTTCATGTCAAACAAATAGTGATTACTGCGGCCATTGGGCCAAGGTTCGTTTTGCTCTGCACTTAAACGGTCGCCACTATGCAGCATACCGACTGTGGCATAATAACGGCTGGTAAAACGGGTTCTGCCATCAGGGTTTTGCAAGGGGTCAATAAAAACTAGGGTGTTAGCTAAGATCTTTTTGTTAGTAGCTTCATTTGGTGCAGCCAACAAATGATAAGCCGTCATCATAGCAGCATCGGTACTGCTGATTTCATTACCATGCACACCATGCTCTAACCAAACAGAGGCGGGCAAAGTATCGATTAGTTGCTTCGCTGCTTTTTCGCTGGTAATACGAGGATCAGCCAGTTTTTGCATACCGACGGCAAACTCATCTAATTTAGCAATATTTTCTGGCGAACCAATAACCGCATAAATGAGCTTGCGTCCTTCCCATGAGCGAGCATATTCAAATACTTTAATCCGCGTTGGTGCGGCTTTTTCAAGAGCATCAAAAAAGCGCAACATATCAGCATGGTTAGTAATGCGCTCCCCCACTTTATAGCCCAGTATTTGTGTATGGGTGGGTATTGTTTTTTCGTATTGAGTATTAGGCCATAAATTAGGTTCTTGAGTGGCCGAGGCTAGATTACTTACTGTAAGGAGACTTACGAGCATGCACAAAAATAAGGTAGGTTTAGATCCCATAGATAATCCTGATAAAGACTAAAAAACATAATGTGGATACTATCAAGGAGATAGCTTTTTATTCAAAGTTAATTCATCCCATCCCTGAAGCATCTCAACTGATATGACTCATTTTTAAATTAAAAAGTACTGCAGCAATCTGTTTTTATACTATTTTCAACTCTCTTGGAAAAGAGAGCTAGGCGAGTTTAGCTGTACAAACAAGCATTTTGTTGCTTGGTAAGGCAAAATCCACGGGATCTTATTGCTCTGCACAAGCCCCCGATAATGGCAGTTACGAAGCAAACACTGATTAATATTCCCATGCTTTTTAAGGCCGCCCCCCTAGTCCATAAAGTAACTCTGTGATAAATCTAGTTGCCCAATAAAGCGGCCTCGCGCTAAAAAGATATGGTCCCCAGAGATATAGACATTGTCTCTAAAATTGAGTCTTAATTAGAAGTTAAATCATCAACTTAGACTTTTGAATTCGACCAAAAAAGTGGTAGAGTCAAGCAATAAATAGGGCGTCTGGCTAGATGGTATTAACATCACCATCAATAGTCGATATCAAAATATGACTATGGACCTTATTTTTGCTCAAATCCGACAACTCAGTATGTCACTAGGGTTAAGCGTTTACACAGGTATTGCAAGAGTTCAGAATGGTTTACTTGATAAATGGGATGAATAGTTGAACAGCAATAAGGTAGACGATAAGCAGTTTTTTGAGTTGTTGGAAAAGGTCAAATATACCAAACCACAAACACTAAAAAAACTAATGCAAACTGAAGGCCTCTTTAGTAGCCTGCCTGCGCCTATTGTACAAAAATTAGTCCGTGAGGTTGAGCACCTTTGGAATAAATGTGATCGTCCCATCGATTTGCGCTACAAAGAAGATAACTTAACGATTGAGCGTTTTGATTTTTTGGGTGTAACCCATTTTCTTGAAGATAATTCTAAACGTTTATTGTTGGATGAAATAAAGCGCTTTGGCGAATCCTACACTATAGGTGTTTATGAAAACGTTAAGGCTTATTTTGAAAAAAATAAATCAGACCTAGCTCTATCTCAGCGACTCAACGAACGTGACATCAATATCGTTAGGTTTAATGAAACGGAATATCGCAGCGAAGAACGCATGAACTTGGCGATCTCTGCAAGCCTTTACACACTGCCAGAAACAGAGCTAAGTCCTGATTTTGTCCCTAAAGCGAATATGTTGAAGGATGCTTTTCAGGTCACTACGTCTAATATCAGTCAACATGGTTTGAAAATAAAAGCGAAAACAAAATTTAAACGTGGACAACTTGTCATTATTACCTTTGATGACATGGAAAAAGAGTTGGTCTTTAAACAAAACCTCATTATTTATAAAGTAATGGTGTGTAAACATAACACTAAAGGCGATGTCTACGACTCGATGTTAAAGTTAGAGGGCATTGCAGCCAATGATGAGTTTAGCCACTATGTAAAAAACCTTATTTTTAGTCATAAACATAAATATAAAGTTGATCTAGATACGATTTATACTTCGGCTCAAGGTAAAGGCTATGAGCAGTATTACATCGACTTAACTGATGCCTTGGCACTTTATATTAATGATGAGAATGCTATCACTCATGTATTAAGTGATATTAAGCGCCAAACTATTCAGCCTTTTATTTTTGCAGAAATTAATTTTTTAAGTGCCTTGTTTGATAAAGACAAAGTGGTCGAGCATTTAATCGAACATCAAGAATGCTTTTATTTTGTTGTTCGCCTTAAACAAAAACAAAGTCAGAAAGTGGTTTTTTTCAGCACCATTATCAACAACGAAATTGAAGTGCAGACCTTACTCCAGCATTTTAAAGGCAGTATCAGCGCTCGTATATTTAAACTGAGACTGGATGATGTAGAAAGTGAGCGGGCTTTATTAAACTCGACGGTACCCGAAGAAGCGCAAGCCAATTATGGAACCCAGCGCATTCATCGTTATTCTCAACAAACTGAAAACATTGTTGCTCAGTTTGAGCGTTTAATCTCTATTATTCCTGTTTCTAATGGAATTTTGGCTAACATGCACTTTAGCGAAGAGGCCTATAAACCCAGAGTTAAAGACGTATTAAAACCACTCAGTAATTTAGCCTCTACCTTTCATACTATCATGCCTGAAACAAATGACGGGCGCACAGAAGATAGATTTTATTATCAAACCGCATTGACCTTGACTCATTTGAAATCTAGTTGTACTGCCGTATCAGAAACTATTTCTTCGTTAGGATTAAGCTGCCATATTCAAGGTGATTCACATTTTAATGTGGGCACTATCATCACGGTTAGTTTTGATGATTTTGCAGAACGCAGCACCAAATATGCTCTGGGAATTTGTAAATATACCGTAGTCGGTTTTAAAGACGGTGTGTTACGGGCGTCAAATCAAGCTTTTAGTAATCATGATGGCCGTGCTTTTTGGTTGGCATTCATACTAGATAAATTAGATCAATTAAAAGTCCAAGGGCGAGAGCAGCAAGCCTATGGACTAAGCCGTGCAATGCGCAATTTAGCGGCGAGTAATACCCCAACAGTGAATCTTTTTTATAGCTCATTCAAGGCCCGTTTGGTATTAAATAGCATTGCTGTACCCAAAACCTGGGCTGCAATTCAAGAAGATAATAAGCGGGCGACTAACTTAAAATCCACGGTGAGAGCTTGGTTCTACAATCAAGATATACGTATAGAATTGCAACATATGGCCCGTGATGCGGCGGCCGAAAAAACCACTCAACAAGCTGTACTTATTCTTTCAACCAGTTTCCAAAATAATATTGAAACCGTGCACAAGGTTTCCCTATTCCGTTTAAATACACTCAGTACTGAGGTACTTGCTCGTACCGTAAAGTTTGCGCAATTTAAAGGTCGAAAGGTCAGAGTATACGAACTCAAACTTAACCCCACTCGCAACGAATTTAATCGTTACTATCATGACGAACTTAATTACATTAAAAGCTTTGCCACTCATCGTTACAAAACCTTAACGGAAGAAATTGGCAATACTAAAGGCATGATCCAAGCGTTGGACATTACCGCTTTATTGCCAAGCAGTATGTTGAATCAAAAATAATTGAATATTTAGCCTTGAACACTGGGCTGCAAAAGCAAACAAGGCTGCCGCAGTTCACCAACTAAACTACATTAGCCGTTTTTAAACTCACTTAGGTTTACAATTTAGTCTTAGCACCTGTGATAATAAAGGGCACATTGGTATAACTGCAGTGGTCTGTGGTTGGCGCATAATAAAACTCGGTTAGATCAGATACGGCCAGTTCATAGTCATTATCAAATAACGACCACTTGATACTTTCATTAGCGCCGCAATGTTTCCTTACTTGATTTCGCCAGATGCCTCTACCAACTTCTTGCAACTTAGTTGTATGAGTTGTTTTTGCACCCGCAACGCTAAAGCTTAATTTACCGGTATCGCGGTCGAACTCAGCTAGACTGCCGTCGTTTAAGTAATGACTCATGCCCGTCACTATAGACTGCCTCGCAGTCCATCCGGGTGCCACCCCTTGAAAATAGTAGCCAAGCTTGCGGTCCACAATAAACACTCCATTTTGTCCGAGCACTGCTAATTGCAATTTATTAGTACTGTTGTGGCTACTCACTAGCAGTGCAGTGGTCTCATCAACACCAAAAGCGAAACGTTGTTTAGTTTCAGCGGCAAAAATAGCCAGGCGAGTTTCTCTATCACGTTCAGAAAAATGGGTATCAAGTAAGCCCAGTTCAAACAATCCTGTTCCTCCATCAGCCCTGTAGCTTAGGTCATTTGACAATAATTTTTGCTTACACAAGCCACTGTTCGAGCAGCGTTCGCTGGGTGGGTTGTTGGCAAAGGCCCCCCGTTTCATTGCATGTTCAGGATCACCATTAGTAATCATCGGAACTGGCATCTGCTCAAACACACCACCTGCTTGCACTGCTGTACCGGCGCTCGTGCCGCCAACAATCAATTGCCCTGCTTGTATGCGCTGCTTTACCAAGCGTAATTCAATACTGTCACTGCCGTCTGGGTTAAGCAACGCAGCCAAAGTCAAACTTTGATCGCCGCCATTAATAAATAGTCCTTGGGCATCAATTAATGCCGCGGTCATTTTTTCTGGTTGTTGACAATACTGGCTTTGCAAGGCAGTTCGATTGGGATAAATATCCTCTCGATAAAAGCTATTATTGTTGGCGCGTAATTGCCTTAACTGGGCACATCCATCTCCACTATTTAGCTCTAAAGCCCGCGCTTGCTGATAGGTTTTGTCTAAAGGTAGCCACGTAGTTTCTGCCCCAGCCTCAGAAAAAACTGATACGTAAAAGTCAGCTACTTCAAAAGGGTCCCTAGAGGATGCAGTAATCACCACAATATGAGGTACTTGTTGCTCTTTGGGCATGCGTAGCGCGGCTTGCTCTACAAAAGCTTGGTATATTTTTACCGAACTGGTGTTTTTATTGTGTTGTAAACGTGTTACTTCACGCTTGCGCTGACCCTTTGCGTCCATCTGACGATACTCAAAACTATCTAACAAAGCATAATAAGCGGCATCGTTTAAAGAGCGGTACAAAGGCAAACCACGGTACTTTTCAAACAACTCGCGCAGCCCTTGGCGGCTTACTACTTCGTTAGGATATTTTGCATATATATTCAAGATAACATCATTAATTTGCAGCTTATCCGTCGCTGATAAAGTTAAAAAACCTTGGGTCTGTGATAATTTTTTCAGGTTTTCTTGACTTATTTGATACAAATCTTCGGTTTTCATCTCACTATCAAATACTTTTGTTGTGCAATTTTCAGCCGCCATACTTGAGCAGGTTTGAAGTCCTCCACCTGCCAAAAGCAGCTCATAACGAGGTTTATCTTCACTAGCATAACTAACTGAAATTGAACAAGAAAAAATAAAAAAAGAACTGATTTTTAGCAAGCTTAGTTTGGGCTTTTTACTATTTAGTGAAAACAAATGACGCATTAAATATGACCTAATTTGGTTATTGACTTTTGCAAACCCTAGTGTTAAATCTTGGTCACTGTCAATGCACAGCACTAAATTGAAATCACAACGGTATTTGCATAAAAAACACAAATTACGATGATTAAAAAAGCCGCCAATCTTGGCACCTACCACTATAAAAGTTTTTATTTGTCGGAGTGGTTCGACGAATAAAATCTCCTCTCACAGACTTATTTAGCTAAGTCCGTGCATCCTTGCTTGTCGCAAATTTTGTTTGTGCCCACAGCAAAACCCAAAAACTAAATAATAAAAATTTAAAACTAGAAATTTTGCTGCGCTCACACGTGGCTTTTGAAGGAGTTCATCATGAAACTGAATCGAATTGCGTCTGCAATGACGTCTGCGGCTGCCTTGTGTTTTGCAAGCACGGTTTTACACGTTCAAGCTCAAGAAACGGAAACCGCTGATGTTGAAGTCATCAACGTTACGGGCTCATACATTAAAGGTGTTGATTTACAAGGTGCACAACCGCTAACAATTATCGACTCTGAGGCGATTCAACGTTCTGGCGCGTCTAGTATTGCAGAATTAATGAATACCTTTGGCCAAACTCGAGGGGGTGAAGGTTCGTTTTCTACCGCACAAAGCGGTGCAACATCAACATCGACTCCAGGTGGTCAAGCCGCAGCCTCATTACGTGGTTTAGGTCCCGCTTCAACGTTAACCCTCATCAATGGTCGGCGAATTGCCGCTAGTTCTTTTGCCGCGGGCACGCAAAACTTTGTGGATATCAATAGTATTCCCTTAGCTGCGATAGACAGAATTGAAGTCTTGGCTACTGGTGCTTCCGCTACCTATGGCGCTGATGCAGTAGCAGGTGTTATTAACTATATCTTAAAGAAAAACTATGTCGGAGCTGAAATTAATGCCTCTTATGGCAATAGTACAGCAAGCAGTGATGAGGGTAAGAGCAATCTTAATTTCGCCTATGGCACCGATATTGGCGGTGGTAATTTAACCGTTTTTGCAGACTTTTTTGAGCGTAATGCATTTAAAGCGACCGACCGAGCAGAAACCCGCCAACCGCTGTTAGCTAACAGCTATTCTTATTTACCCAAGGGCACACCAAATATTTACTATAACTCGGCGCGAGATGGCAATGAAATTGGCAGCCCTGATTGTGCTACGCCATTAGTCACCACAGAGTTTGGTGAGCAGATTTGTGCGTATTATGGTAACGAAGATGATTATTTAGACACCCCGTTTAAGAGTTTCTCAAGCGGTTTTATGTTCAATAAAGACATTGGTGAGCTAAATTGGAGTACTGACTTTTTCTATTCCCGCACCCAATCGACGGCCTATTCTAGTCCATCGCCAATCAACCAACTTGATGACTCCGAAGGTCCATTCGTCGACGAAACGGCTTTGAATATTTACCCCGATGCCATACGCGATAGTTTGCTCGATAATCTTTACATCGATCCCTTTGATACTCAGGCTGGCCAAGAGCTTTATGGTTTTCAATTTGATGGGCGCTTTGCTACGCCGCGTACCATTGATATCGAAAGTAATGCCTTTCGTTTAGTCTCGGCCTTATCCGGTAGTTATGATGATTGGGATTGGGAATCAGCCATTACTTTGTCCCAGTCTAAATCAGAGCAAGTAGGCGTGGCGGGTATCTACAACCGTTACAAATACCATGCATCTCTTGCAGGAGAACTCTGCACAGATGGTAGTTTAGCTAGCTACGATGGTAATGCACTAAACTGTGCGGGCGGCAGCTTAGCTGGTATGTATAACCCCTTTTTACAAAACGATGCGACCAACGAAGCCATACTCAGCTTGAGTCAAGCCCAACCGACACGAGACGGCAAAAGTACGGTTTATGCTTGGGATTTTCGTGCCACGGGCGATTTGTTTGAGTTTAACCAGGACGTAATTAAAGGCGCATTTGGCCTTGAAGCACGTAAAGAAAAAATCACTGATGTGCCATCAGAAAACTCTCGTGCACGTTTTAGTAATGAGTATTTGGTTGACGTATTAGGTTTTGGCTCGAGTTTGTCTGAGGCATCACGCAGTCAATGGGGGGCATTTGCTGAATTATATGTACCGTTAAGCGAGCAAGTACAAATGCAACTGGCAGGCCGTTATGATCACTATAATGATTTTGGCGGCACCTTTAATCCCAAAGTTGCATTGACTTATAGACCGACAGACGACTTGGTACTACGTGCTTCTTGGGCCACATCGTTTCGTGCTCCCTCTCTCACTCAAGTAGGGGTAAAATTACGCACTACAACGGCAGCGTTTGATTGTTCAGCTAACCAAGGGGTAGCGGCACTGTATTGTGAAGGTGAAAGCTCGGTGCGTAGTAATAATGTATTAGAGCTGGGGAATCCACAGCTTAAGGCAGAGGAATCAGAATCCATTAGCGCTGGCTTTAGTTATAGCCCCACTAAAAACACTAATCTTACTGTTGATTATTGGTATTTTGATCATCAAGATATTGTTGATACCGATATGACAGCCTTGTTAGACCGTGCAATGAGCGATGCCTCCGTGCGTTTTTGTGGCTTAGTGCCAGAGGGTCAAGTGGGCGTTTCTTATGATCCTGATCTTTGCTTAGTAACAGACCAAGCCGGTTTAACCATCGAAGAGCAAGGTGCCAATTTAAGTGAAATTCTTACTGAATGGGATGCTTTTGACCAACCCCGTTTTGTCGAGCTACCTTTATATCGTGATCATGTGCTGCAGTTACAAAACACCGGCAGTCAAGAAGTCAGTGGAGTAGATTTGGCGTTTGATCATAAATTTGATTTCGATACAGCCAGTTTGACGGTTGCCATAAACGCCACTCACTATCTTGATTTTGAACGCAACAAACCGGGCTCGGATGAAATTGAATCGTTAATCGGCACATGGCGTTATCCAGCAGACATCGCCAATTTGAGTGTGTTTTGGGATGAAGAAAAGTATTATCTTGGTTTGACGGCCTATTATACCAGCAGCTACGAAGATGATATTGAACGTTTGCGTGGGCGAGAAATTGATGAGTTATTCGATCTTGGGGCCATTAATGACAGTGAACAGCGCGATATCAGTGCTTGGACCACAGTGCGAGCCAGTGCAGGGTATTATTTTGAGAATGCGACACTGAAACTCACCATCGATAACTTATTTGATCGTGCCGCGCCCATTGCTTATGGTTCGAGCCGTGGTTTTGATTCTTATAATCACAATGCTTACGGTACCACCTATAATCTGTCCTTAAGTTACTTTTTCTAAACTAAGGTCATAGCGGGCAAGGTGTAATGCCTTACCCGCTTTTTTATCAGCGGCACTACTTCTCTGTTGTAAGGTACGATTTACTATGCAAACCCATGCTCCCTTTTCGCCCCCAAAAACGATGTTCAAAGCCATGCCTGATGCTTTTGTCATTCTGTTTTTTGTGATCTTATTAGCGGGAGCATTGACCTACATGCTGCCAGCGGGGCAATTTGAAACGGAACAAATTGAAATACACACCAACGGACAGACTGATACTCGTACCCAACTCAAAGCGGGTAGTTTTAAGGTTGTTGAAACCAGTGAGAAACAGGTAAGTTGGTTTGCGTCTGGCGGTGACATTGGCATCATGAATTATGCTTTTGAAGGCTTAGTTTCTGGTGATAAATGGGGCTCAGCAGTGGGTGTTATTGC
Organism: Paraglaciecola sp. 25GB23A; assembly: GCF_040012495.1. NCBI lineage: Bacteria > Pseudomonadati > Pseudomonadota > Gammaproteobacteria > Alteromonadales > Alteromonadaceae > Paraglaciecola > Paraglaciecola sp. 25GB23A. Next base: position 135,451 of record NZ_JBDYKM010000003.1, read on the forward strand.
CTTTATTCTTATCGTTGGTGGTGCTTTTGGCATCATCATGGAGTCGGGTGCGATCAACAACGGGATACTAGCCTTGATTCAAAACAGTCGCAAAGCGAAGTCCGTCATCATACCTTTAATGTTTGTGCTGTTCTCCCTGGCCGGCGCCATTTTTGGTATGGGCGAAGAAGCGATTGCTTTTTGTATTGTGCTAGTCCCGTTGATGATTGCCTTGGGCTATGACGCCATAACGGCGGTCTTAATTACCTATGTCGCGACACAATTGGGCTTTGCCACTTCGTGGATGAATCCGTTTTCGGTTGCTATAGCCCAAGGAATTGCAGATGTTCCACTGTTTTCTGGTGAATCATATCGGATGATTTTGTGGTGCGTCTTTACTAGTTTAGGCCTGTTTTTCACGCTACGTTATGCCAAGAAAATCAAAGCCAAGCCTGAAGCGTCTTTGAGTCATGAAACCGATCATTTTTTCCGTCAGAAGCAGCTGAATCTTGAGGTTAAATTTGACAAGACCGACATCATTATCTTGCTTACTTTTTTGTTCGGCATTATTTGGGTCATTTGGGGTGTCACCCAATATCAATATTACATTCCCGAAATTGCCACCCAATTTTTCACTTTGGGCGTTGTAGTAGGAACGATTGCGGTACTTGGTAAACGTATGACCATGAACCAAGTGTCGGCGGCATTTCAACAAGGGGCTAAAGATTTACTCCCAGCGGCTCTCATAGTGGGGATGGCAAAAGGTATTGTACTGGTGCTCGGTGGTTCAGATCCAAGCCAAGCGTCAGTGCTCAATACTCTGCTCTATTACGCCAGTGAGTCTATTGGTGAATTGGGGGCAACTGCTAGCGCCATCTTGATGTTTGTTTTTCAAGCAGTATTTAACTTCTTTGTGGCGTCTGGTTCAGGACAAGCCGCCATCACTATGCCACTCATGGCACCCTTAGCTGATTTGGTTGGGGTATCACGGCAAATTTCAGTACTGGCTTTTCAACTCGGCGACGGTCTAACCAATATTATTATACCAACCTCAGCGTCACTGATCGGCTGTCTAGGGGTGGCACGTATTGATTGGTCGACTTGGCTGAAATTTATCTGGAAGCCGATTGTATTCCTACTTTGCGCCGCTGTACTGAGCATCATAACAGCCGTACTAACTGGTTACAGTTAAGCCTTACCAAAATTCTACAACTTTGGATATTACATGATCTATTTGATAAAGGGCGCTGACGTTTATGCGCCACAGCCTCTTGGGCAACAGGATATTCTTCTAAGTGGACACAAGATTTTAAACATCGCACCTTCGATTGAAATTACCGGTAAAGATGTGGTGCATATCGACGCCGATGGTTGCCTTGTCACCCCTGGTTTTGTTGATAGTCTAGTGCACTTTGGCGGTGGTGGTGGTGAGGGAGGGTTTCATACCCGCACGCCTGAAATGCAGCTTACTGAAGCAACACTTGCAGGGGTAACTACCGTAATAGGTGCCCTAGGGACTGACGCTACAACACGCAGTCACGCCGATTTGCTGGCTAAAGCCAGAGGTTTGAGCAACGAAGGTTTATCTACCTATTGTTATACTGGCTCTTACCAATTACCGGCGCGCACTGTGACGGGTTCGGTTACCGATGACTTAATCTTAATTGATAAATTTATTGGCATTGGTGAAGTGGCTATTGCCGATCATCGCTCATCTCAACCCAGCGTAAATGAACTAGCCAGAGTGGCATCAGAGTCACGCGTGGGTGGCATGTTGTCGGGTAAAGGTGGCATTGTCAGTATTCATGTAGGCGACAGCGACGAGCAATTAAGACTGTTACATCAGGTCATTGAGCAAAGCGATTTACCTGCACGGCAGTTTTACCCAACGCATATGAATCGCAATCAATCACTACTCGACGCAGGTATTAACTGGACTAAAGCAGGAGGGAGTATCGATTTCACCACGAGTACCAACCAACAGTTTTTAGATCAAGGCGAAATTCCCGCCGCAGGGGCGCTAGCATACGGCTTAAAACAAGGAGTGAATATTAGTCAATTGACCATGAGTTCTGATGGCAATGCCAGTTTACCCGTATTCGATGACAAGGGTGACTTGGTAGGACTAGAAGTGGGTAGAGTAAACAGCCTTTATAACAGTTTCAAACAGGCCATTGATCATTATCAGGTGCCATTTGAATTGGCTATTGCCAGCATCAGTACTAGTCCTGCCGACATATTAAAACTGCAAAACAAAGGACATCTTCAGGTAGGTTATGATGCCGACTTAGTCATAATGAGCAAAACAGATTTAGCCATTGATAAAGTGTTTGCCATGGGCCGATTGATGGTCGATAAGGGCCAAGCTGTTGTAAAAGGCTCCTTTGAATAAAAGTTTAAGCGGCTAATTAACATGCTGCCCTGACTACTCCTAATTTCAGGGCGGTTATTGGCCAACATCAGCACTTTTATACTTTCACTAAATCCTCAACAAAAATATCAACCAACATGACTTGTTATATATTTTCACCAGCAAATGGGTGACATGAGAAGACTAAAAATAGAGTAATAATTAGATTTTGCATATTTTGTCCTAATAACTATCACCCGTTTTTTTTAGTCGAAGACCATTGGGTAAACTGCTGTTTGAGATTTAGCCTCCTACACAAGTGCAGGCTAGATCACCATTTTCTTGAAACCATTCACTGTATACTCCGTGAATACATACCCTTTCGACCTGAGAACAATCTTGGCGATTAACCCCATTATCGCCAGCCGAATAGGTACATGCAGATACCAGTAACACGAGAAATAAACTTAATATTTTCATACATACTCCATTTAAAATAAGGACAATATACAAGGCAGAGCGTCAGCGTCCATGACTTGCGGTTCAGACTTAAAAAAACCAAACAATTTGGTAATCTAATAGATAGTGTTATTTAATTTTGGTTCTCACATTTTAACTTTGCCGCTTAATCAGTCGAAAGACAACGCCGCATGTAAAAACGCACTTCACTGCATATTAATATTACCCATTTTTAACATATTTACTCACTCTTTGCACAAGATAAAGATATTCCACCACAGAGCGCTGCGCTACACAGAGGCTGCGCGCACGGAAAAAAAGCAACACTATGGTTTGGCTTAAGAAAAAGATATTTCACCACAGAGCGCTGCGCTGCACAGAGGCTGCGCGCACGGAGAAAAGCAACGCTATGGATTGGCTTAAGAAAAAGATATCTCACCACAGAGCGCTGCGCTGCGCTGCACAGAGGCTGCGCCCACGGAGAAAAGCAACGCTATGATTGCTTAAGAAATACAAACGCTGACGTTATAAGCATTCAGGGTCTTAGCTATGATTTTTCTGAATTTTATTTTTATTAGTGTCAACGTAACCGAGGTGTCTGTGGTGGAATGCTTTTGCTCGTATCTCGTATCTCGTATCTCGTATTTAGTATCTAGCATCTGCTGTTTCAAGATATTAAAAAGCCCGCTAATGAGCGGGCTGGCCTGATAAAAATGGGCTCCTAACGACTAAGGCTTCATCCCTTGATTGTCGAAAGAGACATCTTCGTACCAATCATCCATATTGTCATACATCTCACCCTTCATAATGTAGTAGGGTGATTTGCAGTAAATTTTGATGTCGTGGAAGGGGTCGCTTATAATTTTTGTCATCCATACTAAGCCCGACTGTATACCCATCAATTTAAACAAATGCAGAGTTCTAAAGGCGATAGCGCCCAGTCCTACCAGCAACCAAATAATAGCCATGTTATTGATAAAAGCCATAAAAGTAGTCGCTGGGGTGAACACACCAAAAAAGTCTGGTTTTATAAATAGTACAAGGGGTACCAATGCCCAAATCGACAATAACACCACTTTACGGCTAAGGTTGTAACCCACTTTTACGCTTTCTTTATATTCATGTGAAGCCTTGTTGACCTCATCATAGGTTTTCGGTTCAAAGAAAAAGTGCCCCGTTTGACGCAATACCATGGCTAATAACCAACCCACTAAAGCCGCCGCGGCAGGATAGTAAAATACCAATACATAGCTAACTAAAAAGCAACTGGCACTGAGTAAGTGTAGAAACTGATTGATGCGATTGTGGTGATAATAACGGTGGTCATCCCAACGTTGTTTTTTTAATTCTTGAAAAAATGTCATGGCTAGATCCTTGGTAAGTAATGTTATTAAAAAAATTAAGCCGCTGCATCAGGCATAGATGAAGTGACGTGTTCGAAGGGATGTCCCTGCAATAAAGCTTGCCCCATTTTAATGGGTCTTCCTTCCTCTATGTCTGCACACAATTGATAGTGCTCACTTGCAAATACAATGATGGTCGAGCCGTGCTGGAAATAGCCCATTTCTTGGCCTTTCTGAAACCTAGCATCACAGGAAATTATATTGGCGCCCTTGTAACGCAAGTCGAGCACCTGGGGTAAAAAGTGGAATTTCATACTAGCAACCAAAATAGCTGCAACCGGCACCAAGGTAATACTGGCTTGAGGGGTATCAAGTTTTAATTCCACCACCGCTCGCTCATTTAAGCAAAATAGTTTTTCAACCCGCTTTAAAGCAATGGGATTGACGTTCCAAGTATCGCCCGAGATATAATTCACCTGTTTTACTTGGCAATCGACAGGCGCATGGAAGCGATGATACATGCTGGATTTAAGCCTTAAGGTCACAAACAGCCCATTGCGATATTGTTGTGCAATTCTCGCATCAGGAATGAGTTCGCTTAGATCATAGGGGAAGCCTTTGGCTTGAAATACTTTACTGCCCTCTACCCTGCCACAAGCGCCGACGATGGCGTCACATGGGCTCGATATTATTTCTGCACGCTGATCAATAGGCCGCAAACCATCTTTGAGTTGACGGGTAAAACACTCACCAAGACTATTAAAACTCTGTTTTTTGGCGTCTTGTAAACGTAAATCTTCGGCAAACAATTGCCAAATCTTAATGGACAATTGAGTGAGTAAGGGACTGTGGATTTGGCTGAACCAGCCCATAAAAAGTGTCAACCACCGTCTAGGAATGCGATTAGTCAGTAAAAAATTAAGCTGTTCTTGTTTAGTTAAGGCTTGTACGTTGGCTTTCATTCTTAAGCAACCGTGCGCTGTTGATTATAAATAAGCGGACAGTCCAAGCCTAAGTCAGTTAAAAACTGCTGCATGATGGGCTCAGCTTGATATTCATTCGCCCGTTCCCGCGCTTTTTGTCGCATCAACTCTTGCTTAGTGGGGTTGGCAAAAAATGCCACTATTTTATCGGCCATGCCTTGCATGTCATCAACTAAGTAGCCATTTACTTCGTGTTGAATAATGTCTTTAGGGCCCTTGCAGTTATACGCTAGAGTCGGCATACCGTGCACGAATGCCTCAAGTATGACATTCCCAAAAGTATCAAAACGCGACGGAAAAACAAATAAATCAAGGCCTAAATACAAGGCGGCTAGTTGCTTCTTATTTTGCCAGCCTAAAAAAGTCGCATCGGGTAGTTTTTGTTTAAGCTTTTCTGCCGCCGGGCCAGAACCCGCAATGACTATTTTAAGTTCAGGCAGATGTTGTCTCGCCAGGGTAATAATCTTAGGCAGGTCAAAAATGCCTTTTTCTTGGCTGAGTCGACAAGCGATAAATAATACCGGTGTATCGTCAGTGGCGCCGGGGATCAATATATCTTTGTGTACCCGCTGCACTAGCAAATCACGGGCTTGAGTATGATGAGCAGTTAAAAAAATCTGCTCCTTTTTTAGTAGCATTTCATGGCCCGTGAGCCAGGCTTTATGCTCTTGATTTAGCACAAATATACCATCGAAACGATTATATAAAGCCCGCATCAAACGACGAACGCGATCACGTTCGTATTGGTTTAAGTCGGTGGTGTGTTTAATAAAATCAATCCAGTCGGTGTGCATAAAAAAGTAACTGGGTACGTTAAACATCTGTTGTAGAAACAGGGCAACTACCGCCATCGGTCCTTCGGTAGAACAAACAATGCGATCGTAGCCTCCGGCATAAAAGATCCGTGCAATCTGCATAATGTCGGGAATACGAATTTGTTGCTCGCCATAGCGCTGCACCTCAAACTCAGCAATGGGTTTAACCACATGCAAATGCGCCTCAGCTTGTGCCTCGCTATGACAAATTAGAAAATCGATCGGTAGGTCGGCTTTTTGAATTTCACGCAGCTTGCCTGATAACGAAGTCGATACGCCGTTTTTATCCAACAATGTATCGGTCAGATACAGAGCTCGTTTACTGTGTTGATTTTTACCCAAGTGCTGAGCAAATTGATTGAGTAAGTTACGATTTTGATAAAGCACCCGAGTCGAGGCTAAATTAGACCCAGCGAGTATCACGCTAATGAGTACTGGGAAAGACAAGTTATCGAACAACTTACCCATATTAACGTTACTCATGTTGTCCTGACGTTTGCCATCGCCTAAAAACAAGGCAGTCAATTGACTGGGTATTTCTAACTTACGGGTCAATTCTTCCGTTGAAAAACCGTCTAACAATATGCCCTGATGGCTGTTGATTGCGCTGGCAATGCGCTTGGCAATCAACTGATTTAAATGAGTAAACAACTCATTCATGGCACTATTGACCGTATCAATATAGCCTTGAGGATTATTACGTTTGGCATCCGCAATGCGCTCTAATTGGGCAATGCAAAACTTATAGTCTTTCGATACCTGCCACTTAAGTAATTTGTTCGGTTTTTTGCCTTGCAGTGCATCGTGTACAAAGGAAAAAAACTTCATGGTTTTTTTATGTTTCTGCATTTCAAGCATAACGTTACTCACTGCAAAACAGCCAATTTTGTCCCAAGTAGAACCACGGTGTAGCAAGATACGCAGTAGACCGGGGTCTTTAATTTTTGTCGCTACTTGGGAGAAATAATCCAGCAAGGAAATATTCAATTTTTGGTTTTCAGCAATTTGACCAAAAGGTGCAATATTTCCTTTTTTCAAGGCTTCTAGCGCCAACTCAGCCGGGCTTTGGGTTTTGAGTCTTTCTTGTAAATTAGGCACATACAACCACGAACCACATTGTCCAGCAAAAATCCCAGTATGGTCGTCAGAACCACCGGTCATCACTTTAGCTTGTTTAGGATCCACACCAAAGGTGGCAGGATTGAGGTTGTGTCGTCTGGCATATTCATTGATTTTTTCTGGTGTCAGACTTTGTACCCAATTGAGAGTCAAAACACTTTGCCACAGGTCGCGCTGGCCGTTTAATACTTCAAAACGCGAAAACATCACCGCTAATTTTTCAAATAACGATAAATCGATTTTTTCATTACGGGTATAAAAATACAGCGGGTGAGGCAAAATGACCGGGATATCTTCACAGGCTGCATAGCGCAGAAAATCATAAATATTTTGACGCTTTTTATTCAGTATCATCTCTTGCTCACGGCTAAAACCGTAGGTCAACACGTGAATAAATAGCTCATATTCAGGAAAGTAGCAGGTAAATTCAGCTCCGACTAATACGTCCACCCCACTATCTTTTAACTCCCAGCATGAACGGGCGTTATTGTGATTAGTGATAGTCACCACCGAGTTACCGTTTGCCACTAAAGTCGATACCAACTTTTTGGTTTTTAACCAAGTTTCAGGTAAACGTAGGATGCGACCCCATAATTCATCTGGCACATCGCTGTTATGATCATGGCAATGAAAGTCGATCTTCAAACAATTGTTAGGGTTAAATCGCTCAGCCTGCTGGCCCAGAAACGCAGTGAATTCTTGCTCTAATGACTGGCGGAATTCAGGTTCGGTTTTACTAAGTAAGTGCACTGACATGTTCAACCCGCCTTGCTTAAGTTGTTTGCTTCATTGAGTTTTGAACTTGCAGATTGGGCTCCTTGATAAGCCACTAAAGGCCTAGGTAGCAAGCCTGCTATGGAGGGAAATTTTGCCGTGAGCAGGTCAGATAAAAACTGACGTTTAATGGCTTTATTACTCAGCTGTGGCGACTGCCACCACCATGCGTCTTGCTGCATTTGTTGGGCAGCACTGACAAAACACTCCACCACCTCATTAAAGTCTTCATCGCTAAAACTAAAACTCATGATCAAGCGCCCTGTGCCTGTCCAACTCAGTTCAATACCGTGGTTTTTTAAATAGAACTGCAGCATCCAGTTGTAACGGCTTGGTAGGGTATAGGCCAGCGACAAAATAGAATGGATATTAGTAACTTTAAGGGGGAGTTGCTCATCTGCTAAGCGCTGATTAAAATGCGCCACTCGTTTATTCCATAAGGCTTCAGACTGCTGATATTGAGTTTGAATTTCTGCTGTTTGAATACGCTTTAAAAAGACATTCATGGCGCCCATCACATAGGGATGAGAGTTAAAGGTGCCGCGCGCCAGTGATACATTCGCTGGTTGCGCTGCTTTATAACGCTTCATTAAACTATGGGTACCGGCTACCACGCCAATCGGTAAACCACCGCCCAAGGTTTTACCATAGGTCACCATGTCAGCCTGAATGCCGTAAAAGCCCTGGGCACCGCGATAACTTAGGCGAAATCCGGTAAAAACTTCGTCGAAGATCAGCACGATATTACGCTCGCTACAAATTTTGCGAATACGGGCTAACCAGCGGCTATAGTGTTCTTTATTAAATCCGGTACTACGCTCACTAGCGATTAAGGCCGTATCAGACGGGGCGTCGTTATTAGGATGAAAGGCCTGCAAGGGGTTAATCAATACACATGCTATGTCTTTGCGAGTCGCGAGTACCGCTAAACTATGTTCACTTTCATCGGCTAAGGTATACACATCGTTGGTTACCCGAGTGTTGCCAACGCCCGGCTGCACCCCATCCCACCAGCCATGATAAGCACCACAAAAACGCACTAAATGACTCTTACCCGTGTGGTATCGAGCGAGGCGCACTGCTTGCATTACGGCTTCTGTGCCCGACATATGAAAAGAGACTTCATCTAATCCAGAAATGTCCTTTATCATCTGCACGTTTTCAGTAATAAGCGGATGATAGGTGCCAAGTACAGGGCCAAGTTGCTGAGTAAGCGCAATGCCCTGTGCCATACATTCTTTATAAAAATCATAACCAAATACATTCACGCCATAAGAGCCAGAAAGGTCATAGCGCCAGTTACCATCTAAGTCTTTAATTTTTGAACCTTTGGTTTCATCGGCAATGGAGCCCAGTCTAAAACTCTGCGGTAACATAGTACGATAGGGAAAAGGTACTCGATATTGGCTGGTAAACTGCACATCAGCTACGCTCTTTTCGAGCAACTCGCTTTGAGTTAGGGTCTTGGCACAGCGTGTTTTGATCGCTTTTTCAAGGGTAGCTAAAGCGAGTCGTCGCTGCTGACCTATGTTTGGTGGTGCGCCATCACTGACAAAAAACACATTATCGTCATAGCTGAAAAAAGGCACTAAGCGCGCCATGCGCCGTGACCACTTGCTATGTCCTCGTAAAGAACGATGTTTAGCGCGAGACAATTGCAAGCGCACCCGCACTCTGGCGAGGACAAAAAACAGAAAAACTAAGGCAAAAGTGTAAACAACAACAGATTGATTCATTAGAACTCATTCACAGCAAGTTTGACTAAAACTAGCACGTGAATTTGAATCATTTATTTCAGTTTAAGGACGTTTGTGTGACAGATGCCCAGTAATGTACTTTGAATGTAGCGCAGACCTCAAGCATATTGAGTCATGAAGAGGTCTTGGCTGCTCGCTCAGATACTAAGCTAATTTTCCTGTGTTTGTCTGCTCAGAATCGACATGTTGGGCAAGTCTGGCATTGAGGCGGGCTTGTTTTTTGATCTCGCTTCGAGCTTTTAAGGCCAGCATACAAGGGGTTAAGACTAAGGTTAGTAAGGTCGCAAACGCTAGGCCACCCGCGACTGCAGTGGCAAGCTGTGACCACCATTCGGTTGACGGTCCACCGATATCTATACTGCGGCCGATAAAATCAATGTTGATTTCAGCCACCATGGGCAACAATCCTAAGATAGTCGTCACTGTCGTTAACATCACCGGGCGCAAGCGTTGAGCGCCGGTACGCAATATGGCTTCCATCGGCTCAAAGCCTTCTTTACGCAGAATATTATAAGTGTCGATCAAGACGATATTGTTATTTACCACAATACCAGCTAAAGCAATAACACCTATGCCTGACATCACCACACCAAAGGGTTTCTGGAAAATAACCAAACCTAAAAACACCCCGACGGTAGAAAAAAGCACCGCACTTAAAATCAAAAAAGCCTGATAAAAGCTATTAAATTGAGTGACCAAAATAATCGCCATAACAAACAAGGCAACCAAAAAAGCATTTTCTAAAAAGGCAGTCGATTCATCTTGTTGTTCGTTTTGGCCTTTAATAGTCAATATTACCCTTGGGTCTAAATCTAACTCGGGCAACTGGGCTTGTAACAGTGGTAACTCTTTACCCAGCAATTCCCCTGGCACCATATTGGCTTCTACTGTGATCACTCGGTTGCTGTCGATATGGCGGATCAAATCAGTTTTTGGTTGGGCGCTACGCTCTACAAAATTACTAATGGGCACCATGCCGCTCGAAGTTTTCATGCGCAGCTCATCGAGCTTGCCGATAAAGCGTGATTCCACAGGATAACGTACTCGAATATCCAGTTCGTCGTCCACATCATCGGGACGATATTCTCCTAATTTAAGGCCGTTAGTCAAAAACTGAACCGTACTGCCCACTAAGGTGGCATCGGCACCAAAACGCGCGGCATCACTACGATTGACCTTAAGTTGCCATTCAATTCCTGGCTTTGAAGCCGTATCACTAATAGAAGTAAATTTGGCGTTGTTATCTAAGGCAGTGCGGATTTTTAAGGCCGCATCGTTGAGCAATTCGGGATAGCGTGACGACAGCTGAATTTGTAAATCTTTACCCGATTGGGGTCCATTTTGATCTGGGGTAATTTCGATATCCAAACCCGGCATGCCTTTAAGACGTTGCTGGGTTTCTTTTAATACATCATCTGAATGGGCTCGATAATGCCAATCCACTAAATTCAAGCGCAAATACCCGAGCTGATCGCGGCCACCAGTGCGCACATACAAGGTCTCGATTTCTTCCATATCGATCAGTTTATCTTCAACCTCGCGTACTATCTGATCTTTTTCATAAATCGACATATCGCCAGAAGAGCGCACGGTAATATTGATGCCCGGACTATCCACATGGGGGAAAAACTGTAAACCTAAACCAGACAAATAAAATGCGCCAAAGGATAAAATGGCAATAACGATGGCCCCACCAAGAATTTTCCACGGGTGCTCAATCGCTTTGGCCAGCAGGTTGACATACTTACCCGTAAAGCCAGAAAGATGGCGAATATCACCGCTTTCAGCCTCGATTAACTGGCGTCTTGCCTCTGGCGTTACGTAACGCGGTTTACCAAACACTCCGCCCAATACCGGCACAAAGATCAGTGCCATTAATAAAGAGGCTGACAAAACGGCTATAAGCGTAAAAGGTAAGTACTTCATAAACTCACCCATCATGCCCGGCCAAAACATCAAGGGAGCAAAAGCCGCCAGAGTAGTGGCAGTTGAAGCCGTAATCGGCCAAGCCATGCGCTGCGCGGCCAGTCCATAGGCTTTTTTCTTGTCTATGCCTTCACTCATACATCGGTCTGCATATTCGGTCACCACTATGGCCCCATCCACCAGCATGCCCACTGCCATAATAAGTGAAAACAACACCACCATATTCAAGGTATAACCAAACATGGCAATGATTAATATGCCGGTTAAAAATGAGCCTGGAATAGAAATACCCACCAGCAAGGCGGTGCGCAAACCCAAAATAGCCACAATCACCACAGCAACTAAAATCACTGCACTGGATACGTTATTTTGCAGATCGTTGAGCATCATGTTCACATCAACGGTTTGATCGCCGGTATAAGTGACAAAAATACTGGCGGGCCAGATTGGTGACGCTTTGGCCGCTTCGATCAAGTCTTTTACTTTAGCAACGGTATCGAGCATGTTTTCGCCCGGGCGTTTTTTCACTTCCAGTGAAACAGAAGCTTCGCCGTTTAAGCGCGCAAAACTACTGGGATCTTTGTAGGAGCGCCTAACTTGTGCCACATCAGCAAAGGTAATCACACTATCACCCTGCACTTTAACGGGTTGCTCCATCACGTCTTTGACTGACTCAAACACCGAAGGCACTTTTACGGCAAAACTACCTTTACCGTTGTCCATGGTACCGGCCGGCACCAATTTGTTATTCCGTGATATCAAGTTATAAATATCGTTCTGATCGAGACCGTAAGATTCCATCAACAGAGGATCCACCACGATTTCGACCATATCTTCACGGTCGCCACCCATAGTAACTTCGAGTACCTCACTGAGGCTTTCCAAACGATTTTGTAACTCCCGTGCAACGGTCAGCAAGGCTCGCTCCGATACGGGCCCCGCTAATACCACAGTTATCGCCGCTTGTTGACCGGCCATAGTCACTTCATGAATGGTAGGTTCTTCAGTCTCGGTGGGTAATTTAGCGCGAGCAACGGTGACTTTGTCACGCACGTCAGCCAGGGCGGCTTGGGAATCAAGACCAGGAAAAAATTCTAAGGTAATGTTGGCAAAACCTTCTCCGGCGGTGGCCTTCATTTCTTTTACCCCATCGATTGAGCGCAGCTCTCTTTCCATGGGTTTAACCAGCATACGTTCAGCATCTTCAGGTGAAATACCATCGTGTACAATCGATACATAAATAACTGGAATAGGCACATCTGGATTAGACTCTCGTGGAATCGTGGCGTAAGTATAAGCACCCGCGATTATCAACAAGACAAACATCATTAATACGGTACGGCTGCGCCCCAACGCCGCTTCAATTAGGGCTTTCATTGAATGTCCTGCCCACTACGTTGGTCAGCATAAACTACGTCAACTTTATCACCATCGCGGACAAAACCATGACCCAGCGTAATCACTTCAGCTTGTTGGCCCATACCACTTAACCAAACACCCTGACTATCACTTTTAACAATGTCAATGGGGATAAACTTAACGTGTTCGTTAACCACGGTTTTAACCCCTAAATTACCCAGTTCATCTAGCGCCATAACCGATGGGGTGATGCGCATCGCCCACGTTTTTTGTAAGGGTAGGGCTAACTCAGTGCTCATGCCAGCCACTTGTTTATGACCAGGATTGGGCACTGCCACTTCAACTTTAAAGGTATTGGTGCCCTGATCTGACACACTAGAGATATAACGCACCTTGCCGTGCAGAATTTCACCCGATGCCACACGTCCTGCTGCGGCCTGCTCTAATTGTAAGCCCGCCACATTCCCTTGGGTGACATTGGCCGTAATAACCAAGGGGTCAAGATCAACCACAGTGGCAATCTTATCCCCGTCTTTGAGCAAGTCGCCAACCTCAACAAACCGCTCATTGATCACCCCATCAAAGGGCGCAATGATCACAGATTTAGCCACAGCAAATTCTAGAATTTTTACATCAGTTTTGGCGGCTTCAAGGTAAGCCGCAGCTTGAGCCAAATTGACCTGTGATTGATAACCTTGTTTACCCAAAGATTTGGCACCATCCAATTCTATTTCGCGTTGTTTTAACGTTGACTTTGCTGAAGCTAAACGATTAATTGCATCGGTATTTTCTAGTTTGAGTAACTTTTGTCCTTGGGTCACAAATTGTCCTTCACGCACTAATACTTCTTCGACCATGCCTTTTACTTCGGCACGCAAGGTTGCTACTCGGTCGGGTTCAGTGCGGCCATACAAGTTAATCTCACGGTTAACTTCACTGGCATTCAGTCGGGTGACCGTTACCTTAGCCAAGGGCGAAACATGATGTTTATCTACTTGATTTGGATTAACTCTATCATCGGCAAACAACATGCCTGAGGCAATCCACAGCACCAGCAGCAGCACAATGGCGAGGGCAATCCACGCCGGTTGTTGTCGAATTTTAGTCATTGCTGTGCTCATGAGTTGTCCATTAAAATATTAATGGCGGTAATTTACCCTTTTTTGCTGACAATAAAGAGTATTAAGCGCTGCAATCGGCTGATAAATTTGTTACCAGATGCAAACAAAGCAGAATTTTTGTGACTTATTTCAACCCGTCCACAGCACTCAACGAATGCTGTGAAGAATGTCTATCACCTTGCTTTTGACTTGGGCATAAGGCTGCTGTGCACATAAGCCGAAACCTGAAACTTTACTCACTCTGAAACGGGTAAATATAGGCATACTCATAGCGGTTAAAAAGCGGCAATAGATGTTTTCGCTCAATTCAATATCGGCCTTACTGTGCAGATGTTGTGACAATGCCCCCATCGCTTCACTAATCGCTAGATGCGCAGGCATGGCCGCAATCTGACTGCGGGTTAATTTTGCACTTTGGCCTAAACACACACTGCATTGACCACATTTAAGCGGTGCATTGTGATCATCAAAATAACGGGCAAGGTTGTAACTCAAACACGAGTCTAATTCGAAAAAGCGGATCATAGCAGCAATACGCTTTATTTCTTTTTGTTCGTTATCACTAAAGTAGGCACTCAGTTGCGCAACCAATTCATTAGTTAACAAGGCACTTGAACTTACCTGATAGACATCGGTGATTAAACGAGATTCAAGTTGAATATACTGCTGCTCTGCCAAATATTCCAGAGCACTGACCACCCGATGACGAGGCGCTGCATACTGCTGAAATAATGCGTCAAAATTGACCACACCCCAGACTTTTTTCATTTCTGTGGCACTAAAAACACAGCGCAGAAACTCACGCCGCTCACCTTCGAATAGCTCAAGAATGCTATTACTATCACGATTAAAGCGTAATTTAAATTCGGCAAAGTAAGCATACAAGGGTTTGATTAGCTGAGCTAATTCAAGTTGCACTAACAAGGTTTTGAGTGGCAGTTGACGGATATTACTGAGATTAGACAATTCATGAATCTGCATTTCCCACGAATAAGACTGAGCGGGCTGTGCTGCATCGGCACTTTGTTTGATATTGTCAATTACCTGTGCAATGCCACTGGTATCTGGGGTATCGCCGTAAACAAAATTTTCAACTGTAGTCAGGCCATCAAGATTAGCCAATACTGTGCAGCTTGAGTCTTGTCCATCACGGCCGGCACGGCCAATCTCCTGACTGTAGTTTTCGATGGATTTAGGCAAATCATAATGTATAACAAAACGAATATCTGACTTATCAATGCCCATACCAAAGGCAATGGTGGCCACCACGATTTGGATTTTTTGCTGCATAAAATCTTGCTGAATATGCTGGCGTAACTCACTGTCTAAACCAGCGTGATAGGCTTTAGCACTCATCCCTTGTTGGATGAGTAAGTTAGCCACCACTTCGGCGGTTTTTTGCAGGGTCACATATACAATTCCCGCTCCAGTTTGCTGTTTAAGCAAGTCGAGTAGGCAATCGTTTTTATCCGCTTCGACCACCGGCAATACTTGCAGGTGCAGATTAGAGCGATAAAAACCCGTTTGTACTATTTGTTCCGGCCCAATAGCAAAACGTTTGGCCATATCCAATTTAACTTTTTTAGTGGCGGTCGCAGTGAGTAACAGCACCAAGGGTATCTTGAGCTCTTGTTGGTAAGACGGTAGCTTTAGATAGTCAGGCCGAAAATTATGCCCCCATTCAGAAATACAGTGAGCTTCATCGACCACTAACATCGATAAAGGCACGCTTTGAATAAACTGCCTAAAACGTTCATTTTTAAAACGCTCAACTGACACCATTAAAATTTTACATGCACCGCTTCTGATGTCCTGCATCACTTGTTGGTTTTGTGCAAAGCTCAAGGTTGAATCAATACTAGCGGCGGCAATACCTTTGCTGTGCAAAAACTCCAATTGGTCTTTCATCAAGGCCAATAAAGGCGAAACGACCAAAGTAAGATGCGGCAATTGGGTAGCGACAAACTGATAACACAAAGACTTACCCGCACCAGTAGGAAAAATAGCTAAGCTTGAATGGCCATTGAGTAGTTGCTCAACAACCTGTTGTTGACCGTGACGAAAAGACGCAAAACCAAAAGTTTGCTGTAAAGTCGCGTTGTATTGCTCAGGCCCTAAAGAGGATGGCGGTGACGGCATTGAAAAAGAAGCGGGCTTATCGTTCATAACTTATCCTTGTCGTGATTGAATAAAAAGGCTTGTATGTAACATAGATTAACTAGGCTATTTTTCAAGTTGTAGGATAGCATCGGTCAAGGTATCGAGCCGCTCACTCAACACGGTTTGCGCGTCATACAAACCTTGGTTATAGTAAATGTTGCCAAATTCTTTAGAGATGAAGTCCAATAAAAACTCCCCATCAAACTGCCCGAGTTCAAGATCCAGTTCTTTATCCATATAACGTTGTAACTTATCCACTAAGGCATCTTTTTGCGCCTGTGAAAATTCAATATCAGCCATAACTGCAGTATTTCCCATAAAAATAGGCGACGATCATAACATTATGTGTAAAACGAGGGAGTGTAGATTGAGGAGAAGAAAAAAGTGAGTGGCTACCCGCTAACAGCGAGTGATAGTAGCTTACTATCACTCGCTTGTAAGACATGACTTTGAACTACACTAACATCTCTTTAATGGACCCTGAGCTGGCATAATGCTGTTCGCTTACTCTGCGACAGGTTTGCATATACAGATCATCAATTTGCTCAGCATGCATAAACTGCTCACTAAAACCGGGTATAACAGGATCGATATGTAATCTAGCGCTGTTAATAAAATGGGCAATAAGCTCTTTCACATTATCGGTGCCCATAGCCACACGCATGGTGGTTAAATAAATACCACCTTTTTTCTGCGCTCCACTATCTAATTCACTGTGAGAGGTTAATGCCGGGCATAAAATAATCGTATTATTTTGGCCAATACTTACTTGATGGCTGAAGGCGGGCTCTAGCGCATCAAAAAAGCGCACAAAGGTATTGCGTTCGATTTGGGCATTTTCCATATCCACCGTAAACAAAGCACAAGGCCAGCCATGACGAAGTTGGCTACGGCGTAATTCAGCATTCGCATGTCCTTCAATCGCATGGCAATTGACATTTAAACTAGGGTGAGAGGCTAAAAACTGGCTGAATACCGTGGTATTAATTACCTTATTCATTACACGCATTTCTAAGGTTTTCATGCCGTTGAGTACATCAAAGGCTTTTTCGGAATCAAGAAAAGCCCCCTTGATATAATAAACATCCCAAAACATAGTGCGTGACCAATCATAACCGTTGGCACAATCTCCCTTACCTTGGAACATACGATAACTTTCACCAATCACTACACCGGCTGTTGTCGCACCACTGCCACAAATATCCTTGGTGTAACTGTGCATAACATAATCGGGGCGCTCTGCTTTATCTACCCGCTGTAAGGGCTGATGTAATATCGGCGTAGCTAATGTGGCGTCTAACATCACCAAGTGGCCATACTCATGGGCAAGTTTGCTTATGCCAGCAACATCCAAAACATAACCATGTGGGTTGCAAGGTGACTCAAGATACACATGTAAGGACTTACCTTCGGCTAATCTATCAACATGTTTCGCTCGGCTTGCGGCCAAAAATTCAGCAAACTCATCAGCGCTATAACCATCAAACCATTCTAGTTGTAAGTTTAAACGGTTCTCCCGAGCAAAATAATCATGCAATAGCTGATAAACACCACCATAAACATTACGCGATACAATTAGTATATCGCCACGGGCTAATACGTTAGATAGCAGGGCATCAATGGCCGCCATGCCTGAATTAAAATTCCAAGCTAAATAGTCAGCTGAATATGGACCCGCTTCTAAATCAACAATGGCATTAGCTAAAGATATGTTGGTGGGATTAAGTAAACGCGAATAAATCTGATGGGTTGACTCTTTGCCTTGAAAGGCATCATCAACCCATTCTGTACAGGCATAAATATAAGTCGCGGTGCGCACCACAACTGGGGTGGCAGAAAATAACGCAGTGACGTTATCAAACAAAGGATAGTGACTTTTACTGACCTGCGAGCCGTTTTGCTTAGTTAAACTTTGATATGTGGCTCGAAACGGATTTTGTAAGGTATCTAATATTTTTGCAATTTGGAAAGAGAGAAATTTTTTGGCATTAAAATAGGCGACTTTATCTTGCTTACTCAAGCCAGCTAGGGTCTCGCTGGTGACTTTCCATAATTGTTGTACATCAATTTGTGCATGATATAGATGCTGAGTTAGACTGCTAAGTGCCTGGCCATACTCGCTTTGTGGCTCAATCCCAAAGTGGAGTAATTGTTCTTGGGATAGCGCCTCGACGGAAGTTGCCACAGAGGTATTACGTAGGGGAGAGAGCATCTTTGCGTGAGCAAGAGTAGTAGGTGTTGACATAAATAAACCACATTAAAATTGTTTAACGTAGAATATACCGAATATAATTACTTAAAAAGTCGATACAGACTAATTATATTTAAAAATAGTTAACAATTTGGCAACATATGTTTGCAAAATACCACCCGCGTGTCAGTTCCCAATAATAATAGGGATGCTTATTAAAATGAGCTTAGACGGTGCAGCGAGGCAAACCGCTACAAATTAGCGTGAGGGTAAAAAATCACATTGCTTTAAAAAGGCATTTAATTCAGGGCGATCTATATCGAACTGCCGTTGTGCCAGCCACTCAATCGCGAGCTCAAAAGAAGGGAAAAACTGATGTTCGATATCTGCTTGCAAATAAGCAGCAGATAATTGTTGTTTAATGGTATTGGCCACCTCAGATGCCAGAATCACAATGGCGAGACACACTAAGCCTTTTTGTTTACGAATTTTACTGTGGTGCACAAAGGCATTAAAAGTTGAAGGCGGCATTAAGCTTTCACCCACTAAGCAGCTCAACTGTGCCCATGGTTTAGAGTGATCCAACAAACTAATTTGTCGCCCCATTTTTTTGGCACCGACTAACATCGCTTCATCATTCCATGGTCCTTGGCCAACAAACAACAACACTTGTTGGTTGACACCTACCACGTAATCACCGTGTTCAAACATGCACGATTCCTTTACACACCATACCCATTACCTTTTACTGCCAAATATTAATTTTAGGTCAAAACCATGGGTATATTAACCCGAAAAAGTGATACATCCTAGTAGTGTCTAGCGAACTATGATGCCACTATAGGCAACCAGTAGTTGTTTAATTAATAAGCATTCAATCAAGTTTTAGCTATTTTTAACTGACAATAAAAGACTAACGGGGATTTGTGCATTATTCTAGTTATTAGTCCTTCTCTTTAATAGGAAATACCATGACAGATTCTTCCGCTTCTAAGCTATTGGCCGATGTCGCCCAATATTCCCCCGAGCAGCGTCTTGACTACTTAGTCAAAGAAATTGTTAAACATCAAAAAGTTTGGATCCTGACCGATGACGACGGTTGCGTAATGCTCAATACCGACGATGAAGATTGTGCGCCCGTTTGGCCAAGTGAAGCCTTTGCACAAGGATGGGCAACCGGTGAATGGGCTGATTGCAAAGCCATCGCCATTGACCTAAAAACCTGGCGTACTCGCTGGACCTATGGCCTTGAAGGTGACAATGTTGCTATTGCAGTCTTTCCCGGCGAAGACGAACAAGGATTAGTTATTTCAGCACAAGAATTTGATTACGAGCTACAGCAGCTAATAAACAAAAAGAAGGTTAATTAGGCAGAGCAGCTGCGAGCTGCGAGCCAAACAAAAACCCAATCTGCGCGACATATACATGTGCTGCGCTTATTAAACATCGCTTGCGGCTACCAAGATTATCGCTGCATGCTAGTTTAACTTAACGTTATGGATTTTGACTGACAAAGGTTTCGAATTGATTGGGTAGGTAATCCACTAACTTACCCGAAGTTTTTACGTAGATACCTAATGTATGCGGTAGTGATTGAAAAATTGTCGCTAGGTTTGTTTCTAACTGAGTGTTTCCTTTGCTGCGAGCTTGTTGTAGCGCAAAGGGAATATCGGCAAAGGTACTAAACATAGCTAAGCAGTGTTTTAAATCTCGTTGTAGCTCTGTCACTTCAGTGCTTTGTTTTGTTAACATGGCTCGCCATGCTTTTTGCCAAATATCATTCAAATGACTATGAGCCAACAATAATCCGCGCATCCAATGTGCCAAAGCGTTGTCATTATAAGGAGCTGGCGGCAGGGGCAATTCGTCTAATAAGCGAGTATTTCCGTCACGCATCTGTTTTAACTGCCATTGCAAACACAGCATTGCTAATTCACTGACTTTATCCACTTGCTGTGTCATTCGACTGTCAACGGGCGGCTTGAATATCCAAGGTAGCCACGTCGTAGGTAAGGGAATTTCTGGTGCGGCAGCTACCGCAAATATACAGCCAAAAATAGTCTCAGGCTCAAGACAAAAATGTGGATTTTTTTCGCTCTGTAGATACGCATGTAAAGCTTGCTGGCAAGGTTCAGAAAAATGAGTCAATGGTTACCCCCAAGTAAAATCATTGGCATCCCTTTTATTTTACTAACAATAGCATGTGCAGACTGAATAAGGACAATGCTGCCTTCTACGGTATTTTCTATTTGGGCTATGGCCACGCAAAACATGTGAGGGAAAATAAATTTGCTGCAATTTATCTGCATAGATAATACGTTTCACTGGTTTTTATTTAGAGAACAGCTTTGAGTTCACTTATCTTAGCTTTGGAATTAGTCAATACTCACATCATGAATGAGCCTTTCAACCTTAGCAGAGAGGTCGGAGCTAACAAAAGGTTTAACGATAAAATCAGAGGCGCCGAGGCGCATGGCATCAACCACTAATTTTTGGGTTGCGTTACCTGTCACCATTAAAAAAGGACAATCCTTGTGCTGCTGCCGTAGTGCAGCCAAAATATCTAAACCACTCACATCGGGCATCAACCAATCACATATGACAAGCGAGACTGATCTCATCTTGTCACTTTTAATGTAGGCTAAGGCCTCATTACTGTCAGAAAAACTGACTATCTCGCCTGAAATCATATCTTCTAATATGATCCCGAGTAACTCTAGAATGACATGATCATCATCTATTATTACAATATTGTAATTGTACACTGGCCCGTCCTTTAAGTGACTTAATATTACAATGATGCTCAGGTTATGCGATATCCGATGTCCGACATCTGTATACGCAGTCTTCATGCAGAATACTAAAAATAGCGCTTTTTGCCAAACTTAAAACTATCAGATCACTATTATTTACGGTGAATTTACACAAGCTATTTTCCGCGCCGCATATCGATAACACTGTATTGACATCACAACGGACCACGAAAGCCGATTCGCTTAAGAAGCAAAAAATAAATCAAGCTGACTACTGGTTAACTCACTAAACGACAGACCAATAAAAGGTAGAATACCTTCGGCGATAGGCTTGATCTGTTTATCCACATAGTGTTCATAATCAATGGCTGAATTCAAAAATTCTAAGGGTTCAGGGCCATTAGTGGTCATTACATAATGTATCCAGCCTTTATTTTGATAACGAGCCGATTTACCGCGAGCACGATATTGCTCATCAGCCAAGCGCGCAGCTTTGACATGGGGCGGAACATTTTTGACATAGAGATCTAACCGTCGCCTGATCCGCTTACGATAGACTAAGTCTTTGTCACTGCGACCTGCCCTTACATCTGCTATGGTTTTTTTAACAAACTGTTTAACGTCTTGCTGAGCAAATACTAAGGTATACAAGGTAAGTTGAAATCCCTTAGCCAATGGTGTCCAATCTGATCTGACAGTTTCTAGGCCTTTAAAAACCAGCTCATCACCTTTAGCACTGCGTTTTAATCCGGCATAGCGTTTTTTACTGCCTAATTCAGAACCGCGGATAGTCGGCATCAAAAATTGCACAAAATGGCTTTCAAACTCAATTTCAAGATAATTGTCTAACTGATAATCTTTAGCGATGAGTTCAGTCCATTTTAGATTGATGTTCTTGCTCAGTTGATGACCAATCAATTGGGCTTGTTCATCACTGGTAATGCCATGTAAATGAACAAAAGTAGAATCAGTATCACCATAAATAACTTCATAACCTGCCTGTTCAATCCAACCTGCTGTCGTTTGCATAATGTCATGACCGCGCAAGGTGATTGAACTGGCTAAACGAGTATCGTAAAAAGGACAGCCTCCGGACCCCAGCACGCCATAAAACGAATTCATCAGTATCTTAATCGCTTGACTGCGAACCGAATCTTGATCTTTTTTGGCTTGATCTCGCTGTTGCCATAAGGAGGTAATAATATCGGGTAAAAAGTGTTTTTCACGGTCAAAGATTGCACCACGGTAGCCGCTGATGGCATTTTCTGGAGATTTTAAGCCTTCAACCAAACCCAAGGGATCAATTTTAAATGTACGAATAATCGACGGATACAAACTCTTAAAGTCCAACAACAAAACATGTCGATACAAACCGGGTTTAGAGCTCATCACATAACCGCCCGGGCTAGCCAACCCGCCATCAACAGGGCGATTGGGAGCAACATAGCCAGCGCGATGCAACTTCGGTAGGTATAAGTTACTAAATGCCGCCACCGAGCCCCCCATACGATCGAGTTCTAAGCCCGTTAATTGGCTGCGTAAGGTCAAAAAATCGAGGACTTTAGTATGCGCAAATATTTTTAACACTAAGGCACAATCTTGCAAATTGTAATGAGCCAACTTAATTTTATCGAACTGAAAATCATGCTCTATTTGTGCTAAACGATTATCAATATCCTCGCTTTCTTTGCCCTCACCTAACAACTCTTGGGCAACCGCCTCCAAACTAAAACTCGCAAATTGGTAAGTGGCGGTTTTGAGTGCATCGATACCATCAATTACCACCCTACCCGGCATGGTCACATAACCTAAATTAACTTCATTGCGCGCATCACGCCAAGAAATGGCCTGATGACCGCGACCCAAAGTGAGATTAACTTTATGCAGGGCGGCCCGTTTAATGAGTAGACGAAAATCAAAATTGACCACATTCCAACCAATGATAATATCGGGGTCGAATTGATGAATTTGTTCCACCAACGCTAGCAGCAAAGCCTTTTCATCGTTTAACCAGTGAAGCCAAGGTTCACTAGACTGGGGTTCACCAATCATCAATACGCATTTTCGCTGGTGCGACATCAAACCAATACAAAACAACTCGCCTTGCTCACTGCATTCAATATCGAGAGAAAGTAGCTTAAATGTTGGCTGATAGTGTCCTGATTTGACCTTAGCTTGATCCATTTGCCCATAACCTAGTTCATTATCAAGTTCATCCATTAGCCCAACAAATTGCCCACTACCATAGACAAAACGTTCCATTAAAAAGCGTTCGGTGAGACGCACATCATCTTCAAAACACCTGATATTTTGCTGTTTTAACTTATCTCTTGCTAAGTAACTTTGTACCGGCGTTGCAAAATATAGCGCGCCTACTGCTTCGTGTTCAAAGGTAGACAAGGCCAAGTCTTGAAATTGAAAACGAATATTATGCTGAGCTAAAATAGACTGGGCCAATTTGGCCTGTTGTTGTTTGATAAAAAAAAGTAACTGCTGGGCTGGAGTAGTCGCTTTGACCACGCCCTTGTCACTGAGCAACCAAAACTCTAAATAGGTTTCACCCTGCTGCTCTATTGCGTGAATAGTTAATATAAAACCTGCGATTTCTTGCAACATATTACTGAACTGATTGAATATTGGCTGGTGATTGGCCGTCTTCAACTCTGTCCGCAATCACAACTTGTGCACGACCACTATCTTTAGCGCGATATAATACCTTGTCAGCTAATGCCATGATACTTTCTACCGTATCATGGGGCTGTAATGCCACTAAGCCGGCTGAGATAGTCAAATCGATCTTAGGTTCTCCCACTGTCTGGCCAATATGACTTAACTTGCTAGCCAGACTTGTTAATACCGCGTAAGCATCATCACTGGATGAGTAGTTTAGAATAAGCAAAAACTCTTCTCCGCCTATACGACCAATCACATCAGAGCTACGCAAACCTTGACGAAAAACATGAGCAAACTCTTTTAGCACTTTATCTCCGACTAAGTGACCAAAAGAATCATTGATTTGCTTAAACCAATCCAAGTCGACCATGGCAATACATAGTCCTTTTTGATGTCTGCTTGCCATCTTTATGTGTTGTTCTAACAAGGCTAAGGTGTGACGACGATTGTATAATCCGGTTAGCTCATCTAGGGTCACCAGTTTCTCAAGCTTTCGTTTATAGACTTTACTGCGGTAAATAATCAACACTAATAATAAACAGGCAATTGAGGTAAAAGCGATGATCAGCATCAATTGTAACTTTGCGCTTTTTTCGTTATTGATTTGCAACTGTTGAATTGCATTTTTTTGCGCTAGCACTTCATTTTCTTGCTGGGCTAATTGCATTTCAAAACGCGAACGCAATTCATGTAGTCGCTCGGTACTATGGGTGTTTTGATACTGTCGATACGTTGCAAAAGCTTTGGTTAATTCGTCGTAGGCACTCTGAAAATCTTGTTGTTGATAGAGTAAACTCGCATGTATTTCGTCAAAACCTATGCTATGTATGGGCATATCGAAGCGCCCAAGATAGGCTTTTGCTTGCTGCAAATAAACTTGCGCTTTATCTATCTGCTTAGTCTTGAGCGACAGATTGACCAAGGCAATGCTAACGTTATAACTCATCTGATGATTTTCAGCCTGTTTAAAAATAACAGCTGCTTCGAGCAGTTGACGCTCCGCTTGTAAGTAATTTTTTTCACTCACCTCGATGTCTGCCAGTTCCTTTAAAGCATAAGCAACGCCCTGAATATCATCAACTTTTTCCGCCAGCGCCTTAGATTCCAGTAATTGCTGTTTTCCCAGTTCAAGCTGCCCAATACTGCGATTAGCTCTGCCTAAGCCAAATAAAGCGATACTCAAATCAAAATCGGCATGATTGAGTCGATGGGCTGCAACGGCTTCTTCAAAATAAGGAATAGATAAACTATCTTCGTGCCGATATTCATATACCTGCGCCAACATAGCCGCAACATGAGCCTTGCTTAAGCTATTTGGATCATCAGTGGCCAATGAATAAGCTCGTTGAAAGTCACCCAGTGCCCCAACATAATCGCCCATATTAGTGGCTATGATGCCGCGCGAGAAAATCCCTTGTAGATATAGCTGCTGATAATTGTGCTGTTTTGCCCACTGAATAGCAGTGTTTAAACCCGGCAGAGACTCTGCTGGGCGACCAACTATTTCTAAGGCATTCGCCAAAGTCAACTGAGTATTATGATAAAGCCAAGGTTGCTGCTGTGCTGAGACATGTTGAACCGCGAGTTGTGCATGTTCTAAAGATTTTTGCGGGTAGGTTAAATTATAGTAGCACTGACTAAGGAGCAGGTGATATTGCACTAGGGTAATATTGTCTTGGGAGTCGGCTAACGGCGAGGCTAATAGCTGGTCTAGGGTAGCCTGAGGATCAGTGATAACTAATTTTGCATAGTCAGAAAACGGCTCATTTAGCGCTGTCATTTGACTTGCCTGTGCACAAGCAGCGGCATGCCAAAGGAGCCAGATACATAACACTACACTTCTAAGCAACAATGTTCCCATGCTAATTAGCTAAAACCCCTGATTAGGCTGCAATCCTATCATCTTTTGGGCTCTATGCAAAAAGGCTTCACAATAATGTGAAGCCTTGCAAATTAGCTGGTTTAAACAGACCTAAGGATTACAAAGCGCAACTTGCTTGACCTTCATTAGACACCAATTTAACGTCTTTGAGTTGCAGCACCGTGCCTTTATCTGACCGCAAACCAAAAGGCACTGAAATATGACTGAGCTGTGCGGTAGACAAAGCAAAACAGCTAAGTTTAATTTGTGCCTGTTGCCAACCTTGACTGACTTGTTGTTGCAACGCTTCACTGATATCTAACTGCGCATTACAGCCCTCGCAATCTAAATATAACTGCGTTGAACCTAAGCCTAGCTTGACCACTTTGTAATCAATTTGCATGGCCATATCGGCGGTAGATTGACGACTAAGATCAACCGGACTGCCTTGTATAGAAAGTTGTGCCTTACTCTGCCAACTAACTTCTACTGTATCTTCTTGCGCTAAATAATCGGCCGCTTTGATACTTAAGCTGCCTGCAGCACTGACTTGGCCATTGCTGGTCACTTGTGTATCGCCACCACTATCACTTAGTACCAAGCGCCAAGGTTGCACCGCATCACCCGCAAACAAAAAACGATTATCATTGTGCGCCGATACCGCGGGATCAAGGGTTTCATTTAAATTGGCAAGTTGTACCTGCTCATTCACACTTAAGCCAAAACCATAAGCAAACAAAGGATCATATTCAGCGTTGCCAACATTCAATTCAACATCTAAAGGCGTGTTTGGCCACGAAAATGACAAACGGCCGCTAAAGTCATACCGTACTTGACCTTGCACATCGCGAAACAGCAAATCAGCCACACCACCGCCCTCAGAGCCAGGTAACCATGCAGCTACAAACGCATCGGAAGCATTAATTTCTGGGTTAACCCACATAGGTCGTCCAGATAAAAACACACTAACCGTCGGTATACCTTGCGCTTGCAATGATTTTAAAATAACTAAACTATCTTCCGGTTTAAAATCTAAATCAGCCACATCACCCTGAAACTCGGCATAGGGCTGTTCACCAAAAACCACAATCGCCACGTCGGGACGCGTGGAATATTGGCCTTGCTCATTTAACTCAACTTGCCCCCCAGCCGATGTAACCGCAGAGGCAATGCCTTGATAAATGGATTCGCCATTAGGAAAATCAGAGTTTTTATTCCCCGTACCCTGCCACGTTAATGTCCAGCCGCCAGACTGCTGGCCAATATTATCTGCCGCACTGCCTACCACTAATACCTTAGATTTCGCCATCAAGGGCAATAACTGATTAGTATTTTTGAGTAAAACCAATGATTTGCGTACCGCTTCTCTGGCCAGCGCACGATGGGGCGCGGAGCCTAATTGTTCGAATTTACCAGCGTATGTCCGAGAAGAAGGTAAACCTGCTTCGAATAAACCGGAAATAAGCTTTACTCGCAAGATACGCGATACCGCTTCATCTAAACGTGCCATAGTGATCTCACCAGATTTCACTTGCGCCAAGGTGTTTTTATACAGATTCTTCCAGCTATCCGGTGCCATAAACATATCTAAACCGGCATTAAACGCTTTTGCACAGGAAACATTAGTACAGCCAGCCACTTGACCGTGACCATTCCAGTCGCCTACAACAAAGCCATCAAAGCCCATGCGTTCAACTAGTACGTCTTGCAATAATTCACGATTGCCATGCATCTTTTTGCCATACCAGCTATTAAACGAAGCCATGACCACTAATGCGCCTTCCTGAATAGCAGGTGGATAACCCGCAGCATGAATATCACGCAGTTGCTCTTCAGTGGCTAAAGTCTCACCCTGGTCAATACCATCTTTTGTACCACCATCACCCAGAAAGTGTTTAACGTTGGCCAAGATGTGGTCATTATCTAAAAATTGCTCACTATTAACTCGACCTTGAATCCCTTCAACAACCTTGCCTGCAAAACTGGCAACGATTTCAGGATTTTCCGAATAACTTTCAAAAGTACGACCCCAGCGGTCATTTTGTGCAACTGCGATAGTGGGGGCAAATGTCCAATCAATGCCAGTGACCAAAATCTCTCTAGCGGTCACTTCACCAATTCTGCGCATTAGTTCAGGATCATTCGCCGCCCCTAAACCAATATTATGTGGGAAAAGAGTGGCACCTTTTACATTATTGTTGCCATGTACGGCATCGATTCCCCACAGCGTGGGTATACCGACTCCACCGTCAGAAATATCAGTTGAGGCCAACCAAAATTTATCTGCAAGTTTTAACCACTCGCTAGCGGGAGCATGATTGTCCTTATTAGGAGCTGAATTACCGCCATTTAGCACAGACCCTAAATGATAGTGTTTAACCTCTTCAGGGGTAACAGAGTTAATATCTGCCTGAATGACCTGTCCGACTTTTTCTTCCACAGTCATTTTTGCTAACAGCTCGACAATCCGCGCTTCTCGCTGAGGATCGCGACTAATCGGAGATTCTTGCTTTGGCCAAATTTCTGGATGAATTTTGCCTTGCTGTTGACTTTCTGCTGGCGCACTCACCGTCGAAGTTTTGTCACCAGAGGAGTGTGCTGTTGAGCCATTACACCCGGCTATAGCCCCAATGAGTGATAAAAGGAGTATATTTTTTGTCATATTTTACCTATGAATTACTAACGTATACGAGCCAAACAAGCTCAACTATGAATAAACGACGCGATAGTAAAGCGTCCGCTCATTGGATTCAGGTCAAATTTATAGTCCGGCGAAATATCCCCAGAGTGCAGACTTGAACAACGATATATTACTGCCCGATTAAATTTTGCAGGTACGGAAACTACCCTAGAAAAGAAAACGTTTTCATTGTTAATATAACACGGTTTGCGAGGCATTCCATACTGCTTAATTTCGTTTTCTAAAGTGGTAAAATAATTTGCACTACGCAACTGATCAATATATTCATAACCAGTGCCTCTATGGCAATAAAAAGATGTGCCGCCGTGAGCCTCATTACAAAGGTAATGGATCACCGCTAGTTCATTTGGGTTAGGTTGATCAAAGTGAGGTAGCTGTTGAATAATACTCAAGTGCTCCACTGGGGTACTAACCATGGAATAGTAGCTATCCGCCTTGTTGAGGTTGGCCGGTACTAAAGAAAAAACCTTACACAATAAGTCAGTCAGACCATCGACTAACATATCCCCATAGACTTTTGGGGCGGCAGAGCGCAAACCCGGGTAATGGCCACTAGCAGGCATTACATCTTGTTGTTCCATGGCATAATCAACCAGGCTTTGCGGCTCACTTACCAAATTATCAATCACCAACAAAGGTTGTTTTTCACTACCCATATGTGTGAGTTGATAGCGCATTTGTGCATTTAGCATATCGCCTCTGTGGCCTTCAACATTACTCAGACTTACAATGTTGGTTAATAAATTCTTGATGAGTTGGCATATAATCAACCGAGTTAATCATCACATTGCGGATACTTTCTAAACGTCGTTCTAATAGGTCCTCAGGGAAGTTGTCGACCAATGCATGATAGGACTCCGGGTGCAGCCCCTGGCCATACATTACTTCAAACCAACTTAGCTCATTAAACATTTCACTATCGATTCGCGCGACCCTACCATTCTTCTTAAACTGAGCTATTTTCTGTTGCAGTTCAGGAGGAATATCCATGGTTCGACAGTAATCCCAAAAAGGCGAATCATCACGTTTTGTGGTGTGATAATGCACAATAAGAAAGTCGCGAATACGCTCCCACTCAAAACTGGATTGACGGTTATATTCGTCGATATCAACTTGGTCAAACGACAAGGTGGGGAAAAAGGTAAATAGTTTAGATAAGGCCGCTTGCACCAAATGAATACTGGTAGATTCAAGTGGCTCCATAAAGCCAGCTGATAAACCTAGGGCCAGTACGTTTTTATTCCAGAATTTTTTGCGCTTACCTGTGGTAAAGCGAATAATTCGAGGCTCACCTAAAGGTTTGCCGTCGAGGTTATCTAACAATATTTGTTTGGCCTCTTCGTCACTCATAAATTTACTCGAGTAAACATGCCCATTGCCAATACGGTGCTGCAAAGGTATACGCCATTGCCAACCGGCTTTTTGCGCAGTAGAACGGGTAAAAGGCCAAGGCTCTCCGGCGCTCTCGCACGGCACAGTAACTGCACTGTCACAGGGTAACCAATGAGTCCAATCGTCGTAGCCTGTTTTTAGGGCTTGCTCGATTAACAAACCCCGAAAACCTGAACAATCTATAAAAAAATCTGCTGCATGAATATCACCGTTTTCAAGTTGTACTGATTGCACAAACCCTTGCTCATTCAATTGGGTTTCTATCACCTTCCCCTCTAAACGAATGAGACCAGATTTTTCCGCTAGTTCACGTAAATATATGGCGTAAAGTCCAGCGTCAAAATGAAAAGCATAAGCAATATTGGATAAAGGAGAATTACCAGCATCTATGGAGCGCATAAACTTTTGTTGATTACAGGCAGTCGAAGTCAGAGTGTAATCATCAATATCACCCGCCTTGCCGAGCTGACGCATTTTCAACCAGTAATGATAGAACTGAACACCTTCCATATCTTTGCCTACGTCACCAAAGGCGTGATAATAGCTATGACCTATCTTGTCCCAGTCCTTAAACTGGATAGCAAGCTTAAACGTGGCTTTTGTACGACGGACAAAATCATCTTCATCCAGACCCAATAATTTATTATACAATTGAATTTGTGGGATGGTCGCTTCGCCTACACCAACAGTGCCGATCTGTTCTGATTCAATCAACTTCACTTCACAATTCTGTTTAGATAATACTTTGGTTAAAGCGGCCGCAGCCATGTAGCCAGCAGTGCCTCCACCAACGATAATTATTTTTTTTATGCGTTTTTCTTTCATTGAACTACTCATATTTTTACTGATTAAGGGGGGGATAAAAACGCGCTAAATATTGCTCATGGCTAGGCATGCCAGCGACTAAAGCTGCGATAGATTGTTTAACTTGTTGGGTTGCTGATTGCACCTGTTGTTCAGTCATTGAGGATAACACCACAGAATTTAATTGCGGGCGCAAACCCAGGCCAAACAACAAGTGGTACCATTGACTTTCGCTGACCGCGTCACTGTGCATGGGAGTTAAGCGGCCTAGTCGTTCAAATAGTTGTAAACGTTGCCATAAAGACTTTGGTAAATCATTTAAGCAGTTGGAATATGACGTTGACTGAGGCAAATAATGCGCTGCGCTAAAGTCAAGAGCATCTTGCACAAAACACTGCCAGACATTGTTATAGTGCTGGCGATTATGCTCACCAATGGGTAAATCTGGAAATAGATCAATGAATTGCACCAGTGCAGTTTGTACACATTGCAACTTAGAAAAAACCAATCCGCCTAGATCGATGGCCGCTTCGCCTAAGGATAAACAGTTACCTTGCCAAGGCGACTCAAGTACATGACACCGCACAGCTTTCCAGCTTATAGTGCTTTGGGGCGCCAGCCCAAGAGTAATTAATTGTTGTTCAATTTGTGCTAAGTCACATTGTTTCTGGTGGGAGAATACTTGTACGACCTTGCCATTTTGCAAAGGACTGGTCTTTACCCATCCACCTTGCAACTGCTGCAATTGACTATAAGGTGATAGTGTTTGAGTGGGTAAAGCTTGCCATTGCGCATAAAAAGTAACAGGTAGATAGCTTTGCCAATCTTGCCATGCAATATGACTTCGTCCGGCTCTTAAATCAAACCAAAAATCTGCCTTTATTGGATTTCCATCAACTACAACCGTCCCGATATTACCCAAATCATCACGGTCTACTTGCAGCGAAGAACTGGTCAATTCTCGCCATTCAACCCCTTGTTTTTGGCATAAAGTGGCGAGGATTTGGCGGTATTGGGCTGCATCAAGATGTACGCCATAGTCTAATGCCTGTTGTAAATCTGGGCGGTCTTTACCAGCAATGGCAAATTTCCCCGACATCGCTGCAGAAGACGCTGGAGACCAAGGATTTAAATTATTGATATTTGTTGGTTTTAATACTTGAAATAGGCCCTGTTCGAAGTCATCTTGCTGGGCTTTAAGGCCGAGGTGAGCAAATGGTACAAACCAATCGTGATGATTGGCTAAATAGCGACTTCCCAATCGAAATGTCCCGTAACACTGCCGCACAACATCTCGTTCAACCAAGCCTAATATGTTGCACAAGGCGGAAAATTCCGGCCCCGTGGTTTCGACTAAAGCATCAACATCTGTTGTTGGTAACGCGAGTACTTTAATGTTGATACCAAAAGGCAGCAACGCGACCGAAAGTATGGCTGCAGTCATATACAATTCTATGCCAGAGCCCATAATGGTAATATGCTTAATGGTTGTGTTCATGCATTTATCCCATACAAACTTCGTGGAGCAGCAGGATATAAACTGGGTGCCATTTGTTTAGTTAACTTAATTGAATTGCTATGTAAGGGCATAAGATTAACCGCGTTTACTAATTGTTGATGGAAGTTTGCTAAATAGTTTTCTAAAGAATCTAATGGCGCCAAATCTACCCGTCCATCATAACGTTTAGGTAACATACCCTGCCCCAAATAGACTGCCAGCCAACTTGCTGGTAAAAACAGACCTTGGCGGTATTCACTGATACGAGCCCCTTCTTTAAACAACTCCATTTGGGCTGCTAATGAATCGGGTACTGCCATATTTTGACAGTAACGCCAAAAATCAGAGTCTTGGCGCTGATTAACCTTATAATGCAAAATGATAAAATCTCTGACCCGCAAATATTCATTGTCCATTTGGCGGTTATAGCTATCTCGCTCTACATCCCCAATGGTGCGACTAGGAAAATGTTCTAATAATTTTTGGATAGCGATTTGCACTAAATACAAACTGGTGGATTCAAGTGGTTCTAAAAATCCAGCAGACAAACCTATAGCGACACAATTATATTGCCAGGTGGCCTTACGTTTACCCGTTGTAAAGCGAAGCTTATTCAACCCAGCCGTTGGTGGCTCTTCGATGTCTTTTAACAGGATGTCTTGTGCCTGTTGATCATTTAAATAACCACTGCAATACACAATGCCATTGCCTGTGCGATGTTGCAGTGGAATACGCCACTGCCAACCGGCTGATTTTGCAGCAGCGCGTGTATATGGAGGAGGATTTTCGATACGTTCTGTGGGCACTGCGATGGCGCGATCACAGGGTAACCAATGTGTCCAGTTTTCATATCCTGTCTTGAGATTTTGCTCAATCAAGACCCCTGCAAAACCTGAACAATCAATAAATAGGTCACCGCCTATGATTTGACCTGACTCCATGACTAAACAGGCTATGTCCCCTCGTTTAGCATCTAAAGTCTCGTGCTCATGACGGCGTACCTCAGCAACTTTACCTTCAATACGCTGCACACCTCGTTGTTCCGCATATTTACGTAAATATTGAGCGTATAACGTTGCGTCCAAATGAAATGCATAACCATAATCAGCACGCAAATCTTGAGGGTTATCACTGGGATAACTAAATTTTTGTTGTTTAGCGGCTTGCACTGCTATGGAATATTGGTCAAATGGTAAGGCTTTACCATGTTGGCGCAAACGCAACCAATACTGATGAAAATCAATACCATTAATGTCCTGGCCACTTAGGCCAAAAGGATGGAAATAACTGTTTTCTTTGGCCCCCCAACCGGGAAATTGTATAGCTAGCTTATAGGTAGCCCCCGTTTCGCGCATGAATTCGTTTTCATCAATCCCTAATAACTGATTGAAACTACGCAGATGAGGTAAGGTTGCTTCGCCGACCCCAACCGTACCAATTAGTTCTGATTCAATTAAGGTGATGCAATAGTGATGCGGGCAAAGAAATCGAGCCAGACTGGCAGCAGTCATCCAGCCAGAACTACCTCCTCCCAAAATGACAACTTGTTGGCGAGTTTTGTTTTGTGTGGTCGACATACTGCTGCTGGCCTATTTAAAGTAATTAATCCGTTAACAATGACAAAAATGCTAAACGATCTATTTTCAATAACCAAGTTCTTTGCCTTTAATGTAACCTTCGTTCAGCAAAAATCTGGTACTAAAATAAAAAAGCGCTGGGTTCTCATCCAGCGCTTTTTTACAGATTACAGCCTAGTTATTAAAAGTTGCCTCTTGCCACTAATGCCACACGTCGGTCAGCCACAAACCAAGAGCGACCCGCTTCCAAATAATCATTATTTAATAACATAATGGTTTCTGATTGCGAGTTGGTCAGGTTAGTACCTTGAATACCCACAGTAATATTGTCATTCACTTTGTAGAAGATTGAGCCATCTAACTGGCCATGATCGTCATAAAATAAAGGCGCTTTACTGATGACGTCACGGGTAGTCAGTAAGTATCTTGAACGCCAGTTATAGGCTAAACGCGCACTCCATTCTTCTTTCTCATACATACCCACTAAGTTGAAGGTATGTTTAGATTGGCCTTGCAGAGGAATAACATCTAAATCAACACGTATACCAGTATCGGTAGAATCGTCACCAATAAATCCTTCATCTTCAATATCAATTTTGTTATTTGGAGCACCAGTTGCATCAATATAGGTATAAGTAGATTGAATACCGAAACCATCAAACGGTGCGGGTAACATATCAAAGAATTGTTGATAAGACAGTTCAACCCCATCCATTGTCGCCTTTCCACCATTGCGGGTTGCGGCAACATCAACAATTTGACTAATACCAGAATTAGGATTGGTGATTTTCTGCAGAGATGTTCCTTGGATAAAGTACTCTTTTAAGTCTTTATGGAAGAAAGTGGCACTTAATTGGCCTACATCAGCAAAATACCATTCCAAAGCGATATCCATCTGAATAGATTCCATTGGTTTTAAGTAAGGATTACCTCCACTTCCTGTCCATCCTGACACACTAACACCCTGGATCAATCTTTCTTCAGCAGTGGGTTCCACTTCTGGCGGCAATTGAATTCGCGTTTCTTCAAGAGACAAAGCTCCTACATCTACACGATTACGTACATCGCCCATATCTGGGTAAGCAATCGCCTTACCAATAGCAAAACGTCCCACTAAATCATCACTGAGTTCAACTTTTAAGTTGAAGCTAGGTAACCAAGCATCATAGGTGGTTTTAGCCGTTAATAACTCTTCTGAATCATCACCATAAGCGCGCTCATCATCCGTTAAATAATTATACCGATCTTTCGCCCAACGGTTATCCAGACCACCGTCAGAACCATCAGCATCTAAGGCTTCATTTAAATCAGCAAAAGTGCCTGCGTCAACTTGAGCTTGTAAATAGTTGATAATGGAACTAGGTGTTAAGGGGGTATTTATGTCCGATGGCGCTGCGAAATCAGGGACGAAGTCTGGGAAGGTTACTGATCCTAAAGAACTTCTATCTAACTTAACATAACGTAAACCGATATTACCGGTGTATCGAAACTTACTTTCCCCTTCAAAATCCGCACGGATGTAAAAAGCATTATTGGTTTCTGTTGTGGCATTAATTTCACCTGGGGTAAATACACCATATTTATCATCAACACCATTTCTGCTCGGATAAGGTGTCCACGAACCGCTGGTCGATTGAAAATCGGTATAATTATTACTGGGACTGGCCCCCATTAATGTGCGAATAAAGTTTTCACTGGCGTGTAAAGTTGTATTGCCCGAAATAAATGCAGCGTCTCCACCATGAAAATCAGACCAATCAACCGTCTCATAAATCTCGCCATTTGGATCAATTTGATCTAACCAGCCAGTACCACTCGCCCACTCTGGTGCCAATGAACCCCAGTTCCAACCTGTACGACGCACGGTTTGTTCGCGTTTTGCATAACGAACACCCGCTTTGACCGCAGTGATAAAACCGTCGCTTTCAGGATAATATGTGCCATCAAGACGGAAAGCTTTTGAATCACCTTCAGAACGTTCATAGTGATCCATCGCAGAGCGTAACCAATAACTATTGGGATCAGCAAAATAGTTGCTATCTCCAGCAGGATCACCGCTGAATCCAGGATAAGTATCATGTAAATCTGAGCTCGTCGCCCCGTCAGGATACGTTTGATAGGCATCAGGATTGGCATCACGGGCGCCATTCCAAGGGTCAATCAAGGTCAAGGTAGGTGTCGTACCACTGACATCATATTGCTGAATACTCCAAGTATTTAAATGCACCGCCAAGTCATCATTTTGTGCATCGGCTTTAATATATTGCATATCGGCAATCAATTCTAAATTGTCGCTGGCTTTCCACTTAAAGTTGAGTGAAAAATCTTCAACAAGTGAATCAGTTTGGTTAACACGGCTGTCCATTTGGGTATTTAAACCCCATTGTCCCGCAGAGTTATCACCCCACGCACGTGGAATACGATTAGCGTTATTGTCGCCTGAACGCCAGCCATCAGTGCCTTGCACCATAGTACCTGACTCAAACACACCATCTTCGTTAAAGCTAAACTCTGTGCCTTCTAATCCACGCATAGTACGGCGATCGATATCTTGATAACCACCCTGATATTTAACCGCTCTTTCATTCCACGCCAAATTTGCTTCTGAACGTAAATATTGGAAAGTCGCTAAAAAGGTTTCATCGGTATTTTCAAATTGTAAGGCTAAGGCTGCTCCTTTACGTTTACGGTCATCTTCTTTTTGCAGTAAGTTTGAGGCCTGAGGTACCCAGACTGTCCCGTTATTATCGCTACCTAAAAAGGCTTCGGCGCCGACTAAATCACGAGCATAATATTCAACTACAGCATCACTTTGTATGCCGTGCGACGCTCCCATTAGCCTTGAATCTGCATAGTTAAGTAATACGCCAAATTCACCCGCACCAGTTTCCCAACGATTGCTATATAGAGCCGATAATGTAGGTGTCCATTCTTTTGCAATATCACCATAGGAATAGTCAACGTTAAAGGCAAATACTTGGCCAGCAGCATCAAAAGGCTTGCGAGTACGTAAGCTAATTGTCCCGCCTATACCACCTTCAATCATGTCAGCAGTTTGGTTTTTAAATACGTCTACACCACCCATCAATTCGGGAGATACGTCTTGAAATGACAAGCCACGGCTGGAGTTAGCAGAAAAAGAATCACGGCCATTAAATTCAGAACGAGTTTGTGTCATACCACGAATAATTGCGCCAGAACCTTCTACACTGAAATGGTCAGGATCATCTGGTCCAGCAAATCGTTCGATTGAAACACCGGGTAAACGTTGAATAGCCTCTAATACGCTTCGATCGGGTAATGCACCAATATCAGCAGCGGTAAGTGCATCAATTACCGTATCTGAATTACGTTTTAAATTTTGTGCGTTAATTAAGTTAGCGCGCATACCACGCACTTCAATTAACTCAACACCTTCTTCCTCCGCATCTTTTGGGGCTACTTGCTCTGCTTCTTGACCCAAAGCAGAAACGCAGACGCCCATCATAGCTAAAGCTAATAGGGACTTACGAAATTTTGGTACATGTGATCTAGTATTTGTAGCCATTACGACTTACCTCTATGGTGTGATTAAAGTCATCTGTAGCCCCTGGTATCGGCACAAATAACCCTTATAGACATTAATTGTAAAAACGTTCATTAGTATTATTAGTTGAAAACGTTTTCATTAATTATGTCTTCCTTGTCAAGAACAGTCAACATTTCATTAACAATCAAAGTTTCAAAAGTGAAATTTATTTAGTCACATTGAAACTAAATGACCAAATCACTATGGATTTTTGTGCCTTTACAGTCAATCAAGGTAGGAGAAAACTGAAAAATGAAACGATATTTCGCAACATAAAATTAACAACAAATACTTGCTTCCTTGCAAACATGTTAAAAAAAATAGTGACTAATCAACGCAATAGCTCTTGAGTTGGCAAAGTTCTAACTCACTGCTAAATATGATTTGAAGTATACTAGGCCTACAGCAAGCTCTAAGGTAATTTCAGGCTTTGCTGTGGCCCTAAATAACTTGGCTTTAATCCACCGGTATCGATTACAATTTTTTGCACAGTAATGCCTGATTCAACTAGATATAGCCGCAGTTTTTTAGCTCCGGGCGTGCTTAGCACATGTTTACTGCTTACCTTATGCACACCATTTTTAACCGATTCTTCCCATTTAGCATTAGTATTTTCAGCAAGTACATCAATCAGTTGCGGTTCTTCACCGTCAAGACTAATAGCGAAACGTAAGCCTCTGCCGGGAGCAAAATTTAAACTAGGTGCCAGATAAGTATTAATTGTAATTACACCCGATGAGAACAGATGCAGGTCATATTCTAAATAGGGCGCCGTTTTGATGTGCTTAAGAAAATTATCTTCTGCTTGGATTAAACCCGTCATCGAAGAATGCGTGCGTCCATGTCGAGATATCTCCACCCATTTGGCATCGATATTTTGTTGCATGGTCTTGGCGCTAGCAGCTTCGAGGGCTATATATCCGTCAGCCTCGACAAAACCATGAATGTTTTTGTCAAGTGCTTTAGTAGCTAGGACTTTGATAGTAGCCCCTCCCCATCCCGTTCCCTTTATGGTAACAGTGCCAACTGCTTGGGAATTTGGCACTTTTGTCCAGTCTATACTGACCCAAATGCGCTGTTGTTGCTCAATTTGCGCTGGTAATTCAGATAATATGAGCCAAGGTGCTGATAAACTAAATTGAGCTTTAAAAGGTAGAGTACCTTTATTAAAGACCTCGATATAACGTTGCTGCTGACCATAATAATCAAAATCAAGACTCAGATTGGCTGTTGCTGGCCACGCATCCACTTGTCCTTCAATAGCGACCCCCATATCTGCAGCGTCAATAGGTTCATTGACCATAACAGCAGGCATGGTGTTAGCAGGGGGATTATTCCAATGGGTATAACCGATATGAGGCTGGGACATAAAGTGGGCCCAACGCCCCTGAGATCGAGAATGATATTCGTTTTCAAGGGTTTTATCGGCTAAAAACCATGCCTTAGCACGGGCGGCATAGTCATTAGTGCTCGCTCTACCTTGCTGGGCATACAGCTTGTTTAGTGCAACACTATAATTTAGTTCATAAAGAGTGGCCGTTGCTTTTACTGGATGAAGCACCAGTTGAAAAAAAGCGTCTTGATAGGCTGCGGGTAACTGTTGATATATTTTTTCAGCAAGCTGCACATAAGCTTGTAATTCTTCTGAGATACTTTGAGCTTCATTATAATGCATAAGACTGTAAGTATCTGGCGTCATTAATTCTGGCTTGCGCCGGCCGTTGTGCCGCGTATAACCTGAGATCAGTTGCTCTATCTCCACTGCATATTGTTCACCAAACTGCTGTGCGGCCCATTGCTGTCCATATTCAAGCAAACTATCGGCGGTCCAGTGGGTGGGATCCCAAGCCATACGTAAAAAGAAGTCGGTAGGCAACTCCATGGGTTTTAAATCACCCACATTGGTTAGCCAAATACGATCGGCTTGGTATTCATAAGCCAAGTTCATTTGTTCCCAAATTTTGGCAATGGGCACAGTATTAATCCAACGATAAGAGCGCGGACCGCCCACATAATCAAAATGATAATAGATCCCAGCGCCGCCAGAGCGCTTGCGTTCATCAAGAGTAGGTAAACGGCGTAAATTGCCCCAATTATCATCCGACCATAACAAGGTCACATCATCGGGCACGCGCATGCCGTTTTCGTAATAGCCTTGCACCTCTTTGTACAAAGCCCAGACTTGGGGAACCTCTGTCAGTTTGTCTTTACCAAAGGTATCACTGAGAATTTGTCGCTGGTCTGCAACGATTTTTTCAAGTAAAGCGATGTTCTCTATTTCGCCCATCGGTTCATCCGCTTGGCCACGCATACCAAGGGTGAAAACGCTTTCAAGATTACGATGACGCTTGGCCCCCTCTTGCCAAAACTGATAGAGCTTTTCTGGGTTGACCGCATAGTCCCATTTACCATCAACAGACGTGTGCCATTCTTTATCGGCGCGCATCATTGGTTCGTGATGAGAGGTACTCATCACTATGCCCATGGTATTAGCCAGTTGCGAGTTATTCGGGTCATCTAAACTAAAGGCATTATTCCACATGGCTGGCCATAAAAAATTAGCTTTCAAGCGCAATAGCAATTCAAAAACGTGTTGATAAAAATCACTGTTATAGGTACCAAATTTCTCATGCACCCATCCTGATAAAGCGGGGGCTTCATCATTCAAGAAAATACCACGATAACGCACTTTGGCTTGCTCTCGCACTTTAGTATTGGCTTTTACGTACAGTGAATCTGCCTGTTTAACGGGTACATCAGCCCACCAATACCAGGGTGAAACACCGATTTTTTCGCTTAGATCATAGACCCCAAAAATAGCCCCACGCATATCGCTGCCCACAATAACCAAAGCCTGCTTAACATCAGGCAGAGGATCTGAAACGGTTTGAATTTGAAAGGCTTCCCATTGCCCTAGCAGCTCAGTTAGCTCGATTTTCCCGCGGCTTACTAATTGCTTAATGATGGCACTATTTTTTAAAGTACCGACAATAATTAAGGTATCGCTCGGTACAATTTGTTCGATAATCTGACTGCGTTGTTGACTGACT
Source organism: Paraglaciecola sp. 25GB23A (assembly GCF_040012495.1). Lineage (NCBI taxonomy): Bacteria > Pseudomonadati > Pseudomonadota > Gammaproteobacteria > Alteromonadales > Alteromonadaceae > Paraglaciecola > Paraglaciecola sp. 25GB23A. The sequence goes on from NZ_JBDYKM010000003.1 coordinate 175,664, forward strand.
TTGTAGATATCCTGTTGCAGATTATGCACCGCCAGTCTTAGTCCCTCAGCCTCGTTTTGCTCAAGGTAGATGGCCGCTGCTCCAGTTTTATTAGCTAACAGTAAGTTGTTGTTAGTATTAAGCTGCGTTATGTAGCTTTGCGCGTACACATTACACAATGACGCGACTGAAAACAGCACAGCAAAGAACAAACGAGTTAAAACCTTATACACGGTGAAATTTTTCATTAAGGCGACCATTCTTGACCATTTTATCGAGAGGCCGAATCTGCCTGAAGGGCCGCCAATACATACACCAGCGGCGCATTCCAATTAATCGCGATTTCATTGGTAGAATAACTACAAAAATCATCCACATAAGATGCTGCTGGCATTTTGGAGGGATAAGTACATTTATCCTGCCAGCCATTTTGCGCGCCACCTGCAACAAAGCCTGGCACCGGTGCCACGACACCATCAGCCTCTGAAGGACGATGATGAATATGCAGGGGCGATTGTTGACCAAAGCCGGTCACATAGGCATAGCCTGTCGGATTGCGCCCTAAGACATAGTCACTCAAGGCCACGGCAGCATGACGAAATTGCGGATTGACTTTATGTTGATTGGCAATCAATAAGACCATTGCTTTGTTCATCGCTACCGCGTTGCTGCCCCAGACAAAATCACTTTCTATTAATGGCACCTGATAGGCAGACTCTTCTAACTGTGTGACGATCAACTCTGCTTGCTTAATTAATTTATCTGCAATTTGTTGATATTGTTCAGCAGACATTAAATCTTGCGCAAAACTGACTAGGGTGAAATAGCCCAAACCTGCAGTGCTTGCCCAATTTGCTACTTTGAAAGGTTGATCTAAGCGCAGAAATTCGTCTAAGTAGTATGGGTCTTGCGTTAAAACAAACAATTGCGCGGCAGCAAAGGCAAATTCATCAGCAAGATATTTATCGCCATAACCTCCCGTTTTCACATCATCGGGTTGCTGATAGTAAACCTCAGGATGGGCTTTGGCCCAATTCCATGCTTTAAGCGCCGCCTGGCTATATGCCGCACTTTTACCCGGATAGGCGTTTTCATAATCGCTATACACTTGGCTGGCAAAGGCCATTACTGCCGCAAAGTTCAGTGCAGCTGCTGTGCTTTTTTGTACCACATAGCGTTGCTCTATCGCCTTATCTGGCATAACGCTGCCGCTAAAATTTAAGGTAGTGAGTTTATGGTAAACCCCTCCATCATTTGGATCTTGCATGGCTTCCAACCAATCAAGATTCCATTTAACTTCATTCAGAATGTCAGGTACAGCGTCATTTGATTCTGGTATATGACCACTTCGGGTGGCATAAAAATCGCTAAATTGACGGTAAGCAAGTAGCAATGTATAGGTAGATATGCCTGAATTGACCACATATTTTCCGTAGTCACCGGCGTCATACCAGCCCTTGGGTGCTGAAATAAAAGTGCCCTCTGGACGTTGGTCTGAGGCCGCGCTCGCGTGGATCATAACTTGAGTATCTGGATGACCAACTGCCCTTGCCCATTGCCCTGCATATTCAGCACTCAAGGCCATACTTGCACGATTAAAATAATAAGCCTTAAGACTGGCATCATGTATCTCACTGTAGGCCAGCGGACTGATTGAAAACAGAGCTGATTGACGACCCTCATCTAATTCCAGTCGATAATCACCAGCCTGTGTTACCTGACTAAAATCGGCCAAACTAACGACCTCATCAGAAAGAGGCCATCGTCCCTTGTCGCGCAACTGACCAGTAAATACCACTTGTTGAGTTGCTAGTGAAAAAACCTTAAATGTACCTTGCTGCTGCTCGGTGATTACTGCAACTTTATTGTCCTGGGGAAGAAATCCAACCTGATTAATCTGTATTTTAGGGAGCTTATCGGGCGTTTCAAGGGATGCAGTAGAGGTCTCACGGGGATGTATTGCCGTTTCATTACATGAAATCAACATCGTGCTCGCAGCCAAAGCCGTGATCGTAAGTAAAGCAAATTGTTGTCTCATGATACGACTAAATCTTTTTTTATGTGGCACAGGTCGGTGCTCCTTCTGGTAATAACTCGAGCCTAATATTGGCAATTTGCAGTTCAAATTGCCCTTCAGACGCAATTAAAATAGGGCTATTAATCTTACTAAGGTCAGCCCCCTTAATCGCAAAACAATTAATCGGAATGGGAAACATAATCCATTCATCGATTTTCATTTCACGCAGCATTTTATGGATATTCATTTCTCCGCGGCACGGATAACCGCAGTCCATGCCGATAGAAACGTTTGTTTTAGGTTTTCTGATAATTTTTATTTCCATGGTTAGAGCGGCCCTATTTTCCAACTGAGTTAAATTTATGGGTGAACCATATATGGCAAACTGTCCCTTACCTTTTGACCGAGACCACTTAAGGTTCAGCGCATCACCGCTACCCTTGTAGTCAGCACGACTAATTTCAATTTGTTTTCCGGCAGACACCTTAACATCATCATTAACTGGTAAGACCCAGTTTGCCTCATCGCCTAAGGTAAGACCCCATCCGGCTATTGGCTTACCATCAAAAAAATAAAAATAATTGGCGTTCAACTCTTTTGACTGAACGACTACCGATACTAGAGATAACAAGGCGATAGTGAGACCAACCGCAGCTCTTGGCAAAACCTTGCAGCTAAACCAGGAAACGTTCTTTTTTACCGTCATTGCAAGCACCTATATTTCATTTTTGAAGCCTGTCATCATCATATTTTTCAATACCGCACAGTCCTTGTTTATCCAGCAACTGCGCACTTGTTATGTTGATGTTACAAAATAGTCCGCTCAATCCATCATTACATTATGTTGTTATAGTCTTACGTTTATGTACTTAGGGGTATTGAGTTGGCCACTTTTAAGCAAAAATACACCTTATTCCAACCTCGATTTGGTTTTTTCGCCCAAGTGAAGTGGCAACAATTTATTAACAGGAGACACTATAGATGAAAATTCGGGCTGCTCGAGTCATAGTGACTTGCCCCAGTAGAAATTTTGTTACCCTTAAAATCGAAACAGAATGTGGACTTTATGGCGTCGGTGATGCCACATTAAATGGCAGAGAATTGGCTGTCGCCAGTTATTTGCAAGATCATCTTATTCCTTGCCTGATCGGCAGAGATGCCTCACAAATCGAAGATATTTGGCAATTTTTTTACAAGGGTGCCTATTGGCGACGTGGTTCTGTCAATATGACAGCCATCGCAGCTGTCGATGTGGCACTGTGGGATATAAAAGCTAAAGCAGCGAATATGCCGTTATACCAATTGCTAGGTGGTAAAAGTCGTCAGGGGATTCTGGTTTATGCTCACGCAAACGGGCGTGATCTTGAAGAAACTGTGGATGAAGTGGGACGCCACATCGATATGGGCTACAAAGCCATTCGTGCTCAATCGGGCATTCCAGGACTAGATGGCACTTATGGGGTGTCTAAAGTCAAAGGGGTTTACGAACCTGCGGATGCTGACTTACCTTCGGAAAGTTTGTGGTCGACCAGCAAATATTTAAACTTCATTCCGTCCTTGTTTGAAAAACTACGTGAGCAATATGGCGACGAGCCCCATCTGTTACACGATGTACATCACCGCTTAAGCCCTATTGAAGCCGCACGATTAGGTAAAGACTTAGAGCCTTATCGTTTATTTTGGATGGAAGATGCTGTGCCGGCTGAACTGCAAGAGGGCTTTAGGCTAATCCGCCAACATACCACTACCCCTATTGCAGTGGGTGAAGTGTTTTCATCAATCTACGATTGTCAGCAACTCATTACCGAGCAATTAATTGACTATATTCGCACAACAATTGTGCACGGCGGGGGTATTACTCACCTAAAAAAAATAGCCGCTTTAGCCGATTTATATCATGTCAAAACGGGGTTTCACGGAGCGACAGACTTGTCGCCTATTACTATGGGCTGTGCCTTGCATTTTGATACTTGGGTACCTAACTTTGGAATTCAGGAACACATGCAGCACACTGAACTGAGTGAAGAAGTGTTTCCTCATGACTATCACTTTGAGCAAGGCTACATGATGATTGGTGAAAAACCGGGCCATGGCTCGGATATTAATGAAGAATTGGCCGCGAAGTACCCCTACAAAAGAGCATATCTACCCATCAACCGTCTTGAAGACGGTTCAATGTTTAATTGGTAACAAAAGGAATAAAATTATGAAGATAAAAAATGTGGTCTTGTGGTCTGCCTTAATTCTCAGTTTGTTTAGTGCACGTCTGCTGGCTGAACAATTTAAGGTATTGATTTTCAGTAAAACTGCAGGGTGGCATCATACGTCTATCAATGAGGGAGTGACGGCCTTAAAGGCCATGGCAGAAAATCACCATTTCACGGTGGATTGGCAAGAAGACGCCAATTTGGTTAACAGTGAAAATTTAGCCAAATTTGATGTCGTGCTCTTTTTACAAACCACCGGCGATATACTAAACGAACAACAGCAACAGGCGCTGGAAGGCTTTATTCAATCAGGTAAGGGCTTTGTTGGGGTGCACAGTGCCAGCGATACTGAATATGACTGGCCGTGGTTTGGTAAATTAGTCGGTCGACACTTTCATATTCATCCACAGATTCAAACGGCACGTTTATCTGTCATTAACACCTCATTTCCGGGCTTGGAGTATTTTCCTGAAAATAGCCTGTGGACAGAAGAGTGGTATGAATTTGGTGAAGAATTAAGCCCTAATTTAACTTATCTATTGAGTGTGGACGAAAGTACTTATGATCCTAAGGCCGATTGGGGCCGAGTTAAAGGTGACGGTATGGGCAAGTTTCATCCCGTATCTTGGTACCAAAATTATGATGGTGGGCGCTCTTTTTATACCGCTTTAGGCCACATGGGGGTTTCTTATAGCAATAAAGCGTTTATCGAACATCTCTATGGCGGCATATATTGGGCAGCCACGGGCAAAGGCATGAAGGAGTAAACTGCTAGTAACTAGGTTCTAGTTGCTAGTTGCTAGATTCTAGCTTTGAGCAAGGTTGATAAGATTAAGCTAGGAGTCGCACATAAAAAAACGGCCTCAATTGAGGCCGTCTTCTTAGGAGAAGGTGTTACGCTTCACCCACCATGTTGAACTGTAGAGCAGCGACGAGCCATTAGCATCGAGCTGCGAGCTAAAGTCTAAAAGACCTTGGCGTAATTCTGTGGTTCGACAGCTGCGAGTAGCGAGCTACGAGTGGCGAGCTAAAGATAAGACTAAAACGCTTTATTCTTTTGCTCGTGGCTCGCGGCTAGAAGCTCGCCGCTATCTTTTAAATTCTTTCGTTAAGGGCTGCCACGATAGGTGAGCTGTCTAAGCCTTTTTCTGTGGCCCATGCAGAGATGGTTTTACCATCTGACTCTGGTGAGCTTAAGTCGCCCTTAGGCATCTTTTTAACCATCAAGGTACCTGTTTCAACTGCGTTGTTTAACATCGCGGTGCGGATTAAGCTTTCGCCGCCACAAGAGATACCTGAGTAATAATCTTGTAGTTGTAAACGGTAGTCAGACTGGACCATTTTCATTTTTTTGCGTAATTCGCCTTTATCGTCAGCTTTAACGATAGTACAGATATTTTGTAGTGCTTCGTTGATATCGGCCTTGGCGTGTCCAGCAACAATGAAAGAAGCGGCGGCTAAAGCGATAGAAGTTTTAACGATTTTCAACATGGTCAATTCCTCAATACAGTTTTAATTAGTTAGGGTTTAGTTTAAAACGTTGCCTGATAGTTGCCGCGTTTCGATGGAGCTATTAAAGCCTAATTGAACTGATTAAAAAATCTACGAGGTGATACTTAGGTATTGGCTTGCATAACAAAGAGCGAGTAACGGGCCAAGCATGAAGATTGCGCCAAAGACGTAATTGAAATCCTCGAAAAAAGCAAAAGCAGCCTAAGCTACTTTTTAACAATGCAAAAATGCTGCGCTTACTAGAGCGTTAAAGACGTTCTATTTCGGCTAACTTTTGACTAAAGTCAGCCAATTCTAATTCTAGGTATTCGTCTTCACCTTGCCAATTAACCCCAATCACAATGTTATCTTGCGCTAAGTCTTCAACCCAAAACTCTAACCAGTCACCAACACTAATTTGCACTGGTATATAGTCTTGCCACTCGTCAATACAATGACTAGTAGCCAGTGCATTATTAGACCACAAGGGCATAACATCGGTATTTTCAAAATTAATTGAATCTAAAATAACCCAACCTTCAGACGTCTTATCTTGCAAGGCCCAAAATGTTTGGCTTAACTTAGCTTCGGCTAAAAAAGTAGAAAAATGCGTATTATTGTCTGTCATGAGTGACTAATCGTTGTTTAGTTATAGCTACATATCATACGGAGTATACTAATCAGTAACAATGCTAAAACGTTGAATAAACTGAGGTGTGTGGCGCACAATGTTGTATGCTGAGACCTTCTGACGCTAATTCAAGTCAATATGAAAGAATGCACACAATGTGGAAAATGCTGCACCAAATATAGCGATGGTGGTTTGTCAGCCAGTGATGATGAAATAAACATGTGGCAACTCTTTCGACCAGACATTGCTGAGTATGTCAAAGCTGGGCTGATTTGGATGAGTCCTCAGACCGGAAAGCAACTGAGTTTATGTCCTTTTTTACGCAAAGTCCCTGAGCAAAACATTTATACCTGCGATATTTATTTCGACCGCCCCGATGATTGTAAATCTTACCCCGTAACGATTAAGCAGATGCTCAACGATGAGTGCGAGATGCTTGAAGAAGATGACCTCAAACATCCCGCAAAAGCGCAACGCGCGCTAGACAAGCTGATGGCAGATAGCCGTCCTGCCTTCGATAAGTGATGGCTTAATTCACTTCTGCTCGACTGAATACCAGCTCTGTTGCAGTACTTCTGTTTTCATCAAAACCATAACCTGCAACATCAAACTCTTTTAATTGAGCCACTTCAGCAACACGCTGTTGAATAATAAAACGTGCCATCAAACCACGGGCTTTTTTAGCAAAAAAACTAATGACTTTGTATTGCCCCTTTTTACAATCTAAAAAGGTAGGGGTTATAATTTGTGCATTGAGTTTTTTAGCTTTGACTGATTTAAAATATTCATTCGAAGCAAGATTCACTAATACGTTGTCACCTTGCTTTTTAATGGCTTCATTTAGCACCAGAGTAATTTTGTCATTCCAGAATTGATAAAGGTCTTTGCCGCCTTGATTTGCCAATTTTGTGCCCATTTCAAGACGATAAGCCTGCATCAAATCGAGCGGTTTCAATACCCCATACAAACCAGAGAGAATGCGTAAATGTTGTTGGGCAAAGGACATATCTTCAGCAGAAAAACTACCTGCATCTAAACCACCATATACATCACCGTTAAAGGCAAGTACCGCCTGCTTGGCATTATCTGGCGTAAATGGAGTTTGCCAACTCGCAAACCGATCGGCATTTAATCCCGCCAGTTTGTCGCTGATTTTCATCAGGGAACTAATATTAGCGGGGCTTAAGTCTCGACAGCGTTCTATCAGCTCAGCTGAATCCTCCAACAGCTGTGGCTGGGTAAAATCATCCAGATGAGCAGGCGTCGAAAAATCGAGATTTTTGGCGGGAGACAATACAACTAACATAAACAATCCTTAAGGCAAAAGCAGGAGCAGATATAAGGGGTACGACACAAATTACAAGTTGGATGTTACAATTAATCCTTGTTAAGCCCCTCATTGCCATCCAAAATAGCAGTTCACCGAGTATTCAGCTTTGATTAATCTTAATTAGCTTATAAATGCTCTTAAACTCCTAACCCTTTGCTCAATAGGGATAACGATGTTCAAACTGACTTTTATTATTTTTGGCCTAAGCCTAGTGCTAAGTGGCTGCGCCAACATGAATAAATCCATGTGTTTAAGTGCCGACTGGCAAAACATAGGCTTTGAAGATGGCGCTGCTGGTAGGCCGCAAACTGAAATTGCTCAACACCGAAAAGACTGCGCTGAACATGGCGTAAGCCCAGATTTGAGCGCTTATCGTCAGGGCCATGACGCAGGTTCAATGCTTTTTTGTACTAATCAAATGGGTTTTAGACAAGGCAGTGCAGGTAAAACATACCAAAACAATTGTCCTGAATCGTTGGCTCCAGCCTTTTTGGCCGGTTTTCGTGATGGCGAGGCCATGTTTGCCATTAAGTCAGTGCTAGATGAAGCGAACAAACGTTTAGCCAGTAATGCTGAACAAATTGACAGCGTACAAGCACAGCTTGAACAACAAAATGAACTTATCATTGCGGATGGCTTGATACGCGAAGAGCGTTTAAAAATCAGACAAGATATAGAGTTGCTCAAAAGCACCCTAGACGATCTTTACCTACAGCAAGAAACACTGCAGCAACAGTCACAAGAAGCACAAGTTGACTTGGTGCGCGCCGCCCGTCGATTTGCTCAATATAACTAATTCATTTTACAAGGAATATTCGTGAAAAAAAGCCTGCTGTTATTGTCAGCCCTAATGTTGTGTTTTACCACGCAGGCTAAAACACCAGAAGGCATGAGTATATTTGTTAAACACGAAATTAACGCCACAGACAAGATCAGCAGCGTGGGCATAGCACAGCGTATCCGTTTTGCGTATAGCGATATGGGTGCAGAAGCCACCACCAATATTAGTTATGCTGAGGTCATAACTGAGGAAGGCTATTTAGAAGAATTTATGGCTTGGGAAGTGGGGGTAAAATTTGGCTATTTCTCAAATATCTCTGTTTATGTCGAAGCGGGCATCGATCTGTCTGAAAGCTTATTAAACGACAATCGTAATGATGATTGTTGTTACGACTACTACGACCAGCATAATAGTCCAGACGGCTATGCCGGAGCAGGTATTGGCTTTCAATTAAATAGAGCTCGCATAGAATTCTCTGCACGAGCACGTAAAATCGACAGTGAGTTTTGGCAAAGTGAAGCCTATGTGTTTTATGGCGCCCAATTGACCTTACAATTTTAAGCCCCTATCACTCGGCCTTTTCTTGGTATTACGACTCTTTATCTTGTATTTATCTTTGTTAGTTAATCAGTGGGTTTTACTGGCGTCTGTCACTCATCGGTTATAATCTATGGCCTGATTTAAAAATTTGTCATAGCAACAATCGGTTTAGCCATAAAAAGCTAACGTTCTAAACATATAGTATTCATCTTAATTCTTTGCATAAACCCTGTTTTTTGTAAAGATAACACCGTTCAAGACGAGCACTTACGAGGATCTCATGTCAAATCAGTTACAAGCATTACGCGCGATTACCACAGTGGTAGCAGATACCGGCGATATTGAAGCTATAAAGAAATATCAACCCGTGGACGCCACGACTAACCCTTCTTTACTGCTAAAAGCAGCCGAGATGCCTCAATATAAAACCCACTTAGAACAAGCAGTAGCGTGGGCTAAAGAGCAATCTAGCGATTCTGAGCAGCAAATAATTGATGCCGGTGACAAATTGTCGGTCACCATCGGTACCGATATTGTCAATATTGTACCTGGCCGAATTTCTACCGAAGTTGATGCGCGTTTATCTTTTGACACTGAGGCCAGTATCGAAAAAGCCCACAAATTGATTGCCCTATACAAAGAAGCGGGTATCGAAAAAGAACGTATTTTGATTAAACTCGCCTCTACTTGGGAAGGTATTCGTGCCGCAGAACAACTTGAAAAAGAAGGCATTAACTGCAATCTGACCTTGTTGTTTGGTTTTTCTCAGGCTCAAGCCTGTGCCGAAGCTGGGGTGTTTTTGATATCACCCTTTGTTGGTCGTATCTTAGATTGGTATAAAGCCAAAACAGGTAAAGCCAGTTATGCACCTTCGGAAGATCCCGGTGTACGCTCAGTCACTAAAATATATAATTTCTACAAACAGCATGGTTACAAAACTGTCGTCATGGGCGCCAGTTTCAGAAATACCGATGAAATCACTGAACTAGCCGGTTGTGACCGTTTAACTATCGGTCCAGGTCTACTTGAAGAGCTTTCACAAAATACAAATCCACTGCCGCTTAAATTAAAAGACAGTGGCGCGACAACTACACCAGGACCGCGTTTAACTGAAGCCCAGTTCCGCTGGGAAATGAATCAAGACCCCATGGCAACTGAAAAGTTATCTGAAGGTATTCGCAACTTTGCCATTGACCAAGTCAAACTGGAAACCTTGCTTAGAGGCTACTTCTAAGCCTAAACTTACATTACATAAAAAGCGTCTACCCTAGGCGCTTTTTTATTTGTTCAAACTCAAACAAGATGAGTCTCTTATTATGACAGCACTAACGACGTCGCCAGCATGGCAACAACTCTCTGAGCTTGCTCAACAAGTAAAAACACAACATATGCGCGATTGGTTTGCTGGTGATCCTAAACGAGCTGAAAAATACACCACTGCCGTTTGCGGCATAGAACTCGATTACTCAAAAAATCTCATCAATACAGAGGTATTAGCCGCCCTGCAGCAACTAGCAAAAGACTGCCAAGTTGAGCAAAAACGCCACGCCATGTTTGCTGGTGAAATCATCAATCACACCGAAAAACGTGCGGTCTTACACACCGCACTGCGCAACTATTCAGGTAAAGCTGTGTTGGTTGATGGGCAAGACGTGATGCCAGAAGTGCAAGCCTGCCAACAAAAAATCAAATCCTTTGTCGCCAGTGTGCATAGTGGTGAGCGCAAAGGCTATACGGGCAAGGCCTTAACTCAAATTGTTGCTATTGGTATCGGTGGTTCGTTTTTAGGCCCTAAAATCATGTCTGAAACCCTCAAGCCTTATTGGTTCGCAGGGGTAAAAGTGCACTATGTGGCTAACGTCGATGGTTCTCATATTCACGATGTACTGAGCGGACTGGATCACGAAGAAACCCTAGTGGTGATGTCATCTAAATCCTTCACCACCCAAGAAACCCTGCAAAACACCCTGAGCGCCAAAGCCTGGTTTTTAAAGGCAGGTGGCAGTCAAGCAGACATTGCTAAACACTTTATAGCGGTTTCATCAAACATCAAAGCAGCCACCGAATTTGGTATGGCAGAAGACAATATATTCCCATTGTGGGATTGGGTCGGCGGTCGTTATTCACTCTGGTCAGCCATTGGCTTGCCTATCGCCTTAACAATTGGTTATGCCAACTATGAAGCCTTACTGCAAGGCGCATATTCGATGGATGAGCATTTTCAAACGGCACCAGTTGAACAAAATCTGCCGATGATTTTGGCACTACTTGGTGTGTGGTATACCAACTTTTTTGATGCCCAAAGTCATGTATTGTTGCCTTATTACCACTATATGCGCGGTTTCCCAGCTTATGTGCAACAACTCGATATGGAAAGCAACGGCAAGCGTATCGCCGGTAGTCATACTGTGGTCGACTATGCTACGGGCCCTACTATTTGGGGCAGTGAAGGCACCAATGGTCAGCATTCATTCCACCAACTTATTCACCAAGGCACAGTATTAGTGCCTGCTGACTTTATGTTGCCACTTAGCGTAGAGAATCAAGATAACACTCATCATGCCATGTTAGCGTCAAACTGTTTTGGCCAAACTCAGGCCTTGATGCAAGGTAAAACCTTTGAAGAATGTAAGGCTGATTTAGCCGGTAAAGGCTTAGCTGAATCGGCACTAAACTCCTTGGCTACACATAAAACCATGCCGGGTAATAAACCCAGTAATACCCTCTTGTTCGATAAGATGGACCCTCACACCTTGGGCGCCTTAGTGGCGTTGTACGAGCACAAGGTCTTTGTGCAAGGCGCAATCTGGGGCGTAAACTCTTTCGACCAATGGGGCGTGGAACTAGGCAAAGAATTAGGCAATCAGGTTTTAGACAAATTAGTGAATAGCGATGCAGCACTTAACTTTGATGCCTCAACCAACCAATTGATTAGTAAATTCAGAAAAGCTAACCCTTAATTGGTCCGTTCAAAGGGACGATAGACAGATAGTTTCTCGTCCCTTTACTTGGTTTGTTAAGTTTGAATTTAATCGCTGCTTTGTATCGATTGTTGCAAGGTTGCCAATTGATTTTTAAGAACGGTATATCTGCTGTCTGTTGTATCAACTAAGCCTAAGGCCTTTTCCATTAGTTCACTTGCTCGCACAAAATCCCCCTGATTTCTCGCCACTCTTGAAAGGCCAATAAATGCATTAGGTGAACTAGGATAGTTACGCAAATTGAGTTCAAATAGTGCGCTAGCCAAATCGGTGTTATCAGTAACATCAAGGACTTCGTATGCCGCACTATTTACTTGTGCTTCTTCCGGAACAACGGCATATCCCAATCGGCTAGAAAGCGATTGATAGAACGCCTCTACCGCAGGAATGCCTTGCTCCACAAGAGGAAGAGTTAATTTCCAGTTTCCAAATAAATGCCGGAATGCTTTGAATTGACCTATTATAGGTGTTGTAAAGTGCGTCTCCTCAGGTAACTCATCTGCTGTCCAACTCAATTTTTCCGACGAATCGTTTAAAATAGTTGTAACCGTGTGAAACGCATCAAGCACTCGGGCCTGCTCTGCACCAACATTCATATAAAAATACACATTACTCGTTCGCTTCTTTGCCACGACACTATTTAGCGTTTTGAACAGTTCTGGACCGAGAAATCGTAAACTTGGACTAAACGCAAATCTTGCTTGGAAAGCGTCAGGGTCGACGATTAAACTGTATGTAGCGAATAAACCACCCAGTGAATGGCCAGCTAACATGTTGTAATTATTGGTTTTATAATTCTGATCTATAAAGGGTCTTAACTCTTCGACAAGAAAGCTTAAAAAAGCATCTGCTTTACCCGAATTCTCGACACCCGGAAACATTTTTGGTGTTAAATCTCTCATTCTATTTGTACTATCAACACTGACAATGATAAGGGCTGGCATTTCTCCATAGACCTGCAATGTTTTGGCTATACCGGCAGTATGTGGGAGTTGCTGCCTACCATCTAACACATATAAAACAGGATATGTCACCCCCAAGTTATCAGCGTAATTTTCAGGCAAGGTCACTGTTAAATGTCTGGATTCTTGCAACTTATTTGAAAAAAAATCATGGTCTATTTCTTTTCCCAGCGCTGATGTCGCTGTCGCTATAACAGCAATAGAAAAAAAGATAATGACGACTAAAGTATTACTAAAAAATTTTCTATCCATAACCTTATCCATTTAAGACCAAGCCAGTTTCAACACACGATAGCAGTGTAGCTCAATAATGATTCGAGTCAGAATTAATCAGACACCCATTGTAAAAACTGCAAAAACGCTCGGTTACCCATTTGTTATCATGGGCGTCTCTTTAATTGGGCATTGGTATTATCAATGCGTCCGCGTTGTTGGCCTCTATCGACAAAGGCCAAGCCTTCAATAACCCCAAAGAGTTTGCCGTGTGGTTGGGGCTGACGCCAAAACAACATGCCTCCGGCAACATGAATAAAATGGGCGGCATTACCAAGCGCGGTGACCGCTACCTGCGAGAATTAATCAGACACCCATTGTAAAAACTGCAAAAACGCTCGGTTACCCATTTGTTATCATGGGTGTCTCTTTAATTGCTAAAAAAACGCGAGGGCGAGGCGATGTAGGTTGGATTCAAATCGGTTCAGCTCGAACTTTAGGTTGGTAACAAAAAGCCCCACCAGATAACTGGAGGGGCTTAAAAAAAGAAGGAGTCTAAGTTATACTTAGAAACTCAAAATTTTTGGAAGGCATATTGTCTATCGCATCAGAAACAAATTTCAATTTTATTAGAATCTATCTTCCCGCTCCAAAAAGTCACCCCCTTCCCAAACATACCATCCCAAAGCTTTTCGTTTTCAATAAGTGGAACCTGATAAGTTGCCCATAAATGATAACATTCTCCATAAGGTATTTTATACCATTCAGGCAATGTAATCTTTTGGGAAACACTCATATTAGGTTGAAGTCTAACATAATCCCAATTAGTATCTATTCGACTGTGATCTACTCCTAAATTTATTGGTTCAACGCCCCCCTTAAACTTAAAGAAAAGATAATATTCATATTCAAGTATGGTTGGCATATAGACACTCATAGCTGAATTATTAAGTAAAGAGACCCTAATTTCAGAATCTGTAATTTTACTCAGTTCTAATTTAAGTCCAGATGTCACACTTGCAAAACAACAAGAACTAACTAAAGACATTATTAGAAGTAACTTCATTTTAATCCTGTTTGTTATCATAGTCTCTCGCTTCCCTAAAAGTACGAAGATCTGAACCATATACAGCTTTTTCATATTCTTTACCTTCTTCGATTCCGCCATCCTTTTTATAATTATCACCATTTGCAAAATCAAGTGCGTGAACAACTTTGTGTTCAACAGTTGAGTCAAGAAGGATTTGGGCACCCTTCTGTCCATCTTGGAAAGCAGCCAAAAGAACATCAATAAGTATAATGCCATTTGGTTTTAATGGATCGAATTGACCAAGATCTTTGGTTAAAGGCTGCATCGATACTGTTAAACCTGAATTAGGAGCAAAAGCGTCGTTTACCATATTACTAATTAAGGCGACACCCATTGTAAAAACTGCAAAAAAAGATTTTGATTACCAATTTATTATTATGTCTGTCTCTTCAATTCCGAAATTACTCATTGGTGATAAAAGTCCCGCTACTGGAAAGCTTTGGATTCAACGTAACCAAGTATCACACCAGCTTAAAAGCTTCCTTGAATTCAACATATTCTTGATCAACAGTTCTGCCTAGGGCTGGATAATCAAACATATTAACTGTATACATTTGTTTGTCTCGAATAATTGCAATCGATCTATGCCTACACAGAGCCTCTTTATCTTCTTGTTGATGAATAAAGGTCGATACATACTCAGATGCTTCACATCCCGATACGGATAATAGTTGTGGTGGCACCACAAATTTATAATTCATTAACGCTTTTGAGTATGTGTCAGCCAGAGTTGATACAAGTTCCTGTAAATTTTCGCCGTCCAACAACTCAAAGTTTTCGACATAAATTGTAATAGAAGGTGAAAAAGTAACTCCTGAAGATTCTGGGTACTGGCAGATCATCGCAATAGGATCATCTCCGCTTTTCAACTTTTCAGTTGTGTCACTATCCAGTAATTGTTGTTTTACCTTAATGTCTGCAAAGGCTTCAAGTGATAGAAAATGCCACCCGCTAGGCTTTTTATAAGCGAGGCCAAGCGCCCTATTAATGTATAAATCATTGCTAACGATGATAGCTTGAAGTGGGGTTGATGCTGCGGTGGCGATTACAGCTCCAAAGAGCTTTAAAAATTCGCGCCTTCCTATTCCCATTAGGTAAAGTCATTTAAGGCATTTTTATCTATAATTCTGACACCAACATTAACACATACTTTGAAAACAACTAAAAGCCTAAATACATTCTCCAATTTTTACAGAGAATAAGCCCGTTCCTATTTTTACTTCTTAGTTTCACATAAATTTCTTATTTTCATTTGAAGCTCTAGCAAATTTAGGTACCCAAAAAAGCCTCGTTAAAACAAAAAAAGGCACAATTGATAAAGCTATCAAAAAACTTAAAAAATAAATTGAAATCAGTATGAGAAAACCTCCAACAACATATTCAAATATGTTGTACAGAAATTTTGCATCTTTACTTAAACTTGAATATCTGTGGCAATTTTCGCAGTGAGTATTGCCATTGACTGAATTCAACAAAGAATCAAAAACCTTGATCCCATTTTTTTTGCAACTATTACATTTTATTTTTATCATGAGGCTATAAACTCCCTATACCTAAAGCTGTTAGCCTTGATTCAACTGACGTTGAGGGTAATTCTATGATTATTACTTAAACAGATTTGGATTTAATTTACCAAATGCAAATGTAATAGCACCTGCAACTACTAATACATCAAATAGACTTATCCAAAACTCAGTAACCCCAAAGTAGACAAGCACATATTCACATAAACGTAAAAATACAACCACAGTAACAGTCAAAAACACAGTGAAAGTAGTAGTGCCTATAGTCAGTTTTGTCATTATTCTATCGCCTCTTAACCTTACGAACTGCGAAAAAAAACGCAATCAATAACAATTTTCCAAGGTTCAGGACCCGATATCTCAGAGGAATTATCTGCATTGTTCAAATCATGCACTCTTTTACTTGCTCCGACCATTCTGTCAGCCAAACCTACATCACCTATTATTCCTGCGCCTGCTCCGATAAAGCCATCGACTATTAACGGAACCGCTAAGTAAATAAATTTTCTATCCGGACCAGTATATTTATAGTGGCTATTTTTATCATCTAAATAGTGGTTGAACGACATAGAATTAAGCAGACACCATTGTAATAACTGTAAAAATCCGTCTATTTATATGGCTTGTTAAAGTTCCATTAACACTATCTTGGCCATTAGGATATGCAAACTTGTAAGGGTTATTATTCGCATATTTATATCAATTGAACCCATGCACACGATCACCAGACTTAATTGTCCATTTGTGGCAACAGGATCATTCGAATAAAACCGCCCAATCACTGGATCATAGTATCGTGACTGCATATAAAATAATCCGAAATACGATCCAGAGTATTTTCTTTTGAAAAAGAAGGCATTAGATATTTAAGGCGAGAATGGCGCGTCCTTGGCAACTTTTAAAAGAGCATCCCAGTCATCCGGGGGATTACCCGACTTTAGCATCCTCGCGAACACTTTGTAAGTATCCGTCTTACTGTCATAGGCTCGCTTATTTCCTTCATCATTGACCCAAGCGTAAACGATAATTTTGGATTCGAGGTGGTATCGAAAAAACAGTCGGTACTGCTGAAAAAACTTGGCCCGAAACCAATGCTTATTATTATCGCCTAATGTCTTCCCTTGTCGGTAATCCGGTAACGTTGGGTCTTGAGGAATAATATTACAGGCCAGCTTATAAATAGCCGCTAACCGTTTAGTGTCATTTTTCTTGGTGTAACCTTGGGGATCTTTTGTCTTTAAAACTTCTACTTTAGCTTTGAGTGCTAGATACTGCTCAGCAAAAAGAGGATGGGTGAATAGCGTCCAACCATTTACCACCATCGGATCATTATCAGGCAAGTTTATTCGTCCTCATTAGACAGCGGTGCATCGAAGTCAATATGGACATCCGCAACCAACGATGCCACGCTCTGACGCATACTGGCCGTCAGTGGTTGCAGTTTTTCAGGATGCTTCTGCATATCAACAGCCAAAAAGGATAAAAACTGGTCAAGCACAGGATCACCTTCCACTGCTTCGACGCGCTGCATCAGCACACTGCCGTCAGATTGGATGACGTATTTAATCTTATCTTTCTTACCCAAATGTAACGCCTGACGAACAGGGCTTGGCACCGTTGTTTGGAAACGGTCTGTTAATGTTGACTCTGCTTCTAAAGCAATTTGTGTAAGCATAGTGATCTCCACAAGTTAAACTTAGCTAATAGTGGTTATTTTAAGCGCAAAAGAGAGGTAATGCAAATGCATTACCTCTCTTAGAGAGCTGAATTAAATAGACACCCATTGTAATAACTGTAAAAAAGCTCGGTTATCCATTTGTTATCATGGGTGTCTTTCTAATTCAAACTAATTAAACAGACACCCATTGCAATAACTGTAAAAAAGCTCGGTTACCCAATTGTTATCATGGGTGTCTTTTTAATTCTGTATCGTGCCTGCATATAAATTAGTACGGACTACTAACACTAATTAATGATGATAATTTTTAATTAATACAGTGGGTTACAGCATAGCTTTAGGAGGTGGATTTGCAACCCCCAATGCTGGATAAAACAAAGCCCCGCGAGGGCGAGGCTTTGGATTCAAAAAAAGATGGGAGTCCTTGTAAATTCCTGTAAATTGTCCCTTTAGATTGGTGCAAAATGTAGTCAAATTATGTTGGGTGCCCTTTTTAAGCTGCTTTTAATCTTTTATATTATTTTCCGAAATACACTTCTCTTTGAAATACTCATTTAATATGTGATCTGAAGGCAATTTATACATATCGAACTCTAAAGCTTCTGAAATATAACAATTTGAAAATTTAATTTCCTTCTCCCAAAGTTCTATTTTCGAAAACAAATTTGCAGCTTCTTCGAGGTTGTCCTGAAAATACTTTATGCTTTTTAAATAAGAAATGAATTGAAAAGTTTCGAACGGAATATCATCTGCCTCTAGCTGAAAAGCCGTTGCCAAATTATCGATGACCAACGAGTTATTTGCCTTAGTTTTTGGCTCGAAGGCCATTATTTGAAGCGCTTTAAACAATGGTATTTGATATCGATAGGAGCTGTTTTGCTTACTGTATGCTTGTAGGAGTGACATTCCTAATGCTCGTTGGGTTTTAGAATCTAATAGGCTTGAAACCCTAGCAAGAGGCTTTAGGGTTTCAGTTCTTCCCAAAATATAAGCCTCTGCCCACAGCTCGATTGCAGTATCAGTATCACCGCTAAAATACTTGCAGCTTCCAGCATTTGTAAGTTGGGCAGCCATACCAGCATTACGAACCGACAGTTCAACGTGAAATTGAGCCAATTCACAATATGGTGTTGGAGGGTTCCAAGGAGAATGAAACCCTCTAGTTATTTGCTCATTTCCATTAACATTAAAAACGACAAGTCCCAATATTATAAAGGTTGTGAAAAATATTTTAATCATTTTTTATCCCCTCAATTAAATCTTTAATTTCCTGTGATACTGGCGGAATAACTAAGTCAGGATCAGGGTGACTCTTGCCATTCTTAGGGAATCCACAATACTGTATACAAGCGCTTGTTGTTGCAAGAGATACTATTAATCGCTTTGTAGCAAATGTGAGAGGTGTCTTCTCAAGCTTACCACGAGCGCCTTCGAGCAAATCTATATAGCCTTGTGCATTTGCTTTGCACTTCTCATATACAGCATTTCTCGCACAACCACTTTGAGAAAATTGATCACCCCTGCTGGGTAGTGGGGGTAAATCTTGGTCAGGTAAAACTTTAGACACAATATTCAATGCATCAGCCTGCTTTTTAGATTTTTTAGCTTTATCTTCAGCGTCACACCCAGTCTGCTTACCCCTTTTCCTTTCAAACTCCTTCCCAGTAGCCGTTCTCGACGCCATTCCAGTCGGATCTATATACTTATATGGATTATTATTCGCATAAGCATAGCGATGAAAGCTATGCACATCACGGAATCCAACAGGATCATTCGAATAAAACCGCCCAATCACTGGATCATAGTATCGTGCCTGCATATAAATTAACCTGACAATATTACGAGTCGAAAACACTCCGAACGAAGGACCAGTAACTCAAAGGGTACGTTAGACTATTTCATATGGTTTTTCAAAGAGGGCTAACATTGACTGGGCAATAGAATGATTGGACTTAGTAGCAAGCAATGCTTATTCTACTTATAATCTAAAAACTAATTAAACAGAAAAACCAACTCTTTTTGTTATAACTTTGTTAAAGTTCTCAGGACTGCACGGCGTTTATGGACTCTATTCTTCCCATCATTTTTATCTCTCTGGCTATTGCCACTGTGCTTAATATCATCTTAAAAAAATTCGCTATATCGCACATCATTGGCTACATCATCACTGGCACTATCATTAGCACTATTTTTGATTTTAATGGCAGTGAAAATCTGAGTTCTTTAGAGTTAATCGGTGAGTTTGGCATTGTCTTTTTGATGTTTACCATCGGCTTAGAAATGTCTTTTGCCAAACTGAAAAAGATGCGTGAAATTGTATTTATTAATGGTACAAGTCAGGTAGTACTGAGCGCGCTGGTTATCTACCCCGTTGCTCATTATATCTTTGCCCTCGACGCCACTTCATCCATCATTATAGCTTTATCTTTTAGTTTGTCGTCTACCGCAATCGTGCTGACTTACCTGAAAAAATCAAAAGATATAATCACCCCCTATGGCGAGAAATCGGTGGCCATTCTGATTTTTCAAGACTTAGCAGTGATACCGATTTTATTATTGATTAGCTTCTTAGCTAACAACGAGCTGTCTATGCAGGAGATCTTGCTAAAGACCTTGTTATCAGCCTGTGTCGTCATTTTATTTATGTTTACCCTGGGTAAAAAGCTGATTGAGTGGCTATTGCATTTTTCTACTAATGCCAAACTTGAGGAGCTGTTTTTAGGCTCGGTTCTATCCATTGTTATCGGGGCCTCTTTGCTTGCCCACGAAATGGGTTTCACTTACTCACTGGGCGCCTTTATCGCTGGTATGATCATTGCTGAAACCCATTATCATGTAAAAGTTGAATCGGATATCGCCTCTTATAAAGACATTTTGCTCGGCGCGTTTTTCTTCTCTATTGGCACCAAAATCGATATTTACTATTTTTACCAAGAGTTCTTTTTAGTCTTAGCGGTATTGCTGTTGGCGATGTTAGTCAAAGCCCTGATTATTTTTTTGGTTATTCGGCGTAAAGCCAACAAGAGTGATGCGATTAAATCTGCTATCGCTCTTTGTCAAATTGGTGAATTTTCTTTTGCCATTTTTTCCCTCGCCACCAGCCAACATATTATTAGCGAAGAGTTAGGCAGTTTTCTGATCCTGGTCACGGTGCTGTCGATGATCATCACACCCTTTATGGTCAATAATATTTATAAGTTGGCCTCCTATTTTGTGGTCGAGTTTTTTGAATCTGACAAAATCACCCCAATAGCGGCTAACAATCACATTATAATTTGTGGTTTTGCCATCGTAGGGCGCATTGTCGCTAGTGAGTTAAGCAAAGAAGGTAGAAATTTCGTCATTATTTCTGACAACTTACAACACGTCTTACTTGCCCGAGAACGGGGCTATATGGCCTACTTTGGCCATTTAGAAAAACTCCCTGTACTTGAGTCTCTCAAGGTTGAGCAGTCGGCTAGTGTTATCATCACCATGAATACCTTGTTGACGAAAAAAATCATTTGCCAAGCCGTACTCGATTATTACCCTCAGGCTAATTTAGTGGTCAAAGTTAACAGTCGTGACGAGCAACTGGCTTTGTCAGGCTTAGCTATTCACTCTTTTG
Organism: Paraglaciecola sp. 25GB23A; assembly: GCF_040012495.1. Classification (NCBI taxonomy): domain Bacteria; kingdom Pseudomonadati; phylum Pseudomonadota; class Gammaproteobacteria; order Alteromonadales; family Alteromonadaceae; genus Paraglaciecola; species Paraglaciecola sp. 25GB23A. Next base: position 196,694 of record NZ_JBDYKM010000003.1, read on the forward strand.
TGCATGCTCGCCACGAAGCCGCCTTATTACTGGTGAAAAAAAGCATAGAGACCAGTACTGATCAACCTCTTCCTGCGGAATGAAAATTTTCAGCATAGCTCGGTCTAACGTAACAAATAATTCACTTACGCTTAATAAAAAATTCAACTATCTATTCTATTCTAAGCCTAGTTATGGTAAAAGAGCAGTGAGCTTTTATCGCAGAACTGCGGAAAAGTTCATCGATTTCAATATAATACAGTGACTATTGCGCTAAAAATAATAATGGGGATGCCAAATGGATAAGTCCGATTTATTTTCAATGATAGATACAGAAAACCGCTCCGCTAAAACTAAATCAGCAAAACGAAAATGGAGAGAGATCGAAGCCATTCATGACCGTCAAAGACTAAGACAAGAATTGAGTGAGTTGGGCATGACACCGGAAGATGAATTAGAGTATATATAATTCATACACCAAAAAGCTTCGCTACTGCGAAGCTTTTTTTTTACCTACCGATACTACTGTTATTATTCGCCAATTAGTTCTGAACTTGTGTCATAAGTTAATAGGCCCATCAATTAAGTGCTCATTTGTGCTAATAAAATTAAGGCGTGTTACTCGCTTATCAATGTAGTTTGTCAGCCAAACCAGCGCACAAATTGCAAAAATCGAACTGGAGGCTCTTATAGTTCTGTGTTCAAGACCTCTCTAACTTTAGTCGTCAGTGCTTCAAGCGAAAACGGTTTTTGTAAGAAATGAGAACCTTGTTCAAAATTAGCTTGTTTGCCAAGCGCACTGGCAGCATAGCCCGACATAAAGAGTACTTTTAGCTGAGGGCAAAGGGCTCTTAATTTAAGGGCCAGATCGATACCATTGATCTCAGGCATCACGACATCGGTCACTAATAGATCAATCTCACACAAGTGCTCACGAAGCAGGGCTTCGGCAATAATGCCAGAGGGCGCGGCCAGCACTGTGTAGCCGCTATTTTCCAGCATAGCGGTTTCAACTTCGAGTAACATTTCCTCATCCTCGACCAGAAGTATGGTTTCAGTCGCCTGAGAAATTGGCGCTGGCTTGCTTTTTGGGTCGCTGTCTTCGACGGTCTCTACTCTGCGAAAATAGGTATTGAATGTGGTTCCCTGTCCGGGTTGGCTAAAAACGTTAATAAAGCCGTCGTTCATTTTAACGGCACCAAAGGTGAAGGACAGCCCTAAACCCGTACCCGAACCAGGCGCTTTAGTAGTGTAAAAGGGTTCGAATATATGCTTTATCGTGGCTTGATCCATGCCACAACCATCGTCGCTCACAGAGAGTTTTACATACTCGCCTGACGGAACATTATAGGCTTTATTTGCCTCATCGTTCTCATCTAATATGCAGTTGCTTACACTAATAGAAATGATCCCAGAGCCAGCAATCGCGTCGCGGGCATTAATACATAAATTAACCAAGACTTGATCAAGTTGAGTCGGATCCACTTTAACCGGCCAGAGGTTTTCCCTTGGCTGCCACGCCAATTGAATACTCTCGCCTATCAGGCGATTCAGCATATCTATCATGGCTGATACTGAGCCATTTAAATTCAGTACTTTGGGCTCAATGTTTTGTTTACGGGCAAAGGTGAGTAGTTGCCGAGTAAGCTTAGCGGAATGAGTGGCAGCTTTAGTAATCGCTTCTATATGCTTTATCAGCGGATGACTTGGTGGCAACTTGCTCATGACCAGTTCTGCCTGCCCAAGAATCACGCCCAACATATTATTAAAATCGTGGGCAATACCGCCGGCTAGATTGCCAATCGCTTCGGTTTTTTGCGCTTGATGGAGTTGCTCAGTTAAGCTGATTTGCTTAGCTTCCTCGTTTTTCTGGCTGGTGATATTTTCAATGATGGCAATAAAATAATCCGCTGCATTATTGCTGTCTTTTACCAAACTCATGGTGACATTGACCCAAACGATGTCACCACTACTATTTAAACAACGCTTTTCATTCGAGTAGGTGCTGATCTCATTATTAATAAGCTGATTAAAGGCGTTTTGATACATGCCTAAATCTTCTGGGTGGGTCATATCTTGAAACGTTTTACTTAAGAGCTCTTGTTGCGAGTAGCCGACAATAGCGCACAGTTTTTTATTCACCTCCAACCATGATCCATTTAGACCTATCCGCGCCACACCCACCGCGGCTTGCTCAAAAACGCTACTAAACTTGCTATTACTTTCCTGCAACTGAGCTTGTATTTGTTTATTGCGGGAAATATCGGTTACCGTTAACCAGTATTCGCCCTCGTCCATAGCAACCACTTGCAGCAGTCCCCAGAAAATCCCTTTGTCGGCTCGTACCAGACGTATTTCAAAATGCTGGGGCATATCCGATGCAACACACGCTTGAAGCTTGTCATAGAAAATAATCCGGTCTGCTTTTAGCAGTATTTTGTTGACTGGCGTTTTAACCAACTTCTTACGATCCATGCCCATCATACCGGCAGCGAACAGATTGCATTCCTGAATTAATAGATGTTTATCAAGGGTCAAATAGCCAACAGGCGCTAAATCATAGAGATCAAAATAACGGGCCTGCGACACTTCTAGTTGCTGCTGGGCAGTGCGCAGCTCTTCATTTTGCATTTCTAACACGACCTGATGCACCTGCAGCTCATGCAGCAGTCGCTGGGGATCTGAAGCATGAGCAGTTAGTGAGTCTGCATCTTCGTTGGATTCAAGCAATCGTTCAGCGCGTTGGTGCAGCTCTTGATCCGTTTGAGTGGGTCGCTCTGTCATGCTTTAAGCTTCCGCCCTAGACTTTTTTTATTATGTCGCTCAGTGGTCGCAATGGCATAAACTTCGCCCGTCTTATTGATTAGTCCTGTGGCGGTCAGCCATACGTCAATAACCAAACCGTCTTTAGTTAGACGTTTGGTTTCATAGGTTTCTAGAATCTCTTTTTGACTTAACTGCTTGATACGACTTAACTCTTTCTTGTGTAAGTCGGCGGGTACTAGTTTGGCGATATTGAGCGCCAAGGCCTCTGTTTCACTCCACCCATATAATTTTTGTGCCGCCCCATTCCAAGCCATAATGTTACCATCGAGATCCTGCAGTAAAATGGCATCATTGGCATCGCGCACCACTGTTGCTAAACGCATTTGATCGTTGGCTTTTTTAAGTGATATCTCTGCCTGTTTCTGTTCAGTAATGTTGATAAAATTAATTACCGCTCCTTCTATCCGGTTATCGGTGGTGCGATAAGGCAGCATACCAAGCATGTAATAGTTACCGTCTATAGTTTGTACTTCAAGCTCTCGAGGGATAAGGCTATGCAACATCGACTGCAAGTCATTCTCTAGCTGATTATAAACGCTTATAGTTGAGGTAAAGTTTTTTAAGGGGCGACCAATATCTGACTCAATCAGACTAATGATCTTGGTTAAGCCCGGGGTGAAACGCAATATTTTAAGCTCTAAATCGACAAATATGGTGGCAATGCCGGTCCCAACGATAAGATTGTTCATATCGTTACTGAGATGCGACGACTCAAGTGCTTTGTTTTGTAACTCTGCGTTGGTCGTGGCTAGCTCTTCGTTCACCGACTGCAGCTCTTCCTTAGAAGTCTCGAGTTCTTCATTGGTCGATTGCAACTCTTCATTGATCGACTGTAGCTCTTCGTTTACTGATTTAAGCTCTTCGAAGGCCGCTTGTTGTTCTTCGCTGACACTTTGAATATAGCTGTCTTTTTCCAGCAAGGCTTGTTCAAGCTTGACTATCTGTGCATTACTATCGGGACTTACACTCGTGGTAGAAACATTTGTCGAACTTTCAAGCTGGCTTGCTGCTTCTTCTAATACAACCATAAACAGCGTGCTGGCAGATTCTGCAGCAAGGCCAGCCTCTACGGGACTGATAGTTAGATTAATCGTGCTGAAATGAGCATTAGTTTTAACCCGCAAACTTGAGCGGCGCACAATAGTATTATCTAATGCCGCTTGGTGTAATGCGACCACTAACTCAGCTTGTAAGCCTTCACGCGCCATTTTCAAGATATTATAAGAATCGAGCCCACCAGTAACGGGCTCCAAATACATTCCAGCTCGACCATGTAGATAGAGGATATCACCCTTACGGTTGACTAAAACACCCGCTTGAACCACTTGTTGTAGTAGCGCTTTTTCAGCCAACTCTTGCAGAGAAACATTGTATGGCAACACTTTTGGGTTGCTCTGCCGGGCTGTTGCAATAAGCGGCAAAGACAATGCCAATGAGGGATGTTTAGCGATATGACCATCGGTTTTACGCTGATACAATTTTTGTTTACGATCCAGCATAGTAAATAACGTAGTCATCTCACCAATAGTTTCAGACGTACCTAAAAACAAAAAACCACCCGGATTTAAAGCAAAGTGAAACAAGGAAATCATTTTCTTTTGCAGTGTTGGCCCCATGTAGATCATCAGGTTACGACAACTGATCAGATCGAGTTTAGAAAAGGGTGGGTCTTTAATAACGTCTTGTTCAGAAAAAATAATAGTATTGCGAATTCGTTTTTGAATACGATACGTCTTGGTTTTAGCATCAAAACTAAAATAACGCTCTAAACGAGCTGGTGTTACATTTTTGGCTATACTTTCTGAGAAAAAGCCTTGCCGAGCCTGCTCAATCGCCAGTTGATTAATATCGCTGGCAAATAGTTGCACCTTAAATCCGCTAGGAAGACCTTGATGAGACAGTGACTCGAGCTTTTCCTGTAGCAAAATGGCAATAGAATAAGCTTCTTCGCCGGTAGAACAACCACACACCCAAACGCGTAATTCACTGCCGCTGTCTTTGTTGTCAAACAAGCCTGAATCGATCACTTTCTCAAGTTCGGCGAATGCTTCAGGATCGCGGAAAAAATCCGTTACCCCAATCAACAAATCGCGAAAAAACATCTCAGTTTCTTTTGGCGTCTGCTGCATATATTTAACATAGCCATCAAGCTTTGCGATTTGATGCACAGCCATCCGCCGTTCAATGCGCCTAATAATAGTACTTTGTTTATACCCAGAAAAATCATGGCCGGTCTTGTCACGTAACAACACAAATAACTTTTTCAATAAACTATCAGTTTGGGGTTGCGGATTAATGTTAGGTACCCGTGGTCGGCTAAAGGCATGTGCAGTGAAGGCAAGTAATTGCGCCGCCATGTCCTCGGGCGGCAATACATAGTCTACTAAGCCAGTATCGATGGCGTTTTTTAGCATGCCATCAAAACCGCAAGATTCTAAGCTCTGCACCATGGCCATACCACCCTCACCTTTAATCTCACGCAGGCCAAGCGTACCATCACTTCCTGTTCCAGAAAGAATTATACATATCGCCTGTTCATGCAGATCTTGGGCTAAAGAGCGAAATAAAAAATCGATGGGAAAACGATGGCCTCGAGGTGCCACTGGTTCAAGTAATTGCAATGTACCATCAATAAAAGCCATGTTGCGGTTGGGCGGAATAACGTAAACACAATTTGCCTGCACCGTGACGCCATCTTCAACTTCAATTACAGTCATGGGCGTATATTGCTGTAATAATTCTGTCAGGATACTCTTGTGATCTGGCGCAAGGTGCTGCACGAGCAAAAACGCCATATCCATACTTTTATCGGCAGGCATGCCAGAGAAAAAAGCACCAAACGCCGCCAAACCACCGGCAGAAGCTCCAATACCAATAACTGGGAAACTGCCTTTTACCGGTATGTTCGAACTCAATTTAGGATCGCTGCCGACTTTTTCAGTTTTCAGCGGATCTGTGGGCTGCTTGTTCTTCTTGCTTGTCATGCATTGCTACCTAGTGATAACTGAAAATACAATGAACTGATAATCACTGACCAGCACTTGTCTGATTTCGAATATTGAAAAGTCTTAAATAAAAAACGTTATGTTAAAGTTTGCGCAACGCATACCCATAATTGAGTAATCTGACTGACTTTAGTCCTACTTACTTTAAAACTAAAATCAGTCTAAACCCATCTCGCGCATCTTTCCAATCAAAAATAGTCAATCGATTGCTCAAAGCTAACCACTCCGTTGCGGAGCAAATTCCTACAAGATCATAGATTATAAATGAGAAAATTAATGAGACACCCAATGTAATCATTGTCATACCTTTCAAAAATTTTATGACATTGCAATGGGTGTCTGCGTAATTTAAGTTAAATGAACTGTATTTTGGCAACCATTGAGCTATTAAATAGCAATGATTTGATTTGTGACATGAACGGTTAAGATTGTGACGTAGTCTTAATCTTTAAGAAAATCAGCTTTAGTGATGTTCGAGTGTTAATGAATTGCGTCGATTACGACAAAAAAAAATTAATGAGACACCCAATGTAATCATTGTCATACCTTTCAAAAATTTTATGACATTGCAATGGGTGTCTGCGTAATTTAAGTTAAATGAACTGTATTTTGGCAACCATTAAGGTAGTGAATAGCAGTGATTTGAATTGTGACACGAACGGTTAATATTGAGACACAGTCTTAGTCTTTAAGAAAATCTGCTTTAGTGATGTTTGAGTGTTAATTAGTTGCGTCGGTTACGACAATAAAGAGGGGGGAAATTAGCTACAGCAAGCATAAGTATTCCTTATTTCACTGTAGCAATTTTTGTAGCCCTAAACTCTTTAAAACATAAAAAATGCTTTAAAATCAATAAGTCGGAGTTGGCCGATAAGCCGGGTTCTGTCGAGGGCAATCATTCATCTAGGCCAGCAATCACTCACTGGCTCAAGCAACACACCCGATCCCAAGCGCGGGCCGCGCCATATGAGATCCTATTTGGTCTTGCTCCGGGTGGAGTTTACCTTGCCACACACTGTTGCCAGCGGCGCGGTGCGCTCTTACCGCACCCTTTCACCCTTACCGATTGGTTACGAATAACCAACAGGCGGTCTCCTCTCTGCTGCACTTGTCGTCGGCTTGCGCCGCCCAGGCATTACCTGGCACCCTGCCCTATGGAGCCCGGACTTTCCTCCCCTTATCAACACACGAATGCCCGATAAGCGACGATTGCCTGGCCAACTCCGGTCGCGGATTCTACGCAGGTTGCCAAGCTAAAACAAATATAATTAATACAATGATTGAGCATAGCTTTTTTGCTTAGCTGACAACTAACAGAACCGTTGTTTAATTCTACATTAATTAAGGAATTAGGATGGGTGTCTGCGTAAATGGCCTAACTACTTAATTGCTTTACATAGCTTAAATAGCAGCAAAGTCTGAGCTCAGAACCACGCCTTGCGCTGCGTAAGAAGCTTTCCCCTTGCTAAGCACGCGAGTCAAGCAAACAGTTAGTAGTGCTCACCTTATATCGACGACTTAGTTGATCAAATTTGTTATTGTAAGCGTATAACAACTTCAAAATATGCTCTATCTACAAACCGATCTAAATAGCGTTCCACTTAGGAGGCGCAAAGAATCTTTATAAGGGACGTTAATGATAAACAACATAAAGCCAAAACTCAGGATGGCGTTTCTTTTACTCATCACCTGTGCATTTCAGTTGTCAGCCCAACAACGCGGTGAAAGCCCCCCAGCTAATGTAATTGTCAGTCCCATCCAATTCGAAAATGATAGAGAGCGTGTTCAGTCGGTTGGCACTGCTGAAGCTATTTATTCTGTAGTGCTTTTCCCTGCAGTGGCTGACCGTGTAATAGAGGTGTTATTTGCCCCAGGCGATCGCGTCGAAAAAAACCAAATATTAGTGCACTTAGACGACCGTCGTCAGCGAGTTGCCTTAGAACGCGGGCAAATCGTTCTTGATGACGCTAAACGCACCGTCACACGCTTAAAGGAAAGTAGAGCCTCAGGTGCTGTGCCTCAAAATGAATTAGATGATGCCATTACTCTCTACAACTTAAGCAAAGTAGCCGTGCAAGAGGCTGAAGTTGAGTTACAAGATCGAGTGGTACGCGCTCCCTTTGCAGGCGTTGTCGGCTTTACCGATGTTGAAGTAGGCGACCGGATCACTGTTCAAACCCCAATAACCACCTTAGATAATCGCACAGAATTATTTGTTAATTTTACTGCGCCTGAAATTGCCCTGCCCATGCTCAGTGGCAAACCTACATTAACCTTGCGGCCGTGGCTAAGTGCCCAAACCCCAGTTGACGCTGTGATTAGTCAGGTTGATTCGCGTATTGATATAGCCAGTCGTTCATTTAGAGTACGGGCCTTATTAGACAACAAAGAAGATAAGTTTCGCCCCGGCATGAGTTTCCGAGTTGAGCTACTGCTCGAAGGCCAACGTTTTGCGTCTATTCCTGAAGTAGCATTGATGTGGGATGCGGTTGGAGCCTATGTTTGGGTAGTTGAACAACAAAAAGCGCAGCGGATCGATGTAGCAATAAAGCAGCGTTTGGCGGGTCGAATATTAGTAGACGGCAAACTAACCGAAGGCCAGCTACTTATTGCCGAAGGGATCCAGCGCTTGCGTTCAGGCCAAGCAGTCACTTACCAACCAGCTAACTAAGGGCACATTATGAAACTCAATATGCAATTACTTAGCAACGACTTACCCTCTTTGTCGATTCGTCGACCGATTCTAATTATTGTATTGAATCTGCTAGTCATGATCGCGGGGCTTGCCGCGATTAATGCCATAGAAGTGCGTGAATTACCCGATGTTGACCGTCCAGTGCTAACGGTTCGTGCAGTGCTGCCGGGTGGCTCGCCAGAAACAATCGATACTGAAATCACCAGCCGCCTCGAAGGTGCGGTCGCAAGAGTCAGTGGGGTAAAATCCATACGCGCGCAAAGTGAAGAAAATAGTTCACGCATTGTGGTGGAGTTTCGCCCCGGTATTGATCTAGATGATGCCGCCAATGAAACACGTGAATCAGTCAGCCGAGTTCAACGTGAGCTACCTGATGACGTAGAACAGGTTTCGGTAATAAAAGCTGATAATGACGCTGAATCGGTGGTAAGCCTCGCTATTTCGAGCAGTGAACTTGATTTAGAAAGCATGACCGAGCGTGTAGATAAAGACTTAGCCCCGCTATTTTTAAGTATTCCTGGGGTTGCCGACGTGCGTTTAAATGGTGACCGACAACGGGTACTGAGGGTAATGCTCGACCCATTGCGTTTAACCAGTTACGGCTTGACCGTATCCCAAGTGGCCAGTGTTTTGCGCCAAGCCCCTTTTGATGTGCCAGCCGGTAGCTTTCGCTCCACCGATCATCAGTTGATCGTGCGAGCCGATGCCACCTCGGTAACAGCACAACAAGTCAAAGATATCATTATCGACGGCGACACTCGAATTGGTGATGTGGCTGACGTATATTTCGGTCCTGCCGATGGTCGTAACTTGGTGCGCTTAAACGGCGTGCCGGTCATTGGCTTAGAGATCATTCGTCAAGCACGCTCTAATACCATCGAAATTTCTGATGAAGTTCTGGCTTTAGTGGCGACTTTAGATGAACGTTTTTCTGATTTAAAAATTCAGGTTACCTCTGATGATGCCGAGTTTATTCGTGGCTCGGTCTCAGAGGTTTTAACGTCTTTATTGCTCACAATACTGCTAGTTGTGGCTACCTTGTGGGTATTTATTGGCTCGTGGCGTGCCACCATAGTGCCCGCGTTATCTATCCCCGTATCGTTAATTGGGGTATTGGCCGTTATTTGGGCATTAGGTTTTTCCATCAATATTCTTACTTTATTGGCCTTAGTATTAGCTACTGGTCTAATTGTAGACGATGCCATTGTGGTATCCGAGAATATTCAACGACGCCGCACAATGGGCTTAGGTAGCAGAGCTGCAGCGGTAATTGGTACCCGTGAAGTGTTTTTTGCGGTACTGGCCACCACGGCCGTGTTGGCGGCAGTTTTTGTACCTATCGCTTTTTTACCCTCTACTGCGGGCAGGTTATTTCGTGAATTTGGAGGCGTATTAGCCGGTGCGGTGATTATTTCTTCTTTTGTCGCCTTGTCTTTGGTACCAGCGTTAACGGCTAAATTGTCCAATCGTGATAAAAACAAAAAACATATTTTTGCCGCCTTAGGCAACACTCTACTTAAAGGCTACGAAATAGCGCTTAAATGGAGTTTAAATCACGCTTGGTTAGTGTTTTTTATCAGCTTACTATCTGCTTCAGGTGCCGCCAGTTTGTACTGGCAATTAGAAAACCAGCTATTGCCCAGTGAAGACCGTGGTTTAATCAGGGTATTTGCACGCGGCCCCGACGGCGTGGGTCTTAATTTTATGGATCGCCAAGCCCAACAAATGGAAGACATTCTGCAACCATTTGTTGATAGCGGTGAAATGGATTCAATCTATACCGTAGTAGGCCAGTGGGACCCCAATATTGTTTCTATAACCGCACCACTCAAAGATTGGTCACAGCGTAGCCAAAGCCAGCAGGAGATCATTGAGCAGATACGCGGACCATTAGGCAATATACCCGGAGCACCCGGGCGTGCTTTTGGCACCAATAGCTTGAGTTTACGGGGCCAAGGCGGGGGCTTAGAAATCGCCCTTACGGGCCAAACTTATGCACAGATTTTTGCCGCCGCGGTGGCTTTTTCAAATCAATTAGAGGCTGAATACCCTGAGTTTGGAAAACCAAATATTTCTTACCAGCCCACTCAACCTCAATTGCGCGTAGAAATTGACCGCCAACGGGCCGAAGAACTGGACGTTCCGCTCAACGATATTGCCACTACCCTGCGCGCAGCCATTAATGGTGACGACGTGGCCGACTTAAACGTGGGCGATCAAGCCGTACCCATAATATTGCAGGCAAATCGTGCGGCTATTAGTGACCCATCTGATTTGGCAAACTTATATGTGGGGTCACAAGGCGGCACTTTAGTGCCCTTGTCTAGCTTGGCTACTATTCGCGAAGAAGGCGTTGCTGCGGAGTTAGAACGTCATGCTCAGCGCCGCGCCATTGAGATTGATTTAGAGCTACCCGAAAAAATGCCCATCGATGTTGCAGTTGGTATCATTAACCAAATGGCGGAAGATGTGCTGCCCGACAACGTCGGTATTGTCTTTTTAGGCGAAGCGCTCGCCTATGAAGAAACTGCCCGAGAAGTCACTCTCACTTATGTTTTGGCTTTTGTTATTGTCCTGCTAGTACTTGCCGCACAATTTGAAAGCATCAACAGTGCAGTAGTCGTGATGTTAACTGTACCCTTTGGTATTGCAGCAGCATTATTTGCCCTGTATTTAACCAATACCAGCATCAATATCTATTCGCAAATCGGCTTAGTCATGCTGATCGGTCTACTCGCCAAAAACTCGATTTTACTGGTGGAGTTTGCTGACCAATTGCGCGACAAGGGCTTGAGCGTGCGTGAAGCAGTAGAAAAAGCCGCTTTAATTCGCCTGAGACCCATCACCATGACCTTAGTATCGACTTTATTGGGTGGTTTACCCCTCATACTCTCAAGTGGTGCAGGAGCTGAAGCACGCAACGCTATTGGCTGGGTAGTATTTGGTGGCCTTGGTTTTGCCGTATTATTTACGCTGTTTTTGACGCCGGTATTATATTTGGCCTTAGCTCGCCTAGTTAAGCCTCGAGCAGATGAAAGTGAACGCTTAGAAAAAGAAATGCAGCAAGTAGAAACGTTAGACCATTAGCCAAATAAGGGGCTCGGTTTTCTGATATGACTGTATTGCCCATCGATCATTGGTCGGTACCACGCATATTGAGTTGCTGATAAGCTTGCATCGCATTATGCAAAAAGTACCTTCTATGGCATAACTTGTAGAGCGTGTCGCCCATTTACTTCGGTCTTTGTTGACGATGCCTGCACCTGTTCTAGAATTAATTGAGACAGTCATTTTAAATAGGTGTTTCAAAAAACCAGTTAATAAAGACAGCCATTGTAAAATAGGCATTTCAAAAATCCGCTAAATATCCAATTTTTTCATTAGAGATACGCAAACTTTATTAACTAAGCAGCCAAATACTTTGGGTATTAACACGAAGATAAACAACAAAACTGTAAATGTCTGTTTTTTGCAAATCGCAGGCAGCCTTCTGGGCTAACAGTCTCTTGATGCTAGCTAGTTATTGCTTAATGAGATTTATGCTTTTTTAAATAAGGCCTTTGCTTTGCCCATACCTCGTATTCGTTGATGCTGGGTACACCTTTTATATTGTTGCATCATATTTTCGCTGCCAACGGCAGTGCTGAAGTGCTTTTCAAACTCTGTAGTCAAGGTAAGCCATTGTTCAGTATTAATACCGAGTCGCTCTAAAATAGGATGTTGATGACTATCTATGTGACCAGTTTTATCTTCTCGAATACAGCGACCTGTACAATCCACTAGCTCACAATAATCAACAAGGCTATAAGCAATGCCTTTAGGCATATTATGTCGATGGTTACCGACAAAACGCATCAGGTTGCGGGGTTGCCTACCCTTAAGTAGTGTTTGAATACGCTTTTTAATGCTGGTGTGATTGGAGGTTTCAGGCGCACTGCTTATCTTTGCCCTGATAGGGTTTAAGTCAACATAAGCCATGCACGCCAACACTGCACTTTCATCTAATAAGGCTTGGGACTTGAATCTGCCCTCCCAAAATCTGCCGGTACATTCGTCTTCTTTATTTGCCTCTCTGGCAATGTATTCATTCAGATTACGCATAAACCAACTGATGCTATATAAGCGCTGACGATAAACGTCAACCGTTTCATATAATGTAAGTAATTCACTCTCGCTTAGCTTATCGCCGTTAATATATTTTTGGCTTATTAATGTGCCTTTATGTAAACGATGCCAACACTCAAGCACTTCATTCATTGACCAACTTTGTGCTTGCTTTTTGTCCACATGTAACACCACATGAGTATGGTTACTCATCACAGCATAAGCCGCGATATCAATAGAAAAAACAGAAGATAAAAATAACAAGCGCTTTTCTACCCAGCCACGCCGATGCTCATAACTTTGGCCTGTGATTATATCTTGGCCACACAAAAATGAACGACGAACACATCGGGAAACACAGTGGTAATAAGGAGTAGCAATAAGGCTGATTTGGCTTTTTCGAGACTGAGGCATAACAGACCATCCGTGGTTATGTTTAGTCTTTAAAGCTTAGTTCAGATTGGAAATTTTTCAATTTAAAGATGGGTGTCTCATTAAAGGGGACTCTTTGGGTAATGGCTTTGCGCTTATCTTGCCTTACAGTTTGATGGAGTGCAGATTTCTGCTTGTCGCTATTCACTTTTTGTTCGCTGCTAAATAACACCCCTTACCAGCAACGCCTACAACAGACTAATAGTTTGCGCGCAGTTAATAACATACCTACGGAGCAAACTACTGAATTTTGGTGCGGTGTCTAAAAAGGTAAAAAGTTAAACGAGTAGTCGAGTAAAGTGAGGCTGACGTTTTGTTGGCCAAAATTGATGAGTTTAATTCTGGCAATCAAATCGTTCTCCAAATCGGGGGAATCTAATTCGCTTATAAGCAATTTAACATCCGATACACTGCCATCTGGTTCAATTTGAATATTGACGGTTAGCTTACCTTGCAAACTTGCATCAGAGCGCAAGGCGCGACGATAAATGGCATAAATACCGCCCTTATTGGCGTCTAATACCTGACGAATAGATTCAGTACTGCGGTTGCCTACTACTGTGTCTTCATTACTGGCTTGTTGGGCAGCTAAGGAGGCTAAACCTTCATTAGGGGCGACGTATTCAGTATTTTTACGTTCTGCTAATTCACCTTTTGAGCCTGTGTCAGTGCTCAGTTGTGTAGTATCAACACCGCCACTTGCACCACTGACTTTTTTACCCACAAATTTTCGTTGAGTTTCGTCACTGGTACCGGCGCCTTTAATACTATCGGTATTGGCTAAATTATTAATACTGGGCGTTTCACGCATGCTGGCCAAATCATCTTGTAAGGCTAACAACCCACTTTGTTTGGCTTTTTGTTTGGCTTGCTCGGTTAATTCAGCCTGTGTTGGCACTTTAACCTTAGGCGGTTCAATTTTTTTAACTTCTTTAGGTTTCTCAACCTTAGGAGGGGGTGGTTTCTTTTCTGGCAGTGGCTTTTCTGGCACTGGTTTTTCTGGCTCAGGAATAGGTTTAGGTTCAACAATAGGTTTAGGTGGCTCTACTTTTACCGGTTTAATTAAACGGGTTAGTTGCGGCGGTATTTTCTCTTTTTCTTCACGGGGTTTGTCTGGCAATTCTTGCCATTTCACTAATGCCGCCAATATTAAGGTTAAGACTAAAATCAGCCCACACATTTGCTTAAAACGTCTATCCTCTGTCGCGCTTGATGACCACGGTAATACCGAAATAAAGGGATTCTGTGGCAGACTTTTACGCTGCTCGGTGGCTAAGGCAACATTCATGCTTGACCACCGTTAGCATTGGCTACAGTTGCAGTTTGGCTTTTTTGTTCAATACTTTCTACCGCTAAGGAGATATTGGTAAAACCGGCCTGAGCACAAGTTTGCATTATGCGTTTTAACAAGGCGTAAGGAATACTTTTGTCACCCATAATGGTGATGGCTCTATCAACCGGCTCACCGTTTTCATCCACTAAGACATTGCTCGACTTGGTGATTTGATAGGCTAACTCAGTGCTCAATTCAACGATTTGTTCTTCTTCACGAGCCATAATGGCGGCTACGTCCACCAATTTACGACCTTGTAAAATCAACTCATTATTGTTGATCATCAATACCAAGGTTTCTTTTGCCGCTTGTTTTGCGCTGGACTGCGGTAATTCAACACTTTTACTGTTTTGTAGCACTTGCACATCAGAGGCATTTAACATCAAGAAAAACACCAAAATGGTAAAAATATCCATTAAGGAAACCAAGCTCAGTTTTGAGTCTTTAGCCATTCTTTGGTGATGACGGGCCATACGCATAGCTCTGGCAGATTTTTTCATATTATTATCCTAGTCTGCACATATTAATTAATGCCGCCAGGAATGGCTGGTGCTGGCGTTTCATCAAATACGCGACCATCGATTGGTGCATCACCCAGTGATATTTCAGGAAACAACTCTGCTTCAACCACACTAGCAATCACCACATCGGGATAGGAACGGGTAGTATCCATTAATGCCACGATAGCTTGATAAGGAATGTCTTCTTCTAGCAGCAAGGTGGCGGCTTTTTTATCAATATCTTGACTCAAAAGGTTTTGTTTGACCTGTTTCAAGGTGTTTTGCAACCCAGCATAGTCATAGCCTTGGTCAATCAAAGGCAGGTCTTTTACTAAGTAACCTTGTGGGTAATACACGGCGATGTTGTTGGCTCGAACCACAATTTCTAAGCGCTGATCTTTGATATCAATAGGCATTTCACTGGCGTCACCTAATTCAGGTAAGGTCAAATCAAGTACCGTAATACGTGAAAAAACCATCATCATCAATAACACTGGCACCAGTACTATCATCAAGTTCATAAACGAGGTGATATCGAGTTCGGCATCAGGTTTTTTGGCCCCTCGCCCTCTGCTAGTTCTTGCCATAAGTCTCTCCCGCTACTTGACTTTATTCAGAGCGATCAGATTGACGAGACTGGGTATTCAATTCGTGACGAGCAATCAATAAATTCAAACACTTCACCCCAGCCATTTCCATGCTGTCGATTATTTCGGTGGTTTTAGTTTGTAGGACGGAATGAAACGCTAGCAGTGGAATAGCGGCAATCAAGCCAAAGGCGGTGGTATTCATCGCTACTGATATGCTTTGTGACAAAAGGCTGGCTTTTTCTGAAGGATCGGCGGTAGCGACCGCTGAAAACGCAGCAATCAAACCAATGATAGTACCTAGTAAGCCTAACAATGTTGAGATATTGGCCAAAGTAGCTAGATAGGCAGTACGTTTTTCTAAGCGAGGAGTGGTTTCCATCAAACCTTCTTCCATGGCGTATTCAATATCTTCGCGACGTTGACTGTGATTTAAGCGCGCCATACCTGCACCAATAATACGACTAATCGGCGCGGTATCGGTGCTAGCAAAGCTTAGCACTCCGGCATAGTTATTTTTATTAAGCATGGGTTCCATCTGAGCAAAAGCTTTTTTATTCACCCGTTTGGCCACACTTAGAAAAAAGAAACGTTCAATAGCAATGGCTAAACCCAAAGCTAATACAATGGCGATGGGGAACATAAAAGCTCCACCTTCTTGAAAAAACCGCACGATTACGTCAAACATGTCTATTTAAAACTCCCAGAGTAAATATAACTGCACTATACCGAAATTTACGCCATCTTAGGTATCTGATTAGGGATCTAAGTTTTGGCTCGAATAACTAACATTTTGTTGTTGGTTGAGCGCTTGCAATTGCCGACTAAACTCATCGCGCTCTAAGGCTACAAACTTAAGATTAATTCTTTGTAATATCGGACTGGGCAAAGCTTGCTTAACAGTGGGCGCCTGCCACGGTACGATAGTTAACACCTTTGGTTGTTCTTGATTCCCCCGAATGGTGTCTTCTAATTGAATCACCTGTTGTTGGGCGGCGGCATTAACCGCGGAAAAAAGTATAATAATAGATAACATTAAACGTTTCATTACAGCTCTCCTTTCAGTGAACCCGATATGGCATTGTCTGCTTTTTCTCGACTTTGAACCTGTCGTTCAAGATCAGCAATCCAGCCAACTACCTGCCGTTCCGGTTTAGCCAGTAGGGCTTGATACACCGAATAATCTTCTAAGGCTTGGCTCTTATTACCTAAGTACAAATCATGTAATATGCCGCGATTCAAACGCGCTTGAGCAAAGGCTGGCCAACTTTCTAAGGCCAAATTGTAGTGTTGTAAGGCTAAATTAAACTGGCCTTGCTGACGATACAATAAGGCTAAGCGATTATGCGCAATATAGTTTAACTTGTTAGCACTCAATGCCTGCTGCACATAATCCATAGCTTGCTGCTGCTCACCTTGTAACTGCGCGATATCGGCTAATTGCACCCATACACCAGATAAGTTCGCATATTGTTGGGATAAGTTAACATAGAGCCTATTTGCTTCCCTTAGCTTTTGTTGTTTTATCAGGGCAATACCTTGTTCAAATTGGCTTTGCACAACAGGGGGTATAACAAACGTTGTCCCTTGTGTTAAATACTGATTGGGCAGGGCTTGCAATTCAGTGGCTTTTTGTTGCCAAGGATCGCGATTTTCGGTCAATTCAACACTGCTTTTCAACGTCGGCGTTTGAGTGGCGAGCTTGTCATCTGTTGTCTTTTGTTGATTAAAACTGCTACAAGCACTAAGCAAAAATCCACTTAGTATGATGACTATAAAATTAGACTTAAAAAATTTCATTGCTGACCTCAACTCCTTGCTCAACTTTACGATAGCGTGCTGGCATCAATGTTTCTAAGGCTAACAAACTTTGTTGAATCCACGTATCAAAGTTACCTTGCCACATACGCTGAGCGTTGGTTTCATGCAAGGTAATCGCCTGCTCTTCAAAGGGAAAGGCTTGTTCTTCGAGCAAGAGTTCATATTGTTCTAACTCTAAGACGCTCAGATTATTCGGTTTACTTGAGCTCATTAAGTCTTTGGCCAGTTGATGATAGATATCAGCCAAATAAAAATTAGCCGCGGTAACGTAATCCGCCACCTTATAATCTAGTACCTGATTAAACGCTTGCAGAGCAGAGTTCTGCGCCGCTTTTTTGCGGGCTAAACTCTTTTTCAGCGGTAGGCTTAGTTTAATTTGTTTAAAGCGAGTCAACTTATCCTGGGCAAAAACCAAGGAACTCATCGCGGCTAAATAACGTGAGCGGTCAGAGCGGCCAATTGCTGGGTCGGCGGCAGCTTGTTGATCGGCGTCAAGCAACTTTTGTAACCAAAAACGACGCTTGGCATCATCGTTTTCCTCACGGTACATTTCACTTAAAATAAAACGCGCTTCATTGGCCTCAGCTAAGGGCAAAGGAAAGGCGTGGGCATAATCGCGATACGCTTCTAACGCCGACTGAGTTTGGCCAATTTTATTAAAATATTGCGCTGCCACATAGAGGGCTTGGCGGCCTTCTTCGCTTTGCGGTGAGGCCTTCCACAAGTCCATTAGCTTGTTAGCGGCGGGCTGCCAATCTTCGTTTTGCTGGTAAGCAAAAATAAGTTTATCGTCAATATTTTGCGCCAAGGGGTGTGCGGCAAATCGCTGTTTAAAGTCTTCCAGTAAGCCAATTGCTTGCTGCCATTGCTGCATTTCCAGTAAATAGTTAGCAGCATCATACTGAGCCGTGATCCTGATACTGGTTTGCGGTGTCACCGCTAATACCCGTAAGAAGTCATTGACCGCTAATGGCAGGTAGTTCTGTTGAATATTCAGTTCACCCTGTTTATATATACTTGCTGCTAGCTTTTCTTGAATATCGGCCTTGCTTGGATCAGTGTTGGCTAAACCTAATACAATATGTTGATAAGACGACTCGGCAGCAGCGTAATCTTGTATGGCGAATTGACTATGGGCAATAACCAGAAGGCTAGCACTATTTTGTGCTGCTGAAATACTGGGTTGCCATGTTAATAGCTGTTGCGCATTTTCAATCGCCAATAAATAACGCTCTAAACTAAAACGTTGTTGCATAGAAATATATAATACGTCTGAGGCACGCACATCATCGCTAAACGTCGCCACAAAATTATCTTGGCTGATAAGTTGTTTATCTAACCATTGCTCTTGACTCAGCGGACTGTTTTCATCACCCACTAACTGTATTTGCCGATACGCGAGGATCGCTGCATACCCTGCTTCTGCAGCTTTAGGAAAAGTTTGGGTGTCGTAAGCATAATTTTCAAAGGTGGTAATAGCCTGTGCATATTGCTCAGCAGAAAATAAAGCTTCTGCCAAACTAAAGCGTATTTGCGGGCTGAGAGGGTCGGCATAGAATGTTTGAATAAATTCTTGATACCAAGCAGCAGCCAATAAATACGCAGCCTTAGCATCAGCTTTAACACTAGTGGCAGAGACTTCAGTTTTGGCCTTGGCACTGGCCCCTACTTCTGGTTGTTTAGCTTGACCCAGTTCAGTACTTTTTGCGCTTAACAACTGTGCGCGGTTGTGCTCATAATTGGCCAATTCTTGCAAATACTGGTTTAAATAAGGTGCGACTCGTTCTTGTTGCAATACACCCCACGCCGTCCAATACTGCCCTGTAATACCATAACGTTGCACAAACAATTGTTTAGCCGGTAAAACCAAAGAAGGGAATTTACCCAAGATATAGGCATCAATTTCTTTGACAGCAAATGTCGGTGCTTGAAAATGGTCTGCGTTAACGATACTAAACCGCTGATAAACTTGGGCGCTATCTCGAAAACGACCTTGATTTAAATACAGCTGAGCAAGTTGGTCGTACAATACATATTCATAGTGCCGTGGCCCTACTCGCTCGAAATGATCAACGATGCTGTCTGCCCGATTTTCATATTGGCTTTCTTGATATGAAAATAACAAACTCATGATGCGTAAGGTATCGTTAACTAAACGTTTTTCACCGGAGCCCAGAGCCTCTATTTGCGCTTGACTGTCTACTTGCCTCATCATTGGCTGAGCAATAATGTCATTCGGTAAACTATTATCGAGCAAGCTTGTAAAAGCCACTAAGGCTTGGCTATTTTGATTTTGTTTAAAATAGCTCCAACCCAGCATATAAGCCGAGGTAGCGTAATAAGCACTTTGCGAGCCTTGGTCTAAAACGCGCTGATACGCCGTTACCGCTTGCACATATTGCTTGCGGTTAAATTCTATTTCGCCTAGACGAAAATACACTTCCGCTAGATAAGGATTAGCCGGAAAGGCTCGTAATAACTGCTGCAAGATGGCATAACTTTGCTCTAACTGGCCCTGTTGCTCATGTGCCTTAGCCAATTGATAAAGTACTTCCATATTTTCGTTTTTAGCGGGCTGAGCCACCAGCAAATCTTGATATTGTTTAACCGCTGATTGCAGAATATTCTCGCCATTAGCACTTACGGCTAAGCCAGACTCGAGCTGTTTTTCAGCTAGTACTGCGGTTAAATCTGCCAAACGATATTGCACAATTCTAAGAGTTTCAGGGTCTTGTACCCGCGGCAGTAAATTAGCGTACTCTTGACGTAATTGCTGCAAGCTCGGTTCAGGCAATAACTGATTGTCCAAAGGCAGAGGCGCAAAATAGGTTTCACCCAATGATTGTGATGATATCTGTGGTTTGGGTTTAACCTCCACAATGGGCTCGAATATGCTACACGCACTCAAGGCTAAACAGAGTAATGTACTGGATACAACCATCGCCAAAGATGGGCTAGAACTTACTCTTTTCATGGTGTTTGCACCTCATCTACAGTCGGCGCTAACTGCGGTGGACGGCCTATATCTATAGCTGGTATCTGTGTGCCCTGAGCTTGATTTTGTTGCAAGGCTTGGTCATTTAATCTCACCATCGCCAATTGGGCTTGCAGGATATAGTCATTGACCTTGCCCTGCTGTTGGTCGATGAGCTGGGTTAACTCTTGGTTTAACTTTTTGACTAAACTTTTTTGTAATCCTTGATTCTTTTGTAGCTGTCGATCAATTCGCACAGCGATTGACGCCACTTGTTGACGTTGCGTTGCATAATCAGGGCGGCCTTGCAATTCAATCAATAATTGCTTTTGTTGCTGATTGGCTTTGTCGAGTAATTGATCAAGTTCAGCTAGGGCCTTTTGTGCTTGACGACGATTGTCAGGATAAGCTTCACTGGCCAACCAGACTAAAGTGCCCTTGATGCGCTTTAAACGCTCGGCATATTCGGCTTTAAGGGCGGGTTGTTGCAATTGCGCCTTGAGGGTTTCGATTTTTTGCAGGCGCTGTTGAGCCTGATCTAATCGCTCTACCCATTGTTGATATTGTGCTGCCATTAGTGCTTCAGCATCACCTTGCTGTTCGGCCATAATCATTGTTTGTGCTAATGCATCACGTTGTTCAACCAGAGCAGGTAACTGTGCAAAAATTTGGTTTTGCAACATCACTTGGGCCCGCTGTAACTTTTGCTGTTCGCGTTCATCTAACATTAGTTCGTAATATGCCATTCGCTGTTGCCAATCAGTTAAGCGCAATTCAAGTGTTTGGGTTTGTTGTAGCGCCGCTAAGTAATGACGAAATTCATTACTAACGCCTAGTTGATTCACCAACAGTTTTAGAGCCCCATCTTGGTCGACATTGGCAGTAGAGCTTATCAACGCGGGCTGACTAGATTCAAAATCTTGTGCTAATTGCAGTAAAAAACCAGGCTGACTAACCTGCTGACGTGTCTCACTCAGTTCAACTAAAGCCTGCTCAAAACGATTAAGACCGGTCTTTAAAATAGCCACCGACTGACGCGGGGCATAAGCTTTTTCATAGGCGTAGGCAGAGGCAAGATAGGCTTCTAAGGTGTATTCAGAAAAATGAGTTTGTTGAATTAGGCTTTGCCAAATACCGAGCGCATTTTGCAACTCATCACTTTTGGCTGCAGCCCAGCCATAACCCAATACCGCGGCTTCGCCATCCAGACCTTCACGACGAATTTGCGAAAATACCCGATAAGCTTGTTGGGGTTGGTCTTGTTGGAGTAATACATATGCCAAGGTTAATTTGGCCCTATCCAGCACACCATAAATTTCTTGTTGATGCGCTACCTCTTGTTCCTCACTGGTCAAACTTGATTCGGATATTAAAGGGCTAAACCAACTATTCACAAATTGACTAAAACCCTGCTTGGGTTTATCAATTAACGCCTTTAATTGGCCAATGGCAAGTTGCATATCGCCACTTTGTAGGGTGGCGAGAGCCTGATTATATTTTAAATAATAATGATAAATTGAATCTGCCGATAAGGCCTCTTGCCAATAGTTTTGCTCACTCTCTGCGTCTTGAACATTGCCCTGTTCTGTAATCATATCAGGGTGCAGGCTACGTAACTGCGCTTGCAGATAAATCCACTGATCATGGCTTTGCACGTCTAAATAGTCACCGGCTTGGGCCTCATTGATTTGCCCAAACGACCTTGAGGCTTTTTGCCACTGTTCTTGGCGGTAGTAGGTTAAGCCCAATAAAAACCAAGCTTGAGTGCGCTTTTCAGCTGAATCATAATCAACCAGTAAGCGTTGAAAAATCTCTGCAGCTTGGTCTTCAATTCCGAAAGACAGACTTAAGGCACCTTTCAGTAATTCAGGCTCTATATCTTGCTTGCGTAGATAATCTGGAATGTTTTTTAAACCTTGTGGATAGCGCTGCTCTAACAATGAAAATTGACTCAATGCAGCTAATACATCGCCCTGAAAATAAGCATAGAGTGCCTGCTGATAGTATTTTTCAAGCATCACTTTTTGCTCGGAAGGCGCATCGTTATCAATGCGGTCAGCGGCTATCACTGGCAAGGTTAAACAACAACTCAACAATATTACGCCACCTCTCAGGCCCACAAAGCTAGACAACAGCCGTGCACCAAGCGGGTAAAAACAGTCCAGTAAAAGCTTAAATTTTGCGACTTGAGCAAGCATTTTAGAGTTCAATTACGCTAAATTCTGGTTGTTGACTGGCACTAGAGTCGACGATGCGCAACTCTAACAATTTGGCATCAGCAGACTTAGTAAAGACCAAGCTGGTCGCGCGAGTGTATTCGCGTTCATGCGGCCCTTTGCCAATAAAAAAGGCACTAATTTCATGCTCTCCTTGGGCAAGATTAGCTAAATGCAGTTTTTGCACGCCGCCTTTGACTAAGGCCTCTTGTTGTTTTTCGGTATATAAATAGTGGGTCACCGTTTTTCCATCTAGTTTGACTTCAACCGAATCCAAATCAAAATAAGTGCCAACATCCATAGCTAAATAAACCACCAGTTGGGTACTTGAAGGAAACAACAAGTCTTCCTCTAAAACAAACAAGTCGCGGTTTAAGGCAATCACTTCTTTTTTGAGCGCTTGCAACTGCTCCTGCACACTCAAGGTTTGGCTTGTATCATCGTTTTGTTGGGCCTTGACGCCCTGACTCGCTAATAAGACACCGAGAGCCAAGAGCACTAATAAGTTGCGCACCATGCTTGATAAACCGGGGTACCAAGTGTGTGCCGTCTGCATGGCGTTTTTTGCGGCTTGTTTGATTGTCATAAAAAGGGCACCTGAGTCCGTCATGATTAATAAAAAATCGACACGTATAAACGTGTGATATTGGCAGAAAATTGATAGAAAGGTTCGTCACCTACCGGCGCGTCTGTGAGTACATTACGAAAATCATCATAGTTGAACTTCACATGGTCAAAATCGAGGTTGATACTGCTTTTTTTCAGCCAGTTAGCCGCTGAAAACCTAAATTCATAACTGACACTGAGCCCCAAGGCTATATTAGAAAAAGTACTCATTTCTTTGTCGCGCGCGCGAAAGTTAAATTCTTCACTGCGTTGATATAAATCTTGATAAAAGTCTGCCTTGTCTTGTTGGTAAAAACGGCTGCGCAGTTCAACTATCCATTCATCACCAAAGGTATGGATATAACCCATTTTATAAGTATTGGCATCAATACCCCAGGTATCGCTAAAGACCTTTGCTTCGGCATAAATCGACGCACGATAAGGCAGATAATAATTTGCCGTTATGGCGGCGGCATTGCTAGTGCGGGTATTCGGATAGACTTCTGTTTCAAAACGATAGCCCTTGGCACTGCCTTCGTCTAAAAAGCGTACCGCTCGATAAGGATTATTTAAGTAACCTTGATCAGCAATATTTTCAAAGCTTAAGCCGAGGATCATGTTTTTAGTTATTACTTGGGTAAGCCCTAGGCGATAATTTTGCCGCTCGGCTTCTTCTAAAAAGGTATCGTCGCCTCGCTTGCCTACTTCGTCATTGCCTCGCGCATAACCAAGACTCAAGGTCGTTAAATCACCAAAAAAATCTTGGGATAAACCAAAAGATACTGACTTAGCCTCAAAATCATTTTCAGAACTGGTGGTATAACTTAGATTCATCAGGGTTTTATTATGTAAATAATCCACGCCAACACTTTGTTCGGTACGCTCTTCTTCATACTGACTAGCTGTCGCTAGTACGTCAATAGATGCACCAGATATAGTGTCAACGTAGTAGTTAGCGGTTACTGACACATTACTACCGATGTTTTTTCGCAGTAGAATTGAAGGCCCGTCAATCGACATGCCGCCGCCTTGGTAAGAATGGTACATAGCATCAGAACGCTCTTGCGGTAACACCGCAGCAAAAAGCATTGAGCTTGACCACAGGCTCAGCAGTAAAGCCGCCGGCCACCGAACATTGACTATTTTAGTTACAACCACAACCGCCTCCTGCTCCGCCTTCAGCCCCTCTTGCTCCTTCGCGAGCTTGAAAAGCATGATGGGTATAGCTCATAGCAACCGGATTTCGATTCATGCTCATAATCGGGTCAGCTAGGTTTTCGCGTTCGTAAGGTTGTACCCAAGGTTCAATTGAGGCACATCCCGCAGCAAAGATAACGATCATTAACACAGTGACAAAACGTAAAAACATCTGAGCTAAGTAGGATTGAACTTTCATGGTGGACCTATTCTCTTAACAAGGTTTTAATGATGTGCTCGTATTTGGCCACATCGCCACTTTTATAACCTTTATGCAATAAACGCTGATTGCCATCTCTATCAACAATCACGGTAGTGGGCATAGCACTCACATCATACAATTTGCTGACCACTGCATCGGGATCGAATAACACAGGAAAAGTGACCGGTATATCACTGAGTAATACTTCTGCTTTGGCCGGTGTTTTATCAACATTGACCGCCAATATAGTAAAACCTAGGTCGGCATAATCTTGCTGCAAGGCCTCAAGCAGGGGTAATTCTTCACGGCAAGGGCCACACCAAGAAGCCCAGAAATTGATTAAAACCACACTGCCCCTTTGTTCTTGTAAACGCACATTACCATCACTTTTACTGGCTAAGGTGAAGTCCGGCGCAGGGCTTAGTTTGTCACCTGCAAAAACTAAGTTTTGCGTGGTTAATATTAAGCCAACTAACAAGGTGGCTATGCCTGACTTAATGACGAAGGACTTACTTGAATGACTAACTGCTTTCATAATGAGTTCTCTTAGTGCTGTTGTGCGTATTAAAAAAAGAAGGTGGCGCCAAGACCATATTGAATATTATGCGTGGTTTTCTCTTGGCCAATTAATTCACTGTTAAATAGGTGATCCTTAAGTTCTACTCGAAGTGAAAAATAGTCGGTTAATAACACCCGATAGCCTGCTCCTAAGCTCAGGGTAAAACGTTGATCGCCTCCAAATTTGGTACTGCCAGCACCCACGGTAAAAAAGGCCGCGGAATTAATCACAAAACTGTCGGTAATGAAGGTTTCGCCATTGAGGTTGTAACCTAAACCCAAGTTGAAATAACGATAGTTGCGTTCGTCGTCGGTGAGCAAGGGTGCACCGCCACTCAAAATCTCAAAGCTAGTTTGCCCGGCAGTCGCTTGTTCATAAGCAGCCTCTACAAAAAAATCTTCATTAATGTGGTAAGCCAATCGACCACCCACAATGGCACTGCTAGAAAAATCTTCAATACTAATTACACCCGCCACAATACCGATTTCAAAATTTTCAGTATCAATGTTCGCTTCCGTTATTTCGCGGCGCTGTGGCTGAGGTTCAATAACGTCAGCTTCTTGCGCCCAAACAGGGCTGGCAAGTAAAACTGCCAATGGGATTAAAAAAAGACTGCGAAACCTAGTTGCCATTGTGCCAATTCCTCGTTGGTATCTCGGTCGGTTTTGACCAATAAACTGTTATATTCTAGTTTGAGCAAAAATTTTTGTGTTAAGTAATAGCGTAAACCCACACCCGCAGAGATAACGTTATTACTGCGTTTTTCGTCACCGCTTTGCACCAAGCCTCCTTTTGGCTTAGTCCAAATTTTTCCGGCACTAAGCACAAAATAAGGTGCCAGTCGCCATTCTGGAAAGGCGTTATGGCTAATGTTAAGCATGGCCAATTGATTCTCGGAATAATTGCCTACGGCTTGGCTAATATTAAGCCCCAAAGCAATATTTTCGCTGGCCATCCAGTTGGCCAATAAACTGACACTGGGTACCCCCTCAAATGAGCCTGCCATGGCGCCAAATTCAAATTGTCGCTGTGCAAAACTCTCAAATGAGCCATCAGACAGCTTCACCGCCTGCGCCTTGCTATCGAGAGTTAAATGCAGATCTGCTTGGCTAATCCAGCCTTGTTTACCTTGCTCGTTTTGCACCTTGAACCACGTTGTACGTCTTTTCAATATGCTCAGCCATTGGCCTTGTGCTGCCACCGCAATAACAGGGTAGCCACCTGCTGGCCCAGAGTGCATATTAACAAAGGCCTCTTTAACCATTACCTCAGCTTCTTCTGCGCTGTATGCAGGGCATGTTAGACTTATCAAGCTTAACCAGAGCAGGTAAGTTGCAATTTTTTTAAGCCTATTCAAGCCATATCCTTGTATCTGTAGCAGCATTAATTTAGCGGCGCCGCAAAGGGATTATTGTAATATTGTCCACCAATATCTAACCATTCTGCAATAAGCTTTAACTCTGCAGGACTAAGCCAACCATTGTGACTACCATTGGTATTAAAGGGCAAGAAAAAACGTGAGCTCGCACGTGCACCATTGGGTGACATGGTGTTAGTAACGGCAACGGTGGTCAATATTGGAATAGGCTGGCCGAATTCGTCTAGAATCAATTCTCCCTGATCGTCTAGTGCAAAAACCGGCTGACCATTTGCGTCGGTTGCGATGACTAAACGATCGATCAACAAACCCTCAACCACTTCCTGCTCATTATCGCCAAACATTAATTCGCGGTAACTAGTGAGATGGTCTGGATTATCGCTTGAGACTGTGCCGCTTAAATCCAGTTGGGCCGCCGGTACTTGGGCGAGGTCAAACTCATCGCTTGGCGCATGACACCGAGTGCAACGGTGCTCGTCTAACTGGCTTAGGCCATCTTCGGCTAGTACAGGACGGGCTAATTCAAATACCCCTTGAATGTGCTGTGGATAATTTATTTGAATACGACACAAAGACGTCCAATTAGTCGCACAACTGGGTGTAATCGGAATGGCCGTATTCATATCACCGTAAGCGAAACGGCTGCTATCAGCCGGAGTTTGTAAAGTAGGATCAGTCCAAACATCGCTAAATTGAATATCGTTATTGGGATAAAACACACCGTTAATGCGACCCGCAGTTTGCGCCATCGTATCGCCAAAATCAGCAAACAAGGCCGGATTAGTATTGGGAAAAGGTGAACCTGTGCTGGCGGCTCCCATGTTAATACTGCCGGCTTCAGCATCAAACCGGCCGTGAGCTGCCGTGCTGCTTTGTGTATGACAGCCATTGCAGCTGCGCACTTCACCTGGTGCAAATTGCAGCCAATTTTGATGACGCTCGCTAATACGTTTACCTTGACTGTCGAGGATACTAAAGGCCAACGGAACATTGGCGGGCACGGTAAATAACGCTGACCCATCGGGTTCAATTGGCGTATAACCAATGATTTCGCGCATCAATTGACCGCTACTGCGCCCAAAAGCCGAGTTACTAAAATCCCGAGTATTGTCATCCGGTTGAGACACCGCCTTAACAATGCGCAAATAGCGTGCGGGTCTGTCAGCTACTGGGGTTTGTGTTGGGTCAGCTAAGACACTAATACCTTGAGGCGAGGCATCGATACCGGCAAAATCATAAACACTGCGAATATGCACTTGAGCCAGTTCAGCTAGAGCTAGTTCGGCATCAAAATTTTCGCTTTGTTGGGCATTGCCCGGAAAACTACGAGCTTGCATAGCAAGTGCTTCGGTATACATACTCTGCTCTTGTGGAACACCGATAACCAATTGCGTATTGTCATCAGGGTTATACATCCACAAGCCATATAGCAGAGGTGCCGCTTGTATATCAGGAGTTTCAAGTAGTGCAGTAGTACAGGGAATGATCGCTCGTGCCTGTCCTTCGACCACTTCAGCATTAGGATCATATACACGGCACTGGCTCCAACTAAATAGTATGCGCCCACTATCATCCCACAAAGGATAAACGGAAGAAAAACGCCCACCCGCCGATAAATCTCCGTCGATAACAATGTTATTAAACAGCGCAGCTGTTTCTGCAGTGTCACCTGCATTTGTACCGCTAACAGGAGTTTGGCGGTCGATATATTGTTGTATATTAATTTCAACAAACTCGCCGCCCCATTGGCTTATAGTCATCGGACGTAAGGCACTGAGTATATTGCCATTGGGCAACTCTCGCAGTTGGGAATATTGCAAACTTTGGCTTGAACGTTCACTGCTGTGACTGTGCCGACCATAGACAATTTCTAACTCACTACCATCAGCGTTCATCTGATAAAGATTAAAACTATTGTTGTTACCCGCGTTGTCCCAGCGACTAAATAAGATCTTGCCTGAACTCAACACGGTAGGGTCAAGGTCGTGGCTTTGATTAAATGAAATTTGCTTGATGTCACTCCCGTCAGGATTGATTACATGCAGCACAGAAGCGGTTTGATTACGCCGTTCATCAAGTGCTTGGTATTGCGGTTTATCTTCATCCAGCAAAATCGCTTGATTGGCTTGCTGGCGGGTTGAGCTAAACACTATGCGGCCATCAGCCAAATAAACTGGCGCGGTATCTTGGCCTGCCTCAGCTAGGGCATCATTACCTATTACTCGTTGTAAGCTGTCATTGGTTATGCTGTATTGCCATAAGTTCCAAGTGGGTTGTTCGTCGTCATCCGCGCCTTCTATTTCAGGTGCGCGCATGGCAAAAATGAGAGTTCTCCCATCGTAGGAGACTTCCAAATCTTTTACATCGTAGTCAGCTAGTGGATTTTCAGGACTGGCCGCGGCAATTTGATCCGCACTGAAAAATGCTTGATCGCTTATATTCCGTTCGCTGGCACTCGCAGCGGCCCGGACTTTGATATATAGGCCTGCGCCGGGCACAAATTCATTAATAAGGCGCATATCTTGAGTGATTAGATTACCATTTTCATCCAAGGGCAAAACACGCTTAATAAAGGCGATAGGCACATCAACCACAACCGGATCAGGCTCTTGGTCGTTGGGTAGTACCTTATCTCCACCACAGCCAAACATGCCACTGACTATCACTAGACTGAGCAGGGCTTTGCTTAATGAAAAATAAGGATTCAACATATTTACTCGCGCCTTGTGTCCTGTTGCTTACATTATGGATGGAGCTGAAACACTGCTTAGCTTAACAACGATGATGACGAACTAAAACTGTCGTTAAGCTGCAACAAATAGTATTCACAAGCTATAAAAGAGGCTGACATCCTGCCATGCTTAATATGCTGACTCAATTATCTAGGCTAACATAAGTAATAGAATTTAATACCCAAGCCAAGATTGAAAGCAGCATCAAAGCGAAATTTAGTATAAATATACTAGCGGGCTGTTTAGAAATTTGCATTGTGTTTCTATTTACCTACAGCATTTAATTGCGATATTAATTCTTTTAATTGTCAGTACTTGGAGCCCCAGGCCCATGTCAATCAAGATTAAGGCTCAAGCATTAGTCTATTATTACTGACATATCAGCAGTGCAAAAACCTTAATATAGAGTATATAAGGCGCCTCAAACCTTGCTAAGTCATGCATCAATTTATTGGTCCAATATGTGCTAGTGGCCTGGGTCATGTTTGAATAAGCTAAGTAACACATTTACCTTAAGTTGAGATAGATAGGTATTACAAACTAGACCTAATGCTGTCCGGATATATTTACCTATCACTAAATTAAGTCTTTAATCTATTCATTTGCACAGGAGCTTCAATTTGAAAAACATATTCAAGCAAATTGGCTCGTTAGGGGTAATGGGTCTAATAACGTCTATTATGCTGTTGATTGCAGGGTTAACCTTGTCAGCGCCAACTTTAGCGGGTGAGCGAGAACAGGCCAAGCGTATGCATGACCGCTTGACCGGCGTACCGCCGAGCGCCCAGGTGCTTGACCAAATGACCAGCTTAATTAGTCAAGGCCAGGTAAGTGAGGCAGCCTACTTAGCCATGAACGATCCTGCTTTCTATTCTGTAACTTTAAAAAATTGGGTGACGCCTTGGACCAATGAAGAAGCCGATGTATTTGCTCCCCTCAATGATTACACCGCCACTGTAATTGGCATGATCAGAGACGATGTCGATTTTAGGCAGTTGTTGTCGGGTGATATTCTGTATGTCGCCAAATCTGCTTTTAATTTGCCCGCCTACAGTGTCAGTAACAATGCCTTGTACCAAGCAATGGAAGATCAGAGTCTTGACCTTAAAGTCGTTTTAGAGGCTGATACTCAATCAGCACAAATGGGTTTACCTGTTGACGCCACTGCCGGGGTAATGACAACACGTGCTGGCGCCAAAGCCTTTTTTAAAGATGGCACTAATCGCGCCATGTTCCGTTTTACTTTGATCAATCAATTATGCACTGACTTAGAAGGCTTAAAAGACACCAGTCGCGCTCCAGATAGAGTGCGTCAGGATGTTAGTCGCAGCCCCGGTGGTGATAGCCGCATTTTTAATAACTCCTGTGTTGGATGTCACTCGGGCATGGATCCTTTGGTCCAGGCCTTTGCTTATTATAATTATCAATATGACGTTAACGGCGATCCAGAAGGAAATAATGGCCGTTTGCAATACCTCGCAGCGGGCCAACAAGACCCTGTAACCGGCAGTCGTGTACAAGAAAAATACCGTATTAATAGCAACAATTTTCCCTTTGGTTTTGTGACTGAAAACGACAACTGGAATAACTACTGGCGTGAGGGTTTAAATCATAATTTAGGCTGGGAGCAAAGTTTACCTGGCTCAGGAAGTGGCGCAAAATCCATGGGCTGGGAATTAGCCAACAGTCAACAATTTGCTCAATGTCAGGTGACAAAGGTCTTTGAAAATGTGTGTTTACGCAGCCCACAAGACGCGCAAGATAGAGCAGAGGTAAGCGACATGACCGAAACATTTAAGCAAAATGGCTATCAAATCAAACAGGTCTTTGCCGACTCTGCCAATTATTGTAAGGGAGAATAGTCATGGTGTCTCAAACTACAACCTTACGCTCTCCTATTCACCTATCGTTGCTGTTTTGTAGCGCAATATTGTTAAACGCTTGTGGCGGTGGCACCACTCAAGTTACCCAAACGCCGACACCTGCGCCGCTTGATACCAGTCCTATTACATATTCTGGTCCAGTAGCGTCTACTGGCGATGTGCAACAATTTAAGCTGGCGTTATGGGATAACATTAGTGGCAAAGAACGCTGTGGCGCCTGCCATGTGCAAGATCAACAAAGTCCGTCGTTCGCGCGCAATGATGATATTAACCTTGCTTATACTGCCGCGAATAGCTTAGTTAATTTACAATCCGCGCAAGATTCCACCTTAGTCACAAAAGTAGCTGGCGGCCATAATTGTTGGTTAGCTAGTGCTTCGGCCTGCGCAGATATCATGACTACGTGGATCAGCAATTGGGCTAATATTGAAAACACTGCTAACAAAATTCAATTAGAAGCCCCCTTAGCCAAAGAACCCGGAGCCAACAAAAACTTTCCCAGCGATACCGCGCTGTTTGCAGACACGGTATACCCCTTATTAGAAACTTATTGCGCTAATTGTCATACGAATTCCGCCACCATTGCAATTTCACCGTACTTTGCCTCAAGTGATGTTGACGAAGCTTATCAGGCAGCTAAAGCCCGTATTGAACTTGATACCCCAGCAAACTCAAGATTTGTCGGTCGACTACGTGACGAATTTCACAACTGTTGGAGCGATTGCACAAGCGATGCCAATGAACTCATTACCGCCATCCAAGCAATGGCAAACGGTATTGACCTTACCCAGTTAGACGCCAGCCTGATAAACAGCAAAGCCTTGAGTTTATTTGAAGGTACCCTCGCCACAGGTGGCGGCCGCTTTGAAAAAGATCTGATCGCTAAATGGGAGTTTAAAACCGGCTCAGGCAGCACCGCCTTTGATACCAGCGGTGTTGAACCGGCGATTAACCTCAATCTAAATGGCGAGTATTCTTGGATCAACGGTTGGGGCATTCAACTGGTTAATGGCAAGGCGCAAGGATCGACCAGTAGTAGCAAGAAACTCCACGACTTAATTACCGCCACCGGCGAATTTGCGATTGAAGCTTGGTTAGTGCCAGCTAACGTGACACAAGAAGGTCCGGCGCGCATCATCAGTTATTCAGGTGGTGTGGAAAACCGCAATTTCACCTTAGGTCAAACCCTATACAACTACAATGCCTTAGTTCGCACCGGCAATACCGATAGTAACGGTCAACCCGCCCTATCTACAGCTGATGCAGATGAAGACTTACAAGCTAGTTTGCAACATGTGGTGGTCAACTATGATCCCATCAATGGTAGACAAATATTCGTCAACGGAGTTTTCACCCAAGACAGTGATGCTATTGAAGCGAGCGACATGAATAACTGGAACGACAGCTATGCTTTTGTATTAGGCAGTGAAGTGTCTGGTGATTTTCCTTGGGCTGGCTCAGTTCGCATGGTGGCCATCCACAATCGTGTGCTAGACGGTCAACAAATTAGGCAAAACTTTGATGTGGGTATTGGCCAAAAATTCTTTTTGCTGTTTGATGTGAGCGACATCACCCAAATTGCGCAAAGCTATGTTGTATTAGAAACCAGCTTGTACGACAGTTATAGCTACTTATTTAGTGAGCCCTTTTTTATCTCATTAGACAACACTGCTGCTATTACGACCCTGCCGCTTAAAGGCATGCGAATAGGTATTAATGGTCGCGAGGCCGCTGTGGGTCAAGTGTTTAAAAATATCGATATCAACCTCAATCAAAATGACTATGTAATCGATGAAGGCCAAGCTTTGTCGCGCTTAGGTACTATTATTCCTTTAGAAAAAGGCGCAGAACAGGACGAGTTCTTTTTAACCTTTGAGGTATTAGGTGAGCAAAGTAATGTGCGCATAGAGGCCATTCCACCAGCGCCCGCCGCCAGTAGTGATTTAATCCCACAAGCCCAAATTGGCATCCGTGACTTTGCCGAAATAAATGCCAGTATGTCTGCCACAACTGGCGTACCTACCAATAACATTGCAGTGAAGGCAGCCTTTGAGCAACTAAAACAACAACTACCTTCGGTCACCAAGTTAGATAGCTTTTTAGCATCTAATCAAATGGCAGTTACGCAAATGGCGATAAAATACTGCGACCAACTAGTGGCCAATAGCAGTTTGCGTAGCGCTTTTTTCAGCGGTTTTGATTTTAGTCAACCCGCGAGTACCGCTTTCGCTACTCAAGATAGAGCGCTTATTCTCACGCCAATCATGCAAGGCATTCTCGGCCAAAATGTGGCTAACCAACCCGAAAACAACGCAGTTTACAGCGAACTCAATGCCCTGACAGATAGATTAAGCGATTGTTCTGGTGGCAAAGTCTGTGACGCAAATTATACCCAAACCATAGTCAAAGCATTATGTGCTTCCACTTTGGGCAGTGCTGCCCTTACTATGCAATAGGCGTAAAGGAAAAGATAATGAATAAAAACAAAAAACATTTTGCCCTAAACGAGCCTTTGCGCCACGCCTGTCATGCTAAACCAATGACTCGTCGCGACTTTATTGCCCAGGGTTTTATGGCCGGTGTAGGCACCGTATGTAGTGGCTCAATTTTGAGTTTATTTGCCAATCCAGGCAAAGCCTATGCCTCACTATCTCCCGATTTAGAAGCTCTGAAAAGCAGCTGTGGCATTGCCTCGCAAGGCGCAGGTAAGATCCCCTTTATCGTTTTCGATTTAGCCGGCGGTGCAAATATCGCTGGCTCTAATGTATTAGTTGGCGGACGAGGCGGTCAACTCGACTTTTTAAGTACTGCAGGTTACAGCAAATTGGGGATTCCTGGCGACATGGTGCCGCCCATTGCCAACCCCACCACGGGACTCAGTGACTTTATCAATACCGAGTTAGGTTTAGCATTTCATGCTGATAGTGCCTTTTTACGTGGTATTCAGGATAAATTTAGTATTACCAATCGAGCCAATGTGAACGGTGCAGTGATCCCAGCACGTTCGGAAAATGACACAGGCAACAACCCTCACAACCCCATGTATGGCATCAATAAAGTAGGTGCTGATGGCAGTTTGTTGACCTTAATCGGTTCACGCAATAGCGATTCTGGTGGTAACTCTATGGCGCCGGCTATGATGATAGACCCCAGCAAACGTCCGACTAAAATCGACAGACCTTCTGATGTGACGGGTTTAGTGGATACCGGTGACTTAGTGGGTTTATTATCGCAACAAGACTCGGTGGCGGTGATGGAGTCTATTCAACGCATCAGTGCCATGAAGCTCGGCAAGGTTAATAGCCAAATCACCACTGATGATGTGCTTAAAGATATGGTTAACTGTGGGTATGTCAAAAGTGCCGATATAACGGATAGATTTGGCGATCCATCTACATTGAATCCTTCACTCGATAGTGATTTGGTTGGCGATAATGGTATTTTTAGCGCACAAGAATTTGCCAGTGAGGGCGAATTTCAGAAAACCGCCTCTATGCTTAAACTTGTAGTTAATGGCTATGCAGGCGCCGGCACCATTACCATGGGAGGTTTTGACTACCACACATCAGACCGCGCCACCGGTGAATCACGGGATCTGCGCGCTGGACGTTGTATGGGTGCCTGCCTAGAATATGCCGCGCGCAAAGGCGTGCCGCTCATGATGTATGTCTGCAGTGATGGTTCGGTTGCCAGCAACGGTATGATCGATGACTCACTCAATGGTCGTGGCAAGGGTGTCTGGTCAGGGGACAACTCCTCAACTGCTGCTTCATTCTTTTTAGTTTACAACCCTAACGGTACGCCACAACTAATAGGCAATACCACAGACCAGCAGGCCAAACATCAACAAATTGGCTATATGCGCAGTGATGCCTCGGTAGAAACCGCCAGCTCACCGGCCGCCAATAACGTTAATTTATTGGTCGAAACTGTGATACTCAACTACATGGCACTGCACGGCGAACAAGGTCAGTTTGCTAGTTTATTTCCTCGTCACGGTTTGGGTAACTCAGCGTTACTCGATAGCCTTACAGCCTTTGAACCGATTGTGAGTGGGGTTATGTGAAAAAGCAGCTGCGAGTTACCAGCTTCGAGTAGTGAGCTAAAAACAAGCTCCCTCTTCGCCATGCTCCAGCGCGTGACAGTAACACTCTGCACGTCTCTCTCCCTAAGCTTTATGCTCGAAGCTCATAGCTCGTTGCTCGTTGCTCGTTGCTCTAATCAATATAAGCAACTATTCACAAAATAAATCGATGACTTAAGGTAGATCAGGTACATTTTAGTCAGTAGTTTAAAACAGTTAACTTGTTTCCTGGGGCTAAGGGCTTTTGACAATGAAAAAAACGCTAATGTGGTGTGCAGTCTCTCTGGTAGTGCTATTGATTGCGGCGATTATCTATCGGATCAGTCATAACGTACCTGACCGTTCGGTGGCTGAACTAAGTGCGCGATGGGCCAAAGCGCCTTCGCAATTTATAGATATAGAGGGTTTACAGGTTCACCTGAGAGATGAAGGGCCCCGAGATGATCCTAGCCCTATTGTTTTATTGCATGGCACGAGCGCCTCGTTACACACTTGGGATGGCTGGACGCAGGCCTTAGTTGAACAGCAACATCGCGTTATTCGTTTTGATCTTCCTGCCTTTGGCCTCACTGGCCCAGCGCCTGATAATGATTATACAATTGAACGTTACGCCCAAACAGTGATTAAGGTATTGGATTCACTTAATGTGCAACATGCTACTTTGGCCGGTAACTCACTAGGCGGCTACATCGCATGGGCAACAGCTGTGATCTACCCTTCACGGGTTAAAAACTTAGTATTAGTTGATCCCAGTGGTTACCCTTTTGAATCGGAATCACTGCCTCTGGCCTTTAAAATAGCGAGCACGCCAGTACTCAATAAAATTATGACAGGTTTTTTACCACGCAGTTTAGTCGAAAACAGCGTTAAAAATGTCTATGGCGATCCTAGTTTAGTTAGTGACGAATTGATTGATCGTTATTTCGATCTCACCACTCGTAAGGGTAACCGCCAAGCCTTAGCCGAACGCTTTGAACAAACGCAACCGGGCCAAATGGCTGAGCGGATAAGTGAAATACAGGTACCTACCCTAATTATGTGGGGGCAAAAAGACCGTTTAATCCCGCCGCAATTAGCAAAACAGTTTGCCAAGGATATTGCGGGCAGCGAGGTGATCATTTTTGAGCAGTTGGGTCATGTGCCACAAGAAGAAAACCCACAGCAAACGATCTCCGCCGTTATTGATTTTTTGGCAAAATAG
Organism: Paraglaciecola sp. 25GB23A; assembly: GCF_040012495.1. Taxonomy (NCBI): domain Bacteria; kingdom Pseudomonadati; phylum Pseudomonadota; class Gammaproteobacteria; order Alteromonadales; family Alteromonadaceae; genus Paraglaciecola; species Paraglaciecola sp. 25GB23A. The sequence goes on from NZ_JBDYKM010000003.1 coordinate 233,008, forward strand.
ACTTTTCAATTTGTATGCAAAACCAGTTATGATTGTGGCATTGAGCATGAGTAAATCTAAAAGTAGTTGAGCAGGTAATGATTAGAGTATTGTTTAACAAAAAAGGCGGCGTAGGCAAATCTAGCTTAACTGTGAATCTGGCAGCTATTGCGGCACACCAAGGTTACAGTACTTTAATCATTGATTTAGATACCCAGTGCAATAGCACGAGCTACCTGAATGTAAGTGACAAGCAGCCAGACAGCAGTATCGCTGATTTATTTGAACAGAGCATTACCTTTCATTTGCGTCGACGTCCCGCTAGCGAATTTTGTCAGCAAACGCAATTCGCTAATTTGTCTATTATTCCCGGTTCTCCTCGACTGGCAGAATTAGAAAGTGAGCTGGACAGTCGTCATAAAATTTACAAACTGCGTGAAGCGCTGGAGTCGTTGAAAGAAGATTATCAGTATATTTTTATTGATACCGCGCCAGCGCTTAATTTTTATAGTATGTCGGCCTTAATTGCTGCTGACCGCTGTTTGATCCCTATAGACTGCGACGATTTTGCCCGCCAAGGTTTATATAGCCTTCAGCAAAAACTCGCAGAAATTCGCGAAGATCACAATGAAAAGCTAGAAATCGAAGGTATTATTGCCAATCAATTTATGAGTAATGCCAATTTGCCCAAACAAATTATTGATGAACTAATAAAAGAAGGCTTTCCAGTATTGCCTGAGTACCTGAGTCAATCAGTAAAAATGCGTGAATCCCATCAAGTCAAACAACCTCTTATCAGCATGGCGCCTAAACATAAGTTGACCCAGTCGATGGTGCGCTTGTTTAAGCTATTAGAACAAGAATAACCTTATGTGACAATTACGCACCGTTACTTGGCGCTGATAACTGAGCTTAATAAAGCTGTAAATTTATCGTTGATTTGCAGGCTAAGACAAGACAGCAAGTGCTGTCTTATAACTTACTCCACTGTTTTTGCATCTCAAAATACAAAAAAGAAGCGGTCCATGTAATGAGCACTAGTCCCGTCAACGACTCAATACCGGTCAAATATCTTAAGTCACCAACCGGCTCTATATCGCCAAAGCCAACAGTGGAAAATACGGTGAAGGAGAAATAGGCACAGTCCATCAGACTGCCGTTGAAGTTACCGGTCAAATTTCCCCAACCATCAGCCAAATTCATAAAATAATAGGCAGCTGCAAAAATCCATATTTCAATAACATGGGCAATTAAGGCCCCAAATACACCAAATACAATGGTATAGCTGTGTTTGATATTCAGACGTGGCATATACAAAACGATGCGGTACAAAAATTCGTAATGCACGATCACTACAACCGCTACTATTATGCTATTGATTATAAATACAGAGAGCATACTAAGCTTCCAGACCTAACCACTCTTAAAAGAGGGTTACGACGATTTGTCTATTGTTCTGATAAAACTACTTAGTGCAAACCCATATTGCGTGAATAATGCCCGGAATATAAAAAAGAAGGCAAAGTAGTACATTGATTAGCAAATCTTTGCCTACACCACTTTTCAAAAACACCGCGAGGGGGGGAAGTAATATTGCTAGAATAATTAAGACGAATCTGTTCATGTGAATAATCTCTTATCGTGTTGTTATAAATAATAAACTAAGTACTGTCTATTTGGCCAATTCAATATTGGGCTAAGGCGCATATTTTGCGCGCACCTCGCAGGGCTTAACTCTCTATTAAACTGTAGCTTTTTACCAGTAAAATTATCCTAGGGCCAGCCATATACCTACCGCAATCAATAATGCACCGGCAATACGGTTTAGCCACACTAAGTTATCACCTCGGTTCAAAAATAATCTCAGGGATTTACCGCCGCTGGCATAAGCCAACATACACACAAATTCGCTGCACATAATAATGCCAACCAACACCGCCAGTTGCATACTAATAGGTTTATCTAAGGTTAAAAACGGCGGCAAAAGTGAAATCATAAAAGCCCAACCTTTAGGATTGGCAATGGCAGTAATAAATCCTTGTGCAGCTAATGTAAAATTACTTGGTATTGGCATGAGCTGTTCGGTATGGAACCGCTGACGTTTTGCACGCCACATCATGATGCCCAGATAAGCTAAATAAGCCCCACCTATCCACTTAAACCAATTAAATACCTGCGGGTAATTGAGCATTAAAGCCGCTACACCCATAACAGCGGCAATGGCCACAATTGCTACACCTATCATCTCCCCTAGCATCATCCATAAGGTGCGCCGCACACCTACACTCATGCCGAGAGTCATGGCTAAGGTCATGCACAATCCTGGCGTTATGGAAACAAAAAAGAAGGTAGGAATAAATACTGCGAGTATTGACCAATCAGGCATAAAATAAGCTTAACGCTCAGAAAAATAGTGAGGTAGTTTACTGCAATTTTTTTATCAATCTAGCCTAAGTAAATAGAAAAGTGGGATTTTCAGGCATTAGTCCCACTTTCAAATAAATTAGCCCAGATTGCTTACACAGGTTCAGCCTCACCCATTAATTGCATGGGATCGATGCCTGTCGGGCGTACCGTTAGCAGATTACTTAGGGCTGACACAATAAACGCGCTGGTTTCTTGTGGCGAACTGGCATAAAAACTTTCCCACGCATGGCCCTTATGTTCATTATAGTTTTGTGCACGCTCTGGAAAACGCTTTAAATAAGCTAAATTCACTGCGTGACCAATCGCTACATCGACCACTATCGCCTCATCCACTTTTAAACTGGGGTTCTGTGCAAAAAAACTAGCCATGGTCGTCAGTGATTCGATGGTCAGTTGACGGTATTCGGCCGCCTGAATATTGTTTAACATATGTTCAGTTAGTAGGGCAAAAGCCGCCTCTCCAGGGGTCATGTCGCTCAGCACTACACTGGAGTTAATCCGGTTGCGTTTATCCATTTTATTACCAATAACCAGCCCCGTGGTATGATGCAGAATCAACCATATTTGTTCGTTAAAGGCTGCCGAACGTCGGTCAATGATGCCTTGGTGTTGTCGCCACACTAACCATCCATCGCTTGGCGTAGCAAGTTGTTCTAAACCTAAATTTTGCTGCCAATGTAAGGGCCCTGTTGCTCCCTTAGCATGCAGTTTCTCCATCTTCTGTGGCAAGTCATCGAGACTTTGGTAATTTTCTAATACCGCTTCTACGCGCTCTTGAATGACTGAGGGTGGCATTCCCATGAGACATTCGTAAGCTTCATCAGGTGCAATATTATCAGCGCGAGCAATCTGACTGGTAAGCAACATAATTATATGGCTCACTCGAATGGTCAACAGCTCACTGAACAACTCAGGACGGGCCTTGATCAAGGACCCCAAACATAACAGAACTTCTTGGGTTAATATTTGGTCACGAGCATCTTCGCGACAATAGGTTTGAATTTTAAGCAGTAATTCATCGTCATGAAGGGGGCGAGAAATCAGCGATTCATCACTATAAGAACGCCCGACTTGAATGATTTTTTGCGTTACCAGCAGGGCACTCACCGCCAAACCTAAATCACCATCAGCCTTACCTAACAAACCAGATGCAGCACGCAATACCGACCAAACTCGCAAACGACCCGCTTGGCAATAAACTTCTTCAATCAAATCCCGCAACAAATACAGGCCGTTATCCACATTCACTTGAGCATCTAAGCTTTGTAATTTGACGAGTGCCGATAATACGGCAATTTGCTCATAAATATTATTCGCCGCCGCCAAACGAGTTACTAAGACCTGCAGATCGCTGCAAAGATCTATCTCCAATTCCTCTGCTGGCAACAGCGCAATATGATTAGCACTGACATTTAAGCGACAAGAGGTTGCTAACATTTGATTGAGTGGCAAATCGGGCAAGGTATAACTGTGTAATTGTTCGATACGTTCTAAGGTAGCGGTAGCTGAAAGTTGTGACATTTTACCATGCTTGACCGCGATACCGTCTACTTCTCCGCCTTCAACCTGTTTCATCAACTCAAAAAACGAGGAGCGATCGGCATCAAGTAGTTGTTTAGTCAGTAAGACGGTGACAGTTGGGCGACCTATACCGGTCCAATTACGTTGTAAATAACGCAATTCGCTTTTAAAACGACGCACCACAAAATCGAGATCGTAGCTGAGGAAAAAAGCCTGTTGCATAAAAGAAGGAGTAATACATACCACCCTCGACTTACCTAATACATATACTCGACTGGTGGTAAGACTTTTAGGCACTCGATAAGTCCGTCCAGTTAAACCCAAGCTATCACAACGACCAATCTGCGCATGCACGTTAGCAATATCTTCAGGTCGACATACTTTCACTGGTGCAATGTCACTTAAGGTTTCGGTACTTACCCCAAACGTCGCCAATTCCTGTTGCAACTCTTGATCTTCTGCCAAGAAAATCAACTGAACCACTGGTTGTTTTAAGGGTTTAGTATGGCGGCGACCCAGGGGGTCAAGATCTCCTGGGCGTAATAAGCCATCTTCCAACATGGCGCCTAATAGAAACAAACTTTGCGCCCAGACTAATGGCACGTTTTCATTGGGTAATCGGTCTTGTGAACCTGGATTTTGTTTTTCAAGTTCAATCGACTCTAAAGGCACATAATACAGTTCGGGCAATAAAAGATAGCCATTTTGCTCAACTAACACCGCGTCAAGTCGAGCTCGATAATGAGTTACTTGCTCACGGTCATCACGGAAAATAGCATCTAAATATAAATAGGCATAAAACAAAGGCCATTCCGATTCGATATGCTCAAATTGCTTTAATTCTTGTTCTTCGTAATGCAGACGTCCTTCAACCTCAACCATGGTTTGATGGCCATCTCTTAAGAAGCGTTTGAGTCCATAACGCCCCTCTAACTTACTGATGATATCATCACGCACTTTATTGGCGAGGCCTTGCTCAGGCACGGTAAAGGCTGGAAAGCCGATCACACTGAGTAGCGCCGCATCGATCTCTTTGGTATTTGATTCTCTTGGCAACATCGCGGTAAGCGTAATATTGGCTTGCGCGATATTGTCTGGTACAACATGAATAACAGAGCTTTGTGAGCCTTTCGCACCATAAAGATTAAAGCCTGATAAGGCTTCAAGGGCGGCTTTTGCCATGCCCAATGAGCTAGCATTTAATTCGACACTACCGCTGTTTGATTTAGCACCACGCTCCCAAATACCGTAATCAGGTGTACGATAGGCGCGTTCAATGTAATACACTAAATTTTGAATAAAACAGACTTCTTCATCTGTCCAAATAAGGGTTAAGCCAGAGGCAATCATTTGCGTCATCATTAATAAAAAGACCGACGTGGCATCAATTTGTAAATGCCCCCATTCGTCATCGGCTACGACATTTTCTCCGCTAGCCGTATCATATTTTGCATGCAATGAATCTAAGGGATTGCGACTCTTTTTAAAGGCCTCAACTTTGGCTGATTGGCTCATCATTGAGCGCAATAGACCCCGCATCAGTTTAACTGTACGTTGCTCTAGTTCTATTCCTCGACCGCCATCGTTATCAAGTTGCCGATAAGCCAAGCCGAGTCCCCATACGGCAAGTATGCTATAAACATTATCCCTAACCCATGCATCCTGATAATTGCCATGATTAGTAATGGCTGTACTGGCCGGTAACAGGCCTGAAATAGGGTGCTGTTTATCAATAATAACCGCCTTTATTTGCTGATAATAAAGGTCTAGGCTGGTTCTTAATTCAAGGTCTCGCATATTTAATCCTGTTTACTATAAAATGGGATGCAGGAAAAAGTTGGCATCCAAAAAAGAGGGTTATCGACTATTTGTTATCTCTACTTAGCGCAAGCAACAAGGTCAAATTAGGTGAATTGCATTATTCTACAGCAAAGTATGAGCCACTAAATATCTTTAGACAGAAATAAGCCATCTTTGACATAAAATTTAGGCTAAATAAGTCAATTAAGGCTGGGAGTCTTTCTTTTTAGCCTGTAATAGGGAAAAACCGTAGACTTAATCGTATAAGTTAAGCAAGTAAAATCAGCTTTTTGCTCGCTGAAGCCCATTATTTTGCACCTTGGTAGTGCAGCATAAATGTGCTTTGCATTGGCGCCAGACTCAAAATTCTAAGCACCATTAAACGATGGGAAACGCCCTATTTAGGTCAGCTAGTAATGAGTTAATTTAGCTCGATAGCATAAATCTAGTGCGTATAAAAGACAATGGCTGAAGCTAAGCGCTAAATGACTCAGTCCTTAATCCAAATATAACTAAAGCTTTTTAGTTACTCGAAAACGGATATCGGTATCAGGCGATGCATCAGTGATACCTAACAAGACACCCGCAAAAATTTGCCAACCATCTTGACCAATAGCTCTTTGAAAAAAGGGGCCGATAGCATGGCTTTGCTTTGAAAAATCTCTAAATTTTTCAGTCGTGCCATAAGTACTAAACATTTCTACACCAAGGTCACCATAAGACGATTTTTTCCATATATTTGCCCTAGTTTGTAAGCCCAAACCGGAGGCTGAGTTTGAGCCCACTTGCAAGGTAGTAAGCACTAAAAATCGGCTGTACCAGTCATTCGCCAAGGTGAATTGGTTCATCCAATTTACTCCAACTTGATTCGGCCGCCCTTCGTCACGCAATCTTAGATCAAAGCGCAGACCACTTTTGTGCATATCGGTCCCGGCCAACTCCCAAGTTAACTCACCTTGAATAAAGTCATAATCATTGTCTGATGCAGCTGTTTTTCGTGCTTGGGCCATTAGACGCCACTGGAAATCACCATTAATGGCTTGCTGATAATGAATTCTGTGGGCAAAGCTTGTTTCACCCGTCGCATCATTGGGGTCAATCGCAATGCGATATTCAAAAGACCTATGGCCTTCATTAACCACGGGGCCAAATACGCCTCCAGTATTGTCAGCCAAAGCCGGAGAGACACAGATTCCCAACAAGATCCCAATAGAGAAATTTAAAGTGATAGTTTTCTTGAACACTGATAGGTCCTTAATAATTAAATCCGATAAAGCGCGATTGAGCATAATGAGACTGTGCAGATCATATGAATACAATTCAAGGTGTAAAGCAAAATAGTCTTATTGTGCAAAAATTACAGCACAGGCTACATTGATTTGGGTCAGCAGAAGATATATACGATATGCGATATGCGACAAACACGCTAAACAGATGGTTTTATTACCCTCTGTTTAGCGTGTAAGTAAAATAATAGAATGACTATTTTTTCTGCCAGCTACCGTCAAGCCATAAGTAGTGCCCGACTAAAGTTTTAGCGTAAGCCTTCTGTGCTGCCAACTTCTCTACTTGAGCAACAGTAATATTGTTTTTAGCCGCCAACTCAACATAAATTTCATGACGTTTTTGGTTTACTTCGTTAACTAGAGTTTGAGCCTCAGCTTGCGAGACAACGACACCTAAATAACCATTATCTTTCTCACCCACTAAGCCTTGTTGTTTTGCCTCATCTAAATCTAAAGCAAAACTAAGACTGCTAAAAAACAGACTGACCACCAGCAAAATATTGCGATACATATTGATTTTCATAGAAAACGCTCCAAAACAAAAATTAAAATAAGTTACTGTCTTCGCTAAAGACACTGTCTAGTTCCTTGTCAACCTTGACCCTTATTTCATGATCAATTTTAACGTTGATATTAATCGTTATTGGCTCTTTAGTTTCTACCTTCACAGTGTGAGTACAAGCTGCGACAACCAATATAAGTGGCACGAGCATCATTTTTTTCATTGCTTACCTCCTTGAGTTATATTTTTTTCAATTTTATCTTGAATACCGTTTGCCACTCTGAGGGTGCGCAGTAAAGCAAAGATATTTTCTTGGTGAGTATAATTAAAATTCACCGCTTGTTTTTTATCTGGATTTTGGCCTTTAAAGGCTAAATCCAAAAACAACCAACCATCTGGTTTGAACGTAACTTTGCTGCTGAGTTGACTAAACTGGTAGTTTTCCAAAAATCCCAACTCGGCTTGCTGCTTTTTAATGGTATCAAAAGCTGGATTATGCACGATGGTCAAACGCCCACCGTTTTGACTTACTAATCTGCCGTCATCAACATTGACATTTTTGCCGTGAGTTTCAATCGGAATAGAGCCCATTATTTTTCCAGTAACTCTGATGCCGGGCTGATTTTGCAAAGCAACAATTTTTTCAAGATCAAGGTTTTGCAATACCACATCAAACATCTGTTCACGTTGATCTAACCACAAATTTTGCATGACAAACTGTCCACCTAGAATGTTGCCGCTTATTTTTTCAAGTTTGTAAGCTTCTTTTTCGGACACTAGGGTAGCTGTTATTTGTTCTATCGGTATACCCGCATTAATTGACCCGGCTTGCAGTGTAGTTTTGTCTAACTGAAGTCCAGCTGAATCAAATTTAAAGGGGGCGGTTAATGTTACGCTATCAAACAAGGTATTGCCGTGGTGTCCACCAATACCTGAAACGTTAATATGACCAAGTGCCATGAAAGGCGAATTATCGGTATTTAAACTGGTCTGCACCACTCCACTAATTTGTCCCTGTGTCAGTTCAAGTTCAGGCAGAAACTGCGAAATGACCTTTTGAACTTCAATGATTTTCTGTAGTTCGAAATCCAGCGTAATATCACGACTTTTTTGACTAATTTTTGCAATAGATTGCTGACCCAAAATTATCCCTGTTTCAGAGTCAGTACTCAGTAAGGTAAATGCTGAGCTCGCTTTATGATGTAATAAAAGTGGCGCAAAATTTATTTTTTTATCGTTCAAGTTTAAGGTGAATGCCGATAGATTAGACTGGCCACTTAAGTCTAGTTTTTTTAACTCGTGTAAGGTTCCTTCTAAGGTTCCATTGAATTTAGCCAACTGGATCTGAGGGCTCTTTATGCCATTTAATTGGTGTTCTAGAGTAAAGGCTAATTGAGCGACTTGCTCCCCCTCTAGGCTGAACTGACTGGTTATTTTAGCGATAGTTAAGGCGTTTGACTGTAGCTGACTTAAATTGTAGCTACCACTCAATTTGATCGTGTGAAATTGACTGATGAAATCAGCATCTGCGAGAGGTTTAAATACCCCTGACACTTGCATTTTACCGCTGGTATTTGTCACCATGACAGTATCGAATTTGCAAACGTCGACGGCATTAACAAGACCTAGAGTAAACTGAAAAGTGGGAGTTATTTTTAAATCAAACTGGTTAGTGATGTTAGCTAAATTAAATTGATCTTTCTGCGCATTTTGACCTACCAAGCTGCCATTAAGAGTGACGCCTTGAGTTTGATCACCCTCTAGAGTAAAACGTAACTCAGCACTATCAAATTTAAAGTTACGAGCATTGAATGAATCCAAGCGCACTTGGTTCTGACTGCCAGTAATTTGCCATTTACTGTCTAACACACTGCCATTTTTAGCTAAGGTTACGGCTAATGATCCTGTACTTGTCGCTTGCAGTTTGCCTTCTAGAGCAGAATGCATGGCTAAATTTTGTTTAAGGTCCAACTTATAGTCGCTTTGAAGTTGGCCTTCTTGCTTAGCATAACTTGAGTTTCGTAACTGTATATTAAGCAAGGAAGAACTATCAGAATCACTGGCAACCTGCCTTAAGTTAACCTCAGGAACAGTTAATTCAGTGGGACTCAATTGCACAAGCCGCGGCAGGCTCACTAAAAACTTATCGACTTGCCAATCACCCATAAATTGCGGACTTTGTTCACAAGTGCTTAAGTCGATACCAATGTTTAAAGTACTTAAGTCAAGTTCGATTGATTGAGCAGTCAGTGGCTCAGACACAGTTATTGAAGTGGTACCACGCAAAGACAAACCCAATTGGCAGCCGGGTAAGTGAAGAGGTTCATTAAAATCAATATTATGCTGACTTTGTACAAGACGCCCATCGAAACTAAAGGTGCTTTTTATGTTTGCTGCCTGCAACAGTTTGTCAGTGAATAAAGCAGGATCTTGTGCAACATATTGACTTGCCGCTGGAAAAAAATGCACTAAATCAAAAGCTGACCACTCTATCTGAGCATTGATAGAATTGTTTTCTAGCAACAGTGACGCATTTATATCTCCCTGCAAAGTGAGTTTCTTAGCGTTTTGCAGCTCTAGACTAATATGTAAGGTATCTGCCAAAAGGGGAGATTCAATACTCATATTTTCAATACGAATAAAGGGTAAGTTTTCAGGCAACTCAGTGAGGCTGAGGCTAGGGTTTGAATTTGTTGTTAGTTTTTTATTATCTGAGGTTTGCAGCTGTTGCTTAATTTGAACGTTTTTAATCATCACTTGCTTGCTACTGCGCATCCAAACGGCGTCTTGTAATGCTAGAGTAAAATTGGGTGTGGTGAAGCATGCGCGATTAATAAGGACATCAAATTGCCAATTGACATCCACCTCGAGGCAATTGATTTGCACTTGCTGCTCACTTGCAAAATATTCAATACTCGATTTGAGTAATACATTTCTCAACAAATACAATAAGACTGGCAAACCCATAAAAATTAGGGCCAGCCAAAGCAGCAAACTCGGCTTAATTCGGCCTTTTTGTCTACGCTCATTATTGCAAGTCAATTTGCTCAAATTTTTTCACCACGTCATTCTAATACTGCATTGGCCTCACACTATCATATCGATTTTATAGACAAATTAATGAGAAATTTACTGACTATTTCTAGTCCTCCCCTGTCTTCGCTCCGAGAACTTAAATATTCATTAAAACGATATCTAAAGATATTTCCCCTGCCTACCCACTGACTTATGAATTAAAAACCTCAAAAAAACTTGCAAACAAAAATTACAAGCGTAATCTAAAGCAATTGACTACATGTGTAATCGGAGGTTTTATGAGTGACATTAGCAAGGCTGAGTTTGAAGTATTAAATGCGTTGTGGGAAGGCTATCCAGCCACTGCAAGTGACATTATTGCTCGCTTGAATAACAGTAAGGATTGGCATGAAAAAACCATTAAAACCTTATTAAATCGATTGGTAAAAAAACAAGCTATAGATTTTGATAAAGCGCAACGTAGTTACTTATATTTCCCTTTAATCGACAAGGTTGACTATGTCGCTAAAGAAAGTAGTAATTTAGTTAGTCGCTTGTTTTCTGGAAGAGTCGCACCTCTAGTTGCCGGGTTTGCTCATTCAGAAAGCCTTTCTCGCCAAGATGTAGACGAGTTGAAAAGCTTGATTGCTCAGTGGGAGAAAGACAATGAGTAACTGGATATTGGCACAACAAGTCATATTAAGTATGAGTTTGATTGTCATACTTATTGCCGAGAAGAAGGGCGTCTCATTCCTTGGAGCAAAGGGCATCTACAGTTTGTGGTTACTTGTGCCCTTAGTATTGATGGCAAACAACATACCTAGCAACCTTTTGCCTATAAATAATATGGCGTTGTATCAGTATGTTGTAAAAGTAAACCAAACATCTTATGTGGCGGGAAGTTTACTCAGCTGGAAAATCTTGTGGTTTGTAGGCGCAACTGGAGTCGTAATAATTGCGCTTAAAGCCCAATGGCAGATATATCGGGGTCAGCAATGCAGTGTTGATCCCAGTCAGTTGCCTATAAACCTGCCGAAGCGACTAAAAGTAGTTGAGTCAAACTTGATTAAGGCCCCACTAATAGCAGGTATTTGGCCAACAACCTTGATTTTACCCGACGATTTTCAAAGCAGATTTACCGTTCAACAACAGCAACTTATTTTACAACATGAGTTAGTGCACTTTCGCCGCTTAGATAATTTATGCAACTTAATTGCAATAATGTTTGTTGCAGTTTTTTGGTTTAACCCTCTTATTTGGTTAGCTTATAGCGCATTCCGCAATAGTCAGGAACTCGCCTGTGATGCAGCTGTATTAAATAACAGAAGCCAACTCGAAAAAATAAACTACAGCAAGGCCTTATTACTTTGCACACAAACAAGCGGTCCACATCTTTCAGTCTACTCACAATATGGAGCAAAACACCCTATGTTATTACGTATACAACGCATTAAAAATCAAACTGTTATTAAAAAGCGAAACCTATTAATCGCTGCAATTGGTGGCCTAGGTTTATTGACTACAGTAGCAATGGCCAACCAACAAGGTAAGGTGGTGGATAGCACTAAAGTAAACGAAGCGACACCCATTTTGAGAGTTGAGCCTAGCTATCCCATTGAAGCCGCTCAACAAAAAATAGAGGGGTCGGTAGTACTACAATTTGATATTACAGAAGATGGCAGTACCAGCAATATCAAAATGATTAAGGCTGAACCACAGAATGTTTTTACTAAGAATTCTATTGCTGCATTACAAAAGTGGAAGTACAAGCCACAAATCATCGGTGGACAAGCACAAATCCAACATAATTTATTGGTCCAATTAGATTATCGCTTAGGCGAAAACCCAAGCCCAATTAGACCATTAATTGAAACAGTGAAAATACTGCAATAAAGGTTTATCCATAAAAAATCCGAAATAATAATATTTCGGATTTTTTAGCAACAATGTTAAATACTGACTCGTTTATAAGGGCGGTATTCAGGCATCCAAAAGTGTTTTTCAATGCGCTCGCGCAGAACCTCATCTGATACCTCTAAAGCAAGGCCTTGCGCCATAGCAACCTTACCCACAGCGAAAGCAATCTTTTTACTAAGCTCAGCTATATCTTGTAGAGGCGGCAGTAAGGCTCCTTGTCCAGTTTCTGCCAACGGTGAGGCATCGGCTAAAGTCGCGCTGGTTGCCATTAACATTTCATCACTGATCAAGCTGGCTTTAGCGGCAATAACCCCTAAACCAATACCTGGGAAAATATAACTATTGTTGCATTGTGCAATAACATAAGTTTTTCCAGCATAGTGCACAGGCTTAAAGGGACTGCCAGTAGCAATGATGACTTCACCCTCTGTCCATTCAATAACTTGCTGCGGGGTCGCTTCAACTTGCCTTGAGGGATTACTTAAAGGAAAAATAATCGGTAAAGCACAATGCTGTTTCATGCCGCGAATAACTTGTTCAGTAAACAAACCAGTTTGGCCAGATACACCTATTAAAATATCAGGTTTGGCGCAATTAATGACATCCATTAATGACGGATATTCGCCACTGTATGACCACTCTTGCAAAGAATCGACACTCTGACATAAGCGCTGTTGGAAATCGCGTAAGCCCAGCATACCGTCCACCAGCAAGCCATAACGGTCAACCATGAATACCTGACTGCGGGCCTGTGCGTCAGTAATCCCTTCACTGCACATTTGTTTGATGATTTGTTCGGCGATACCGCATCCGGCTGACCCCGCACCGACAAAGGCTACCTTTTGCAATGACAAAGAGGTTTTTTTAGTTTTACACGCGGCTAAAATAGTGCCAACTGTGACTGATGCGGTACCTTGGATATCGTCATTAAAACAACAGACTTGATGGCGATAGCGCTCCAATATAGGCATCGCATTAGCTTGAGCAAAATCTTCAAATTGCAGCATGACTTCAGGCCAACGACGATAAATGGCTTTAATAAATAACTCGATGAACTCATCGTACTCTGCTTGACCAATACGTTTGTGACGTGCGCCCATATACATAGGATCAGCCAACAATTTTTCATTATTGGTGCCTACATCTAACATCACGGGCAAAGTATAAGCAGGACTAATACCGCCACACGCGGTATATAAAGACAGTTTTCCAATAGGAATTCCCATACCACCAATACCTTGATCGCCTAAGCCCAAGATACGCTCACCATCGGTCACGACAATAACTTTGACCTTACGCTTGGTGGCATTACGCAGTATATCATCCATCTGATATCGTTCTGAGTAGGAGATAAATAGACCTCGAGAACTGCGGTAAATATCAGAAAACTGTTCACAAGCATCACCCACAGTCGGGGTATAAATAATTGGCATCATTTCATCAATATGCTGCTTAATCAGGCGATAGTAGAGTGTTTCGTTATTGTCTTGAATTGCCCGTAAATAAATATGTTTGTTTATCGGCTCTTCGAAACTAGAGTACTGCATATAAGCGCGATCAACTTGCTCATCGATAGTTTCATAACGCGGAGGTAACAAGCCGGTTAGATTAAAAGCGACCCGCTCTGCTGTGCTAAAAGCACTACCTTTGTTTAAGAGCGGAGTTTCTAATAATGCGGGGCCCGCATGTGGAATGTACAAAGCATTTTTTTCTGCTTTATCTGTCATTGATGTGTCCTGTTGTGTCACTTTCATTAAAGTAGTTGAGGTGTCTATATCTGCTACATAGACACTTTTCAAAATCGTGGGCTACTCGCTGGCCTAAATTCAAGTTTCTTGGCGTATTATCAAGGTGGAGCAATATTAGCATTGTAGTATAAGCGACTTATTAGCAGATAAAGCTCCGACCTTTGCTACCCTAACTAAAATATTTCTTCTTCCGCCTTTTTATTGCTCTCACCGTCTTTAGCTTCGACGATTTCACTTTCTGTGACGAAGACTTGCGGTTCGGTCCCTTCATTAAAATATTCAAACATCGAAGTTTTATCTGTTCGATTGGTCAATTTTCCGCTATTTTTATCAATGCGCATGGTGACTAAATCAGTTGGCATTGGCAGTTGATGCTCAGGTACGCCATCTAAGGCTACCTGCATAAAGCGTATCCAAGCAGGTTGAGCAGCTACTGCACCAGATTCTGTTTCTGCCATTGCGTTGCCTATGTAATTGTACTTTTGCGGATTTTTATTAACTAAGTTTTGATTGCGGCTAGCCCTACCTAAACGACGATTGCTATCATCGAAACCAACCCACACAGTAGCCACTAAATCAGGTGTAAAGCCACTAAACCAAGTATCCCGCACATCGTTAGTGGTACCTGTTTTACCCGATACATCATCACGGTTAAGCAATAAAGCCGTTCGCCACCCCGTACCTCTGTTATCCCAATTACCATTAATCTGTACCGCTGAACGCATCATTTCAGCCACTAAATAGGCATTTTCTGCAGTAATGACTCTTGGGGCTGAGCGTTTTATTGGCACTTTTTTCACTGGATTTGCACTAAGTTCAGCGGCTAATAAGGCATCAATATCGGCATTACTCAAGTCTTGAGAGCGAGCAGACTCCTCTTCGGATGAATCCACATCACAAGGTTCGCAGGCATAAGTTGGGTTTGCTTGCCACAGATTTTTACCGTAGTCGTCTTCGATGCGTTGAATAAAATGAGGTTGAATCAAAAATCCGCCATTGGCAATAGTTGCCATAGCGGTCACTATTTCAAGTGGGGTATGTGAACCTGAACCTAAAGAAACCGTTTCATCGTTGGGAATATCGCTTAAGGCTAAGCCAAAACGACTTAAATACTGTCTTACTGTATCCAATCCAAGTGCACGAACTAAACGCACTGACACCACGTTTTTAGATTTCGTCAAGGCCACTCGCAAACGAATAGGCCCATCGTACTCAGCTGGTGAATTTTCAGGTCGCCACGCAGTCCCCGTACCAGCCTCCCATTGAGTAATAGGAGCATCATTGATGATGCTGGCTAAAGTATAGCCATTTTCCAAAGCAGCAGAATAAATAAAAGGCTTAATATTCGAGCCAACCTGGCGCTTAGCTTGCGTCGCTCGATTAAATTGACTCTGATAAAAACTATACCCACCCACAACCGATTGCACTGCTCCATTGTGCGGGTTTAAGGCAATGAGCGCACTACTCGCCTGCGGGTATTGAGCTATTTGCCAATGGTTATCATCTTCGCGTTGGCGGATTAAAATCAAGGCACCTGCTTGCACAATATCAGTAGCGACCTTAGGATCAGGCCCTTGTTTATTATCGTTGATATAAGCTCTGGCCCAATCCAAGCCATCCCAGTCAATCGTACGGTATTGACCGTTTTGATCAAACACAGAGATATCTTGAGGATTTACCTTCACCACAATCGCAGCTTGTAAAGTCTCATAAGTAGGGTAATTATTAAGTAATTCGAGCATTTCTTGCTCAGACCATTGTTGATTTGGAGCAGAGGATTCAGAGTCACTCTCACCCTTCTGTTGCTCTTCTGGCGTTTCATTCAACCACAATTGTTGCAATGGGCCCCGATAACCGTGACGTTCATCATAATCATGTAGATTGCGACGCAAAGCCTTTTGGGCTGCCATTTGTAATTCCGAAGGTACTGTAGAAAAGACCTGATACCCGCCTGTTTCTGCTTCATCTTTACCATATAAGGCAATCATTTCGTTGTAAACGTGATCGGCGAGATAGGGAGCATCTAACTCAATTTCAGCCCCGTGTTTTTTGGCAGAAATAGGCGCTGCCGCCGCTTCTTCGAATTCGGCTTGAGTAATATAACCCTCATCAAGCATACGTAATAATACAATACGACGACGCACAATCGCTCGATCCGGACGACTAATAGGGTTCAACACCGAGGGGGCTTGAGGTAAACCAGCAATGGTAGCAATTTGGGCTAAACTTAGCTCATTAACCGTTTTACCATAATAAACTTGAGCGGCAGCACCAAATCCAAAGGAACGATGGCCGAGTTCAACTTTATTCAAATACAGTTCTAAAATCTCGTCTTTACTTAGCAGTTGCTCCATATGCCAAGCAATGATTATCTCGCGGATCTTACGAATATATGTTTTATCTCGGGTAAGAAAAAAGTCGCGCGCAAGCTGCATGGTTAAGGTACTGCCCCCTTGACCTTTCTCACCGGTTACAACTAAATTAACCAAAGCACGCATCATGCCGATAGGATCTATACCGGGATGTTGATAGAAGCGACTATCTTCTGTGGCGATGACGGCTTGAATGAGTTTTTGCGGAACTTCAGACAAATTAAGCGGAATTCGTCTTTTAACGCCATACTGAGAAATCAGTTTGCCGTCTAATGTATAAATTCGCATAGGTGTTTGTAGGCGAACATCCTTTAATGCTTCTATACTGGGCAAATCAGCTTTGATATAGAAATATGTACCCATAACAAGGGCTACGCCGAGTAGGCACATGACAGAAATACTGATTAATACTGGTTTTAAATACTTCACAGACTAAGAATACCAAGATAAATTTAACAAAATGACTTACATTTTATACCTATGTACTGTTATTAGATCCATAAATAACAGTTTTTTAAGTAATAATAATCCAATAATGATTAACTTATTGTTGTGGAAAGGAATGTGTTGACAAACCTATTTAAAAAGAAAGCCCAACAAATGATTGGTTTAGACATAGGCTCTCGCTTTGTAAAAGCGGTCGTGCTCGAAAAAACTAATGACCAATTCAGCCTGCAGGCCTTCGCTTGTGAACCTATCATAGGCAATGCTTTTGCTGAACGAGAAATTAAAGATTTTGAAGCAGTGAGTCAGGCTTTGAAAAAAGTGAAGGCTGCGCTTAAAACCAAAAACAAGTATGTGGCTATAGCCGTATCAGGCTCAACTGTACTCAATAAGATTGTGTACATGGAGCCAGGACTTTCTGATTATGAATTAGAAGGACAGATAGAGCTTGAAGCTGACAGCCTCATTCCTTATCCCTTGGAAGAAGTCTATATCGATTTTGAAGAGATAGAAAACAGTACGACCACTGCCAATAAAGTAGAAGTGCTGCTAAGTGCTGTGCACAAAGATATCGTTGATCGCCGCATCACCTTGTTAGGCGAAGTGGGCTATGAAGCGAAAATAGTTGATGTAGAGAGTTATTCTTTGGGTTCAGCTGTAAGTCACTTTTATGCAACTGATGGCAATGACGGTGTTTGTTGTTTAAATATTGGTGCAACGTATTTACAGTTATGTTGGGTTAAAGATGGCAAGGTCAGCTATACCAAAGATCATAGTTTTGGTATGGATTCTTTAATCCAAGATTTGGTGATCTTGTATAACGAAGAACGCTCACATATCGAAAAGCAGCTGCAAGCAGGTAGTTTGCCGGATAATTGGAAATTAGATTCCTACCCGATATTTTTAGCTAATCTGCAACAACAAGTTAGCCGTGCATTACAAGTATTTGTCAGTGCAACTGGCACTAAACGTCCGAGCAAATTACTTATTTGTGGTGGGGCATGTCATGTGTCAACCATTGCTGAAGACTTGGCAAGTGAGTTGGCCATAGAAGTAGAAATGTTTAATCCGTTTGCCAATATGACCCTGTCAGAAGCCATACAAAGTTCTGAGTTGGCCTCTTTTGCACCGCAACTTGCCATAGCTGCAGGATTAGCTTGTAGGAGTTTTAGCCCATGGCACATATAAATTTACTGCCTTGGCGTGAGGCTCAAAGAGTTGAAGAGAAACGTAATTATCTAACCATGTTAGCTGGGATCGCCATCGTCGGATTTGGTTTGATGTTTGGTGTCGGTACTGTTGTTGACACGATGATCACCAACCAAGGACAGCGCAATCAATTTATTGAGCAAGAGATTGTGACTTTAGATGCTCAAATTGAAAAAATAAAAAATATCAAAAAAGACAAACAAGCTATCGAACAACGTATGGCTCTGATTGAGCAGCTCGAAGCAAGTCGTAACGCAGTGCCACGTGTTTTGGACGAGCTTGTGCGATTAGTGCCACCAGGTTTATCTTTTCGCAGCTTTTCACGCAAGGGTAATCAAGTTGAGGTATTAGGCGTCAGTGAGTCGAATAATAGGCTTGCCGATTTTATGCGACAGCTTGAACAATCAACGGTATTTAGTAGCGGAGTCTTATCTTCCATAGTAGCGGATACATCGGCACTCGAAGCGGTCAGTGATTTCAAATTAACTTTTACGATCAATCCGAGTGTCGCACCAGAGTTTTCTACTGAAAACGTGGAGCCTAAAAAATGAAGTTTGATGTCAATAAATTAAAAGAAATCAACGACCTCGACTTTGAACAAGTTGCAGTTTGGCCATTTGAAGTCAAAACAGTGGTGGCGATCTTTGTTGCTGTTATTGGTTTGGTTGGCGGTTACTACGGCTTAGTTAAATCGAAATTGCCGCTATTAGAAGCGGCACAAAACCGTGAAGCGGAGTTAAAACAGAATTATCAGGCTAAATATCGCATTGCGGTCAACCTCAGTGCCTATGAAGAACAACTTGCTCGTTTACAAAGTGACTTTTCTTCGATGTTAAAATCTTTACCAACCAGTAATGAAACCCCAGGATTACTAGACGACATTACCTTAGTGGGTACATCAGCCGGACTCACATTCAGATTACTAAATTGGCAGAAAGAAGTACCAAAAGAGTTCTACACAGAATTACCCATACAAATGGAAGTAACCGGTGGTTATCATAATTTTGGCCAGTTTGCCTCGGAAATCGCGGGTTTACCGCGTATCGTCACAGTGCATGATTTTGAAATTAGCCAAGAAGCGAATACCCTGAAGTTGAAATTACAAGCTAAAACCTATCGCACAGCTAAAGGTGATAACGACACCGCGCAAACCGCGACTAAGGGCAAGGGGTAAAAATAATGAAATTAATCGCAGTTTCTGCCCTTACCATTGTTCTTTGCGGCTGTAATGCTGGTGTAGGAGATTTACAACAGTACATTACTCAAGTAAAACAAGAGACGCCGGTAAGTATTGAGCCCTATCCACAATTTGAGGCAAAACCTACCTTTATTTATTCAGCCATTGAGTTAAGAAGTCCATTTCAACATCCAAGAAATATGGGAGTAGAGGTGCAACAAGTTTCTCAACCTAACTGTCCTCAACCCGATTTTTCTCGCAGTAAACAAGCGCTTGAAAGATTTGGTATCGACGCTTTATCCGTAATGGGTGTCTTCACTTCGAACGGTAAAAGATGGGCATTAATTCAATCTAATACTGGCAGTTTATTCAAAGTGACTAAGGGTGACTACCTCGGTTTATTCTTTGGGAAAATTGATTCAATCAACAATGGCATAGTTTCGTTTACTGAAATGCTGCCCGATGGTGCTGGCTGTTGGCAAAAAAAGCAGGCCACTCTCACCATGCTGTCAAAGGCAGGAGAAAAAAATGTCTAAACGCTATATTTATAAAAACCAAAAAAATCTTTTATTGAATTGGACATTGGGCTTAGCTGTTTCTTTGTGCGCTTTTAGTGCAGTGAGTCAGGAAGCGAGTGTTGCATTGGTTGACCCTGACAAACAAATAAGTCAGGTGTTTAGTTCTGAACTAAAAGATATCCAATTTAAACGCATGCCTAATGGTGGAGCACAAACTACTTTAGTATTTAACAACAATAAATTTCAGATGCAACTGAGTAAAGTTAATAACAAACTCACTTTGCTGTTGCCGGCCACACAATTGGCCAAAGAGCAACTTTATAAACTCGATGTTATCGACTTTGCCACGCCCGTTTCTATGTTGGAAACCTACCAACAAAATGCCAGCAGTAAAGTGGAATTTGCCCTATTAGATGAGGTCACTTTTCGTCATCAAAAGTCTGACAATAGCCTGATCATTAACATTGAAAAGATAAATGAAAAAATTGTCACCACTGACAATAACAATTTTGCTGGCGAGCCTATATCTTTAGATTTCCAAGATGTCCCTGTCAGACAGGTATTGCAAATTATTTCCCAAGTTAACGGTTTCAACTTAGTGACCACTGATACTGTGACTGGCAATGTGACCATCAGCTTATCAGGCGTTCCTTGGGATCAGGCCTTAGATATGATTTTAAAAATCAAGGGCTTAGACAAACGTTTAGAAGGTAATATTCTATTAATCGCTCCAACTGAAGAGTTGACCGCTCGAGAAACCCAACAACTGCAAGCCAAGCAACAAGTTGCTGAGCTCGCTCCACTTATATCAACCAACATTCAAATTAATTACGCCAAAGCAGCTGATATGGCCACCATACTAAAAAATGCTGAAAATACCGTATTAACTCCGCGAGGAACCGTAGCAGTAGATGACCGCACGAACACCTTGTTATTGCGTGATACTCAATTATCGATTGATGAAGCAAAGGCCTTGATCAAGGCTTTAGATATTCCAATTAAACAGGTGCTTATCGAATCAAGAATGGTCACAGTGCGTGATAATGCTGGAGAACAACTTGGTGTGCGCTGGGGCTTCAGTGACAGACAAGATGACAATGGTATTTCTGGTTCTCTGACAGGTGCAGAAACTATTGCGGGAGGAAGTATTCCCTCGTTAACAGACAGATTAAACGTTAATCTGCCTGTGGCTAATCCAGCAGGTCGAATTGGCTTACAAGTAGCAAGATTAGTTGACGGCACCATATTAGACTTAGAATTATCCGCCCTAGAATCGGAAAACAAAGGCGAAGTGATTGCAAGCCCACGTATTACTGTGGCTAATCAGCATGAAGCCTATATTGAACAAGGAACTGAAATACCTTACGTGCAATCAACGTCAAGTGGAGCCACTTCGGTAGAATTCAAAAAAGCTGTATTGAGTTTGAAAGTGACACCCCACATCACGCCAGACAACCGGATCATCTTAGATTTAGTTGTTACCCAAGATACCCGCGGCGAGACAGTGTCTACATCAACCGGTCCAGCAGTAGCCATTGATACGCAAGAAATAAGCACCCAAGTATTGGTCGAAAATGGCGAAACTATTGTACTGGGTGGTATCTTCCAGCAGACTACTGCTGATGATATTAGTAAAGTTCCACTTTTAGGTGATTTACCGATACTTGGCCACCTATTTAAAAATACTTCAGTGATCAGTGAAAAACGTGAATTACTTATTTTTGTAACACCTAAAATATTGACTGATAATTTACGTACTCAATAGTTTATTGTTACAAATTAAATTTTTATCATAAAAAGAGACCAAACAAGCTGTCTAAGCGTATGATTAGACAGCTTTTTTAATGGTAAATTAACAAAGCTTGCAAAATTCGGGGTAAAACTGAGATAATCACGCCCTCGAAAATTCAACGAGGTCTGGTTAATCCATAAAAGGGTAGCCGCACAAACCATTTCTACCCCTTAAATAAACATAATTGTGAATAAAGCAAAAAATGGCTGAAAAACGTAATATCTTTTTAATAGGCCCCATGGGAGCTGGTAAAAGCACCATCGGTAGGCATCTCGCAGATGAGCTCCATTTAGAGTTCTTCGACTCAGATCAAGAAATTGAAAAACGCACTGGAGCTGATATCGCTTGGATATTCGATATCGAAGGTGAAGAAGGATTTCGTGCACGTGAAGAAACAGTGATCAATGACCTGACTGATAAACAAGGCATTGTTCTCGCTACTGGCGGTGGTTCTGTGGTTAGTAAAGCGGTAAGAAACCGTCTTTCAGCCCGCGGAATTGTGGTTTATTTGCAAACGACAATTGATAAACAGGTCGCCAGAACGCAAAGAGACAAACGCCGTCCACTACTACAAAATGACGATCCTGAAGCAGTATTGCGTCGACTAGCGGAAGAACGTAATCCAATGTATGAAGATGCTGCCGATTATGTAGTTGATACTGATGACCAAAGCGCAAGAGCAGTTGCTAATCAGATTATTGAGAAAATTGGTCTGTAATTCGATAAAAAAATAGAGAGCTACGCTTATGACAACAATTTCTGTTGAGTTGGGTGAGCGTAGCTACCCCATCTTTATTAACGCTGATTTATTAAAGCAGCCCGAATTAATACTTCCATATCTAAAAACGAAAACGGTGGTAGTGGTTACCAATAATATTGTTGAACCACTTTATTACCCCCTACTTTTGTCTGCACTAAAGGGCTGCCAAGTCAGCAAAATTGTTATAAGCGACGGTGAAGAGCATAAAAACTTAGCTACCTTCGAATTAATAACATCTAAATTATTGGAAATATCTGCAGCACGTGACACCACACTTATCGCGCTAGGTGGCGGAGTAGTGGGAGATCTCAGCGGATTTGTTGCCGCTTGTTTTCAACGTGGCATACCCTTTATTCAAATTCCTACTACCCTCTTATCCCAAGTAGATTCATCAGTTGGTGGCAAGACAGCAGTTAATCACCCGCTGGGTAAAAATATGATCGGGGCTTTTTATCAGCCGCAAGCCGTATTTATCGATACCAATACCTTATTAACGTTACCAGAACGCGAATTTTCTGCCGGCATGGCTGAAGTCATCAAGTATGGCGTGATTTATGATGCCCTGTTCTTTACTTGGTTAGAGCAGAACCAAACGCTAATAAAAGCAAAAAATACCGAGGCCTTGCAGTACTTAATAGCACGTTGTTGTGCCATAAAAGCTGAAGTAGTGGCTATTGATGAACGTGAGTCGGGACTGCGCGCCTTACTCAACTTAGGGCATACTTTTGGCCACGCTATTGAAGCAGAGCAAGGATACGGCAATTGGCTGCATGGTGAAGCTGTTGCAACAGGCATTGTTCTTGCTAGTGAAGTAGCTACTAAGATGGATTGGCTTGAAGTGTCAGATTTCCGACGAATTGAGGCCTTAATACGCAGTTTTAATTTACCAGTAAAAGCGCCAGAAGAGATGAACTACACAAGTTTCATGCAACACATGCGGCATGATAAAAAAGTTCAGGCAGGTAAATTAAACTTTATTATTCCAACGGGTATTGGGCAAGCAAAAGTCACCAACCAAATTTCTGAAGAGATTTTGCGCGCCGTTCTGTCTTAGTAAATTGCTCTCCCTTGTTCGCAAGGGGGTTAATTGACTACTAATGAGAACATTATGGCGGCATCCGATTTACAAGACCGATTAGAGTATTTAGTAAGCTACTCTTCGCAGCTTATGTTTATTAGCTCAGATGTTGCTCGTCAGTCAAACATACTCGATAGTTTCATTGCGCAGTCAACGGAGCAGATTGAGGTAGCTTTACTCGCTGCAGTTACTACCACCCCGCTTGCTAAGTACCGAGAAAAACTTTATCAACAACTGATTAGCAAGACACAATCTGCAGACTTTAATCGGCCCCTAAATCAACTATTAGCCGACTTAAATCATCATGACGGCCCCATAATCATTAGTATTACTAAAGGGGAGAACTTACCCAATAAATTAGTCAAAGAATTATGGGATTTAGTACTGCAAAGCCGCTTTAACAACAATAAACAACATCTCAATGTATTAATATTTGCCCAAGGACCATGGGCACGGGACACCCAGCGACTATTGGGCAGTAAATCCGGTGACAAACCGCTACTGATCAATACCCTCACAAGCGCGGATTCTCTGCAAACTGAATTAAACTCAGACCTTGATAAGCTTATTGCTTCGAAACGTAAAAAATTCGCTGAGCGCCTACAACAAAGAGCCCAAAAGCCACCAACGCCAATCGTCTTTTTAAAACGTAAAAGTGTGATTGCTGCTTTTATCTTAGTTTTCATATCATTGTTTATTGCCATTCTTAGCTGGCAATATCCCGAACAATTTAGCTCACTAATAGAGGGTAAACAAAGCTCCCTTACAGTTAATCAGCCACAACAGAGCGTAAAAGAAACCCAAGCAAAGGAGCTTGCAATTTCAAGCGCACAAGACGAGCAGGAAACAGCTGAGATAAAGGCCGAAGTTCTCCCAGCTTTGCTAGTACCTGAAATTGTTGCACAAGCATTGCCAGAGTCAGAGGCTGATCTGCTGGTAACTGACTGGCAAAGTGCTATTGCGCAAGTTGAAATAAAGTCGGCTCAATTCTTACAGGATAAATCTGAGCTAGCGCTTAAAAATGACAGTAATGAATTAAACCAATCAATCGAAACAAGCACTATCATTGAAAACCTAGCCGCACAAACGATAAGCGAAGTAGATGACAAAATAGCGCCAAGTGATCTCGGACTAGGAGCAGCAACTCAGTCAAAAGTAAGCTTGCAAGCACCACTGCCCGTAACGCTAGAGAAAGGCACCTACTATATTCAACTGCTGGCGATGGCCGATAATACCTTACTGCAGCAAAATATTAATGAACAAAAAATCTCCGAGCAATCTTGGACTTATGAGACACAACGATTCGGTAGTAGTTGGCATGTGTTATTGTTAGAGCAGAGTTATCCTAGTTTCGCTGCAGCCAAAGCAGCAATTGATGTCCTACCGGCTAATTTATTGGCACAATCGCCCTTTGTTAAGTCTGCAAATACAATCCAACAGGAAATAGCGACAAACATGCGATAAATTATTGGTGTTTCGCCAGATGCTCGTTACAATTCGGCGCGGTATATCCTTTTCCTTGTTAGGTAGTTGTATTAGTCCCTATGGCCTTAAAAAAAAATAGAGCATTCCTAAAATGGGCAGGTGGTAAATACAGTTTAATTGAAGCAATTACGGCTAAATTACCTAAGGCGAATAAACTCATTGAGCCTTTTGTCGGCGCAGGATCGGTATTTTTAAATACTCAATACCCTAAATATTTGCTCAATGACATCAATCCTGATTTGATCAATCTCTACAAAATTCTACAAAAACGTTCAGATCAATACATCACAGACAGTGCCAGTTTATTTGTTCCGGCGAATAACGATGAGGCACGTTATTACGCCTTACGTGAAAAGTTTAACCAAAGTAACGATGTTTATGAAAGAGCGGTTATATTTTTGTACTTAAATCGCTTTGGTTACAATGGACTATGCCGCTATAACCAAAAGGGAATTTTTAATGTCCCTTTTGGTCGCTATAAAGCACCGTACTTTCCGCACAAAGAAATATTGTTTTTTGCCGAAAAGTCACAGCAAGCTACATTCACCTGTCAATCTTTCGAACAGGTATTCACTCGAGCCAGAAAAGGGGCAGTCATATACTGCGATCCACCTTATGCCCCCATTAGCGAGACGGCCAAGTTTAATAGTTATTCCAGTGGCGGGTTTTCAATCAGCAGCCAGAGCTTATTAGCACAATTAGCTGAAAAAACTGCCTTTGAACGTAAAATCCCAGTATTAATTAGTAATCACGATACGCAATTTACCCGTGAAATATACCAAGAGGCGCAGCTGACTGAGTTACAGGTTAACCGCTTTATCAGTCAAAATGGGGGGACACGAAATAAGGTAGGTGAATTATTAGCTTTGTATCACCTTGAATAATTAGTCGCTTTTGTTTTTAAGACAAAAGAAAAACAAATTAACCTTATAATTGACACTTATGTCAACTAGGCACAATTTGCGACACCAACACAATCAACCCTGCGATAAAGAGTAAGACAAATACAACTCCAACCACGATATAAGGCACGATAGACTGTTGTTGGAAATCACGCTCTCTATTTTTAGCACTTTGCACACCAAAAGCACTGGCAGCGACACTTTTCACGATATCAAGTATGGAAGGTTTATTTGGTTTTTTTGATTCAGTCATAAATCACTTAAGACACGGACTTGTTTTTGGGTGCTTCAGAATGACGAGTTAAAAGCTCTAATAAATCTAAGAAGTGAAACTGGTAAGAATTTGAACGGCCACTAACCCAAGATGTCCAACTCACTTGGGCAACCCCAGTTGCAGCACATCGGTTTATGGGGTGGCTCATCGGGAGCTCTGTGGCAAAAGCAACGCCTTGCGAACAACTACAAAATACGCTTCCTTCATCCTTTGGAAATTGCGCATAAGTAAGCATTACAGCCATAATGCTGCCACCGAATAGAAACAACTTTTTTGACTTCCTGATCATAGTGGTATCTTCGTTTGACATAATTTGTTGCATTATACTGATGTACTACACTACAACAAGACAACTTTAACCCAAAAGTATCACCATTCATCTCATGTTCAGTTAAAAAATCCCATAAATGGGCAATACATAGAGATTTAATAAAAAAAACCAGTCTAGTGACTGGTTTTTTTAGGTTCGAACTATTAGCTAAATAAGCAAATTAGAAGCTTGTGCCCCAACTAACGACAAAGTTAGTATCATCACTGCCAGATTCTTTGTCCGCTTGTGACAAAGAAAAGGTAAAGTCACCTTTGCTTAAATCTACTTGGAAATGACCATAGTCAGATTCACTAGTAGGGGTATCGAAGTCGTAATAACCGTAAGTTAAACCAAGAGCAAACTCATTTGGTAAGTCAAAACCATAGCTCACGTTATAATATAGGTCACCTGTACCAAAAGGGGCATCGTTGTCAGCTTCACTGTTAATAGTGTAAGCCACGCCAAATCCAAATGCGCCGAAACTACCGTTAAAATATAGTTCACCAAAATTACTGTCTTCATAACCTGTTGATGGATAGTAGTAGTAGATATAACCTACGTCGTAACCAAAGTCACCTGACTCACCGGCATAACCTGCATAGAAATCTACTTCAGCACCCTTGGCATCAGATGTTTCATCAGTCCAATCAATGGTCCCTACCCAAGTGCCTGCATACACACCGCTTTCATCTGAATAATCTAAACCACCAGACAATGAAGGAGCATTGCCAGTCTGTGTAACACCACGCCACAAATAGTTGCTGGTTGCGCCAAAGTTAGCACTTACCTCAGCAGAGGCAAACGAACTAAACCCAGATACAGCTAAGACGGATGCAGCGATAACGCTTAATTTTAAAGTTTTCATGTGTACTCCAGTTTTATTTATAATATTTTAAGTGTGTTGACTTAAGATTCTGTCGTTGTTTTTATAGTTTTATGTCACAGATAACGCAAATCTAATGCCTAAAAATAGCACACTGTAATTGAAGCACAAAAAATACTTTAGCTATTGTTTTATAAGGATTATTTTTATTTTATAGTTTTTCATTAGCGAAACCATTGAGAGCAATCTGTGTTTTTTTGCACCATTTTAAACCATACGCGCCCTAATGGTGCGACCGCTAACTCTATGTTAAAAGGCTTTTTTTCTGTAAAGTATAGGCTTTATTGGTAAAGAGAATATGTATGCAAGAATTTTTGATTGCGCCTTCAATTTTATCGGCTGACTTAGCTAGACTTGGCCAAGAAGTTGACACCGTATTAGCAGCAGGTGCTGATATCATTCATTTTGATGTAATGGATAACCATTACGTGCCCAATCTCACTTTTGGACCCATGATGTGTAAGGCGCTCAGAAATTATGGCATCACCGCACAACTTGATGTGCACTTGATGGTTGAACCGGTTGATTCTTTAATAGAAAGCTTTGCTGCTGCCGGCGCCGACATGATTAGTTTCCATCCAGAAGCATCGAAACATCTGGACCGCAGCCTACAGTTAATTGTCGATTTAGGCTGTAAACCCGGTTTAGTTATCAATCCTGCAACCTCATTAACCTGTCTTGAGGATGTTATGCATAAGCTGCATCATATTTTGCTGATGTCAGTAAACCCTGGTTTTGGCGGTCAACAATTTATCCCTCACAGCTTGGTCAAGCTCAGACAAATTAAACAAATGATCCTAGCATCTGGCTTTGATATCAGATTAGAAATTGACGGTGGCGTAAAAGTCGATAATATCCGCAGCATCGCTGAGGCGGGTGCGGATATGTTTGTAGCCGGCTCCGCGATTTTTAACCAGCCAAATTATCAGCAGGTAATCCAAGCAATGCGCCACGAACTATCCTTGGCAAAAGCAAATTTTTGTTAATATTCATCAACTATTGTAGATACAGCTATTATGACTAAACCTATCGTACTAAGCGGCTGCCAGCCATCCGGACAACTTTCTATTGGTAATTATATTGGTGCGCTGCGCCAATGGGTTGGCATGCAAGACGACAACGAGTGTTTGTATATGTTGGTCGATCAACATGCTATTACGGTTAGACAAGAGCCAAAGGAATTGTACAAAGCGTGTTTAGATGGCCTTGCCTTGTATATTGCTTGCGGCATTGATCCGGCTAAAAGCAGCATTTTTATTCAATCCCACGTGCCCGAACACGCTCAACTAGCCTGGATAATGAACTGTTATGCGCAAATGGGGGAGCTCAATCGCATGACACAGTTTAAAGATAAGTCAGCTAAAAATATTAGTAATATCAACGTTGGGCTCTATAGTTATCCGGCACTGATGGCAGCAGATATTCTGTTATATCAAGCCAATAAAGTACCGGTTGGCGAAGACCAAAAGCAACATCTAGAACTCACTCGGGATATCGCTACCCGCTTTAACAATATACACGGTGAAATTTTTACCATACCCGATCCCTATATCCCAGAATTTGGTGCTCGTGTAATGAGCTTGCAAGAACCCACCAAAAAAATGTCGAAATCAGATGACAATCCGAATAATTTTGTCGGCTTATTAGAAGCCCCAAAAACCATTAGCAAAAAAATCAAACGCGCCATGACGGATTCAGATGAACAAGCACGCATTTATTTTGACGTTGCCGAAAAACCCGGCGTATCTAATTTACTCAGTTTGCTCTCGTGTTCGACCAACCGCTCTATCGATTCATTAGTACCTGAATATGAAGGCAAAATGTATGGTCATTTAAAAACCGATGTCGCAGATGCGGTTGTCGCACTATTAGAGCCTATTCAACAACGCTATGCGGAGTTACGTGACGATAGGACAGAGTTAGACAGAATAATGCGAAGTGGCGCTGAAAAAGCGCGAAGTAAAGCAGGAGCAACCTTAGCTAAAGTTTATGAAGCAGTGGGTTTTGTACCCCGCCCCTTGTAAAATCATCTGCATATTAATTGCACCACCAAAACATGGATTCAATTAAGGTTTTAGGTGGTGAGGGCAAAAAGACTGGTTTGTATAAACTAAACACTCGACCTAGGAAATTTTAGGCTAATCACCGATGTTACTGTTGATCGATAACTATGATTCCTTTACTCACAACTTGGCGCGATATTTTGTTGAGTTAGGTCAAGAAGTGCGCGTCATTCGAAATGATGAGATTGATTGCACGGGCATCACTAAGTTAAACCCAGACTACTTGGTTATTTCACCTGGGCCATGTACCCCGGACGAGGCCGGTATTAGCTTGGCAGCGATAGAAAAATTTGCCGGTAAAATACCCTTGCTAGGCGTGTGCTTAGGGCATCAGGCGATTGGTCAAGTATTTGGCTGTCAAGTCAGCCGTGCGCAGAATATTAAACACGGCAAAACATCCTTGGTTCAGCATAATGGTAGTGCCTTATTCAAAGATATTCCCCCCAGTTTTATAGCCACTCGTTATCATTCTTTAATACTCGAAACACAAAGCATTGGAACAGAATTCAATATTAGCGCTTGGTGCCAAGAACCAGATAATTCGCTCGAAGTTATGGCAATAGAGCACCATTCATTAGCGCTTGTGGGAGTGCAATTTCATCCAGAATCCCTACTAACTGAATTCGGCCATCAGATTCTAGCTAACTTTCTTAAGCTCAGTGACACTAAAAGCTTTTAGTTAAGGTACTTTTCTAGCACAATGCCCCGTTAGATAAAATTTATTGCCTGACAACTTTTCTTTTAATGACTTTAAAAAATAATAATAAAATGACTGACATCTCTACTATACAAGCGCTAGTAAACCAACGATATCATGGCTTCTTTTTAGATATTAAGACCGCACAGGCTAATTTACTTAATGTAGATAAGCCAACCTTGAGCGTTATAGAGATTGAGCAAAGTAAAACGGTGCGGAGTCTATTAAGAGTCGAAAAACAAGCAATTCGAGAAAAAGACCTCAATCAAAAACAAACTATCAATTTTCTGAAAGAAAACCTAAACCTGTTGAATATAAAAATTGAACAGCGTTTGGTTGAAGAGTTGAAGAATACCGAAAACATTTATCAAAAGGTTATTGGTATTGAAAATGCTATTCCTGAACTCATCGACTTATTAAGTGTAAAAGCAGCTACTATTTCTCGCATTGAGTCTCTAGCGAGCGAAATACCGTGGTTCTATCAGGAATTGCTAAAACTGGCTAATCAACCTAAATACCGCCGAACAGACACTAAGGGTAAAACCATACTGATTGATAGTTTGCGGGTTGCTTTAAATATGTTTGGCATTGAAAATCTCAATCCCGTAGTCCTATCCTTGTCGATTCGACGGTGGCTTCCTCAAATTACCGACCCCTACCCCAAGATTAAAAACAGGATTTGGGAAGAATCTCTGGCAACCGCCATAGTGTCGCGTAAGTTAGCCTCGCTGTATGAAATTGATGAGAACAATGCCTTTAGTGTCGGTATGTTGCAAATGATGGGGTCAATTGTTGTTGTAAGATTATATTTTAGATTATTTGACCTTGTGCAAAGAGAAGCTTTGGTAGAGGCACAAAACGCGCAACTGCATGATCAACACAATGCCATATCGCGTTTAGAACCTTCTGGTGAGTTTTTAAACCAATTGTTAGACAGCTACGCCTTATCTACCAGTGCTGACTTAATCAAAATGATGAATTTAAAACGGGTATTTATCGCTGATGCTATGCAAGAAGTAGCCAGTAAAGAGGAAATAAAGGAGATATCTCCGCTGGGATTGGCATTAAAACAAGCTCGTGGGTATAGTCGTTACCGATTATTGAAAATGAATAGCCTAATTGATGTTGACGAAGCAAAAGCATTTATCCGCGAGTTAAGCCTGCCAAAGGGGGCGCTAGAGTTATTAAAGACCACCGATATACGCACATTGAATTTAGTTACACTAAATAAATAATTTTTTTTCCGCATAATCATTCAAACCCAACAATTTTAAGCTAAAACCCCTCATTCACTTGACGAATGAAGGGTTCATCATAATCACTCGACACACATTCTATGCAGCTTATTAAATAGTTATTCACTATTACTGCAAATTTACATGAAAGCCTTTAAATATAAGGAGTTGCTCTTATTCAAGGGGAAGACAAACTGTGTTTTTCCTGTAATACTACAGCACTTTTTTTTAGCCAATCGGCCGCAATTTTAAAGGTAGCACTATGAATGTCACTCGCGATTTATTTAATGAAGTAATGGTACCCAATTACAATCCAGCAGCAATGATCCCCGTCAAAGGGCTGGGTTCTAAAATATGGGACCAAACGGGCAAAGAATACATTGATTTTGCTGGTGGTATTGCTGTGAACGCACTTGGGCATTGTCATCCCGAATTAGTAGCAGCCTTAACAGAGCAAGGTAACAAACTGTGGCATTTGAGTAATGTGCTGACCAACGAACCTGCCTTGCGTCTAGCCAAAAAATTAACTGACGCTACTTTTGCAGAACGGGTTTATTTTGCTAACTCGGGCGCAGAAGCAAACGAGGCGGCTTTAAAATTAGCACGTCGTTATGCCTTAGATGTGTACGGTGAACATAAACAACAAATCATTGCTTTTAAACAGGGTTTCCATGGTCGTACGTTTTTCACTGTTACGGTAGGCGGACAAGCCGCTTATTCTGATGGTTTTGGTCCAAAGCCGGGTGGCATAGATCATGTTGCGTTTAATGACTTAGCCGCACTTGAAGCAATTATGTCAGATAATACCTGCGCTGTAATGATGGAGCCTCTGCAAGGCGAGGGCGGCATTATCAGTCCAACTGATGATTTTGCCAAAGGCGTTAAGGCTTTATGTGAAAAATATCATGCACTTTTGATTTATGACGAAGTGCAATCTGGCGTAGGTCGTACAGGTGAACTTTATGCTTATATGGGCCTAGGTATTGAACCTGATATTCTGACAACAGCAAAATCACTGGGTGGCGGCTTTCCCATCGGTGCAATGTTGACTACAACAAGAATTGCTGAACATTTAAAAGTAGGTACCCATGGCAGCACTTATGGCGGTAATCCTTTAGCCTGTGCTGTTGCTGAACGCGTACTTGATATTATTAATACGCCTGAAGTGCTAAATGGCGTCAAGCACAAAGAGCAAGTGTTCCGTCAAGGACTTGAAGCGATAAATCAAAAATACCATTGTTTTAGTGAAGTACGTGGCCAAGGTTTATTACTGGGTTGTGCGCTGAATGAAACCTTCGCTGGTCGTTCAAGAGACTTTCTTGTAGCTGCGGCCGAAGAGCAGCTAATGTGTTTAATTGCAGGTGCCAATGTTATACGTTTTGCGCCATCCTTAATTATTCCTGATGAAGATATCAAAGAAGGCTTAGCCCGATTTGAACGCGCTGTCGCGAAAGTTGTTAATGCTTAAGTAACAATCAAGTGAGTATGCGAACATGAAAGTTATACGACCAATTCAAAGCAATGATTATGCTGCATTATTTGATATTGCCAATGAATCCGGCATCGGGTTTACCTCCTTGCCGGTCAATGAAGCATTATTAAAGCGCAAAATTGAGCAGTCGCAACTCTCCTTTGCTAAAGAAATTACGGAACCTTGTGACGAGAGTTATCTGTTTGTGATGGAAGAAACAGAAACCGCAGAAGTTGTAGGTACAAGTGGTATTGCTTCTACCGTAGGTTTAGATGACGCGTTTTATCATTATCATTTAAGCAAGGTGGTGCATGCCTCGCGTGAACTAAATATTTACAATACGGTAGACATACTAACCTTGTGCAATGACTACACGGGCGTATCTGAAATATGTACTTTATTTTTGCGCCAAAATGCTCGTGAAGGTAACAACGGCAGATTGCTTTCTAAGTTTCGTTTTTTATTTATGATGGAACACTCAGAGCGTTTTTCAGATACGGTTATCGCCGAAATGCGTGGTATTAGTGACGAAAACGGCCAATCACCTTTTTGGCAATGGCTAGAAGAACATTTCTTTTCAATGGACTTCCCCACAGCTGACTATTTAACGGGTATTGGTCAAAAGCAATTTATCGCAGAACTCATGCCCAAATACCCTATTTACGTCAGTTTGCTAAGTAAGCAAGCACAAGCGGTTATTGGTAAAGTGCATGAAAAAACGCGCCCCGCTTTACAGATGTTAGAAAAAGAAGGCTTTATTTGCCGTGGATATGTGGACATTTTTGATGCAGGTCCAACCGTAGAAGCTAATTTGAAGCACATTCGCACTGCCCAAACGAGTTGCAAATTACCGATTAAGATCAATGACAAATTAGCGGTTCAAGGGCGTGAATATTTTGCCATCAATACCAAAGTAGCAGATGTCAGAGGTGTCTGCACACGACTGAGTATTGATGATGAAAATGACCTTGCTTTTATCAGTCAAGCGGCCGCACAAGCCCTCGGAATAGACAACGGTGAAGAGATCCGCTTCGCACCAACGACATTCAGGACATAAAAATGAATAATCATACCCATTTTATCGACGGTCAGTGGCTAGCTGGCCTTGGCCATCCTATTCACTCTATTGACCCGGCTAAAAAAGTAACTATCTGGCAAGCGCTTAGCGCAGATAAACAGCAGGTTGATCAGGCCGTGACAGCGGCACGCTCGGCGTTTATCAGCTGGAGTCAACTCGGTTTTGAGGCGCGCTTGGCGATAGTAAGTAAATTTGGCGAGTTATTAGCGGCCAACAAAGAGGCTCTATCTCTTACCATTTCACAAGAAACTGGCAAACCTCAGTGGGAAACAATCACCGAGGTTGCCTCGATGATAGGAAAAATAGGCTTGTCAGAAAAAGCCTATTTACAACGTACCGGTACCACTGAAAACCCGATGCCACTTGGCAAAGCCTTTATTCGGCATAAGCCTCACGGCGTTGTGGCAGTTTTTGGGCCTTATAATTTTCCTGGTCATCTGCCTAATGGTCATATTGTGCCTGCCTTGCTAGCTGGCAACACGGTAGTGTTTAAACCCAGTGACCTTACACCTTTAGTTGCAGAGCGTACGGTTGAGCTGTGGCAGCAAGCCGGTTTACCTAATGGCGTATTGAACCTTGTGCAAGGTGAAGTTGAAACGGGTAAAGCTTTAGCGGCTCACCCCGGTCTTGATGGTTTATTTTTTACTGGCAGCTCTCGCACCGGTAAAATATTACACGAACAGTATGCAGGTCATCCTGGCAAAATCCTCGCCCTTGAAATGGGCGGTAATAATCCACTCATTATTAAAGACGTGACGGATATCGATGCCGCAGTGCACGATGTTGTTCAATCTGCATTTGTGACCTCTGGTCAACGTTGCACCTGTGCCAGACGTTTGTTTTTAGCAAACAACGCCCAAGGTGACGCAATTTTAGCCAAACTTATCGAAGTGACGCTGGCCATAAAAGTTGGGCAATATGACGCACAACCCCAGCCATTTATGGGCGCCATGATCTCAAAAAATGCCGCAGCCTTAATGGTCAAAGCGCAGCAACAATTGCTCAATCTAGGTGCTAAAAGCTTAGTTGAACTAAAACATGTGGATATTGAATCCGGTTTTGTGAGCCCTGGCATCGTTGATGTGAGCAACATTCTGGATACCCTGCCTGATGAGGAGCATTTTGGTCCTTTACTCAAAGTGATCCGCTACGATGACTTTGATTTAGCGATAGATGAGGCCAATAATACCAGTTTTGGCCTTTCAGCTGGTTTGCTGGCAGACGACAAAGCAGATTATGAACACTTTTATCAGCGCATCAGAGCGGGCATTGTGAATTGGAATCGTCCTATCACCGGCGCCAGTGGTGCAGCGCCTTTTGGTGGAATTGGTGAGAGTGGTAATCATCGTGCGAGCGCTTTTTATGCTGCCGATTATTGTGCCTATCCAGTTGCTTCGGTGGAATTGGATAAAGTGGCCTTACCCAGCAGTTTGAGCCCGGGTTTACATATTTAATTTTAAAGTGAGATTGCACTCTTATGCATACCAATGTTAATGACTTATTTGCCAATTTATGGCAAAACTATGTAGCAATTACCCCTTCTGCAGAGAAGATCCATGATTTGTTAAATTCATTTGAAGCAAGTCATAACGCTGGCGAAGTAGCGATCATTAATGATCATATTGCCCTGCGTACCTTTAATATTGCTCATATTAATTTGCACAAGCTGGCCCAACACTTTTTGGCTTTAGGTTATACCGAGCAAGGTCAATATGTTTTTGAACAAAAAAAATTAGTCGCTAAACACTTTGAACATCCTGATGATACATTACCCAAGGTTTTTATCAGCGAGTTATTAGTGGAAGAGATGCCTGAAAACGTGCAAAAAATTATCTACAACATGGTAAAAGCGGTAGCGAGTGACGCTGCTGAACAAGCTGACTTTTTATATTCTGGCGCCCATTGGCAGATATCATCTGCAGATTATGCAAGCTTAGTGGCAGAGTCTGAATATGCAGCTTGGATGTCGATTTGGGGATTCAGAGCAAACCATTTTACCGTCAGTGTCAATCATCTGTCTCATTTTACTGAATTAGCCGATTTAAATTTAGCCTTGACCAAAGCAGGTTTCGTATTGAATCAATCCGGTGGTGAAATTAAAGGTGGACCAGAGGTATTGTTAGCCCAATCTTCAACTATGGCAGATAAAGTGTCGGTAACATTAAATGATGCAGAACTGAGCGTGCCCAGCTGCTTTTATGAATTTGCTCAGCGTTACCCAATGGCTAACGGCCAGCTCTATCGAGGTTTTGTAGCCGCTTCTGCGGACAAAATTTTTGAAAGCACTAATGCCAGTATTACTATGTAATCTGAGCTCTCAAGTTGATAAAAAACCCGCTGATAAGCGGGTTTTTTATTGAAGGTACTATCTACTAGTACCTAAACAGTAAAGGACGAACCACAACCACAGGTTGTTGTTGCGTTGGGGTTATTCACTAAAAAACGTGAGCCCTCTAATCCCTCGGTATAATCGACTTTGCCACCCACTAAATATTGTAAGCTCATGGGATCGACGACCAATGTCACCGCATTGTTATCGATCGTTGTATCACCTTCATTGACTTTTTCGTCGAAAGTGAAACCGTATTGAAAACCAGAACACCCCCCACCAGTTACATAAACCCGAAGTTTTAAGTTTGGGTTTTCTTCTTCCTCAACTAAAGCCTTTACTTTTTTGGCAGCAGCGTCGGAGAATTCAATAGGAAAAGCGGTTTGCGCCGACATAACTAGCCTCAACTCTTTGGTATATAATAAAACATAGGCCTATTATCCAGTACTTGAGTAATTTGGTCAACTATTCACTAGTATTAGTCACCAACCAGTCAAAACTAGAAAGTAGTTCCCCTTTTTTGCGATTAAATTGAAATATTTCGGACTGTATCAACACCTTTTCAACTTGAAAGTTCTCGGGTAGTTGCAACTCGCCCTCCACAACTTGAAAGTACTTGAAACTAAAAGTCATCTGCTGCTCAGGATTAACTAATAAGCCATGTAGACTATATTGTTTTGACTGCCCAGCCTCACTGCCAACCAAGGTAATATCAAGATTACCTTTTAAGGTATTTTTAATTTTATCTCTTTGCAACAGGACAATTTCAAAACGATAAGAACGATCACTAAGTGATTTTTCGACATTAAATGCATCAATAATAAAACCTTGCTGAGTCAACTCTGGTGCCATGACCTGCTGATAAAATGCCAGATCTTTTTGTAAGGTGCTTTCCCGATCTATGCCTTGTTTTATTTCAGTAAAATATTTCTGCTGAGCCAAGTTGAGCACATCGAACTCAACTTGCAAAATATTC
Source organism: Paraglaciecola sp. 25GB23A (assembly GCF_040012495.1). NCBI lineage: Bacteria > Pseudomonadati > Pseudomonadota > Gammaproteobacteria > Alteromonadales > Alteromonadaceae > Paraglaciecola > Paraglaciecola sp. 25GB23A. The sequence goes on from NZ_JBDYKM010000003.1 coordinate 270,256, forward strand.
AGTTGCTTATTTACTCTCTCATTTTCAACTTTAACGTTGTTCAAACTACTTTTTAAACTGGTGATTTCTTTTTGTTGCTCACTATAAACATAGTTCCCCATCCAGAAACCGAGATAAATTAAACCTGCGCTAGTAATGAGTATAAAAATATAGGAATTAAAGGCTCCCCATTTCAATTTCAATTGTGAAAAGTTCAAGACTTACTTCCTATTTAAATGGCAAAGTGATCAATGTAAATTAGCTAATGTCAAAGTTAAGGGTATGCAACATGAGAAAGTCCTTGTCAATAATAAGGAGCAAAATGATTGAGTAGATGCATCAACATTTAGCTAAAATTTTGCATAACATCAATTATTACAATATGTTGTGATAAAATCATCCATTCATACTAAGGAAAATGGTAACGGCATGATAACGCTAGAAGCGTTTCGAAAAGAATTGGCTTATCCACGCACCTCCATTCAACTGTGTTTATTAGGCATTGTAGGTGGTATCAGCGCCGCAACCCTTATTATCCTCTTTCGTTTGTGCATCGAATGGCTGCAACTACTCTATTTAACTGAAGTAGATAACTTCGCAGAGTTGTCGCCCATACATCGTTTAATAATGCCCGTTATTGCTGCCGTTGCGATAATTTTCATTGCTTATCTAACCGGTTTCAAACATTACCGCATGGGCATTCCCTTTGTTATACATCGGGTAAAACATTATTTTGGACAAATACCCACACGTACCACAATCAACCAGTTTATTGGTGGCACTATCGCCTTAGCCTCAGGGTTTTCGGTCGGACGCGAAGGCCCTTCAGTGCATTTGGGTGCCGCAGGTAGTAGCTTTTTTGGTCAATGGTTGAAATTACCTTACAACAGTATTCGTATTTTATCAGGTTGTGGTATTGCAGCGGGTATTTCCGCTTCGTTTAATACTCCCTTTGCCGCGGTTATTTTTGTAATGGAAGTGGTGTTGCGTGAATACAAAATTCATATTTTTATTCCCATAATGCTGGCGGCAGCGTGTGGCAGTGTTATGACCCGTTTGGTATTCGGTAGCACCCATGAGTTATCTTTTATTCAATTCAATGAATTTAGTCATTGGATTTATTTGTATTTAATTTTGTGCGGTATCGTACTCGGGGGCTTGGCTTCAGTATTCAATAATTCATTGATGCACATTATTCGCGGCTTTAACCGCTTTAACATGATAAAACGCCTACTTATTGCAGGCGCGGTGACAGGTGTTGTTGGTTTCTATTTGCCTGAAGCCTTAGGTGCTCATTTTGGAAACACAGACAGCTTAATCTCCAACCAACAGTATTCGGTACTAATTGCCGTATTGGTCGCCAAGTTCATCCTCACCATTGTCGCTATCGGTCTCGGTGTGCCGGGTGGTGTTATGGGACCGGTATTTGTCATTGGTATGTTAAGTGGAGCTTTGCTTTCAAGTCCGTTGGGTTTGTTTATGGTCGATAGTAGTGAACTTACAGGCAGTTTTTCATTACTCGGTATGGCAGGCTTAATGGCGGCGGTTGTGCATGCCCCATTAGCCGCTTTATCTGCCGTGATGGAATTGTCCTTTAGCCCTGAGCTCATACTACCGGCGATTTTAGTTATCGTACCGGCCTACGTTACTTCTACCCAGTATTTAGGCAATAGCTCTATTTTTATCCGCCAGTTAGATTATCAAAAACTCCCCTATACCACTTCGCCAGTGCTGGAATCTCTGCAAAAAACCGGCGTATTGGCGGTAATGGATAATGAGTTTCAATTGTTTAAAGACGCAGAAAAATCGAAAATTTTAGCTTTTTTACAAGACGCACCAACTCACCCTGTTGTGCATTGTACTGACTCAAATATTGATATTGAGTATGCTCTGGTGCATTTTAATGTCAGTCTGGAAAAAAATTCAGAAGCCTTAATTTACACTAAAATCAAGGGCGTTAGCGGACAAGCAACCTTGGCTGAAGTGTATGAAATATTGCAGGCTTCAAGAGACGGCGCCGTCTTTGTATTTAACCATGTACCCGCTGATATAATTGGTGTGATCACTTGGCATAAACTGCGAAACTACTTACATCAAGCGATTTATTAACAAGGGATCATAAACATTTATGTCGATATTATGGATAAAAGCCTTACATGTGTTTTTTATGATAGCTTGGATGGCAGGGATTTTTTATTTGCCAAGATTGTTCGTCTATCATGCTCAAACAGACAACCAAAGTGTGAGAGACCAGTTCAAGATAATGGAACGTCGTCTTTGGTGGTTTGTCACACCTTTTGCCTTTCTCACCTTAATATTTGGACTTTGGCTTATTTATAGCTATGGTTTGGCGTGGTTTAAAATATCAACTTGGTTGCATATCAAACTGTTATTAGTTGTTGCTTTGTATGGCTACCATTTTTATTTGTTAAAACTATTGAAACAATTTGCAGTGGATAACAACCAACATTCAAGTCGTTTCTATCGAGTATTAAATGAAGCACCTGTATTGGTTTTGCTCGCTATAGTTTGTTTGGCCATAGTAAAAACGTTTTAAGTAGCGCTTATACTGAGCATTGTTATAGTTAATTTTGTGTTAACAAAAAGCTGTGATACTTTGCTATTAACCTATAGTTATTATGTTGAGATTAGATATGGATGTCTCCCAGTACCAACTAAGATTATTGTTAAAAAATACGGATAATGCCTTTAAATTACTTAAAGAGCAGCCTAACTCAGATGATTGTGCTCTGAATTATGAGCAAGCAAAATATGCATTGGACAGCTATGTAACAGAAATGCGCTTAGCTTTAGAAAAAAAGCCAAGAGTTCGTTAGTTAATCAATGTAATCGCATTTTTGTGGCACAGTAGGAGATCTAACTTCGTATGCGACCAATGTCACATCGCGAAGTTTCATCAAGCAAGTACTATGCTTTTTTTAGTTGAGAGTGTTTCATGTCAGAAAAATTAGCCACACATTATAGCGAAATATTGTCCATTCTAGGTGAGGATGTTAATCGCGACGGTCTCATTGACACCCCTCAACGCGCCGCTAAGGCCATGCAGTTTTTGACCAATGGTTATGCAAGTGATCTCGGTACTGTTGTCAACGGTGCGATATTTGAAGCCGATACGGATGAAATGGTGATCATTCAAGATATTGAATTTTATTCCTTGTGCGAACACCATATTCTGCCCTTTATTGGTCGCTGTCATATTGCCTATATTCCACAGGGTAAAGTCCTCGGTTTGTCTAAGTTTGCCAGAATAGTCGACATGTATGCCCGCCGTTTACAAATCCAAGAAGGTCTAACCAAACAAATAGCTGATGCCATTCAACAAGTCACCGGAGCTTTAGGTGTTGGGGTTGTTATGGAAGGTAAACACATGTGTATGATGATGAGAGGCGTGCAAAAGCAAAACGCATCAATGGTGACATCGGTAATGTTAGGCTCATTTCGCCGCTCAGCCGCCACACGAGATGAATTTTTGCGCTTAATTGGCAAATAAGAAAATATTCAAAATTAAACCTGAGCGCAAGTTGGCATGTTTCTATCATAAGCAGAGCTACTTTGAGGTTTATTGCCCAAAACTGACCATTCGGTCAGCTTGACCAAATAATCAAAGCACCAATCTAATACTTTGCACCCAAAAGGGGCAATTCAGTCGCAGCAATGAGAAGTATAAACAGATGAAAGCAAAACTAAAAAACGCTATAAGCCCCTTATTATTTTTGATGATTACCCTGAGTCCGGCACTCAAGGCACAAAGCGTCGAACAATATGGCCCTAAGACCTTCTCAACCACAAATAAATGGACGGCCATCGTCGCTGCCTATGAACCAGAAATAAAAGCCATAGATGCCGCTATTAGCCAATTAAGTGACGCAAAAATTGAGCAAACCTTAACGTTTAAGGGGGTAAAGTATCAATTAGGTCATTATAAAGGTGAACCCATAGTCATCTTTACCACGGGCATAAGTGTGCCTAATGCAGCCATGACAATCCAGATGGCCCTCGATTACTTTCCTATTGAACGGGTTGTTATGATGGGTATAGCGGGTGCGGTTAACCCAGAATTTCATCCAGGGGATATTGCAATTCCAGAGCGATGGTATTTCCATGACGAGTCGGTATATGTTAATCCCGATCAGAAAAATCCCGGTCAATTTGTGCTACCCGACTATTATGAATCCGCATTAGAGAGTTATAAAGAACGTAGAAAGCAAGATCCTAACTCTCCTGCCTACGAAAACTTTGGTTATATTCATCCAGAAGAAATGGCAGTCATCAAACAAGGCTGGGATGAGCCACAGCAAATGCCCTATTTCAGCGCAACTCCCAAATTAATTGAGTTAAGCCAACAAGCTATTAAAAATATCAAACCTATTTTAATGCCTTCTGGCCACCCTATTAATATTAAAGTGGGTGGTAATGGCGTAACTGGCTCGGTATTTTTAGATAACGCGCAATATCGTCAGTGGTTACAAAGAGTGTATAACGCTCAAGTCACTGAAATGGAATCAGCAGCCGTCGCCCAAGTCTGTTTTGTCAATGACGTAGACTGGATAGTCATTCGCTCTATCAGCGATTTAGCTGGGGGTCAGCAAGGAAAAAATGTTGAAAATGTATTTGATGGTATCGCTTCAGGAACCGGAGCAAAGTTACTTTTAGGTTTGTTGGATGAGATTGTACTAGCTTATCCAGAAAGTGACTAAGACTAGGTACTAGGTACTAGGTACTAACAATAAAAAACCGAGTTAATCGTTACTCGGTTTTTTGCTTAGTCTCTTGGCTGTAATCCTCATTAAACTTATTCTTCGATACGCTCCACAGTCGCGTTGTGATATACGTCTTGCACATCGTCACAGTCTTGCAGCATATCCATAAATTTATCAAATACCGCTACATCATCTCCACTTACAATGGTTTCTGTTTGCGGTACAAACATAATTTCTTCTACATCAAATTCAATGTCAGGGTTATGTTCACTCAAGGCAGTTCTGGTATTGTTGTATTCAGTATGGGGTGCATAAACAGTCACAACACCGTCTTCACACTCAACTTCTGTCACATCAACATCAGCTTCCATCAATACTTCGAGTATCGCATCCTCATCATCGCCTTTGAAGGCAAAAATGGCTTGATGGTCAAACATATGGCCTACGGTGCCAGGCGCCCCAATTTTAGAATTAGTTTTGGTGAAACAATTACGTACGTCAGTAATGGTGCGATTATTATTGTCCGTCAAACAATCAACTATCACCATACAGCCACCGGGGCCAAACCCTTCGTAGCGCGCGGGAACAAAATCTTCACCCGCGCCGCCGACGGCTTTATCGATGGCTTTTTCAATGACATGACTAGGGACCTGATCCTTTTTAGCTTTATCCATTAATCGGCGTAATGCTAAGTTGGCTTGTGGATCTGCCCCACCATTTTTAGCACAGATATAAATTTCTTTACCGTACTTTGAATAAACTTTAGTTTTAGCACCGGCCGTTTTGGCCATTGCCACTTTACGAACTTCGAATTTTCTTCCCATAAGATTCTCTGCTAATTAGCTATTTAATACTATTTGGCGCGGATTTTACCCACTTTCAGCCCAGAGTACAAAAGCAAAAAAGGGGGATCGGCATTTATACCAATACTCAGTAGTAATTACTTGTTAAGGAATATGTTGAGTGGCTAAATATTCATGGGATTGCATTTCTTTTAAACGGCTTAAGCAACGTCTAAATTCAAAGCTTAGTCGTCCTTCTGAATATAAAAACTCTAAGGCAACATCGGCTGACATAATCAGCTTTACGTTACGTTCATAAAATTCATCAACCATAGCAATAAAACGCCGCGCAACATCGTCACTCGCTTGCCCCATCTGTTCAACATTCGCCACCAAGACAGTATGATAACAACGACTAATTTCAATATAATCTGACTGACTGCGTGGTCCGTCACAAATGGCTCTAAATTCGAACATGACTACGCCATCAGCAAATTGTATGGTTGGAATTAGGCGTCCTTCAATTTCAATACTTTGCCGCTCGACGCCCTGCTCCGGGGCGAGTTGCCTAAAATACAAATGCAAATCTTCCATAGCTTGCGCGTCTGCTGGAAAGTGGTAAATTTCTGCTTGTTTTAACGTTCTGAGACGATAATCAATACCGCTGTCTACATTAACAACACGGGTATTTTGATTAATAAGTTCAATCGCCGGTAAAAAGCGGGCGCGCTGTAATCCATTACGATACAAGTCATTCGGTACAATGTTCGATGTCGCAACCAATACAATACCGTGACTAAATAATTCTTCCATCAAAGTACCTAAGATCATCGCATCGGTGATATCTGAAACAAAGAATTCATCGAAACAAATAACTCGTGTTTCCGCAGCCAGTTTTTTGGCTATGATTTTTAAGGGATCAGACTGACCATGTAAGCCCTTTAGTTCGTGATGAACCCGATGCATAAAGCGGTGGAAATGAATGCGTAATTTACGCCCAAAAGGTAAACATTCATAAAAGGTATCAACCAAATAGGTTTTACCTCGACCCACTCCGCCCCAAAAATACAGACCTTGGATACTTGGCTTTTTCAAACTCTTACCAAAAGCAGTTTGTAACTTTACTCGCCAAGTCAGTTTTTTTTCTGGTTGGGTTAACTCTTCATACAAGCGTTGCAATTCTTTTACCGCATACTCTTGCGCAGGATCGTAATGAAACCCTTCTTCCTCTAAATCATTTTGATATTTTTGCCAGGGACTCACATTTAACATAGCGCAATCTACTTCCTTTGAACTTCCGTTATTGACCAAAAATGCATACTTGATAACAAATAAAATGACCGCATTAAAACGACAGAGCGTATAATATACCTAAACCGCAAAGTTAGTGAAAAAACAACATGAACTAGTTTCTGAGCAATCAGGCCTAGGACAGTTTGTTACTAAATACATCTGATGAATTTCAGAGTTTGATGCAAAATTTGTTAATCGTTAAGGAGTTAAGATGGAATGGTTGATTAGTATTTTATTACTGTTAGTGGGTGGGCTTATTGGCTATTTTGTTGCAAAGTTTGTCAATGAGAGAAAATTATTAACCAATGAAGATGCCGCAAATGAGCAAACTTTAAAGGAGTTAATGATCCAACAAGCGACTATTCACGTTAACGAATCTAAGCAAACCGTGCAACAACTGACCCAGCAAGCGGCAGCACTTACCCAGCAAATTAATGATTATGAGCAGCTCATTGTTAACCTGAACACCACAGAAACAGCGACTTCACTTAACTATTTTGGCGAACAAGCTGATGCCTACTTGCGCCAAAATAGTAAGACGCCTAGCAAAGACAAAACCCTTACTGATTTTCAACCTTTAGATTTTGCATCCCAAGGTTCCGGTTTGTTTTCAGGAGCTAAAGAGAATAAATCCAGTAATTAAGGTTGTGAACTTTTTTATCAGCCAGAGAGTCACTGTAGTGTTATTAAATTAAGGCTAAATTGGAGATTTTAATCGATGAATAAAGTAGTTAATCGTATGTTTGCTGTCTGTCTCGTGATGACATCAACACTTACCATGCAAACGTCAGCCAATGCCGCCCTACCGTTTTTTTCGGAAGATAAAGCGGAAGTGCCCAGTTTGGCGCCCATGTTGGACAAAGCAACTCCAGCCATCGTAACCATATCGGTAGAGGGCACACAAGTATCCCGCCAGCAGGTACCTGAAGTGTTTAAGCGCTTTTTCGGTGCACCTGAAGAGCAAGTGCAAGAACGGCCATTTAAGGGTTTAGGTTCGGGCGTCATTATTGATGCTAACAAAGGGTACATCGTGACCAACAATCACGTTGTCGAGAATGCCACTGAGATCACTGTTACCCTAACTGATGGTCGCGAGCTCATCGCTAAAAAGATGGGAGCTGATGCCCAAAGCGATATTGCGCTTCTCAGAATAGAACCAGAGAATCTAATCGCCTTACCTTTAGCCGATTCGGACAAAGTTCGCGTTGGTGATTTTGTAGTAGCAATTGGTAATCCTTTTGGCCTCAGCCAAACTGTGACCTCGGGCATTGTCAGTGCTTTGGGTCGTTCAGGGCTTAATATTGGGGGTTATGAGAACTTTATTCAAACCGACGCGGCTATCAACCGAGGAAACTCGGGTGGTGCATTAGTGAGCCTGAGAGGCGAGCTGGTCGGTATCAATACAGCTATTTTTGGACCAAACGGCGGTAATGTAGGCATAGGTTTTGCTATCCCGAGCAATATGATGAAAAGTTTAGTTGATCAGATTATTGAATTTGGTGAAGTCCGTCGTGGTTTATTGGGCATACTTGGTCAAGATGTTGATTCAGGTTTGGCCGAAGCAATGAATCTCAATGTCAGCAAAGGTGCCTTTGTTAGTGAGGTATCGCCAGACTCAGCCGCTGAAAAAGGCGGTATTCAAGCCGGTGATATCATTACCGAAATTAACGGTATTGCAGTTGTTAGTTTCCAAGAACTCCGCGCTAAAGTTGCCAGCAAGGGAGCCGGCAGCAAAATTGAGTTAAGCCTATTACGTAAAGGCAAAAAAGTCTCTGTTAATGTGGTATTAGGCGATGCGACTCAAGCGGTAGTGGCTGCCAAAGAAATACATCCAGCCTTAGAAGGTGCAACTTTAACCAATGGCAAAACCAAACGAGGTGATCAAGGTGTGCTTACTTCAGAAATAGCTGCTCGCTCACCCGCCGCTATGATTGGTTTGCAAGACGGAGATGTTATTATTGGTGTGAATCGTCAAAAAGTGGATAACGTAGTAGCCTTGCGCGGCGCACTAGATAGTGCAAAAGGTGTCATCGCTCTGAGCGTAATACGCGGCGATTCATCTTTGTACCTAGTTATAAGATAAGTGATAGTGAGTTGATAGTAATCAGTAGATTGCTATCAACTCACTGATTTCAGTGCTATTCTTCGCCCATCTATGAAAAAAATAAAATTATCTGTCAGTGCTAAAATCAATTTCCTTTGTTGTCAAATCTATTCTTATCGGTGTTGTTGTCTCAAGCATCATTTTATTATTGGTACCTGATTTACGTAAAGGCAGTGAAATTTCATGGGCTTTATTTAGTCCTCAAAAAATAACTCAAGAAAAACTCTCTTTTAACCATGCTGTTAATGCAGCGGGTCCGGCTGTCGTGAATATCTATAGCCAAAGTATCGATAATACGGTTAGCTTCAATCGTCGCCAGCCTGTAGAGCGTATCAGTATTGGCTCTGGCGTTATTATGACTGAAACGGGCTACATACTGACTTGCCAGCATGTCATCGAAAATGCCAATAGTATATTAGTTGGTTTACAAGATGGCCGCCGAGTCGAGGCGCAGATTATCGGTAAAGATCCAATAACTGATTTAGCTGTTCTGAGCATAACAGCAGATAACCTACACGTCATTCCTCAACAAGACGAAATAGATTTTCGCGTAGGTGATGTCGTACTAGCGATTGGCAACCCTTACGATTTGGGCCAGACCATTACGCAAGGTATTGTTAGCCGTTTTAGTCAAAGCTCCCTCGCAATGTATTTTGACTACATTCAAACCGATGCCGTGCTCAATGAGGGCAATTCAGGTGGCGCCTTAGTTGACAGCAATGGCTATTTGGTCGGTATTAACAACGCCAACTTTAAAACCTTAGATAGTCGTCGCAGAGTGAAAGAAGTCGATGGGGTCTCTTTCGCCGTTCCCTACACACTGGCTAAAAAAGTGATGGATGAAATTATTGCCAATGGCAAGGTTACCCGTGGTGTACTTGGTTTTGGCGGAGAAGAAAACCCGCTGGGCGACGGTATCCTCGTAACATCACTTACCTCAGGTAGCCCAGCAGAATCGGCAGGCTTACAAGTGGGTGATATTGTCGTTTCAGTAAAAACGTCAGTAGACAGTTTGGCGGCCAATGACCTAAGAAAAACCCTAGAATTTATCAGCAATACACTTCCGGGCAAAACCATGGAATTGCAAGTCAATCGCAACAACAATCTGCTGAGCATAAAGATAGTTGTCGCGGAATTGACGTAGGTGTTTTCAATACACCTACAAGCCATTTAATCGAGCAACAACGACTTAATAATTAACTCGTTTTATATTAGCTCCTAAGCCATTAAGCTTAGCTTCAATATGCTCGTAACCTCTGTCTAAATGATAAATGCGGTCGACTATAGTCTGCCCCTGTGCGACTAAACCGGCAATGACGAGACTGGCTGAGGCACGCAAATCAGTGGCCATAACCTGTGCACCTTTTAACTTAGACGCACCATCACACACTGCACTATTGGCTTCTAAGGTAATCTGTGCGCCCATGCGCTGCAATTCAGGTACATGCATAAAACGGTTTTCAAAAATATTCTCTGTTATAACGCCAACACCTTCAGCAATACAATTTAAAGCGACAAATTGTGCCTGCATATCGGTAGGAAAACCCGGATGTGGTGAAGTCTTTATATTAACACTCTTAAGCGCTCTACCGCGCATATCAAGCTCAACCCAATTGTCACCAGTAGTGATCAATGCACCTGCTTTGGTTAACTTGTCTAACACTGCATCAAGGGTATTAGGCGCAGCATTCTCGCATCGTACATGCCCACCAGTCATCGCTGCAGCAACTAAGAAAGTGCCGGTTTCAATACGGTCGGGTAAGACTTTATAACGACAACCTTGTAAAGTGGCTACCCCTTGGATAACGATACGATCAGTGCCTGCATGGGTGATTTTTGCACCCATAGCATTTAAACAGTTGGCTAAATCGACAATTTCAGGTTCACGGGCAGCATTTTCGAGAATGGTTTCACCATCCGCTAGACTGGCTGCCATCATCAGATTTTCAGTTGCGCCTACGCTTACAACATCCATAACGATGTGGGCACCTTTTAGTCTTCCCTCTACCGAGGCTCGAATAAAACCTGCGTCAACATTAATCTTTGCCCCCATTTGTTCTAAACCGGTCAAATGCAGATTAACAGGTCGTGCACCAATCGCGCAGCCGCCCGGCAGAGACACGTTTGCTTGCCCAAATCTGGCTAATAATGGCCCCAACACTAAAATGGAGGCACGCATGGTTTTTACTAATTCATATGAAGCAGTAAAGTTATTGATGCGGCTCGGGTCGATCACCACAGATTGGCCATCCATGCGCTCAGCTTTTGCGCCCATTTCGTTTAATAAGGATAAGCTAGTATGGATGTCTCGAAGCTCTGGAACATTGTCAAAATAACAAGTCGAGTCGGCTAAAATACTTGCCATTAATATCGGCAGGGCAGCATTCTTTGCGCCCGAAATGTTTACGCTACCACTCAATGGTGGACTAGTTTCTATAATTAATTTATCCATAAACAGGCTCTAGGTTGACGGAGGAAATAGGACTAAAAAGGAGGAAAAACAAAGCGGCTTATTGCGGCATATTAAATAATTTTTCACGTTTCCATTGTGACACTGTGAACGTTTTTATCGAGACGGCGTGCATACTTCCCTCTGCAATGACACTTGCAAGTGGTGCATAAACAAATTGTTGTTTTTTCAACCGACTCATCTCTGCGAACTGGTCGCTTATTGCAATAATTTGGAAATGCGAACCATCACCTGTTACATGCACTTCATTAAGACCAAGTGAGTCTTTAAGTAGCGCTTCAATTTGTTGGTTTTCCATATTACCTCTCAAACACAAAAAGTGGCGCTCATTGTAGCGGTAATAACTCTTCAACGTCGCTTATTTTTGCTAAATTTATTAAAGTTTGTGGCACATGCTTCAAGGTAAAAGCGACATTTTGCGCAGAACAATCACGAAGTAAGTTCATTACCCAAGCTAATCCAGCAGTATCAACGTGCTCAATTTTTTTCAAATCAAGTGTCACAGGCTGTTTATCAGCAGCCTGCTTAATCTCCTCAACACTATTGGGCCAAGCACTATTAACCGTTATACGATTTAAATCCCCACTGAGTAAAAACACATTGGCAGATTCATTAGAAACTTTTAAAACCTGCACAGATTACCCTTTTGCTTCTGGATTTAAATTTATGGGTCGACTGATCGTATTATTCATCGAATCAATCACAGCTTGAATGCCATCTTGGCGTAAAATACTTTCGAATTCGCTTTGTTTACTCGATAACAAACTAATACCTTCAGCAACCATATCATAGGCTCTCCATTCATCCGTTTTATTACTTTTACGTAACTTAAATGCAATATTAATATCAGGACGTCCAGGCTCCTTAACGATTGCACGCACGGTAACAGTACTGTCATCTCCAACATCTTTACTTGGTTGAAAAATGACTTCTTGGCCATTGTAATAAGACAGTGCTAAGGCATAAGTCGTAATTAAGTAAGAACGAAACACCTTGATGAACTCAGGAATTTTTTCTTTTGGTACAGTTCTAAAATGCTTACCTAAAACTTTGAGGGCGGCAAAGTTGTAATCGACATACGGCAGCAACTCTTCTTCCATTACTGTTCTTAATAGTTCTGGATTGGCTTCAATTTGCGAATGCTCAGTTTTAATTCGATTAAAAGTCTTAGTCGCAACTTGCTCTAACATATCATACGGATTTATTTCTTCAGCCTGAGCTGCACTGTTTAAAAACAAAGAAACCCCGATAACTATAGCCTGCAATATTTTAATTTTCACTTTACATCCTCGCCAATGATTGGCTTATTGACCTTTACTAAATAAAAACTGACCAATCAAATCTTCTAATACCAAAGCTGACTTGGTATCTTCGATATAGTCACCTTCAGACAAATTCTCTATACCTTCAATTTCAAAACCCGGTTGGAAGCCAACATATTGCTCTCCAAGCAAACCAGATGTGAGAATAGACACAGAACTTGTTTCGGGAAATTGATCATACTCTTTAGAAATACTCATACTGACCACTGGTGTAAAATCCTTAGGGCTCAGGGTGATACTATCTACTCGTCCCACGGTAACACCACCCACCTTAACTGCCGAGCGAACTTTTAAGCCGCCAATATTATCGAATTTTGCATTTAAGGTGTATGTTTCTGACTGACCAGACATATTTTGATTAACTACTTTTAGCGCCAGCATTAAACCTGCTGCAAACGCTAAAACCACAAAACCACCCACTAGAATTTCTGCTTTCCTAGAATTCATTTTTTTCTCCTACTCAATTCCAAACATAAGTGCTGTTAACACAAAATCCAAACCTAAAACGGCCAGAGATGAATAGACCACTGTTTCAGTGGTCGCTTTACTTATCCCTTCCGATGTTGGAATAGAGTCGTAACCTTTGTACGTTGCAATCCACACAATAACGAAGCCAAAAACGATACTTTTTATAATGCCGTTAACGACGTCTTTGTCCCAATCAACCGTTGATTGCATAATTGACCAGTAACTGCCTGAATCAACACCCAACCAATCAACGCCAACCACATGACCGCCTAATATGCCCACAGCGCTGAAAATAATGGCTAACATGGGCATGGAAATCATGCCCGCCCAAAAACGTGGCGCGATAATTCTCCGTAAGGGATCTACTGCCATCATTTCAAGGCTGCTTAACTGCTCGGTCGCTTTCATTAAGCCAATTTCAGCCGTTAGCGCTGAACCTGCTCGACCAGCAAAAAGCAAAGCGGTAACGACAGGGCCAAGTTCACGTAATAAGGATAAAGCGACCATTGGGCCTAAACTACCTTCGGCACCATAACCAACGAGAATAGTATAACCTTGTAAAGCCATTACCATGCCTATAAACAAGCCTGACACAACAACTATGAGCAGAGACTGAACGCCAACAGCATAGATTTGCTTGATGGTAAGAGGCACATTTTTGATAAATTGCGGTTTGGCAACGATCGCTCCGAACAGCATCAAGGTAGCGCGCCCGAAAGAGCTTAATTTACCAATGGTCACCTTGCCAATACTTGCTAACCAATTCATGCTGTTTTACCTAAAAAGGCTTGTTTAATATCACCTGCAGGATAATGAAACGGCACTGGACCATCTGCTAGCCCTTGCAAAAACTGCTGGACTAAAGGTGAGTCACTGTTTTTGATTTCAGCGGGTGTACCACTACCTATAATTTTTCTTTCTGCCAATATGTAAATGTAATCCGCAATGGTAAGTACTTCTGTTACATCATGGGTAACTACGACACTGGTAAGCTTAAGCGAATCATTAAGCGCTTTAATTAGCTTCACCAATACCCCCATTGAAATTGGATCCTGCCCGGCAAAAGGCTCATCATACATAATGAGCTCTGGGTCTAAAGCAATCGCACGAGCAAGTGCAGCTCGACGTGCCATACCACCGGATAATTCGGCAGGCATTAAATGTGCGGCTCCGCGCAATCCCACAGCTTGCAGTTTGAGTTGCACAACAGTACTAATTAAATCTTCAGACAATGTTGTGTGCTCTCGCAATGGAAAGGCGATATTGTCGTACACAGTCATATCAGTAAACATGGCGCCACTTTGAAACAACATACTCATCTGCCGGCGGACTTCAAACAAACGCTTGCGGCGCATTTGTGGAATAGACTCCCCTTTAAAACGGATGTCACCACTATCAGGTGCAAGTTGTCCCCCCATAAGCCTTAACATGGTCGTTTTGCCGATACCACTTGGGCCCATGATGGCGGTGGTTTTACCTTTTTGAATGCGCAATGAGATGTCGTCGTAAATCAAACGCCCACTGCGACTAAAACTCAAATTGTCGATCTCTATCAAATTTTCCATTTAATGGACAAGATTCCTATAAATTTTGAGACGTGGAAAATACCAAGACCCGCTAAATTGTGACTATTTTACGTTTTTTCAAGGCCGAATAACAAAGAGAAAAAGTAACAAGTTATATTCGAATTTATCGAATCAAACTTTAAACTTAGATTTCTCGGCAAATAGGCTTAATTTACATACACTTAGCATCGAAAGAAGATTACAATATTAAGCTTGTATCTGTAGACCGATGGAAAAGTAAAAAGTTGCCAGTTAATTAATATAAGCAGGTCATAGGAATTAAGCTTGGATTTTGCGACAATCTTGTTCGTATTTTTTAATAAGTGAGTGTTCGTGGTTTTTGAAGTTGTTCTCTTTCTCGTCTGGTTAGGCGTGCTCAGTTTCGCCGCAGACCGATTTGTATATGGTGCGGCTGCCATGGCTAAGAACTTTGGTATTTCTCCCATGATTATCGGCTTAACTATTGTAGCCATGGGCTCTTCTGCTCCAGAGATAGTGGTTTCCGCAACTGCGTCGTTTAACGGTAATATAAATACCGCCATTGGTAATGCAATAGGTTCAAACATTACCAACATTGCATTGGTATTGGGCTTAACCGCCATGTTAAAGCCATTGGTTATTGCATCATCGGCGCTAAAGCGCGAAATGCCCGTGTTGTTATTTTTCTCATTGTTAGCAACCTATATGTTGTCCGATTTAAACTTGAGTCGCATAGAGGGTGTTATTCTGATTGTTTTCTTTTTTGCTGTTATCGGTGCTTTAATTTGGATGTCTTTTAATCTAGAAAGCAGTGATCCACTTATTGCCGAAACTGAAAGCGAAATACCTAGTAATGTACCCACAGGCAAAGCCCTGTTTTGGTTAGTGCTTGGACTTATTTTACTGCCATTAAGTGCCAGCTTTATGGTTGATTCCGCGGTAATTATTGCCAAAACACTGGGACTTAGTGATTTGGTTATTGGTTTGACTATTATCGCAATTGGCACAAGCTTGCCTGAGCTTGCAGCTAGTATTGCTGGTGTGCTGAAAAACGAAGATGATATGGCCTTAGGTAATATTATCGGTTCTAATATTTTTAATATACTCGCAGTAATGGCGATGCCTGGTTTGATTGCGCCTGGAGCCATTGACGAATTAGCCGCTCATCGGGACATTTATATTATGCTGGGACTCAATGTGGTACTCATACTCTTGAGCTTTAATTTTAGAGGTGTACGCCGAATAAACCGCTATGAAGGTTTCGCTTTAGTGGCTTGTTTTGTTGCCTATCAAATCATTCTTTTTGGTTAATCGACATGCAAGCAACTAATCGAGATTTCAAACAATCCGCTTTAAGCGTTATCGCTATAGAGCAACAGGCTATTGCTGATCTAAGTCAGTATATTGACCAAAACTTTGTCGCTGCCTGCGAACGTATATTGGCTTGCAAGGGAAAAGTAGTGGTTTGCGGCATGGGCAAATCAGGTCATATAGGTCACAAAATTTCGGCTACTTTGGCCAGTACCGGCACGCCCGCTTTTTTCATGCATCCCGCCGAAGCCAATCATGGCGATTTAGGCATGTTAACCGAACAAGACATCCTATTGGCTATTTCTAATTCTGGCGAAACGGCTGAATTATTAGCCTTATTACCTGTGGTTAAACGTTTAGGCGTACCCATCATAGCCATGTCAAACAGCGCGTCCAATACCCTAGCCCGTTATGCTGATGTTAACTTATGCATAAAAGTGCAACAAGAAGCCTGCTCTTTGGGTTTAGCACCGACTTCTAGTACCACAGCCACCTTAGTGATGGGCGATGCCTTGGCGGTTGCGCTATTAAATGCAAGAGGTTTCACTAGTGATGATTTTGCCCTATCTCATCCTGGTGGCTCTTTGGGTCGTAAATTATTGTTAACTCTCAATGAAATAATGCTCACTGACGAACGATTACCTTTGGTCACTCCCAATCAGTCCTTAAGCCAAGTTTTGCTAGAAATATCTCGCAAGGGCCTTGGTATGGCAGGTATTATTAACGACGAGGGTGAATTGATCGGTATTTTTACTGACGGTGATTTACGTCGAGTATTAGACGCCAGAATTGACGTACATAACGTTGCCATAAAAGACGTGATGACCATAAATAGTGTGACGGCTCCGGCTAGTATGTTGGCAGCAGAAGTGTTAAAAATCATGGAGAAAAGGAAAATTAATTCCTTATTTGTGGTAGATATTGCCGGACATCCCATCGGCGCAATTAATATGCAAATTTTATTACAGGCTGGAATTATTTAATGGCATCAATAGATACCTTGTATGGGCCACTATCACAGAATACCTTGAAATTATTTTCCCGCGTGAAGCTACTAGCTTGTGATGTCGACGGTATATTCTCAGACGGCCGTATTTACCTTGGACAACAGGGCGAAGAACTCAAAGCCTTTCACACGCGAGACGGATACGGTGTAAAGGCCTTGCAAAGTATTGGTGTGCAGGTAGCAGTTATTACCGGACGACGTTCCAATATCGTTGAACAGCGCATGACTGCGCTTGGCGTGAAACATATTATTCAAGGTTGTGAAGACAAACATTCAGCTTTGGCTGAATTGCAGAAAGAACTCAATATTTCAGCTAAATATACTGCCAGCATGGGCGATGATATTCCTGATTTAGGCATGTTTGAATTAAGCGACTTATGTTTTAGCGTGACCGATGGCCATCCCAGCGTTAAACAACAAGCCACTTATGTCACCCAACATAGTGGTGGGTTTGGGGCTGTGCGTGAAATTTGCGATTTAATTTTACTGGCAAAAGGTAAACTGAATGCCAACTATGGTGCTAGCATATGAATAGAGTAACACTTTGCATCAGCTTATTATTTCTATTAGCGCTCGGCTTAAGTGTTCCCAATTGGTTGAATGAAGAAGAAATAAAGCCTAAAGCTCAAACTGAAGAAGCATGGGTGCCTAATTATCAAGCACTGACTATGCGAAGTACCTTGTATGATAAAGAAGGAAAAATGAGTCAGCAGGTCTCCGCTGAGAAAATGGAGCACTTTGATTTACTGGGCTTTACTTTGTTTAAACGCCCTGAATATAAGCTGTTTTCTGAGACGGGGCTACCTTGGAACATCACCGCAAATGAAGGTACTTTGTACGACGATCAACGTTTGCAATTTGAGACAGACGTCGAAATATCAGGTGTTGACGACGATAATCTGGCTCAGAAGGTTAATACTCAGTTTGTAGAAATAAATTTAAGTGACAAAACCATGAGCTCAGACCAATATGTCAATATCACTGGGCCCAATTATGTCATTAACAGCAATGGTTTTAAGGCCAACCTTGAGACCCAACAATATGAGTTATTTGATCATGTTAAAACCGTTTTCCAACCTACTACTAGGCATTAGTATCAGCCTTGCGGTTGGTTATTCAACCATAAGTTATGCTGGTAAAGATGATTTTTCTAAAACCATCGAAATCGCGTCTGAGCAATCGTTCTTGGATCGAATTGCCAAAAAGTCAATTTACAAAGGCAGTGTCCTTATCACTCAAGGTTCATTGGTGCTGCAAGCTGATGAAATGGAGATTGATGCCAGCAAAGGTCAAGATAAAGAAGTGTTTGTGGCGATGGGCTCACCCGCTAAATATTCCCAACGTCAGGAAAATGGCAAAATGGTGCATGCCACAGCCAATAAAATTGAATATCACCGCCAAACACGGACCTTGTCTCTAGAGGGGAATGCTGAAGTAGAACAAAATAGTAGTAGTGTCAAAGGCAACTCGATTATTTTTAACATGGAACTTGAGCAAATCATGGCACAAGGTCAAGACCAAGGTAGTGGCCGAGTTATAACGATTTTACAGCCCGAAGCTAAAGACAGCAAAACCCAAACCATTCCTGAACAGGATCCACAACCATAATGGCCATTCTAAAAGCGACCCATTTGGCAAAATCCTACAAATCACGTCAAGTAGTGCGGGATGTCAGTATAGAAGTATCGTCTGGGCAAATTGTTGGTTTACTCGGCCCTAATGGGGCGGGCAAGACAACCACGTTTTACATGATTGTAGGCTTGGTCCCCTTAGATAAGGGCGAAATATTTATCGACCAACAGGAACTCACACTGCAACCAATGCATGTGCGCGCTAGGCAAGGTATTGGTTATTTACCGCAAGAAGCTTCAATTTTTCGCAAATTAACGGTATATCAAAATTTAATGGCCATACTACAGACGCGCAAAGAGCTCTCAACTGAACAAAGAGAAATGCAGGCTGATGCACTATTAGATGAATTTAATATTAATCATATTCGCAACAGCTTAGGCATGAGTTTGTCAGGCGGCGAACGACGTCGGGTTGAAATAGCAAGGGCCTTATCGGCTGAGCCAAAATTTATTTTATTGGATGAACCTTTTGCTGGAGTGGATCCCATATCGGTTAATGATATCAAAAAGATTATCCAACATTTGCGCGATAGAGGTATAGGCGTGCTGATCACTGACCACAATGTGCGAGAAACCCTCGATGTATGCGAAAAAGCGTATATCGTCAGCCATGGTGAACTCATTGCTGCCGGAACCTCACAAGAAGTATTAAGTGATCAACGTGTAAGAGATGTATACCTTGGTGAGCAATTCAGGCTATAGTAAAGCTATGGCATGGCATGATATTTCGCACGGTTAAATTAACCCCAACGGACTAAGCATAAGAAGTAAATGAAACCCTCTTTACAGTTAAAATTTAGCCAACAACTCACGATGACGCCTCAATTGCAGCAAGCGATTAGGCTATTGCAACTTTCTACCTTGGATTTACAACAAGAAATTCAAGAGGCTTTAGATTCTAACCCATTATTAGAAGTAACTGACCCCTTCGAAAATCCCACCGGTGATAGTGCTTTAGAAACTAATTTTGGTTCTGATGGCTCAAACGACCGGGTCGAAGTGGATGCTGCAACTATTGAGACTGGGGATGCATTACAAAACAATGATATTCCTCAAGATTTGCCCTTAGATAGCACCTGGGACGAATACATTAGCGCGTCATCAGCTCCCTCTATGTCCTCAAGCAGCTTTAGTGTTGATGACGACCAAGTTTTTCAGGGAGAAACCACCGACAATATTCAAGAACACTTGTTATGGCAAATGCGCCTCACGCATTTTAGTGATACAGATATTTCTATCGCCATGGCCATTATTGATTCTATTGATGAGTCAGGTTACCTGACTATTAGTGCGGACGAAGTCCTCGCTAGTTTGTACGATGAAGAAATTGAACTAGATGAAGTGGAGTGTGTACTTAAACGCATTCAAATGTTTGACCCTATCGGTTCTGGTTCACGCAGTCCGCAAGAATGTTTATTGATCCAATTAAATCAGTTTGCTATCGAAACACCTTGGTTAGCTGAAGCCAAGATGCTTATTACCGATTATTGTGACTTAATTGGTAGCAAAGATTACCGTACCTTAATGCGTAAGACTCGTCTAAAAGAAGATGAGTTGCGTGAAGCAATGCGACTTCTGCAAACTCTGAATCCAAGGCCGGGTAGCGCGCTTATTGTCGGCGAACCCGAGTATGTAATCCCTGACGTTTCCGTGACTAAAAAAAATGGCCGTTGGATGGTTGAACTCAACCCTGACAGTTTGCCCAAGCTCAATGTCAATCAGCAATATGCGGCCATGAGCAAGAGCACAAAAAATAGTACTGATAGTCAATTTATCCGTTCGCATTTACAAGAAGCCAAATGGTTTATTAAAAGCGTTGAAAGTCGCAATGAGACCTTACTCAAAGTATCCAATTGCATTGTACAGCAGCAAATTGGTTTTTTTGAACATGGTCCAGAAATGATGAAACCAATGGTGTTAAATGATGTCGCAGAAATGGTGGATATGCATGAATCAACTATTTCACGTGTGACAACCCAAAAATATATGCATACCCCCAGAGGTATATTTGAGCTCAAGTACTTCTTTTCTAGTCATGTTGCCACAGATGTGGGAGGAGAATGCTCCTCAACAGCAATTAGGGCATTGATTAAAAAATTAGTCGCAGCCGAAAAACCCAGTAAACCTCTGAGTGATAGTAAGATTGCTCAACTGTTGGCTGACCAAGGCATAGTCGTGGCTCGGCGAACAATAGCAAAATATAGGGAGTCTTTATTGATCCCTCCGTCTAACCAACGTAAGAGTCTTTTATAGGCAAATTAAAAAAGGAAGAGGCGATATGCAAATAAACCTAACTGGTCATCATTTAGAAATTACCGATTCACTACGCGATTATGTCGATTCAAAATTTACTAAACTTGAACGACACTATGATCATATTAATAATGTACATGTCATCTTAAATGTTGAAAAGCTGAATCAGAAGGCTGAAGCAACCCTTCACCTTAGTGGCGCAGAAGTTTTCGCCAATGCTGAACATTTAGACATGTATGCCGCCATTGATGCTTTAATCGATAAGCTTGATAGACAAGTGATTAAGCACAAGGAAAAAGCTAAACGCCATTAAGTGACTCAGTAAATAATGGAAATTAAAGACGTTCTTCACCCTGACTGCACTTTATGTGCAGTGCAGGGTACCAGTAAAAAACGGATCCTCGAACTTATCAGCAATATCGCGAGTAAGCATATTGTCGATATTGATCAGGCCACGATACTCGCCAGTTTAATGAACCGAGAAAAAATGGGCAGTACCGGTATCGGTAATGGAATTGCATTGCCACATGGCCGTTTAAAAGATCTCAAAAAAGTGGTTGCTGTGGTTATGACCAATGATACGCCCATCGAATTCGATGCAATCGATAAACAACCCGTTGATATCTTTTTCGCAATATTGGTTCCAGAAGAACAGGCGAATGAACATCTTGGAACCTTGTCAGTTATTGCAGCAAAACTCACTGATAAAGACACCTTAAATCGAATGCGTGCAGCTCAAAGCGATGAAGAATTATTTAAGGTGATGAACTGATATGAAACTGATTATTATTAGTGGCCGTTCTGGTTCTGGCAAATCTGTTGTCTTAAGAGCATTGGAAGATCTCGGTTATTATTGTGTCGATAATATTCCCGTCAATCTATTGCCCACTCTGACTCACACTGTGGTTGACGAGTATGATCAAGTGGCTGTCAGTATCGATGTACGCAACTTACCCAAAGACCCGAATGATTTGGTGGAGATACTCGATTATCTGCCATCCACTTGGCATATGACAATTCTTTATCTCGATGCGAGTGATGACATATTAGTCAAACGGTTCAGTGAAACCCGTCGTCTGCACCCTCTTTCGAAACAAAATAAATCACTAGCCGAAGCTATTCAAGCAGAATCAATACTACTTGCACCTATTGCTGAGCGCGCCGATCTTTATCTCGATACCGACCAATTATCGGTTCATCAACTCGCTGAATTGGTGCGTGAAAGAATTTTGGGTAAAAAAAGCTCTAGACTTGTCTTGGTGTTTGAATCCTTTGGCTTCAAGTACGGCATTCCTAAGGATGCCGATTATGTATTTGATGCTCGATTTCTGCCAAATCCACACTGGGAACCCGACCTTAAACATTTGACTGGCTTAGATAGTCCGGTACAAATATTTTTAGGTTCTCAACCCTTAGTGACTAAATTTATATGGCAAATACAAAATTTAATAGCGACTTGGTTACCCCATTTGGAGCGTAACAATCGCAGTTATGTAACCATAGCCATTGGGTGTACCGGTGGACAACATCGCTCGGTGTATGTGGCTGAAGCCTTAGCTAAGACCTTTAGTGATTCTCACCCTGATGTACAAATTAGGCACCGGACCTTAAATCAATAAGCACTTCACCTTGAAGATATGACAGACTAATTATGCCTATACTTGAAAAAAAAATAGTCATCGTAAACAAGCTTGGTTTACATGCCCGTGCTGCAACCCAGTTGGTGCAATTAGCTAACAAATTTTCCGCTACTGTGACCTTACATTTAGGCGACAAACAAGCATCGGCCAACAGTGTCTTAGGTTTAATGATGCTGGAGGGTAATCAGGGTAAAGAGCTCAATGTCGTCAGTCAGGGGGAAGATGCGGTCGAAGCCTTGGCTGCAGTAGAAGCGTTGATAGCCGGACGTTTTAACGAACAAGAGTGATACTGAGTTCGATCATTATAATCATGTTTTAATCCAACTAAACTATTCACTCTGAACTAACATTGTTGCTAGGCTCACTAGGTTTACTCTTTAAATATTAATCCTTCTACTAGTAACGTATATCATTCGACAATCCATTTTTAAGGACAAACTGTCTACCATTATGCCTGATACATTCGACGCAAAAAGCACCAACTCTCAATTACAGGCCATTAACTCGGCGCTTGATAGCGGTGATTTTGTGCAAGTGCAAGCGATGTTACGCAGTGTCGCCCCCTGTGACGTAGCTTTGTTATTAGAGTCGAGCCGCAGCCGCATAAGAACTGAAATTTGGCAATTGATTGAACCAGATTCATACAGTGATGTGCTTGAAGAGTTATCAGAAGATGTGCGTAACGGCATCATCCGTCAAATGTTACCAGAAAAACTGGCTGACGCTCTTGAGGAAATGGACACCGACGATTTAGTCGAAACCCTCAGTGGTTTACCGGAAGCCGTTTCACAAGATTTACTAGCTTCCATGGATGAGCAAGACAGACTCCGCGCCCAGCAGGGTTTGTCATACGGTGAAGAAACCGCCGGTTTCATTATGAACACCGACACTATCACCATGCGTCCTGAAATTAGTGTTGAAGTGTTTTTGCGCTATCTTCGTCTTAAAGGTCAAATTCCAGAAAATACTGATACTTTGTACGTGGTCGATCGCGACGATAAGTTGATAGGGGGCGTTTCTCTCACTACTTTAGTCACAGCCGCCTCCGACACTAAAGTGCATACATTAATAAAAAGTTCAGAAGCCATCCCGGTCAATATGCCAGATAATGAAGTGGCCAGCTTATTCGAGCGCTACGATTGGTTGTCTGCCCCTGTGGTGGATGAAAATAATCATCTGGTAGGCCGTATCACCATTGATGATGTGGTTGATATTATTCGTGAGGATGCTGAACATTCCATGATGAGTATGGCCGGTTTAGATGATGAAGAAGACACCTTTGCACCAGTTTTTAAAAGTACTCAAAGGCGTACTATTTGGCTAGGTGTCAACTTATTTACTGCCTTAATGGCGGCGGCAGTGAGTGATTTATTTGAAGCGGCTCTTAGCCAATTGGCTGTATTAGCCATACTTAATACCATAGTGCCGAGCATGGGCGGCGTAGCCGGCAACCAGACACTGACCTTGGTGATACGTGGCATGGCCTTGGGCCACGTGCGTGCGAGTAACGCAAAATGGTTAATAAGCAAAGAGCTCGCCATCGGCTTTTTGAATGGTGTGATATGGTCGGTATTAATTGCCTCGGTAATCGCGTTGTGGAAACAAGACTTAATGCTCGGGGCGGTTATCGCCTTTGCCATGTTAATCAATATGGTCGCTGCTGGCCTCGCTGGTGCTACCTTACCCATGATCATGAAAAAGTTGCGTATTGATCCGGCCCTAGCTGGCAGTGTAATACTCACTACTATTACCGATGTCGTAGGCATTTTCGCTTTTTTAGGTACCGCAAGCTGGTTGCTGATTTAAAAAATGTCGACTAAAAAACTATTTCTATTCACCCTAATTGCTTTACTCGCTTTTGCTGCCAATTCTATTTTATGTCGATTGGCCCTTAAAGTTGAATGGGTTGACCCTTTAGATTTCTCAATTATTCGGCTCTTATCAGCCGCCATTATTTTGTGGCTCTTATTGGTGGCTAAAAACGCCCATTCTGCAAAAATTTTTATGCAATATGGTAGCAGTAAAGGGGCGGTAAATTTACTTATCTATGTGCTTGGTTTTTCTTACGCATACGTAGGACTCAGCACAGCAACAGGTGCTTTGATTCTTTTTGCCGCAGTTCAATTTACTATGCTTGGTGCTGCACTGCTAAGTGGTAAACGTTTATCCGTATTGGAAAGTATCGGCATTGCCATCTCACTAATGGGTCTATGTTATTTTGTCTATCCTGAACTAGATAAACCCAATGGCTTGACTTTCATCTTTATGATCGTGGCAGGAATAGCGTGGGGTATGTACAGCCTGATAGGGAGTCAATCGGTATCACCACTGCTCGATACCAGTAGCAATTTCATTCGCCTTGTTCCCCTTTGTGTCTTGGCTTTGTTTGTTGCCTACTTCTTTGGTGATACTCACATTACCTTCCTAGGTTTCGTTTACAGTGTTGCCTCCGGTGCACTTGCTTCCGGTTTAGGTTATAGCTTGTGGTATAAAGTCTTACCCAAACTAGATAAAAGTGTCGCCGCAGTCAGTCAACTCTCTGTGCCCATCTGGGCTGCCTTAGGCGGTATTTTGTTTATTCATGAAGGGATTACTTGGCATCTATTACTATCTTCTTGTCTCATTTTGGGCGGTATTTTGTTGGTACTCCTATCACAGTTTAAACAAAAAATTCCCGCTTAATCGAATAACGGCATCCTTCAGAAATTCTATTTTAACGTAAACATATTTCATAATAAGACCGATAAATTCCCCATGTTATATTGGGCTCCCAACAAACTCGGGATGAGATTATGTTAAAAATATACCTTGCACTTATTCTACTCATAATCACCGGCTGCGCGACTTCCAATAAATCTAATGTGGCGAACTTTAAAGCTATTGCCGATTCTAATCTAGTGCAAATTACCGACAGTTCATTTGACCGCTTTGTTATCTCCGATCCAGCGGTATTCAGTAAATATAAACAAGTGATTTTTTTTCCCATGCAGTTCGACCGTTTAACAATTGATAACAGTGCGGAACAAGAGTTGGTAGATAGTTGGAGCGATTCTAATTGGCAAGAAATGGATCAAATTTGC
This sequence comes from Paraglaciecola sp. 25GB23A, assembly GCF_040012495.1. Lineage (NCBI taxonomy): Bacteria > Pseudomonadati > Pseudomonadota > Gammaproteobacteria > Alteromonadales > Alteromonadaceae > Paraglaciecola > Paraglaciecola sp. 25GB23A. The sequence goes on from NZ_JBDYKM010000003.1 coordinate 295,860, forward strand.
CAATACTTTGATGACTTTGCTTTGAAAATATTTTCCGAGCGCCAAGGTTTAACGCCAACGAATCAAGGAGGTGAGAATGTCTTGGCAATTGAATTTCGCCTTATTAATTTTATGCCTTATGGTAAACGATACCAAGATTCAAGCATGGATACCGTGGGCGTAAGTGCAAATAAAAAAGGCACCGGCAGCATTACTATTCAAGTCGTTATTGCAGATTCAAAAACTGCTGAACTGTTAGCTATTATTGAAGATGGAATGGAAGTAAATACCGGTAATATGACAATAATAACTGGCGATTTATCCTTACAAACCCAGAGTAATAATAAGTCCTCACAAAATTACGCTTGGCGCAGGGTATTCAAACAGTGGGCAACTAGGCTACATGATGACCTTGTAAGATTACAAAACCTGCCGCACGAGACCATAAATTAAGCTTTATATAGCTACTTTTGCTGATGACGACAAATTCGTCATCAGCCTTAACTTTTACAATTCACCGGCTCCATTGCTGGCTTTACAAATATAGATATCTTCTTTAATGCCGGTTTTAACTTGATATTTTTGTGCTATCAATTGTTTTGCCCCATCCACCAAAGCATGAGGCATAAGTGCAACAATACAGCCACCAAAGCCACCGCCCGTCATTCTCACACCACCATTTTGACCTAAGTAAGACGACAACAATTCAACAATATAATCAATTGGCTCGACGGTAATTTCAAAATCATCTCGCATCGAAATATGTGATGCGGCCATTAAATCCGACAAGGCACTCAGGTCGTTATTACGTAATGCTTCAGCTGCTAAAAGTGTGCGCTCACTATCAGAAACAACATGATGAGCACGCTTATAAACTAAAGCTGGCATTTTGTCTTTTTGACGCTGTAGCTCAATTAAACTAATGTCACGTAAGGCTTTAATTTCTAGAATTCGAGCTGCTTCTTCGCACTGCAGGCGACGAGTATTATATTCACTGTCGACCAAGCCGCGCTTAACATTGGAATTAATAATCATGACAGACAATGACTCAGGCATCGAAATCAATTGAGTCTCAAGCGAGCGACAGTCTAACAACAAGGCATGATGCTCGGCCCCACAGGCACTGACCATCTGATCCATAATGCCGCAGTTACAACCCACAAACTGATTTTCCGCCGCTTGGCCGTTTAATGCCACATCAGACTGACTCATGGCCAACTGATAAAGTTGCCTAAATGTTTCGCCAACAACCACCTCTAAGGACGCTGAAGAGCTTAAACCTGCACCTTGAGGAACATTCCCAGTTATAGCTAAATCTGCCCCGCCAATGACCATACCACGCAGTTGAAGGTGCTTAACCACACCACGCACGTAGTTGCTCCATTGTTGTGAGCTATGAGGCAGAATTTCACTATCAAGACTAAATTCGTCCTGTTGATTTTCATAGTCAAGGGCAACAACTCGGACTGTCATATCGTCGCGGGGCGAAACCGCGACTAAGGTTTGATAATCAATCGCACAAGGCAATACAAAACCATCATTGTAGTCGGTATGCTCACCGATCAGATTAACGCGACCAGGTGCTTGAAAGTGTCGACCCGGCGCATAACCAAAACTGGCGGTAAAAACCGCATCAAGCGTGTTAATTCTCGTTTTTAATATGCTTGTCATGATGCTTATTTTCCTGCTTGTTCGTTGTAGTGTAGCTTACTGACTTGTTGCAGTTTTTCGGCTGCTTGTTCTGGCGTCAAATCTCGCTGTGGCTCAGCCATCATTTCATAACCGACCATAAATTTACGCACTGTTGCTGAACGCAATAAGGGCGGATAAAAATGGGCATGTACCTGCCAATGATCAGTTTCGCTTAAGTCGTTAGGTGCCCAATGCCAGCCCATTGAATAAGGGAAAGAACATTGAAATAAGTTGTCATAGCGGCTTGTTAATTCTTTGATGGCGACGGCTAAATCAGCCCTTTGCTGAGCACTAATATCCACTAAACGTGCACATTTAAACTTAGGCATCAATAAGGTTTCAAAAGGCCATGCGGCCCAATATGGTACAACCGCGATCCAGTGCTCAGTTTCAACCACCGTGCGACTGCCATCGGCAGATTCTTTTTGGGCGTAATCCAGTAGCAAGGCACTATTATGTTTGTCAAAATAAGTTTTTTGGTTTATTTCCGCTTTTGCTACCTCATTTGGAATAAAATCATTAGCCCAAATTTGTCCATGTGGATGGGGATTAGAACAGCCCATAGCAGCACCTTTGTTTTCAAATACTTGCACCCAGACATACTCTTTGGATAACTCAGCGACCTGCTCTTGCCAAGTTTGAATCAGACCTTTAATAGCCAATACGGGCAATTCTGGCAGAGTAAGATTATGTGCAGGGGAAAAGCAAATGACTCGGCTCGTTCCCCGAGCGGCTTGCAAGGTAAATAAATCATTATTTGTTTGCTCAGACTTTGGTGTGTCTTGCATCAAGGCAGCAAAGTCATTGGTAAAAACAAAGGTACCTTGGTAATTAGGATTAACTTCACCATTGATGCGCGTATTGCCTGAGCACAAATAACAATCAGGATCATGAGCCTGACTTTGCGTAGATTGTGGTTTTTCTACCTGACCCTGCCAAGGACGTTTAGCACGGTGAGGCGATACAAGTACCCAATCTCCGGTCAGAGGATTACGGCGACGATGTGAATGATCAATGGGGTCAAATTTAGACATAAGTACAACTCAAATTTTAACAATAACGATTCGATAAATCATATTATAGTATTTATATACAAACTTTAAAATTAAAATACTAAATTGTCAGTATTTTAATTTGTTTTATACCTGAAGACTGACCTTAGTCGTCGATATCTTGCTGGCCCACCCAATTGATCAATTTTTGGAGGTCTTGGCTAGCAGCATGATTGAGTTCTTCGACCCAGTCGTGCACGTTTTGCCACCATGCTGGATGGTCACCTTGCTGGATTTGATTGGCAATTTTTTGTACCCGCGCTAAACCGACCGAACCCGCTGCACCTTTTATCTTATGGGCCTGAGAACAGACTTCATCCTTTTCGTTGGCACTTAAACTGAGTTGCAATATTTCGAGATAGTCAGGTATGTTTTCTTGGAAAACTTTGACGCTGGTTCTAACCATTTCATGGCCGATAGTATCAACTAACATTTGCAGTAAATCTAAGTCTAAAATGGCTTCTAACTTATCGCCTTTGGGTTCTTCAAAAGGCTGGGCGGTTTTAGTCGGTTCATCGGTAAACAAACTATTAAATACTTCAATAATGCGGCTCTTTTTAACCGGCTTAGCGATAACATCATCCATACCATTATCTAAATATTCTTGGCGTGTTTTAACCACATTGGCGGTCAAAGCAACAATGCTTGTTTGCTCAACAAGCCCTTCGTTGTGCAATACACTGGCCACTTCAAATCCATTAATATCGGGCAGTTGAATATCAAGTAATATCAAGTCATATTGTTTGTTACGCGCCATATCAATGGCTTCATTGCCCGTCATTGCCACATCAACAAATTGACCTAATTTTTCTAGTAAGGCTTTAGCCACCATGACATTCAGTTCAATATCTTCAACTAACAAAATTTGTAAACCAAGGACTTTTAATTCTTCAACCTGTATGGGTTTTTTACTAATTGCCAACGGTAAATTTACGCTAAAACAAGTTCCTTCGCCCACCACACTGCTGACTGAAATATCGCCTTTCATTAATGACACCATTTGCTGACAAATAGCCAAACCTATCCCTGTGCCAGTGGCACTTTGATGTTCAGGGGAATTGACTTGGTAATACATCGCAAAGATTTTTGCTAACTCATCTTGTGGAATTCCCACGCCCGTATCACAGACTTTAAAGGTTACCATACTGGTATTGCTGTCTATTGTTTGGGCTTGGATATGCAAAGACACTTTGCCTTTTTGAGTAAATTTGACAGCGTTAAACAATAAGTTCCAGAGTATTTGGCGCAAACGTGTACCGTCTGCCTCGACTAAGGCAGGCAATGGTTCAATTAGTTTTGCTTCAAATTGCAGACTTTTATCATCAGTGAGTAATTCAATAATACTGCCCAACTCACTGGTAAAATCTTTTAACGAAATGGTTTTTAGAGATAATTCTAAGCGGTCACGGTCTAGTCTATCCAAATCAATAATGTCATTGAAAATGTTACCTAAGGTGATGCCACTAGCATAAATAGTGCTCACCCAAGCATATTGCTCACTGTTTAATTTAGTATCTCGTAACATGCGGCTTAATCCGACAATACCATTCAGTGGCGTGCGTAATTCGTGACTGATAGTTGCAATGAAAGCAGTTTTGTCTTTACTGGCTTTAGCTACTGCATTTTCTGCTTGTTTACGTTCTGTTATATCGCGACCAAAGGCTAACAAACCCAGGCGTTTATTATCAGCACCAAAAAATGGCACCTTACGCATTTCAAAATAGCGTCGTTTACCATCAGCAAAACGCAGCCACAATTCTTCGGTAATACTGACATTATTCTCAAGAATATAGTGATCACTCTCTACCACTTGGCGAGCCAGTTCCTCGTCATACACTTGATGGGGAGTTAAACCAATTAGCTCTTGTTCGGTTTTACCGGTCATTTGCTCAGCGACACGGTTGCATCCGGCAAACTGCCCCTCTTCATTGCGGTAGTAAATAAGATCCGGTGAGGCATCGATGATAGAGCGCAGTAAGGTTGACAAGCGCAAAGCCTGCTGTTCTTTTTCTGAGCGGTCTTGTATTTCATGCTCAAGATCAGTAAACACACTTTCTCGTTCCAGCTGCGCGTTTTTGCGTTGCTCAATCTCGTAGTTAAGCTGTTTGATATTGTTCTGCAAAGTTTGGTTAAGCAGCACATCCTCTTCACGTAAGCGTTCAAGCTGAGCCACCACATCTTTTAAATGCTCTCTTGATTGCTCAAGTTGTTTAACTAATTCACTGAAAAAGAATAATACCCAAGGCGCACTTAACATCGTTAAAAAGATGGCACTTATAAAATCTTCAATATTAGCCCGATCATTAATGGCAATACGGAATAAGTAAGAACCCACTAGGGTGAACAAAAGCGTAAAAATCACAAAAAGTATGCTCGCTTTCATAGCACCAAAACGATGAATTTTTTGCGCTAAACGAATAGCCCAAGTTTCGGGAGTCTGATTTAAAGGCATGAATGGCTCTCTTCAAGCTGGTGGGATTAAGTTTGCTGGCAGACATGCTAGCAAGTTTATGGGTTGGGTCAACAAAGCAATGGTCAGAACAACTGAATATTCGAACAATAAGCTGTAGATCGCTTAACCACTGTCGAGAATCAACACAGTTTATGCATTTTTTATGCATTATTATGCTATTCGCAAAAAATCATTTTTGTTTTAACTCGATGTGAATTAACTTTTTTTTTACATTTATCAGTGTAATTTCTAATTTATTTATAGCTTATAACCAAGTCAATGAAAATAACTAAGCATCTGTTTTATATGGATTTATCAAGCATCAAACGCAACATGCAAATAAATATATTACGAATGACACACTTGGCAATTGATTTATAAATCGAGACTCGGTATTTTGTATGCCCTGCTTAATATAAATATTCGATACTCGACTGGTATCTCCAATAATAATTACGAACGAAAAATAGGCATTTGGGTTGGCTTTTTTTAGTCATTCCACGTATTAACGTGCATCAAATGCCATCTCTATAGCAGCTGACATAATAAGTTACATCCAGTCGATAATTGAAGGAGTTAAGGTAATGAGTTTATATCATCCCAATGATTCAAAGGATAATTGTGGTTTCGGCCTAATCGCCCACACAACCGGTGAAGCAAGCCACAAGATAGTCAGTACAGCTATCCATGCACTGGATCGTATGCAACATCGAGGCGGCATTGCCGCAGACGGTAAAACCGGCGATGGCTGTGGTTTATTGATGCAAAAACCCAATAGCTTCTTTCAAGCAATTGCCAGCGAGAATGGCTGGAAGTTAAGTAAAAAGTATGCCGTCGGGATGGTATTTTTATCACAAAACAAGGCATTAGCTGAGGCAGCTCGTTCTGTATTAAACGAAGAATTAGAGCGAGAAACCCTCAATGTTGTCGGGTGGCGTATCGTGCCAACTGATCACTCTGTATTGGGTGACTTGGCTGCTACGGGTGTGCCTCAAATTGAGCAAGTATTTGTCAATGCCCCCTCTGGATGGCGTAAACGTGATGTCGAACGCCGCCTATATATGGCTCGTCGTAGAACAGAAAAACGCTTAACTACCGATCCAGATTTTTATGTGGCTTGTTTGTCTGGTTTGGTGTCGATTTATAAGGGCTTAGTGATGCCCATCGATTTGCCTAAATTCTATTTAGACCTAGCCGATGAGCGCATGCAATCAGCTATATGCGTATTCCACCAACGTTTTTCTACCAACACCTTACCTCGTTGGCCCTTGGCTCAACCTTTCCGCTTTTTAGCTCATAATGGTGAAATTAACACCATTCGTGGTAATCGTGATTGGTCGAGAGCACGAAGCAATAAATTTGTTACTCCTTTATTGCCAGATTTACAGGATGCAGCCCCTTTTGTAAACCTTGAAGGCTCAGACTCGTCTTCACTGGATAATATGCTGGAACTATTTTTGGCCGGCGGTATGGATATCTTCCGTGCCATGCGTTTACTGGTGCCACCAGCGTATCAAAATAACAAAACCATGGATGACGATCTGCGTGCTTTTTACGAGTTTAACTCAATGCACATGGAACCATGGGACGGCCCTGCCGGTATCGTATTAACCAATGGTCGCCATGTGGCCTGTAATCTAGATCGTAATGGCCTGCGTCCCGCCCGTTATGTATTGACTAAAGACGGGTTAATTACCTTGGCCTCTGAAGTCGGGATTTGGGATTACGAACCACAAGATGTGATTGAAAAGGGCCGTGTTGGCCCCGGTGAAATGTTAGCCGTAGATACCTATACAGGCAAAATTTGGCGCTCCACTGAAATCGATAACGAATTAAAAGAACGCCATCCCTATCGGGAGTGGATCAATAAACATATCAAACGTTTAGCCCCTATCGAACAATGTGATGCAAGCAGTATTGGTAAAAGAGTCTTTAGTGATGACATGATGGCGACGTATCACAAGCTGTTTAATTATTCATATGAAGAAATGCAGCAGATCATTAAGGTACTGGCGAAAGATGGCCAAGAAGCAGTTGGTTCAATGGGCGATGATACGCCCATGGCCGTATTGTCCTCCAAACAACGCATTATATATGACTATTTTCGTCAACAGTTTGCTCAAGTGACTAACCCGCCGATCGACTCACTAAGAGAAAATCACGTGATGTCATTGGCTACCTGTATAGGTCGTGAACAAAACGTATTTAGCGAAACTTCTGGTTATGCCCAACGTGTATTGTTTGATTCGCCTATCTTGGTTTATACCGATTTGAAACAATTACGCGAATTTGATTCAGAGCATTACTATTCTGAAAAAGTAGATTTGAATTACTTGCCAGAAGAAGGTTTGAAAAAAGCCATCGAACGTATTTGTAATGAAGTGGAATACTTGGTTAAAACCAAGCGTGCTACCTTTGTTATTTTGTCGGATCGTGAAATAAAAGCCAACAAATTGCCCATACCCGCAGCGATGGCGGTTGGCGCAGTGCAGAAGCGTTTGATCGATAAAGCGCTGCGCTGTGACGCTAATATTGTAGTTGAAACGGCTTCTGCACGTGATCCTCATCATTTTGCCGTCTTAATTGGTCTTGGTGCCACGGCAATTTATCCCTTTTTAGCGTATGAGACCATTGAACAGATGGTTGAGAAAGGTGATCTCGAAATTGATGCCATGCAAGCCACCCTAAACTATCGTAAAGGGATTAATAAGGGTTTGTACAAAATCATGTCTAAAATGGGCATCAGCACCGTCGCGAGTTATCGCAGTTCTAAGCTGTTCGAAGCCGTAGGCATCAACAAAGATGTAGTTAAGCTATGTTTCGCTGGTATACCTAGCCGAATTCAAGGCGCCGGTTTTGATGACTTTGAGCAAGACCAGATGAATTTACAGCGTATTGCTTGGTTGAAACGTAAAACGATTTCTCACGGTGGTTTACTTAAGTATGTGCACGGCGGTGAGTATCACGCCTATAACCCAGATGTAGTAACGACCTTACAAAAGGCCGTAGTAAGTGGCAAGTACGAAGATTACAAAGCCTTTTCGACTCTGGTTAATGATAGGGCTCCAGCTCACTTCCGTGATTTGCTCGGTTTAAATCCAGAAAACGCCCCTATAGATATCAGCTTGGTTGAACCCGCCGAAAATTTATTTCCGCGTTTTGATACTGCAGCAATGTCGATTGGCGCCTTAAGTCCTGAAGCCCATGAAGCATTAGCCATCGCCATGAACCGTTTGGGTGGTCGTTCTAATTCTGGTGAAGGAGGTGAAGATCCTAAGCGCTTTAAGACTGAAAAGAACTCAAAAATCAAGCAAGTCGCTTCTGGCCGTTTTGGTGTAACGCCGCATTATTTGGTTAATGCTGAAGTTATTCAGATTAAGGTCGCACAAGGTGCTAAGCCTGGTGAGGGCGGTCAATTACCCGGAGATAAAGTTACTAACTATATTGCAGAGCTGCGTTTTTCTGTTCCCGGTGTGACACTCATTTCTCCACCGCCACACCACGACATCTATTCAATCGAAGATTTAGCCCAGCTAATTTTTGATTTGAAACAAGTTAATCCTAAAGCGCTTATATCGGTCAAGTTAGTTTCTGAACCGGGCGTTGGTACTATTGCGACTGGAGTAGCCAAGGCGTATGCCGATTTGATCACGATCTCAGGCTATGACGGCGGCACGGGTGCAAGTCCACTAACCTCAGTCAAATATGCCGGCAGTCCCTTTGAATTAGGTCTAGCTGAAACTCAGCAAGCCTTAGTAGAAAATGGTTTACGCCACAAGGTGAGAGTACAAACTGATGGTGGTTTAAAAACCGGCTTAGACGTAGTTAAAGCCGCCATCCTGGGCGCCGAAAGTTTCGGCTTCGGAACCGGTCCAATGGTGGCATTAGGTTGTAAATACTTGCGCATCTGTCATTTAAATAACTGTGCAACAGGTGTCGCGACTCAAGATGAAAAGTTGCGCGAAAACTACTTCATCGGTTTACCCGATATGGTCATGAATTATTTCAAATTTATTGCTCAAGAAGTACGTGAAATTCTGGCCAGTATGGGTGTGCAAAAACTCGATGATATTATTGGACGCACAGAGTTGTTAAAAACCCTGAGTGGTTTAACTGCTAAACAAAATAAACTGGACTTAAGTCCTTTGTTGGCAAAATTTAAAGCGGGCTCACACACGAGTTTATTCTGCTCGCAAACCACCAATGCGCCGCTCGACAAAGGTGACTTAAACCAACAAATATTAGCCGACGCTAAACACGCTATCGTCTCAGGTAAAGGGGCTCACTTACGTTATCCAATCCGTAATACGGATCGCTCTGTCGGCGCAACCTTATCGGGCGAAATTGCCATGGTGCACGGCAACCATGCGATGCATGATGCGCCTATTCAAATTCACTTCACAGGAACAGCAGGCCAGAGTTTTGGTGTATGGAACGCTGGCGGCTTAGAAATGCGCTTGGTCGGTGATGCTAACGACTATGTAGGTAAGGGCATGACCGGTGGCCAATTGGTTATTCATCCACCACGTAATATTACCTTCGATCCTCATGTGAGTGCGATTATGGGTAATACCTGTCTTTATGGTGCGACTGGCGGCAAATTATTTGCTGCGGGCCGAGCAGGTGAACGTTTTGCGGTACGTAACTCAGGTGCCATTGCGGTGGTTGAGGGTACCGGTGACAACGCCTGTGAATACATGACAGGAGGCATTGTAGCGATACTGGGCTCTACTGGGGTTAACTTTGGTGCAGGTATGACAGGCGGTTTTGCTTACATATTAGATGAATTAAACGACTTGGATAATCGCGTTAACAAGGAGCTGGTCGAGATTCTCGATATTGGCGATAAAGTTATCTTATCCGAACATTTACGCGGTTTAATTAATCAACATTACGAACTAACTGGCAGTGAACATGCATTGAATTTACTTACACATTTTGCCGAGGAATTACCACGCTTTAGATTGGTAAAACCCAAAACAAGTGATGTTAAGAATTTGCTGGGCCACATAAGTCGCTCAACCGCTGAGCTGCGTTTGCAAGCTCAATAAGCAGTAGGATTAAATTATATGGCTAAGAATGTTTATCAATTTGTAGATGTGGAACGCATCGATCCGCCTAAAAAGCCGATTTTGTTGCGCAAGGAAGAGTTCGCTGAGATTTATCAACCGTTAACTCAAAGCCAAACAGAAGGGCAAGCTGACCGTTGTTTAGATTGTGGTAATCCTTATTGTGAATGGAAATGTCCGGTACATAACTTTATTCCGCAATGGTTAGCTCTAGCTAACGAGGGCAAAATAATTGAAGCGGCTGAGCTTTCCCATAAAACCAACAGCCTGCCTGAAGTTTGTGGAAGAGTGTGTCCGCAAGATAGGTTGTGTGAAGGGGCTTGTACCTTAAACGACGATTTTGGCGCCGTGACTATTGGTAGCATTGAAAAATATATTACCGATACGGCCTTTAAGATGGGCTGGCGTCCTGACATGTCAGGTGTGGTTAAAACCAATAAAAAGGTGGCTATCGTTGGCGCTGGTCCGGCCGGTTTAGCCTGTGCAGATATACTTGTGCGTAACGGCGTGAAACCTGTTGTCTATGATAAGTACCCAGAGATTGGTGGTTTGCTGACCTTTGGTATCCCTGCTTTTAAATTAGAAAAAGAAGTGATCAAGCTGCGCAAACAAATCTTTTCTGATATGGGCGTTGAGTTTGTACTCAATACTGATATTGGTAAGGATATGCCGTTCCAACAGTTATTGGATCAATACGACGCAGTATTTTTAGGCATGGGCACGTATAAACCTATGCAGGGTGGTTTTGCCCATGAGAAAGCCCCTGGTGTGCACGAAGCCTTACCTTTCTTAATTGCTAATATTAACCGTCATATGGGTTTAGAAAAAGATCCTAGTGATTTTATCGATATGCAAGGTAAAAAAGTGGTGGTATTAGGTGGTGGTGATACCACCATGGATTGCGTCAGAACCTCTATTCGTCAGGGTGCAACCAGTGTTACGTGTGCTTATCGCCGTGATGAAGAAAGTATGCCTGGTTCACGCAAAGAAGTGGTTAACGCCAAAGAAGAGGGTGTTGAGTTTAAATTTAACTTACAGCCTCTTGATATCGCAGTCGATGAAAATGGCCAAGCCATCGGTGTTCGACTTGTCAAAACTGAAATGGGCGCGCCTGATGCACAAGGCCGCCGCAGTCCAGTCGTGATTGAAGGCTCTGAACATGTACTTGAGGCAGATGCCATCATCATTGCCTTTGGTTTCCAGCCTAGTCCTGCCGGTTGGTTTGGTGAGTTCGGCATAATGTTAGATGAAAAAGGCCGAGTCAGAGCTCCAGCAAAAGGTAAGTTTGCTTTTCAAACCTCGAATCCAAAGATCTTCTCAGGTGGGGATATGGTTAGAGGCTCAGATTTGGTGGTCACGGCCATTTTTGAGGGGCGAGAGGCTGCTGAAGGTATACTGGATTATATTGGCGTGTAATCAAGATACTCCACATTAAAATAAGATCATCAAAGGGAGCCTAGGCTCCCTTTTTAATTATGCACTTTCATCTGCTATTTGTTTTAAGGCCTGGGCGAAAACGGCCGCAGGTTGTCCGCCGCTAATGAGATGTTTATCATTAACAATAACCGCGGGAACCGACGTTATCCCAGCGCTTTGAAAGTGCTGCTGAGCCGCGCGTACTTCTTGAATAAACTGCTCAGACTCCAGAACATTCTGTGCCGCTTTTACGTCTAGTCCTAGCGTTTTTACGACATCTAATAATTGTTGATGATCACTGGGATCGCCGCCTTGTTTAAAATACAAGTCGAACAAGGCCAACTTTAACTCAGTTTGCTTGCCTTGGGACTCTGCCCAGTGCAACAATCGATGGGCATCAAAGGTATTATAAATACGCCCGCCCCCACGCTGCCCAAAAGCGTAACCCACATCTAAACCACGTTGTTTGATCATCTCACGATTATTGTCGGCTTGCTGCGCACTAATGCCATATTTTTGGGTAATGTGCTCGGTGATTTCCTGCCCCTCTTTCGGCATCTGCGGATTCAATTCAAAAGGCTGCCACCTAATATCAGCCTGAATATCATCTTGTAACTCGGTCAAAGCCTGCTCTAAGCCTTTATAGCCGATAATGCACCAAGGACAGGAAACGTCTGACACAATATCAATTTTCAGTTTTTTCATTTATTAAATACTCCCATTAACTTGGTTTATTCTTTTCACTTTATGGTCACATTGCGCTAGGCAAATTAGCCAAGGAGATTGCGCTTAAATCTGCACTTTTTTAGGTCGATTCACCCGCCTAATGACACTAAACAATGCCGTAAAAATAAGCTCAATCAATATACTCAGCGACAAAGCGATAGTTATGCCCCACAGTAAGGCGCTCGGCTGTAAAATAAGCACGTAGGTATACTGGGCCAAGGTTTCGCGCATAATGGCATCATCATGCTTAAACACCACATGAAAAGTGCCGATTAATGCGCCTTGCTGCAATAGTTCGAGCTCTTCTGCTAATAAAGCCACTCGTTGCACAATAAATTGAATATTATTCGCATCTTGTTTAAACACCACATCGTCACTGGCTAAATAGTGAGCCACTAATTTTTTTATATCACCAGCAAAATAACGCTCGGCCGTTTGTTGAAATCCAGCTAGGTTTTGCTGTGATTCCAATAACTTTGCATCGACGCGTTTAGCATATTGATCAACTACCGCCGGCAGCTGGACACCAACCAACAAACCGACAGAAAATACAATAAGGCGCAGATAGTCTTTAATTATTTTCATATTGAGGATATACCCTAGCGTAAAGCTTTATACCTATTTAAGTACAAATAAGGTTGCCGCAGTTTCACTGAGCTTCTATAGTAAAACCTAACATTATTTATGAGTGCTTAGCTTTGTTTAATTTTTCCAAAGGCCTACGTTGTTTTTCTTGTTTTATTATCACTATTGCCTATTCGGGCTTAAGTACTATGGCACACTCTACGTCAATGTCATGCCCGACTCAATTTCATGAGCTTCCCTTAGCGCCATCCGCAGGCTTCTGTCAGGTTTTCGATCAAGAATTACCTGCTAGCATGTCTTATTTTGCTAATTTAAACCAAGCTGCAGTTAAAGATTTTTACCTAGAAGCACTTGGTACACCAAACCAAGACGTAATGGAAAAAGGCCGTAACCTATTGAACTATCAAGACCGCCAATTAACGATTGTCATTTCGCCTGATGGAATTGGTAGTCAGATTGACGTACTGCTCAAAGATAAATAACCGTTAACTTTATAGTTTATTGCCAGCCAACTTAGGCTTTCTTTACACTGCATTAAGCGGATCCCGCCCTATAAGGTCGATTAGATCTGCACAACATAGACTCCCACCAACACCATTCGTTAGCCAATACAGCTGTTGGCACTCTCCTTGCTAAATCAACTTCATACTATCTAACGTTGCCAATAAAGTGGCAGAGCAGGAGAAAAAATGGAATTAGTCATTATTTTAATGATTTTGCTGATCATAGTGGCTGTAGCGGCCATAAAACTTAACGAGCCTGCCCTAGCCTTTCCTTTTAAAAAGAAACCAAGCCTTTTTACTCCGGTCGAAAGGAGCTTTTTAATGCTAATCGAAGAGGCAGTGGGCAGAGATTACCGTATTTTATGTCGAGTAAAATTAGTCGATATTTTGGCGGTGCGTCAAAGTACTGACAGAAAAACCAGCAAAAATGCCGTAAACCGAGCTAACTCGCGTTACTTAGATTTTGTTTTGTGTTCAAAAGACGATATGACGCCAGTGATCGCAGTAGACCTGGTGCACGACAATGGTAAAGAGGGTTATAAAAAGCAAAAAGATTGGTTTGTAACGGGCTCGCTTGATGCAGCAAATATTCCTCATGTCAGAATTAAAGTACGCTCTGGCTATCAAGCGCAAGAGATAAAAGAATGTATTGAGGCCAAGTTACCTAACAGACGGCCTCAAAAATTAAAACCGCCTATCATGCAGGGCACTTTGAATTTGCCAGATGAGTTAAAACAAAAGGCCAAACCTACTCGCCCGGTAGGACGTAATCCTATCGCTGCGTAATTCGCGTTGGGTAGTAAGGAAAACAAATACAAAAAAACCAGCTAAATAAGCTGGTTTTTTATGTAAGCCAGATGCGACTTATTTACCTTTTACAAACTCAACACCCAATTGGATGTCACCACGTAAACCGTCTAACATAGCTTCTTTGGCATTTTGCTCGAAGGCACTTAATTCGCCATAAGATAGAATTTCTTCTACCCCATTTTTGCCTAAACGCACTGGGTGAGAGAAAAATACCGCATCAGCGCTGTTAGTTTCAACATAGGTATATTCAACCACATTGTCACCACGCATTGCTGCGACTAAAGACAAACAGAAACGAGCTGCCGCTTGACCCATAGATAGAGTAGCTGATCCGCCACCGGCTTTAGCTTCGACAACTTCTGTACCAGCGTTTTGAATGCGAGTCGTTAAGCTTGTTACTTCTTCATCGGTAAAATCAACACCTTCAACTTGTGATAACAAAGGTAAAATGGTTGTACCAGAGTGGCCGCCAATAACTGGCACGTGCACGTTGGCTGGATTTAAACCTTTCAAATTGCCTACAAAAGTTTCAGCACGGATAACATCTAGAGTTGTTACACCGAACAATTTATTTTTGTTATATACACCTTTAGCTTTCAATGCTTCAGCAGCGATAGCAACCGTCGTATTGACAGGGTTGGTAATCACACAAATACAAGCTTCAGGACAGGTGTCTGCAATAGCATCAATCAAGTTTCTAACGATACCTGCATTGATGTTAAACAAGTCAGAACGATCCATACCAGGCTTACGTGGAACACCTGCAGGAATCAATACGATATCGCATCCTGTCAACGCATCGGCTAGGTTGTCTTTACCAAAACCTGCGACTTTTACGTCAGTGGGGATATGGCTTAAGTCAACTGCAACGCCAGGAACAACTGGAGCAACATCATATAATGACAATTCTGAACCGGCTGGTAATTGTGTTTTTAACAACAATGACAATGCCTGACCTATACCACCTGCAGCACCAAGTACAGCTACTTTCATAATTCTCTCCTGTGTAAAGCGATTTGCTAAGTAATTTACCTTGATTATAAGGAATTTATATTCAAGGCTTGGGGAAAACGCCTATCATACTACCTCGTTGTTTTTTTTGTAACTCGATTACTCACTGAAACAACAGGCAAATTGCTTAAACTGCAGCAATGCGGCAAAATACCCATCAAAAATCGAGGAAGCTATGGCCACTATTAAGCAAGAAGCGTTAATTAGAGCATTCAAAGATATATTGAACACCGAGAACTTTGGCTCTCAAGGTGACATTGTTGATGCACTAAAAGAGCAAGCGTTCGACAATATCAGTCAGTCGAAAGTATCAAGAATGCTCAGTAAGTTTGGCGCTGTAAGGACGCGTAATGCCCGAGGAGACATGGTTTATTGCCTTCCCCCTGAGTTGGGTATGCCAACAGCCAAAAGCCCCTTAAAACAGCTTGTATTGGATATTGTCCATAACAATGTCATGGTGATCATTCGTACCAGCCCGGGTGCCGCTCAATTAATTGCTCGTTTACTTGATTCTTTAGGTAAAAAAGATGGGGTTCTTGGCACTATTGCAGGTGACGATACTATTTTCATCGCCCCATCTGACATTACCAAAATTGAAGAAATCCGCGAAAAAGTAGAAGCTCTTTTTGACAACGTCTGAGTCTACTAACTATTTACTAGTAACTAGCTACTAGAACAAAACTAAAACGAATTAACACAGAGGTCACAAAGGCAAGCGTTATAAATAGTTTAGCGACGTTTTTCTAGGTGACCTAAGTGATATAGCCTATTCCATTATTATTGCTCTAGGGTAACATCAACCCATACCAAACGATGATCTGACGAGGCTTGGCGGTCTTTAACCAGTGGTGCTAGTATGGAGTCAGGTTCAGGCCAAAATACGCCACTATCCACCAAGCTAAGTCCATAGGTCGACGGCAGCACATAATCGGCGCGCAAGCCCCAATCTGCGGTATAAGTGCTGGCAGCTATATCTGTTGGCCGGTGTAAACGCCCTCCTTCACTATGAGGAATATTTTGAATCACCTTAGACGAATAAACTAAGGCTGATATTGCCTCTTTCATGCTATCGCCATTGTCCACAGCACTATTGAGATCACCCAAAATCACAAAACGCGAAGACGGTGTAAGGCCCCCATGTAAGCCCTTATCATCATAAATATAGCTTGCCTTCTGTACATCTACATAGTCATTCCAAAAACGTACTTCATCATGATTACGTTTGCCATTCCGATTTTCAGGCCCATCAAACACCGGCGGCGTTGGGTGGCTGGCCAGCAGATGAATAGTTCTGCCATTTACATCGATGGGTAAATCCCAATGGGACTTAGACGATAAGCGCAGGACGCTCTGTGCTTCAGCGGAATACCAAGCCTGGCCTTGCTCATTTTTGACCGTCTTCATTAGGTTGTCTGGCATGTCTTGCCATAAAAAATGTTGAAAAGTACGTACAGCGTTTTTATCAATTGGATAGCGGCTAAGTATCACCATGCCGTATTGTCCTGGGTATAGGCCAAATCCGAAGGCATCACCACCTTTACCACTAGCTACGCCATCCTTGTCTAAATCCAAGCCTGAATCCACCCCTGTATTGACTGCTGCACTGTAAAAATAGGGATAATTTATGGCTTTGGCTTGGTCTTGAGCCACATTAAGATACTTTGTGAGAAAGGCTTTAATGCCTTTTTCGTCATTTGCTGTGTAGTCAAACTCATTTAATAAAATAATATCGGGTCTAACTATCTGAATAATATGGGCAATATTATTGATCTGTTGATTTTTACCACTGGCCAACTGTGCAAAAAGTTCATTACCACTGAGCGCACTGTCGGCTGGTGCATAATTTCCAGCCTCCATACTGACATTGAAAGTAGCAATACGCAGGGTTTGGGCTAGAGCACAACTCATAAACGTTCCTAACAACACTGATAATAATAGTTTCAACATAAACGATTCCAGCAGTAATCTCAGTAAAAAAAAAGCCGATCAAAAGATCGGCTTTAGCGTTATCAAACTAGCTTGATATTAGAACTTGTATTTAACACCCATACGCACTTCCCATAATGAAGCGCCACGGTTGATACCTTGTTCAGATGCATTGTAATCTGAATAAACATATTGGTTTTGGTCATTGATCGTTGCTGAGATGACATCATCACCAACAAATGAACCTTGACGGAATACACCCCAATCATCATTCAATAAGTTACCCAAGTTTTGCACAACCAAGAAAGCACTTGCTTTGTGGCCTTCATAAAACGCAGGAAGCTCTTGCTCAACACGAACGTCAAACTTCACCCACCAATCGGCAGAAGAAGAGTTACGATCCATGATACCGCCACGAGTAAGGCCTTCATCTTCGATTAGCTTGTTGAAGCCAGCAAGATCAAAATCATCACCGTAAACAACTAAAGGATCATTTTCCAATGGTACATAAATCAAGCTTCTGTAATCATTAGAATCATTAAACATTCTAGCATTGTTGAAAGTATAAGAAATTGGCTTACCTTCGTTAGCTGAACCAAACAAACTAAACCTCGTATCAAGTCCGTCAATGAACTCTTGCTTGTAGCTTAAGCTCAAAGTAAAGCGGTGACGAGTTTCATAATCAGAGGTATATACACCTGGATTATTCAAGTCAGAAGTAGCGACGTTATTAAAGTTAGACCCAGCTGTTGAACTGGTCATTGGGCTTACGTCTGTAGAGCGTGTAAAGGCATAGGCCAAGCTTGCATCTAGACCAAAGTCGTAATCCTTTTGTACTGCAAAAGATACCACTTTAGAATCGCCGTCAGACCCTTTTACGTTAGTCAACATTAAGTCATTTCCTTCGAAACGACCGTTTGAGGTATAAAGTGGACGACCGTCAGGTGCATCAGCGCCAGAGTCACTTAAGCTAAGATCAACCAAGATAGGTGAGTCTTTTTTCTTGGTATACATCAAATCTGCACTAAATATATAGTCATCTTCAGTGATGTATTTACCACCTAGAGCCAATTTCCACTCATGAGGCATCTTAAAGTCTGGGTCAGTTGCGTTTACGCCGCCATCACCAGAGGTAATAGACGTATTGGCAACAGCATCAAACATCGCTTGAGGGATGTCATAGATAGGTCGACCTTGACCTGTAAGCTCTGTATTAAATAAGGTATCAAAACTTGCAATTGCATTCTCACGTACACCAATGTTGGTTACACCATCATTAGAGTAAGAGTTTGAAATCCAAACATTAGGGTTACCACCAGAGTAACGACCCACACCACCAAATACTTCTAGGTTATCTTGAACACGCCAGTTAAAACCGATGCGCGGCTGAATCAAATCCATACCATCTACAGTACCGGTATTAGCAAAACCATAGCGAGTTTGGAAATTTTGGTTCAATGTAGGAGTATCATCTGTATTGAACTTGTCATAACGCACACCAACCATTAATTGCACATCATCAGTTAGATCAAAATCATCCTGAATATACAAAGTCGTGGTGGTATTAGCGAATGTTGCACCGGCGTCAGCTGGATTGTTGGTTCCGGCTGAGTTGTTGTAATAAATACGGTTAGGTTTGCCCGCTTCAAAATCAGCAAGTGAGTTGAACTGGTATTCACCCACAGTGTGTTGCATAAACAAGTTAAATACGTCTAATTTTTCGTATTCAATACCACCAGTGATTTTATGGTCACCCATGTAGTAAGTGGCTGCAAACTTGAAGGTATCAGTATCGTAATTCAAGCTGTTTGATTGACGTGAGTCATCTGGACCAATATAAATTGTGCCGCTACCCGCAGTGTTAATTGATGCTTCAGCAAAACCAGATGCAGCATCTAAAGAATTCTGACGGTTAATTAATTCAGATTTACCAATACGTACTTCAGTACTGAAGTCGGCATTCCAGTCTGAATAAACAGATACAACCATGTTGGTTAATTCTGCACCGCGTTCATAAAAGTGGTTTGACAAAGACAAACGACTAGAACCGGTATCAGATTGGCTCAAGCTAAAACCATCGTTCCAGTTGTACAAAAATGTTGCGCGGTGATCTTCGTTGATGTTCCAATCTAACTTAACTAAGATTTTTTCATCTTCAACTGGAGCGCTGCCTGGCATGCCGCCAACATCATAGTTATAAACTCGTTGTGCTATCTCAGTAACCTGATCAACTTCGCTTTGGGTTATGCGACCTAATGCATCGTAGTTGTACAACTGCACACCTTCGACCTTCTCATAAGACCCGAAGAAGAACAATGTGTCATTGATAAGTGGGAAGCCAACGTTAACACCATAACGTTTTTCAGTATAATTACCGTTATCTTGTTTTTCGCCTTCTACCGAATCACCTTTTAACGAATCACTGGTGTAGTCGAAAAATGCACTGCCGTGAACTTCATTAGTACCAGATTTAGTTACCGCGTTGATATTACAAGCCGTGAAACCACCGTATTGCACATCAAATGGTGCTAATTCAACTGTAACCTGCTCAATCGCATCAAAAGAGAAAGGCATACGTTCAGTGGGGTAACCGTTGCTGTTCAAACCGAAATTGTCGTTCATGCGCACACCATCAACAGTTAAACTGTTGTAACGAGGGCTGGCACCAGCACACTGAACTGCATCATTAAAACTTTCATCGATATAAACACGTGGGTCGGCACGAATTACATCGTTTATATCACGGTTAATAGACGGCGCGTTTTCTAAATCTTCTAGATTAAAGTTAGCAGCAGGACCTGTATCACCGAACACAGATGTGCTCACGGCTGATGCAGTTACAATTATGCTTTCCATTGCTTGCTCATTTTCCAAAGACAAGTCCATGCCAAACGACTCACCCAAGTTTAGGTAAACATCGTTGATGGTCGTATCTTGGAACTTATCAGAATCGACTTTAATGCTGTAAGGACCGCCAACACGTAAACCCTTAGCAGAAAACTGACCCGTTTCATTAACAGTAGTCGTTTTAGTCGTCCCTGAAGGGATGTGAGTAATAGTAACAACAGTACCTGCAGCAGGCGCGCCCTGCGGCCCGACGATTTTACCGGTAATACCTGATGAGGTTTCCTGTGCCATCGCTACCGTCGACATGCCGATAGACATGGCAACTGCGATCGCGATGCGATTGAGTTTTGTATTTCTTAGCATTGTGTGTGTTTCCTAAGTGTTGTGGTTATCTTATTAGTTTACGTGCTGCGTATTATTTGTTTTTTTTATTGCATTTATATTACTTTGCCGGTCAATAAACAACCAACTTAACCCTGTCAGCGAAAAAACTTTTGTTCATCGTTAAACACTTACGGAACTTATCAACAAAATTCGGACCGAAGGATCAGTTCATTTACGACGATGCAAATTTTCTCGTGCCTAGTGTGCAGATCGTGCACTAAATAAAAAGCATTTATCGACATTCATAACTACTTATCAATAGTGTTTAAAATTCAAAGAGTTAACTCTTACCAGTAAACTTACCTATTGCAATAAGTAAGACTAACTGGTCAAATTAGCTCAACCGGTAAAAACATCCAAAAACCATGGCGTTAAAAATAGTTTATCTAAGCAAGTATCATCTTATACTTATTACTACCTTTCTAGCCTTGTTGTGTGGCTATTTAGGTTATGTTAATAGTGAAAAAAAAATTATTGAAATTCCCAATTTAATTACTGAATCCATTGCCTGCGTGACACATTCTGCCACAAATAACGAAAAATTTGAGGCTTTTATTACTGATCAGCCAATGGCTCGGCAATTACTAAGCAACTTGTGTAGCAATCCGGTGATCAATCGCCAGTTTGGCAAAGTGGAGGTCCACTGGAGTCACAATGAACAAGAAATATCGCAATATGTGGGTAAAGGTATTGCTAATTTAGCCCTTGTTAAAGAAAACGTTATGCAGGCATTTGCTACCCAAGTCACTCATGGCTACAAAATAATTGCTCAATATGAAGATTATTCCGCCTACTTATTTTCTTTAAAGGAAAAACCCCTGCTCACTAAACAATATTTATGGGGCAAACGGCTAGGATTACTCGATTATCCAAGTAGCCGCTCTGGACATATTGTACCGAAGAGACTGCTAACAGAGTTAGGTATTGGCGATGACAACATGCAAATTACCTATGTGAAATCACACGAAGCCCTGCGAGACCTGCTTGCCTCAGGTCAGGTTGATCTTATTTCAAGCTTTTGGCAAGTGCAGGATACTGAGCGATTTTCAGCCAACTACATTACACCGATTGAAACTCAAGTCAGTGGTAGTAAATGGTATTTAAAAATGCCGACCAATAACACTGACCTACTCTGTGCACTGCAACAATCTCTATTTGAACTCTCAGATGAAATACATTCTCAATATTACAGTAGCTTAAAACTCCCTTCATTTGGCTGCCTTGCCAATGAAGGGATTGAATTGAAGGGTCCGCAAAATGAACCGTAAACTTGCGGCATTTTTATTGTTTCTCGGCCTATGCTTGTTGTTTCAAATAGCCTTTAGTATTGGACTGTTTTATCAAAATACGCTGAACAATGAACGCACTATTGCCAGTATTGAAACCCGAATTGCATTAGATTTATCTCGCTTAAAAATAGCTAACAAAAAATTTCGCACAGCGGCAGATCCAACATCAATTCAACAATATTTACACGATATGAATGAAACGTTGCAGCAAATTGACTCTTCGGTACTAGTGGTGAGTTTACAAGACATAAGTATTAAGGATAAAAATGTGGGTCAGGCAACTAAGCAAAGAGTATTAAAAAGTCCTGAGCAAGATGTCGGTATTGAAGTTCAGCTTATACCAATCAATTGGTGGGCAAGCTTAACTCTAGTTGCGCCATTATTTGCGCTACTGGTCAGTGGATTGCGTTATCAATATCCCTCTGTTAAAAAGTCTAACCGTAAAATGTTGGAAGCCATTATCCCTGAGCCGGTTATTCAAAAACTGATTATCAACTTAAAAGACAAATCAATAAAATTTGGCACCCATGGTGAGCCAATTTTGCTACCTAACAAACCCTTTTGCTTTTATGCCGCTTTGGTCGACTATTGCAGCCAAACGGACCTACCTAATCTAAAACACAATAATGAAGTACCAAATGAGCTATTGTTGATTGCCAATAAGTATTTTTATCGTTTGATTGAATTAGGTCATACAAAACGCAAGCGTCCAGACTTTAGTGCCAACTTAGATAAAACCCTCAGTGAAATACGCTCTGCTCTGGACGAGGCCTTTAAACACAACTCCGAAATGAAAGAACAATTTTACCCGCCTAAGGCCCAAGGTGAAGGTTCACGCTCAAAAATGCATAATTATGCCATTATCAATCAGCAACCTGAGTTGGTTGAATTTATCGGTAAATAGTTGATACATTTTTGTGTTTACAACTTTTATACATTTACACCTTGTCTTTTCTTGACCAAATGGTCCATTAATCGTAATGTGCGTTTATTAAGTAAGGCAAAACGCAAAAGACTGCTTTGAGAATAAAATTAATGCCTAAAAATGGCGCTTAATTGCATCTGTTAAACTGACTTTTATGCCGTTCACTGGTATCTTTCCTGCAATTATATAAATTACGTTTTGGAGCAGTATGTCTTCCCCTTTAATTATTGCAATATCAGGTGCTTCAGGCTCTGGAAAGTCTCTGTTTACCGAGAATTTGTTGAAAGAATTCTCTGAAGAAGGCAAGCAAGTACAAATCTTGCGCGAAGATCATTACTACCGGGCACAAGATCATCTTCCCATGGCGGAAAGAGAGAAGAATAATTACGATCATCCCAAGGCGTTTGAACATGAGTTGTTAGTTGAACATTTAAAAGCCTTAAAACTGTGGCAGCCTATTGAATATCCACATTATTGTTATAAGACTCACACACGCTTGCAACAGACCCAAACACTTAACTCAGCGCCGGTCATTATTATTGAAGGCATTATGCTATTGGCCAGTCCGCCTTTATTAGCCTTGTTTGATATTAAAATTTTCGTTGATACGCCCTTAGATATTTGTCTGTTACGCAGAATGAAACGCGATATAGCAGAACGAGGCAGAACTTTAGACTCGGTCGCAAAACAATACGAATCAACGGTGAAACCGATGTATCACCAATTTATTGCGCCAAGTCGATTCACGGCAGATGTGATTGTGACTCAAGGTGGCAAAAATAGAATTGCGTTGGATGTTATAAAATCACATATTCAACAAAGTTTATTGCCATAGACTGAAAATATACCCAAAAATATAACTATAAAAAGGACTCAATATGATCAGCTTATTTGGCGTTGCGCTGCTTCTCGTTATTGCTTTTGTGCTTTCGTCTCATAGAAAATCTATTAATTGGCGCACTATCGGTGGCGCTTTTGCTATCCAAGCCTGTATTGGCGCTTTTGTATTGTATTTTCCACCGGGCATAAAAATGTTGTTGGCATTAACCGGGTACGTTGAAAACATCATGGCTTATAGCCAACAGGGCATTGATTTTATTTTTGGTCCTGTCGGCAATAAGTCACTTGGGTTTATTTTTGCCTTTAATGTATTACCCGTAATTGTCTTCTTTTCGTCCTTGATCACTGTTTTATACCACGTCGGCATAATGTCTTGGGTAATTCGTTTAATTGGCGGTTTTTTGCAATTTGCCCTGAAAACCAGTCGACCAGAATCGATGTCGGCTGCGGCTAATATCTTTGTTGGTCAAACTGAAGCGCCGCTGGTAATTAAGCCTTTTATTCCACAGATGACCCGTTCGGAACTTTTTGCCGTTATGGTGGGTGGTTTGGCCTCTATCGCAGGTTCAGTTATGGCCGGCTATGCAAGTATGGGGGTAGAGATGAAATATCTGCTAGCCGCCAGTTTTATGGCCGCACCCGGTGGATTATTGATGGCTAAAATCATTATGCCTGAGACCAATACGGCAAAAAATGAGCTTGAAGAACTAGAGGGTAGTGACGAAAAATACGCTAATATATTTGATGCAGCCGCCAGCGGTGCAGCATCGGGCATGCAATTAGCGCTCAATGTTGGCGCCATGTTGCTGGCTTTTATTGCCCTAATCGCATTATTAAACGGTCTAATTGGCTGGGCCGGCGGTATGTTTGGCGCTGAAGATTTAACTTTACAGATGATATTGGGCTATGCCTTTCAGCCTCTTGCTTGGGCACTCGGCGTTCCTTGGGATGAAGCCAATATAGCCGGCAGTTTTATCGGGCAAAAAATGGTGGTAAACGAGTTTGTTGCCTATTTGGACTTTTTAAAATACCAAGCCGACTTGTCTCCTCATACCCAAGCGATCATTATTTTTTCATTATGTGGTTTTGCTAACTTTTCGTCTATCGCCATTTTAATGGGCGGAATCGGGGCCTTGGCACCGACACGTCGTAAAGAGATAGCTCAACTAGGTCTCAAAGCCGTTCTAGCGGCGACCTTGGCCAACTTAATGAGTGCCGCCTTGGCAGGATTTTTCCTTAGTTTGTAGTTTTGTATTCCAGATTTAGATGAAGAGGTAATAATACATGTTGGAATTAGTTGCGATTGATTATAAAGCGCCCGATGCAGATCGTTTATTTGTTGAATCTCTGCATAAAACTGGCTTTGGCGTATTAAAAAACCATCCAATTGAGCAGAGTGTTGTGTCGCAAATTTATAAAAATTGGCAAAGTTTTTTTAATAGTGAAGATAAAAATGACTTTGCTTACGACAAGGCCACCCATGATGGTTTTTTCTCCACCCAAGTGTCAGAAACAGCCAAAGGTAACAAGAAAAAAGATATCAAAGAGTATTTTCATTATTATCCATGGGGCAGATGCCCAGCAGAACTTAAACAGCAAGCGGTTGAATATTACAAAGCAGCAAACGACCTAGCCTCTGAACTGCTCTCTTGGGTCGAGAAATATTCACCACCAGAGGTGTTAGCCCTGTATTCCCAATCACTGTCTTCTATGGTTGAAAATAGTGAGCAAACGTTATTGCGTATTTTACACTATCCGCCATTAACGGGGTCAGAAGAGCCTGAAGCGATTCGAGCGGCAGCCCACGAAGATATTAATCTATTAACTATCTTACCTGCAGCAAATGAACCTGGTTTGCAAGTAAAGGGCACTGGCGATGATTGGATTGATGTGCCCTGTGATTTTGGCAATCTAATTGTGAATATAGGCGATATGTTGCAAGAAGCTTCTGCTGGATATTTTCCATCGACCACTCACAGAGTGATTAATCCTCAAGGCAGTGACCAAAGTAAATCACGTATTTCTTTGCCCTTGTTTTTGCACCCAAATCCACAGGTTGTTTTATCTGAGCGCCATACAGCCAAAAGCTATCTACAAGAAAGGCTACGCGAACTAGGCGTTGCCTAATAATCGTAGTAACGAATAAACGCCGACTTTAGTCTGAGTCGGCGCTATCTTATAAGTAAGTATCACTGCGTCCTCATATCCCTCATGCCATTGCAATCTAGCCATCAGCTTAAGTTACACTCAGGTGGAGATTTTGTAGACAGCAGCCTTCCACCAAACCGCGCAAGAGGCTTAGTTAAGACTCGCGGTATGATGCAGACTAGACAAAAAACTTAATTTACTTTTATAACGCTTTTCATCGCTTAGACTAAACGAAAAATCTCTAGCAAGTTCCAGATAATGTTGAGTCAGATCGAGTTCACCTAATTCGAAATAGACTTGAGCCAGACCAAAATAAACTTCATGACTTTCTCTATCCAATGATAATGCCTGTTTGAAATAACTTAAGGCTTCATGATAGAGATCCGCCTCCAACTTTTGCTCGCCCAGATTAATATAATAATAGGGATTAGTTTTTCGTTGCGCTTCGACCTTAGCCAATATCCTATTAGCTTTATCTAAGCGGTCTGAGGTTTGATATAAATAAGCCAAGTTTTCCCAAGCTGTCAGGTTATTGGGATTAAGATTCAAAGCATAGTTATAACTGTCCTCAGCCTGCTGCAAATACCCCTTTAAGCGGTACAAGAGGCCTAAATTAATTGCCGTAGAGTCAAATTCATCATCTGTTATTAAGGCGGCTCGAAAATAAGCATAGGCTTCGTTAAGCCGCTCATTGACTAAGGCATCAGCCCCCTTATTGTTGTAATACATAGCCACCACCGTTTTTTTAGCTACCAAACGTTTTTTATGATTACGAGTAGAAAGTGGGTCAAAATCGACTTGGAAGCCTTTATTACTGTATTGATTAACATTAGAGTCAAATTTAGGTGATAGACGCAGATTAATATGACCATTGAGCATGCTAAAACCTTGCTTACGTGTCCAATACTCTGGAATATCGACATCTTGAAATTGAGTATTAAAACCGGCTTCTTCAGCCAAAGCGTAAGTCATGATAGATAAAGAAAGGCAATTAGCCGCTTTGCTGACAAATGTTTCATTAGCCGTGGTATTGGCATTTCCGTCGTATAATAAATTAAAATCAGCATGGTCAAACAAGGCATAGACTAAGGATTTTATTTGCTCTAAGGGCTTACCTGTTTTGCCTACTGCTTTTTTAACAAATGCTTTGGCCTCCTCTTCTAGATGAAAAATATCTTGTTCAGTTTCGATGTTAATCTGCTCAACACCGGCAAAGCCCTCATCATATAAAATAGAATTAACTTCTATTTGACGATAAGTAACTGATTGGCAGCCCAATAGTCCAAATACAAACGTTAAATTAATACAACAAACTCTACCGAATTTAGTCAACGACATCACTGCACCTCCTAATCGCTGTCAAAACTGTAGTATCGAATTAGCAACTTTGCGAATTGAGTCATCGCAAATAATCGCTACTCTAACTTGCTGAATCATCCAAGACTCGACGTCGTAAGAACTCTATCTTGCCCGCATAAATGTCCTGCTCTGCCTGGCTACGAGACTTTTTTCTCGCTAAAATTAAAAAATGTTCGCTGCGTTTAATTTGCCCCATTTCATAGTACGTTTTTGCTAAACCAAAAAAAACTTCGTGCAGACTTTTATCCAGAGTTAATGCTTTGCGATAGTAGCTTAAGGCGGCTGGCCAATCCTGATTTTCAAAAGCCTCGTCACCTAAGCTCAGATGATAAAATGGATTGTTGGCGCGTTGACGAGCTAACCGTGCCCAGATCGTCAGGGCTTTATCGTGCTGGTTAGTATGGCGATATAAAAAAGCTAAATTCTGCCACGCGGTTAAGTTATTTTCATCCACTTCAATGGCCTGTAGATAAACCCGTTCAGCCGACTTATAAAGACCGTTCAGTCGGTAAAGGTAGCCTAAGTTTGCCAGTAAATGGGCTTGGTTTGGATCGGCAAGATACCCAGCTCGAAAATAGGCGTAAGCCCGTTTATCTTGGCGATGCAAAAGGGCATCACTGCCTTTGTTGTTATAAAACAGTCCTACTACTTGCGACTGACTGAGTAAGGTTCTCTTATCATGTTTTTTGATGGCTTGGGCATCAAAGTCAACTTCAAATCCCTGTCTGGTTAACTCTACAAAAGCTCTATTTTGTTTGGGTAAAATTTGTAAATTAATATGCGAATTTAAAAGACGTTGACCTTCTCGTCTTGTCCAATACTCTGGAATTTCAATATGTTGAAAACGCGCTCCAAACCCCAATTCTCGAGCTAATGCATAAGTCATAATTGACAACGACAAACAGTTTGCTGACCTATTTTCAAAGGTTGTTTGCGCAACCGAATTAGCATCAGCTCGATATAATAAGTTGAAATCTGAGCGGTTAAATATCGCGCTAACTAAGGCTTTGATCTGTTCTTGTGGATCACGCACGCCGGCAATGGATGCTTTAGCAAAAAGTTTAGCATCTTCTTGCAGTCGGAAAATTTCACCGCTGTTTTCAATAGGCACTTGCTCAAAGCCTATAAAATCTTTATCGGCGAATACCTCATTCGGGCGCAAATGTGTCATTTCAAAAGATTGACAAGCGACCAAAAAAATCAATAACAAGCTGATAAATAAATATTTAAACATGGTGCATGTCCCATTATTTAACCAGAGCAAACAGATAATTTGTTGCGACTATAGTGACTAATTTAAATGGCGTGTGACATATGGTTTATAAAAACTTTATTTCGTAATAAACTGACGGCAGATTAATTTGACTAAATGAAGTGTAGATGAAAATTGCAATATTGGGTGCGATGGATGAAGAAATCAGCTTATTACTGGCTTCTCTTTCAGGCGCTGTGGAAAAAAAGATAGCACATTTAACCGTCTATTTGGGTACATTGGGTAACGTTGAAGTGGCCTTAGTTAAATGCGGTATTGGTAAAGTTGCGGCCGCGGTCTCAACCACCTTAGTTGTTATGGATTTCAAACCTGATTATGTAATTAACACCGGTTCGGCTGGCGGTTTTTCAAAAGATAGAATTATCGGCGACATCGTAATAGCCACAGAACTGCGTCATCATGATGCGGATCTGACATTTTTTGGTTATGAATTAGGCCAATGTGCGGGGATGCCGGCCAAATATGATAGTGATGCAGTTTTGCTTGAATGCGCGCAGCAAGCGATGCAAAGTATTGATAATATTGGTTTTGAAACTGGCTTAATTTGTTCTGGCGATGCCTTTATAGGCAGTGATGAAGGGGCGGCGACTATTAGGCAAAACTTTCCTGGAATTAGTGCAGTAGAAATGGAAGGAGTAGCGATAGCTCAAACTTGCCATTTATTGAATGTACCTTTTCTGGTTATTCGTTCCTTATCTGATATTGCAGGTGTCACTTCGACCGTGTCTTTTCAAACTTATTTAGAGACAGCAGCTAAACATTCGGCGCAAATAGTAATGCAAACCATTGCCTTATTGCCCCACTACAAACACTAAAAAGACGGTTTGATTGATTGAATTGATGCACCACTTTGGCAGTATTTATCTACTGCCAATTTACTCTGTTTTGATAGTTGTGTTGTTGGAAAAACAACTCAAAGTAGCGGATAAGTTTCATCCACTCACTTTTGCTAAGCTTATGGCTGAGCGCATAGTTTTTCGAGTGCACAATCGTAACCCAGGCAATAAAGTACAACAAATTACGGCCGGAACATTAGCACCACTAGTACTACTTATTCCGCTAATGCTTTTGCTTGGTGTACTTATTTACTTATCTGAATACCCCATTTTCTTTGATAGCTTGTTGTTGTTTATTGCTCTGAGATTTCAACCTATAGTTGATACCGTCAAAAAGATAGAACGCTATTTAAGACAAGACAAAAAGACCTTAGCAAAGCAACAATTGCAATCAATTGTATTAAGAAAAGCGGGGACGCTGTCGCCTTTTGGTATTGCTAAAGCAGCAGTAGAAAGTTTGATGCTGCGCTTCGCTTTGCAGTATTGCACTGTAATTATTTTATATTTAATCGGTGGAGGCATCCTGGCGCTTAGCTATAGATTACTTTTCGAGTTTTCACATAGCTGGAATGCTAAACAGGCAAAATTTAATTACTTTGGCCAGCCTGTTCGTTTGGCCTTAAAGTTCGTTCAATGGCTCCCCTTGAGAATTGCTGTAGTGTGTTTTGTTATTGGTCAAAATGTAATTAAGGGCTTCGCTGCATTAAAAAATGGCTCAAGTCTAACTTGTAGCCGCTATTTTTTATTGAATTTACAAGGTGCCGCTTTAGGCATCGAGCTGGGTGGTCCTGTTTACTACAATGAAAGTAAATGTCGCCTAGCAAAATGTGGCGGGCCACGCGTCATTGTATTAGACGATATTACTCGAGCCATTCACGGGCTAAAAAAAGCTCGTTGGGTATTTTTAACACTTTGTTTTATCGTCAGTTTGATGCTGAGCATAGGAAAGTAATTGTATTTATCTGTCTTTAAAATTAATTTTTTCTCACTTTTTTTTCTCACGAGTTTAATTTTTTCTAGCAACAGTAATGCCATTGAACGCATTATCAGTTTGGCTCCCCATACTACTGAATTAATTTACACACTTGGAGCGGGTGACAAGCTTGTGGCGGTCAGTGATTACAGTGACTATCCATCAGCAGCGGCAAGCCTTCCTTCCGTTGCCAATCATAATGGCATAGACATCGAAGCCATTATGCGACTCAAGCCTGATCTCATTGTGGCTTGGCAAGGAGGTAATAAACCGCAAGATCTTGCTCGACTTGTTTCACTGGGCTTCAATGTTTACGCATCAGCGCCTCAATCTCCAGCTGACATTAGCCAAGATATTATTCAACTTGGTAAAATCATCGGCCAAGAACAACAAGCACAGATAGTCGCGCAGCAATACGATTCGGCCTTAGCAGATATTAAGCAACGATATAGCACGCAGAGCAAAAAACAGGTTTTTTATTATTTATGGACAGCACCATTAATGACCATCGGGGCGGATGCATGGGCGAGCAAACTTATTCATATTTGTGGAGCCACACAAATATTTGATGACTCGCCCATCCCCTACCCTGAAGTGAGTAAGGAGCAGGTCATCGGCCGTCAACCCAGTTTATTAATTGCGGCTATGAACATCACAGTTGCCGAAGCGAAACAATATTGGCAATCTACAGCAACACTGTTGAGTGCGCCGGTATTAGTAGTCAATCCGGACGAACTACATCGTTTCACCCCACGCTTAATTGATGGCTTGAGTTCAATGTGTAAAAAAATTAATGGTTTTTAAATCTTATTTTGTGCTATTTATTCAATCAGTGTTTTATTTTAAAACATTTGACCTGAAACTGGAGACGCTATGCTCGGGACCCTCCGTTATCAAGATAAATATGGCCATTACTCAATATGGACAGACGGTCAAATTTTATTCTGCATCGTTCATGGTGTGATTGGCGAAACGGTAGCAAAACACTTCGACCAACATTTTTGTCAATTAGCTGAATCGCTGGCCGTGCAGCCTTGGGCTTATTGTGCCGATTTGTCCGCTTGCGATGGTTATACTAAAGAGGCCGCAGAGTGTATTAAAGGCTCACATCAATTTGGTATAACTCGGGGTTGCGTGGTAGATGCTTACCAGATTAGCTCACCTTTATTGATCAGCCAATCACAGAAATTTCGCGAAGCGCTGGGGATAACAGGCCATATAAGTGAACGCATTTTTAACAATAATAAAGGCTGTATCGACTTCCTACACTCTGTTTTGAAGACCAACAATAACTATATTTGAGCCCAATGAATATTACTTTAACCACACCAGCAATGTTATTTCCGGCAATATCTCTGCTATTGCTTGCCTATACCAATCGTTTTTTAACCTTGGCTTCAGTCATCAGAAATTTTGATTTACAACATCAAAACGATAATGCCCAAGCACAAATTGCCAATTTACGTTCTCGTATTATATTGATTAAACGCATGCAAGAAGCGGGTGCAGCAAGTTTCTTTTTATGTGTTTTGTCTATGTTAGCGGTTTATGCTGACTATCAAACCGTCGGCAGTTCCATATTTGCGTTTAGTTTGGTGTTACTGCTCTATTCTCTTTGGCTATCGGTAAGAGAGATTAGAATATCGGTGCAAGCCTTAGACATGCATTTAAGCCATTTGAATATACCACTCGGAAAAAAGCCCAAATAATCTTTCATTTTGAGTCAGTCTGCCTGAACTCAAAACGAAAGTTAAGCTTAGGCTAGAGCGCTTAGCTCAAGTAAACACGCGCGAATTTGCGCTTACCTACTTGAAAAACATATTCTGCCGCAGTATTAAAAACCAATCGACTATCTTCTACTTTTTCGCCATCTTGCTTTACCGCACCTTGCTTGATCATGCGCATGGCCTCAGACGTAGAAGTAACTAATCCTGCTTCCTTCAATACGTTGGCAACGGCTAAACCTTCTGAACCTAGCATGAGGGTAAAT
Source organism: Paraglaciecola sp. 25GB23A (assembly GCF_040012495.1). Lineage (NCBI taxonomy): Bacteria > Pseudomonadati > Pseudomonadota > Gammaproteobacteria > Alteromonadales > Alteromonadaceae > Paraglaciecola > Paraglaciecola sp. 25GB23A. The sequence goes on from NZ_JBDYKM010000003.1 coordinate 327,945, forward strand.
TCCGGCATTTCATCTGGAATAGCATTTTTCTGGAAACGTTGGATAAATTCTTGATGAGCAGCCTCGGCCTGCTCGCTTGAATGAAAACGGGCGATAAGCTCTTTGGCTAAGTCAATTTTAATATCTCTTGGATTCTTACCGTCAGCAACGTCCTGTTTGAACTGAGTAATAAGCTCTTTTGGTAAGAAACTGAGCAACTCATAATATCGCCACATCAGATCATCAGAAATTGACATGATTTTACCAAACATATCGTTAGGAGCATCGGTAATACCGATATAATTGCCTAATGATTTTGACATTTTTTGCACACCATCAAGACCTTCCAATAGCGGCATCATTAATACAGTTTGTTGGCGTTGTCCTTCTGACTTTTGCAACTCGCGCCCCATCAGTAAGTTAAAGCGCTGATCGGTTCCCCCCAGTTCAATATCAGCTTTGAGGGCAACCGAGTCCCAACCTTGAACCAATGGATACAAAAATTCATGGATCGCAATGGGTTGTCCATTAGCATAGCGTTTCTTAAAATCATCTCGCTCCAACATTCTTGCTACAGTTTGGTTGGCAGCTAACTTGATCATACCTGCAGCACCTAGTTGCTCCATCCACTCGGAATTAAATCGAATTGTGGTTAATTTCGGATCGAGTATCTTGAAAACTTGCTCTTTATAGGTTTCAGCGTTGGCTAATACATCTTCTTTGGTCAAAGGTTTTCTGGTGATGTTTTTACCAGTTGGATCACCAATCATGCCGGTAAAATCACCGATCAAAAAGATAACTTCGTGACCTAATTGCTGAAATGTGCGTAATTTATTAATCAGAACTGTATGACCCAAGTGTAAATCAGGCGCGGTGGGATCGAAGCCCGCTTTTATTTTTAAAGGTTTACCTTCTTTTAATTTAACAACAAGCTCGTCAAGCAGAAGAATCTCATCTGCACCTCGTTGAATTTCTGCTAGCGCACTTTGCCAGTCAACCATTGTTCAGTACCTTGCTATTTATCATTAATTTCTTAAATTAGCCGAGCATTTTACGTGTCTACTGCGCGCATTGAAAGGGTAAGAGCATTTTTATCGCTGGGCCAATCTAGTTAATATCGAAGATAAAGTGGTCAAAAAACCACCTACCTCTAGAAAATTGCCTAATTTCAGTATATTCTGCTCAAATGTAGTTAGTCAGAGTAATATTTCTTCGTGGCCAAAATTTCCTTCAAACACTTACCCAAACCTCACAAATGGACAATAACCTTCCTGACGGGTATTTTATTAGTGTTAGTCTTTGTTCCTTCTGAACCTGTCAGTGCTTATAAGAATACGCCCGTTCCTGTATTGGAATTGGGTAAGCGTTATGATTTAGCCGTTGACTTTGATAATCTGCCCGAAGCACAAATAACAGCCTTTGATTCTGCGGTAGAGCGCAAAATGGTTAAGGTAAAAAAAGGGGACAATTTAGCCAAAATATTCAATCGTGCTGGTTTGACACCTCAGGAAACCTACCGCGTATCAAAAATGAAAGACCACGCAGACAAGCTAATAAATTTATTGCCAGGCGAGTCGCTCGGTTTAGAGATTGATAATGAAGGCAAACTTAAATCAATCAGCTATATGTATTCCCCCACTGAAACCTTAATTATTAACAGAAATGAAAATAATGGTTTTTCTGGACATGTAGAGTCAAAACCTGTTGAGACAAGACTGAATTATACTCAGGGCGAAGTCTTTAATAGTTTTTGGAACGCTGGACTTAAAGCTAATTTGAGTGAAAGTCAGATTATGAATTTGGCTAATATTTTTGGTTGGGATATCGATTTCGCTCTAGAGTTGAGGGCGGGAGACAGCTTTTCAGTGATGTTCGAAGAACATTTTATCGATGGTGAATTTGTTGAAAATGGCGATATTGTTGCCGCACAGTTTATCAATCAAGGTGAAACCTATACTGCCATACGCCATTCTGACGGAACTTTTTACACGCCTGAAGGGCGCAGCTTACGCAAAAGCTTTTTGCGTGCTCCAGTCAACTTCAAATACATCAGCTCGAATTTCAATCCCAACCGTTTTCATCCGATTCAGAAACGCTACAAACCACATAATGGTATAGACTACCGAGCTGCCAAAGGTACTCCTGTAGTCGCTGCCGGAGATGGTAAAGTGATTGAGGCGGGTTACAATCGATTTAATGGTAATTACGTATTTATTCAACATGGCGAAACCTATGTTACTAAGTATTTGCACTTTTCTAAAACGGCGGTAAAAAATGGCGCCAAAGTGAAACAAGGACAAGTGATTGGTTATGTAGGCGCAACAGGTATGGCTGAAGCCCCTCATTTACACTATGAATTTTTAGTTGATGGCGTGCATCGTAACCCACGCACGGTAGCCTTACCTAAAGCTCTACCCATTGAACCATCAGAAGCAAAAGCGTTTGCTAGTATTGCCCAAGAAAGGCTATTACAACTAAACAATAACAAACGTATCATGTTGGCGATGAACTAACAGGAGTAGTTTGTGTCGCAGTTATATATAGGGTTGATGTCAGGCACTAGCATGGATGGTGTTGATGTCGCCCTTGTAGATTTTTCTGGTCTTCACCCGCATTTGTTAGACTGCCAATCCTTCCCCTACCCTACGGCATTATTAGAAGAACTACATACACTGTGCGCGCCTAGTATTAACGAAATAGTTTTAATGGGTCGTGCTGACAGAGCCGTAGCTGAGGTCTTCGCGCAAGCCACCTTAAGTGTGCTTAAAAACAACTATATTCGCCCCGAACAAGTTTGCGCCATCGGCTCTCATGGTCAAACAATTCGACACGTTCCATTTGGCGAACATAGTTTTTCTTTGCAAATTGGTGATCCAAATACGCTAGCTGTAGCAACAGGTATTGATGTTATAGCTGACTTTCGTCGCAAAGATATAGCTTTAGGCGGCCAGGGTGCGCCTCTTGTCCCTGCATTTCACCAAGCAGTATTTGGTCACCCTAAGCAATCACGCATAGTGGTAAATATTGGCGGCATTGCAAATTTAACCTATTTACCTAAAGCAGGCTTAGGTAAGGTACTCGGTTATGATACTGGCCCTGGCAATACCTTGATGGATATGTGGTGCCAAAAACACACAGGCCAGTCTTTTGACTTTAAGGGAGAATGGGCAGCGCAGAGCTCTCCCTCATCGACGCTGCTCGAGGAGCTGTGTCGACATAGTTACTTTGCTACCAGAGCTCCTAAAAGTACAGGTCGAGAATTATTTAATTTAACTTGGCTAGAACAACAACTTGTCACTCATGCTAAGTCAGTTAGCCCAGCAGAAGTGCAAGCCACTTTAGCCATGTTTACTAGTCAAACGATTGCTGATGAAATCCTACATTTTCCTGATGTTGAGCAAGTTTATATTTGTGGTGGTGGAGCCAAAAATGAGTTCTTAATGGAATGTTTAGAATCGCGATTACATGAATGTGAACTGTTCACCACAGATGAGCTGGGTATTGCGCCTGATGCAGTTGAGGCCATGGCATTTGCTTGGTTGGCTTACGCCCACAATAACAAGCTTGATGGCAGCCTAGCCAGTGTCACTGGTGCTAAAAGGGACGCCATACTTGGTATGTTTTGTCCAGGTAAAATAGGATGAACCAACGTCGTCTATTAGACACAACTGATTTAGCCATTCTTGCTCTGTTATACCAAGATGCTCGTTTAAACAACAAAGACATTGCCGAGCAAGTTGGACTTGCTCCTTCGTCGTGCTTAGAAAGAATAAAAAAGTTACAGCTAGACAATATTATCTTGGGTTCAAAGCTGGAGGTTAATTTACAGACTCTGGGTGGAAATATTCAGGCGATGATTTCGGTAAAATTATCAGATCACAATCGTGCGACCGTTGACCGACTACAAAAACAATGGCTAACCCTAGCGGAAGTATTGAGCATTTATCACATGGGTGGGGACATTGATTTTTTTGTGCATGTGAGTGTTGCTGATACCTCTCATTTACGCGATTTCGTCTTTAACCAGATAACCGCACACAGCGAAGTCAGCCATGTAGAAACCGCATTGGTTTACGAACATTCGAGAAGTAATACCCTGCCTAACGTTTGATACCGACCCTACTTAATAGGTCTTTACTCAGGAAACATCCAGCGCCTCAAGTTCAAAAAAATTGGTAAAGCACTTATACAATTGGGTGCCACTTAGCACCGAGGCTGAAGGGAAGTGCAAAATGGCAACAAGATCACATGGAGCAAGAATGTTAGTGGTGGCTCGGTCATCTTCTAATTTATCTACATTAAGTATACGTGCCAGTAGCTCGCCCTTTTTTATATACTCGCCTGGCTTTGCAAGATACTCAACAATGCCTCCTTGTTGAGTGTAATAAATTTTATAATTGTTTAAGGTGACGGCGATACGACGCATCGCTTGTGGCTCTATAGTTTCCTGCAAAAGACAACCTTTGGCACTTAAATAGGTCAATATACTCTTGGCATCATATTCACCTTCACTAAAATTAATCACCTCTTGACTGCCCATTTCTAAGGTAAAAGCTTCAACAGCAAAATCAACTGGCTCTTGGCGTCGAGCGCTGAGTAACTCACTGAGCGTCCACCAAGGACAAAAAGTGGCTTCATCCAGTGCCCCAGAAAACACATTAGGGATTAAGATGACATGAGGGATATTAAATTTTAGGGCTGAAGCACGCGCATACTCAGGCACATAAACATGGCGAGTTGAGACTGGGCCATTGTGTAAATCTATTACATAGTCTGCATCAAAGGCTAACTGTTGAAGTTTCAGATTTAAACGTTGGGCTAAACCCAAACCCCATTCTTGCTCAAGTTTTTGTTGAATTTGTTGCTTTATTTGCTGGCGAAATTGCTGCTTAATTTGGGCAATCGAATCACCTTCATTGAGCTGTTGTGCAAATTGATGCACAAACTGAGCATCGAAAAAATACCCCCTATTCCAATTGGTGCCATTGACGGGGTCAAAGCGCCCCAAGGTGTATTCACCGGCTTTAATGTTGGTCCCCACTGGATTGCAGTTTGGTACCAGAATAATTTCACCGCGTATTGGCAGGGTTTTAAACCATTGAACCAGATGATAAATAACCACATTACCCTGAACTTCAGCGCCGTGAATTGAGCTTTGAATATATACCTTTGGCCCAGGTTGTGAGCCGATAAACCGGTAAAGTGGCACATTCATATTACGCCCAGAGGCATTTTGTGCGACCACAAGATAATCTTTAATAAATTGGTTCATCGCGCCTTTCACAGACTTTTAAAGTGGTTTCAAATTGAAGGGATCAGGCTTTACTTTCGGGAAAGTGTGGAGAAATAGATTTCCTTACACCATTACCCCAAACAATCGCTTCATTGAACAGACTGTGTAAACGTTTTTGGTCGACCTCTAAAATTTTCGCAATACGAATAACCTTGAGCCAGTTACCACTCTCAAAGGCCTTAACTAAAAGCAAATACATAGATAAATCGTTTTGACCACCACATAGCGCCACTTTAACCTCATCAACTAGCGGTAATTTCTCCACTAATGTTTTCATATCTTGATCAAGTAAGGCATCCAATAGCGAAAATAAACCGACTAAGAAACCTAATGGTGGGTTAGACCCAAGTTTTTTCTCAACCCCGACCAAATCGCAAAACTTCGCTCTAACCAACGATAGATGAATCAGTTCGCTGGGTTTGTCATCACTTAAATTAGCTAAGGCAAGCAGAGCAATAAATTTCTTAATTTCAACTTCACCCATGTAATTTAATGCATGGCGGAGTGAGGTTATTTTATAACGTTTATTGATGGCCGGATTGTTGATAAAACGCAACAACATATAAGACAAACCGACGTCATGCTCAATCACTCCATTGATGCTATCAATATCAAAAGAGGTACTAGAACTGGCGCCCATTAATTCAACTAAAGTGAGTTTAGAGGTAGGAATATGTTTTTGATTAGTTAGCTCTGGGCGAGCAAAAAAGTAGCCTTGGAAGTAATCGAAGCCCATTTCTTTGTAAATGGCGAAGTCTTGTTGTGTTTCGATTTTTTCGGCAATTAACTGCACATCAGAATCTTGATAAATACTGACTGTTTTGGCAATACCATCGTAATCGTCTTTTGTGGTATTCACTTTAACCATGTCAATAAAAGGAACAAAGTCATTCCATTTTTGATTTAAACGGTGCCCTTCAATCGCTAACTTAAAGCCCATATTTTTCACATGTTTGCATAGACTCAACAAACTATCGTGACTAAAAGCACCATCATATAATTCAATAATGACGTTTTCAGGATCAAGATTAGGCGGGAAGCCGTGTAAGACAGTTTCTGCTTGGAAATTAATAAACGATTTCTTGTTACAAGAAATATCGTCCAAACCCAGTGTCAAATAATTTCTGGCAATAAGTTTTGTCGTGGCCTCATCTCTGACAATATCAGGATAGCAGTTATTTTTTCCATCCCGAAAAAGTAGTTCGTAAGCAAAAACTTCTTTTTCTCTATCTAAAACCGGTTGCCGAGCGATAAACGCAAACATGATCTTCCTATGAAATATGAGTATTTATTTTATTAGCTACCGAGTTACACCATTAGCTCAATAGCTTTTGGAAAACGATATCACTTAAACTAAAATAGTATCGCAAACTAGCAAATCAAATCTACAAACTGTTCAATAAATATTCAAACAAGTTGGCATATTAGGCTTAAAACTAATCTTTAATAAGTTGTTTCATGGCATGTCCCCATTTTATTGCCTCATTGTAAAAGCCTTGTGTCATAGCTAGTTCAATATCTAACTTTTGGGCATCTCGGGTAATACTCTGCCAATAACCAACCTCGTAAGCTTTAATTAAGCTCAGATAGCTTTGCAGTTCATTTTTTTCGCCACACAAGGCGCCTTTCAATTGCTCACCCAGTGGCAGTTTTTCCACAACAGTGCGCATTTTAATATCTAAAATTGCATCTAACAAAGAAAATAAACCAAGTAAAAAGCCAGTTGGCGGATTGTCGGCGAGTTTCCTCGCTTTACCGACTAACTCACAAAACTTAGCACGCATCAACGATAAATGAAGTAATTCAATTGTTTTACTATCACCTAAATTAGCCAAGGCAACGAGAGCAATAAATTTTTTGACTTCAATTTCGCCCATATAATTTAGAGCATGGCGTAAGCTACTAATTTTATTACTTTTGTTAATTAAAGGATTATTGATAAAACGCAGTAGTTTGTACGACAAAGAGACATCTCGCTCTATAATGTCATTGACTCTGGCTAAGTTAAAGTCAGTGGCTGCACTGGCACAAACTAAATCAATGAGAGCGAGCTTACTCGTTGGGATACTTTTTTGTTTAACCACCTCAGGGCGAGCAAAAAAGTAGCCTTGAAAGTAGTCAAAACCCAAGGCTTTATACTCTTCAAATTCTTCATACGTTTCTATTTTTTCTGCTACTAGTTTTATTTTAGCTTGTTTAAGCCTGTCAATATTACTGCGCATCAATGTTTGATCGCACTCAACAATATCGACCTTCACAATATCTGCATAGGGCAACAAAACATCCCATTTAGGAGCAAAGTCGAAATCGTCAAGGGCTAACTTATAACCCATCTCTTTAATATTAATGCATGCCTGAACCAGCTCAGGGGTTAGTTGTACTGTTTCGACAACTTCAATGACAACAAGATTTTTATCCAAAGATGTAGGAAAACGGTGTTGCAAGGTATCTTGATGAAAATTGATAAAAGCCAGTTTACCACCGGTGATATCTTCCAGACCGATATCTAAATGATTGTTAGTTAATATTTTTGAAGTGGCTTCATCAGGATTAATATCGGGAAAAAAGTTCTGCTCACCCTCTCTAAAAAGTAGTTCGTACGCATACAGATTTTTCTTACTGTCCAAAATGGCTTGGCGAGCAACATAACTAAACATACAATGTTCTCCATCGAGTGAACTTTAGCTGCCAGATTAACGTAAAAAAAGGGTTATTAGAATTTTATATTTGGCTTCAAAGGTTGATAATCGTTTTTAAAACACTATTTATCAGCGTAGATGCAATTTTTTACAAATTCCACGGTCTATTAGGCAGGTAAACAATAGATTTACGGTCGCACAATTAACAGCTTTTTGATAAGCTAGCGCCCATTGTGTAATACGAGGTTATTATGAGTTCAGATTTAAGCACATTGACATTGACAGTCCCGCAGACTGGAAGCATCGAAACTTACGTTCAGGCAGTAAGTGGTATCAGTATGCTCAGCGCGGATGAAGAGCGTGGCTTAGCCGAGCGCTTGCAGCAAGATGACGACTTACAGGCGGCTAGAAAACTAATTATGTCTCACCTGCGTTTTGTCGTCCACATCGCCAAGTCCTATTCAGGTTATGGTTTGCCACAGGCAGATCTAATTCAAGAAGGCAATATCGGTTTGATGAAGGCAGTCAAACGCTTTGACCCGACTATGGGCGTGAGATTAGTTTCTTTTGCTGTGCATTGGATTAAAGCTGAAATCCACGAGTTTGTGCTGCGAAATTGGCGCATTGTTAAAGTGGCCACTACAAAGGCACAACGCAAGTTGTTCTTTAATTTACGCAAAAATAAAAAGCGCTTAGGCTGGTTTACTCATGCCGAAGTGCAACAAGTTGCTGAAGATTTAGGTGTAAGCACCAAAGAAGTGCTACAAATGGAAGCTCGGATGAGTAGTCAAGATCAGGCTTTTGACCTATCAGCTGATGAAGATGAAAGCAGTACTTTTGCACCCGTTCAATTCTTAGAAGATAAAAGCGCTGATGTTGAATCTGATGTGGTCAATGCCAATTGGGATTCAAATGCTTCAGGTAAACTTTATTCTGCGATTAAAACCTTAGATGAGCGCAGCCAATATATTATTCAAACACGCTGGTTGTCTGATGATAAAATCACCTTACAAGATTTAGCTGAAAAATATCAAGTTTCCGCTGAGCGCGTCCGTCAAATAGAAAAAAATGCGATGAAAAAGTTACAAAGCGCGATGTCAGCAGCGGCTTAATCGTTAAATGATTGACTAATAAAAAAGCACGCATTAAGCGTGCTTTTTTATGTCTGAAGAATTCTACTTAATCTTTTTAATTCACTTGCTCGACGTTGTCATCAACGATAGGTAACACACCAAACAAACCAGAAAACTCAGCTACAGGCGTATCGCCGTCTAAAATGGCAACTTGTAATTTTATAAAACATTTTTTATTTTTGACTAAGCCATCTAATTTGCCACTAAAGGACTCTACATTACATAGTGCTCGGGGCTGCATGGTAATAGGTTTATGGAAATGAATATTGCCATCTCCCAATACGATATCCCCCTCTAAACCTTTTTCCTTCAACTGCAAGTAAATCATGCCCCAACCGGTTAGTGTGGCTAACGAAAATATGCTCCCCGCAAACATAGTGCCATGCAGATTAATATTCTTATTAAGTGACGCTCTAGTCTCTAAAGTCCTACCCGAATACTGATAAATTTTAATCCCCATTTGTTCGCTAATTGGAATGGTTTCATACCAGGTACTTTGCAGCGATTTACACCATTTAGGGTGCAAAAGTATGGTATTCGGCGCACTTAGCTTTTTTACCATTTGTTGGCGCTTTAATTTGCCGAACTCATTCGACGCTTCTCGCTCAATTTCAAACCCTGCACTTTCAAAGAACGGTATAGAGATCTGACGGCTGTTAGTTACCAGTCTAATAGCACCCTCATCTCGAGCAACGGCTTCAAGTGAGGCCATAATTAAACTAGCTAAGCCCTTTCCTTGATATTCTTTTTCCACCGCAATATGGCGTATTTGGGCTTCATCAGATGAATTCATATGCACACGACCAACTGCGACCACTTCGCCCACTTGGTTGCGGATCATGCGATGCTGGCTTACCTGCTCATATTCATCTTTTTCTGAACCTAGTGGATAGTTCCAAGGTTTACGCAGCATTTTCCAACGCATTTCAAAGTACTGTGCAAAATCTGCTTCGCTAATCGGCGTCTCAATTTTATACATAGTTCCTAAATTCTCTTATATGGCAATCTACTAGGCCCCAGATGGAGCAAAGCTAGCCGAACATTAAATCCTAATAATCGTTGTTCGGCAAATTATACTTGTAACATGAAGGTCACAGGACCATCGTTTTGTAAAGATACTTGCATGTCAGCGGCATAAACCCCTGTTTGACAAACTATGGGGGAGCGCTTTACCAGACTGACAAAATAGTCATACATCTTTTTACCTAAGGCTGCCGGAGCAGCAGAGGAAAAACTGGGTCTGTTACCACTTTGAGTATCTGCAACTAAGGTAAATTGCGAAACGATGAGTAGCTGCCCTTGTACTTGTTGAACATTAAGATTCATCTTGCCAAATTCATCGGCAAAAACACGATAATTGAGTATTTTTTTACATAATTTTTCAGTACTTTGTTGAGTGTCATGCAGTTCAACTCCCAGCAATACTAATAAACCATGTTGAATTTCACCAACAAGCTCGCCATTCACTTCTACCTTGGCATGTTTTACCCGCTGAATTAACCCTTTCATTTTGCTTCCAGTAAAAAGTTGGCCATGGCTTTTGTGGCAATACACAAGGCTGCAGCAATTTTAGCTTCAAATGCACTGTGGCCTGATTCAGGCACGATAGTCAATTGACTATTATCCATTACTTGATGAAGACTATAAGCGGCTTCGAGTTTACAAACACTATCGTAACGGCCATGAATAATGTTGGTCGGAATATGCTTAATCTTATCCACCTGATTTAGAATGAAATTTTCAGAGATAAAACACTGATTCTTCACGTAATGGCATTCCAATATGGCCAAACTGATTGCACCATGCACGTCTTTAATCAAGTGCTCTTCTTCAAATTGAGCATGCAAGCGACTAATCCGAGCCTCCCATAAGTACCACGCTTTCACTGCGGCCATCTTGCTGACTTCATCGTCACTGACAAATAGATCATGGTAAGCCTCAACTAGACTCCTGTGTCTCAACTGGTCTTTTACTGGCTGCAAAAATTCTTGGTAATAATCGGTAAAGAGCTGTGCAGCCCCTCCTGTCTCGGCTAAAAACCAGTCATAATCCTGTTGTCGAGCTAGAAATATTCCCCTTAGAATAAGTCCACTGACTGCCTTTGGATTAGCGATTGCCACCAGCAGAGCAAGTGTGGAACCCCACGAACCACCAAATAATAGCCACTGCTCAATTTTAAGGTGTTGCTGTATAGCAAATACGTCTTCGACCAGTAACTCACTACTATTATTTTGAATTGAACCAAAGGGTTTGGATTGACCACAGCCTCGTTGATCAAATCCAATAATTCGATACTGGCGTGGGTCAAAAAAACGCCGATAATCTTGGCCCATACCGGCGCCAGGACCACCGTGCAGAAATAGTACTGGTATTCCCTTTGGATTACCGGTCTGCTCAACAAAAAGAGTGTGACCGTGACTGACAGACAACATTAAGGTGTCATATGGTTTTATCGCAGGATAAAGTTCGCTCATAGGAATTTACACTTCAGGTTTGTCAATTCAACGATTATGATTTAAGTTAACTAAGAAATACCAGCCCAAAAACACATTAGGAGTTAAAAAATGGCAGGACAAGGTTCAGGTGGAAACGTATTAGCCGCAATTTGTAGCTTTTTTATTCCTGGCTTAGGCCAGTTGGTTCAAGGAAGAATTCTAGCAGCAATTCTGTTCTTCTTATTGGTTACAGTAAACTACTCTCTGGCCGCAACAGGCATATTATTTTTTATGGCTTTGTTCGGTTTTATCTTCCATATTTGGGCCATTATTGACGCAGCTCGATTTAAGGCATAAACATGAAAAAACTTATCGTCATTAGTATTTTCCTTTGCCTCTCTTCTTGCCAGAGTGCTTATTATGCAGCATGGGAAAAAGTGGGGGTTGAAAAACGTGACATATTGGTTGACCGTGTTGAAAATGCAAAAGACTCGCAAGAGGAGGCTCAAGAGCAGTTTAGCTCTGCCCTTGAACAACTAAGTTTGCTGATAAAGTTTGATGGTGGTGAGTTACAAGGCGTTTATGACGCGCTGAAAAATGAGTTTGAAGCCAGTGAGGCATCCGCATCGGAGGTGAGAGCACGAATTGATAAAGTTGAAAGTGTTGCTGAAGCATTATTTACCGAGTGGCAAGACGAACTTGAACAGTACTCTAATGCTACTTTAAAACGAGACAGCCAAGCTAAGTTGCGGGATACGCAAAAACGCTACAAAAGCCTACTGACAGCTATGCGCAAAGCAGAGGCAAAAATGCCGCCAGTGCTCAATGCTTTGCGAGACAACGTGTTGTATTTAAAACATAACTTAAATGCTAATGCGATTGGCGCCTTGCAAGGTGAGTTCAATGGCATTAAAAATAATATCGGAAAATTGATTATTGAAATGAATAAAGCCATTAAAGAGTCAAATACTTTTATTGCCAATATGCAAAAAGAGTAACAAGCAAGGGAAGTGAGCAAAACTTACTTTTTGCTCACTTCTTCGAATAACTCTTCTGGCTCTTGGTAAAAATATACTTCAAGTACGTGAGTCAATTCAGCACCTACCAACACCACAATCCAAGATAAGTAGACCCATAAAAACAAAATGGGGATAACAGCTAAGGCACCATAGATTAATTGGTAGGAAGGGAAACTTGTAATATAAAATGCAAAAGCTTTTTTAGACAGCTCAAATAAAACAGCTGCGAAAAAAGCACCTGTAAAAGCATATTGAGGTTTAATCCGTTTATTGGGTACCAACATATAAACCAAGAAGAATGCACTAATCGATGCCAGAAACGGTACTGTTTTAAGTAAAATAGTGGCTAAGCCCGGTGTATATTCGTCAGCATACGTGGCTAAACTGACAAGATAAGAGCTCACCAACACGCTTGAGCCTATTAGCAGGGGTCCTAGGGTCAATACCATCCAATAAATTGCAAAGGTAAATATCATCGGACGTTCACTTTTCGCCTGCCAAATCAGGTTTAAGGTTTTATCAATATTTGATATGAGCAGTAAAGCCACCACCACAAGTGATGCAATACCCACCGCCCCCATTCCAGACGCGTTACCAATAAACTTGGCCATATACTGTTGTAATTGCTCACTTGCTTGGGGCAATAAGTTACCAAATATCACAGATTCTAAGTCACCACGAGCTTCAGCGAAAGCAGGAAAAGCCGATAATATAGTGAAAAAAACCATAATAAATGGCACTAAAGACAGTAGTGAAACATAAGCTAAATGACCGGCCGAAACGGTAATCTTATCCTGAGCACAATGGCTTATAAACAAACGGAATACGGCATCAATATGTCGAGCGGCCTGTTTCAGTTTATCCTGCCATAGAATTACATTTACCATTAATTCTCACTATCCTGCTTGTTTGATTTGCCAATGCCTGTGGCGAACTTGTATGAAACAAACGATAGTGTAACTAATTGTCAGCCCTTACTCCAAGCATATGACAAATTGCGTAGCTCAACTCACTGCGATTTAAAGTATAAAAATGGAAGTTTCTCACTCCTTCTTTTGCCAATACCTTAACCATGTCCATGGCGATACTGGCGCCCATTAGATTGCGTGTAGTCTGGTCGTCTTGATCCAAGCCATCATACATTTTATGTAACCATTGAGGCACATGCACATTGGTGAAACCCGCAAAGCGTTGCAAGGTTTGATAATTTGTTACAGGCAAGATACCGGGCACAATATCTAAATCAATTCCTGCGGCGGCAGCACGATCTCTAAAACGTAAAAAAACTTCAGCATCAAAGAAAAACTGACTAATAGCCTCAGTTGCTCCCGCATCCGCCTTGCGTTTTAAATTTAATAAATCAAATTGACTATTTGGCGCTTCTGGATGTTTCTCCGGATATGCCGCAACCGCAATATCAAAGTCTGCAACACTTTTCAGTAAACTCACTAAATCTGATGCATAGGACTGCGGTTTCTCTACGCCAGGAGGTAAATCTCCCCGTAAAGCGACAATTTTGCGAATACCGCTTGCCCAATAGTCTTTGGCTATCTGAATTAGCTCTTCTTTTGTTGCGTCGACGCAAGTCAAATGAGGCACTGCAGCGATCCCGGTTTCTGCTTGAATACGCTTTACCACATCATGAGTCCGATCGCGCTCACCACTGTTTGCACCATAAGTAACCGACATGTAGGCCGGTTTTAAAGGCGCCAAACGTTCTACTGATTTCCACAAAGTGCGTTCCATGGCATCTGTTTTAGGCGGGAAAAACTCAAACGAAACATTAATCCCCTTCACTTCTGATAAAGACTGATTTAATGCATCTATGCCTTGTGCATATGACACCATGTTAACTCCAATATAATATTTAGCCGTTTAGACGTCTAAACTAAACTTTGTACGTAAAGCCGTCAAGATGTTTAGCAGTCTATCATTGACCTTTAGCCCGTATTAGTTAGAATTTCCGCGTATAAGAAAGATAAAAGCGAGTAAAAATGGCAAATTCAACAAAATGGAATGGCGAATATATTCATCCTTATGCTGACCACGGTAAAAAAAGTGAGCTAGTTAAAAAGGTGACAGTATCAATTCCACTCAAAGTTTTGAAAGTTTTAACCGATGAGCGCACCCGTCGTCAGGTTAATAACTTGCGGCATGCGACAAATTCAGAGTTATTGTGTGAAGCGTTTTTACATGCCTTTACTGGGCAACCTTTGCCAGATGATGATGATTTAGGTAAAGACAACGATCAGCACATTCCCAAAGAAGCCCGCCGACAAATGCTTGAAAAAGGGTTTGAAATTGATGGTGATGGGGATGGCGAGATAGATTAAAAAGAGGTAATCGTCAGAGGCAATATTTGCGGCCAAATAAGCCGCAAATACTATGCAAAGTTGCTTTGATAATCACCAACCCTTTAGCTGTAATCGTATTGGCCGCCCTTGGCCAAAGCTGCCTTGTAGGCTGCTCGGCTATGTATCTTTTTAACAAAAGCGGCGATGTGAGGATATTGTAGAGCAGCGCCACGGGCTACTGTTGCTTCCAAAGGAAAACTCATTTGAATATCTGCCCCAGTCATTTGATCTCCGGCAAACCACGGATTGTTTGCTAGGTGCTCTTCTATAAATTGCATATTTGCAGTGATATTGGGTCCAAAGTAACCGCCCATCACTTTATCTGCAATTTTGTTAGCAATCATTTTAACAAAAAACGGCTTAGCGTTAGTTCGCACTTTATCGAACACTAATTTCGCCACCATAGGTGGCATAAGCGAACCTTCGGCAAAATGTAACCAATATGTATATTGTCTATGGGCCTCCGTTCCTTGGGGGGGTAGCATATTTTTTTGGCCATAAGTGAAGGCTAGATACTCTATTATCGCCCCTGATTCAGCAACCGTTATCTCGCCATCGCTAATAACAGGCGATTTACCGAGCGGATGAACGAGCTTCAATTCTCTGGGTGCCAGATTAGTCACCGCATCTCTTTGATAGCGTTTGACTTCATAAGGCAATTCAAGCTCTTCTAACATCCATAAAATGCGCTGTGAACGAGAGTTATTTAAATGGTGGACGACAATCATAAATTTTCCTTTTAATCTTTAATATTCATGTTTACGCATTTCAGTTCAAAACAGACCAAAGCGGCCACTACTCAAGCGCTAAGCCTACCGCTAAGCCTTTTTCATTAACCTGCTCTTTTACCCACGCCCATAATTGTGGGTTAGCATTTTCTATCGCTGCATTTTTAGTCAAAATTTGTTTCACGGTAATGTGATGTTCAAGCCAACTTTGGCAACCATTATGCAAATTTTGTATTATGGGCATCAAGCGATCTATGGCTTTTGCAAATTTGGCTTCAGGGCTGCTGGCCTGCTCAAACTCTTCCCATAAAGCCAAAAAGCGAGCGCCTGTTTCGTCTGGCAATAAGGCAAACAAACGCACTGCGGCAGCATGTTCATTTGCATAGTCATCGTGATTTGCGTCGTAAGCGAACTTATCGCCTGTGTCGATTTCTACCACATCATGCAATAGCAGCATAGTGACTACGGTAAGTTCATTCACCGCCTCACTAGCGTAACGACTTAATGTCAGAGCCAACAAAGCAATTTGCCAGCTGTGTTCTGCGCTGTTCTCAAAGCGGTTTAAACCTAGAGGTTTAATTCGTCTTTCTACTGTTTTTAGTTTTTCAAGTTCAACTATAAAGCCAATAATGGCCTTAAATTCATCCATTTGAGTCATGTATTACCCTAGTACTAGTGTTTTTAGCGATGTTATTTTCCACTCGGATCTAAACTGGCATAATAAGCCGACAAATTTGCTATATCAGCATCACTCAAGCCACTGGCCATAGGTGACATTTGCATATTCTTACGTTCACCATCCCTAAACGCTTTTAATTGAAGAACTAAATACTGCTCTTTTTGGCCGGCTAAATTAGGATACATTGGGATCATCGAGACCCCTTTGCTACCATGGCAGGCATTACACGTGACCGCTTTTGTTTTACCAGCCTCAATATCGGCCGACCACGCACTAGTAGGAAAAAAAGTACTGGCCACTATAGCGGCGATAAACGTTAATTTTTTATGTAATATCATCTTAGACCTTAATTTTTTGGTTATTGGGCACTTAGTTACACTACTTGGGAAAGCAAAACACAATGAGATTAGACCATTCCTACGCAAATGAACTGAGTGAGTTGGTGACACCAGTATTACCTCAGGCCTTAAAGAATGCGCGAGTCGTGACTATAAATCAATCATTGTTAGATCAATTAGGTCTGCCATGGCATACACATGATGAGTGGTTAAAGGTCCTTTTTAGTGCTGCAAGCCCCTTAAATCAACATTCAGTCGCGCAAAAATATGGCGGCCACCAATTTGGTCATTGGAATCCCGACTTAGGTGACGGACGCGGCGTATTATTAAGCGAAGTCATCGCTCCTAATGGAGAGCGATGGGATTTGCATCTAAAAGGTGCGGGACAAACCCCTTATTCTCGATTTGCTGACGGCCGAGCAGTTTTGCGCTCTACTATTCGCGAATATCTAGCAAGTGAAGCCCTATTTCATTTAGGTATCCCAACCTCACGTGCTCTATGTCTAATCGCCAGTGATGAGATGGTCTATCGTGAGAAATCAGAACATGGGGCTATGATGATCAGAGTGTGTCAGAGTCATTTACGTTTTGGCCACTTTGAATATTTCTTTCATAGTCAACAGCTTGACAAACTCGAGCACCTATTCGATTACAGCTTTAAATACCACTTTACAGAATTGTCAGATAGCCCAGACCGATATGCTCTTATGCTTAGCAGGATTGTCCAAGACACGGCAAAAATGATTGCCAGCTGGCAGGCTTTTGGCTTTAATCATGGTGTGATGAATACTGACAACATGTCTATTCATGGTATTACCTTCGACTTTGGTCCCTATGCATTTTTGGATGACTTCGAACCTAATTACATTTGTAATCACTCAGATCCACAAGGCCGTTATTCGTTTGATAGCCAACCCGGTGTTGGCTTATGGAATTTGAATGCCTTGGCAATGGCCTTTAGCCCTTATTTAAGTCGGCAACAAATTACTGAAGTTTTGAACCAATACGAACAGCATCTATTAACTGAGTATGGCCATATAATGCGGGCTAAATGTGGTTTAAAGCCAAATAATGTTGATAATTCGGCCATCATTAATGAATGGTTAGATATGTTGGCAAGCGAGAAAAAAGACTATAGTGTCTACTTCAGGCTCTTATGTGATTTTGAGCCTAAGCTTGGCGTTAGCAGTTTACGAGATAGTTTTATTGATAGAACACGTTTTGACCGCTGGGCACAGCGTTTAGCGCATACATTGTCTGAGCAAAATTGGCCGCAAGAGCAACGAAGTGCAAGTATGAAGCAATATAACCCCAAGTTTGTATTACGTAATTATTTAGCTCAACAAGTCATTGATAAAGCAGAGCAAGGGGATTTCAGTTTATTTGAAACCTATCTAGTGGCACTTTCTCAGCCATTCGCAGATAATCCAGAGCTTGAAAAGTTTGCAGCCCCACCTCCTGACTGGGGGAAAACACTCGAGATATCTTGTAGTAGTTAGGCTGGTCACTGATAGTCATGTTTCGTACTTCTGTTATGATAAACCACAACACACTAGGAGATTAATGCCATAATGTTGCAGTATTTGTATTGGCCAACAAAGCCGAGTATCGGGCTTATGTCATTAATATTAATATTAATTTCGGGCTTTTCAACGTCCTTAGTTGCTGCGGATAAATCCCCTCTAATAGACGTTAGCCACAACGATACCAGTATTGATTTACGCAGCAGCATGACATGGCTAATTACCGATAAACAAACTCAATTGTCCGATGTGCAATCGTTGCAAAATTGGCAAACTCAGTTTGCGCCCCCTCGTTTAGAACCGCAGCAAAGTTTATGGGGTAAACTTGAACTCAATTTTCAGCACAACAGCCAGGACAATTATTTTTTAAGCATAGCTAATCCACAACTTAACTTTGTTGATGTTTATGTACTTGATGATAAGAGCCGTATCCTGAGCTCATATTTACTC
Source organism: Paraglaciecola sp. 25GB23A (assembly GCF_040012495.1). Classification (NCBI taxonomy): domain Bacteria; kingdom Pseudomonadati; phylum Pseudomonadota; class Gammaproteobacteria; order Alteromonadales; family Alteromonadaceae; genus Paraglaciecola; species Paraglaciecola sp. 25GB23A. Next base: position 346,515 of record NZ_JBDYKM010000003.1, read on the forward strand.
GGGGCCAATCGAGAGTTTTCACAGCGCCCCGTTAATCACCGTTCATTTGTTATTCCTCTTACCGCAAACCAACAAGGCCGAATTAGTATTTATGTAAAGATTGTGGATGATGGCCCTTTAGTTTTACCCATCGAGCTATCAACTCAAACGTCTACTCTGGCGAAAGAACAATTTGTGTTTGTTTTTGTTGGTTTTCTGTGTGGCGGATTAAGTTTATTAGCGTGTTATTTTTTAATAACCTATGTATTTCTGCGCAGTCCAATACGCTTTTGGTTTGCGGTTTCTTGTGGTTTATATTTACTACTATCTCTTAATATTGGTGGTTTTATTAGCCAGCTCATTGGTATCACCGCGTATATCACCAATACAAGCAATGCCATATTTGGTCTGCTTCTGATCTCAGTTGCTAAGGTATGTTTTGCCATATTAGAGCGAGTACCTATTTTTTGGCGCTATTGCTCTTATTTCATCGGCTTTCTTAGTATTGCCACCGGATTACTCCAAAACACATATCAGCAAACTTACATCGCTACCGTATTAGCCTGTGTCAGTGGTGGACTCTTGTTAATTTTAGCCATCTGTTACCATAAAAAAGACAAGATTCTGCCAAACCTAATCGGTTTTATTGCCTTAACATTGGTCTCAACGACGAGTATTGTGCAACTTAGTTTTTTTCTTAACGGAACAGCAGTTGTCGCTTCTTTATCTTGGCTTTTCACCTTGGCTTCGGTCGTAGCAATTGTGATGATAGCCTTAGCGATTGAAGCCCATGAACGCGTATTGGTTAAACGTCAACAAATCAAGCAGCAAACCACCATTAGCGATTTACAACATTTTTATGACTTGTTTCGAAATTCAGCGGAGGGCCTTTATACTTCAACATTAGACGGTGGTCTGGTGACAGTAAATCCCGCTATGTGTAACTTATTTGGCTACCAAGATGAAACGCAGTTACTACAGTGCGTAAGTAACGCCAGTCAGTTTTATGCCGACCCACGAGATAGAGAATTACTGCTTGGTGAACTTCATCAACATGGCAAAGTCATTGGTAAAGAATTGCGCGGTTTACGTAAAGATGGCAGTGAATTTTGGTTTTCAATTTCTACGCAAATTAAACAAGAAAACGCTACTAAATATATGTTTGGTTCTATCTTTGATGTTACTGAACGCAAACAATCGAATATTAGTCTTGAATTTTTAGCCAGCCATGACTCATTGACGGGGATCTATAATCGTCGAGAGTTTGAAAAACGACTCAATGCAGGTTTAATTGAAGCGCAACTCAATAACAGCGAACTAACCTTGCTTTATATGGACCTAGACCAGTTTAAAGTTGTGAATGATACCTGTGGGCACAAGGCAGGAGATTTGCTGATCAAGCAGTTGTCGTTAAAACTGCAAGATGTTGTGCAAGGTAAAGGTGTTTTAGCTCGCTTAGGAGGTGACGAATTTGGGGTTCTGCTATTGGGTGATGCCGCCCAAATGGCTTATTTATTAGCCAATAAATTATTAAACACGGTAAAAGAATTCCGGTTTGTCTGGGAAAATAGAATTTTTACCTTAGGGGTTAGTATTGGCCAAGTACCTTGGTTTCAAGACATAAAGACTTCCGAACAGTTACTCAGTATGGCTGACTCTGCTTGTTATATGGCAAAGGAAATGGGTCGCAATCAAATTCATACCTACTCATTTCATGATAAACAAATGCAACGTTATGAATCAGAAATCACTTGGGTTTCAGACATTAATTACGCCCTGCAACACGACTGTTTCGAGCTTTATTACCAACATTATCAGTCGTTAAAAAACACCATAGAAGGCCATCATTATGAAATTTTGCTCAGAATGCGTGACCAAGATAAAAAAATCATTTCGCCTGGCTCATTTTTACCTGCCGCAGAGCGATATAATCTCACCTCCAAGATTGATCGGTGGGTCATTGAACATTACTTTAGGTGGTTAGCAGCAAACCCAGAACATAAGAGTCAATTACTGCGATGTAATATTAATTTGAGCGGTCATTCACTGGCTGACAAAGATCTAAAGCTATTTATTTTGAACGCCTTTGAAAAATATTCAATTCCCTACAAAAAGATCTGTTTTGAAATCACTGAGAGCATGGCGATCGTTAAAATGGATGAAACCTTGGAATTTATTAATACCTTCCATCGCTTGGGATGCTTGTTTTCACTGGACGATTTTGGCAGCGGTTTTTCATCCTATTCGTATTTAAAGTCCTTGCCCGTTGATCAAGTTAAAATTGATGGAAGTTTTGTCAAAGACATATTGGTTGATCCTATCGATATGGCGATGGTGAATTCTATCAATGACATTGCCAAGGCGATGGGCATAGAGACCGTTGCAGAATTTGTTGAATCGTCAGAAATATTAGTTGAACTGGGCAAAATGGGCGTCGATTATGCTCAGGGTTACGGCGTAGCTAAACCAAAGTCACTCAACGAATTTACTAATTTGGGCTAATTTGATGATTAAATTGCCTTGTAAATAATTTTAAAAGACCCATATAGGTGCAAGTAAAGTAATGATGTTTTTACTTAAGAGTCTAATTTTTTGAATACAACAACCTCTTCTCTATTTGAATATGTAAGTTCAGCTAAGCTACCCACCCGTTGGGGATTGTTTTATATCCACGGTTTTGTTGAAATTGCCACCCAACAAGAACATGTTGCCTTGTCTTTTGGTGAATGGCAGCCTGGTGACGTTATTCCACTTCGCATCCACTCAGAGTGCCTAACTGGCGATGCCTTGTTTAGTACACGCTGTGATTGTGGTGCTCAACTGGAAAAGGGCTTACAAAACATCGTTGACAGCGGTAAGGGCGTGCTCTTGTATTTACGCCAAGAGGGCCGAGGAATAGGTTTATTAAATAAAATACGCGCTTATAAACTGCAAGACAGTGGCATGGATACTGTTGAAGCAAATGAACACTTAGGTTTTGATGCCGACATGCGTGACTATGGCATTTGCAAATTAATGCTAGAGAAGCTTAAGGTAACAAGAGTCAATCTTATGACCAACAACCCAAAAAAGCGCAGAGCTCTCGAGTTAATGGGCATAGAGGTAGTTCTTCGCACCCCGATTGATCACGGAGTAACAGACGATAACCGCAGTTATATTCGTACTAAAACCGAAAAACTCGGCCATGAATTTGATCCCCACCTGCTTAAATGATACTTATTTTATCCTAGCTCAATCCTATAATATTAGTAGTGAGCTATAGTTGGCGTTATGCCCACCCTTAATCTTTTTCAACAATTTTAAGCTTCTATTCAGTTTTGGTTAAGGGCAAACGCCTTATAACTGTAGTTAAAGATTGTCATACAAAATTCATTGTCTGGCATTTGTTTAGGAAACTGATATGTCAAAACCAGCCATTAATATCAAATACTACCTATCTGTATTATCGATTTCTATCGCCTTAAGTTTGCAAGCGAATGTGTTACATGCACAAGTAACACAATTGAAAGCAGCCGATAACACGCCTTACACCAACAATGTACAATCAAATGAGCTGTCAGTTGAACTCAATCAAGCAGAACTTGACCAAATACTGGCTCCTATCGCTCTATATCCTGACACTCTGTTGTCACATATACTGGTCGCCGCCACCTACCCACTAGAAGTTATTCAGGCTGCTCGTTGGCGCTTAGCTAATAAAGATCTGGATGAACAACAAGCCCTTAATGCGGTGGAAGATAAAGACTGGGATCCCAGTGTCAAGGCCTTAATCCCTTTCAATGACTTACTGCAACGCTTCAGCGAAGATCTGAATTGGCTGCAAGCACTAGGTGACGCTTTTTTAAACAACGAAGAACAGGTATTAAGCAGCGTACAAACTTTGCGTCAAAAAGCCTATGCTCAAGGCAATCTAAACAACAACCAATACATTGAAGTAAGTCAAGAAAATGAACAAATCACCATTCAACCGGTACAAAAAGAAGTTATTTATGTGCCCTATTACGATACAAGAGTTGTTTATGGCCCTTGGTGGTGGGATTCATATCAACCTTATTACTGGAACCGTCCCTCCTACTATGTGCTGAATTCAGGCGTTTATTGGAGCCCTAGCTTTCATATCGGTCCAACCTTTTATTTTGGTGGCTTTAGATGGCGTGAACGTTATGTTTATGCCGATTATGCCTATCGTTCTCGGGCTTATAGATCATGGCCACACGACAGCAGACGCGTTGTAGTCAACCGTGAATACTCAAGATGGCAGCACAACGAAACCCATAGAAGAGGCGTACATTATACGACTAATGGCCAAGCAATCAGCCGCGATTATGGCAACTTAAAAACTAATCCTAATCGGTATGTCACCAATTCAACAGAATATTCCACGCAAAAACGTTCGCAAATTGATAAGCAGCGTGTATTGGATATTCAACATTATCAATCTGAAAAAACGCAGCAGCGCAATAAAAGTCTGCACGACGAAAAGCGTGCAAGCCAGATTCAACAAGAATTAAAAGTTAATAAATATGAAAAAGTAAATAACAATAAACAGCGTTTGATTGACCAAGCAAGTAGTCAGCAAAGGAGTCGAACTCAAGAGACAAAGCAGTATCAGGCACCTGTCACTTCAGCTCGCCAATCGCAGGTTCAAGAGCAGTCTCAAAGAGATAGTAGATCTTCAACTGACACCAACAGACAGCAAAAAACACAACAGACTCAGTATAAAAGGCAAGAACAGAGTAAATATAACAATACTAATAACACCCATCGACAACGAGAGTCATCACAAAAAAGTAATAGCAATAGTAAGACGAACTCAAGTTCAAACAAGTCGCACCAATCACAGCGACGGGTAAAGGAATAATCCACAAAAAGGTTTGTTTGTTCGATGACTCCTATTAAAGTTTAGTACCCACTAAATTATAATAGGAGTCATTATGCTGACTATCGAACGAGATGACTTAAGCGGTCTGCAAATTGCCGAACTTCTGCAACAACATTTGAACGATATGTATCGTGTTTCCCCTAGCGAATCAGTGCATGCCTTAGATTTAAGCAAACTGAAAGCCAGCAATATTAAGTTCTGGTGCGCGTGGCAAGGTGAAGTACTTCTAGGCTGTGGCGCACTGAAAATATTGAATACTTCTCAAGGTGAGATTAAATCAATGCGCACCGCTAACGGTCAATGTCGTAAGGGGATAGCAAGTCAGTTAGTCGATCACATTATTCGTGAGGCACATTGTTTAGGTCTAAAACAACTGCTCCTCGAAACGGGTACCCAAACTTTTTTCCATCCAGCACATCAGCTTTATTTACATAAAGGTTTTCAATTTTGTGGCCCTTTTGCTGACTATAAAGCCGATCCAAACAGCACTTTTATGCACTTGGACTTAACACAACTAAATTAATGCAAAGAAATAAGACGTAATATCGATATTTTCAAGCCAATACACCTTTAACTTTGCTAAAATACTCACCACTTTTCACCTTGCAAGTATGCTAATTTATGAAGTTTGAAGGCAGTCATATTCTCTCCGTTAATCAATTTAATCGCGACGCAATTGAAACAGTATTTAGCATTGCTAATCAAATGTTGCCCTATGCCAAACGGCAAAAACGCACGACTGTGCTTGATGGTGCGATATTGGGCAATTTATTTTTTGAACCCAGTACAAGAACGAGAGTGAGCTTTGGTTCAGCCTTTAACTTACTTGGTGGTGATGTTAGAGAAACAACTGGTATGAGCAATTCTGCGTTAGCAAAAGGTGAGTCACTATATGATACTGCCAGAGTATTGAGTGGCTATTCAGATATTATTGCGATGCGCCACCCTGATTCAGGTTCGGTAGCAGAATTTGCCGATGGCAGCCGTGTTCCGGTGATTAACGGTGGCGACGGCTCAAATGAGCACCCAACCCAAGCTTTGTTAGATTTATACACTATTCAAAAAGAATTGACCTACCATGGTGGTAATATTGACGGCATGCATATAGCAATGATCGGTGATTTAAAACATGGTCGAACCGTGCATTCACTTTCTAAGTTGTTGTGTTTATTTAAAAATGTACGATTTACTTTAATTTCGCCTAAAGAACTGGCCATGCCTGCGGCTATCATTGATGCCATTGATCAAGCCGGTCACCACTATACAATTAGTGAACAATTAGAAGGCTATCTTGATGCTGATATTTGCTATCAAACACGTATTCAAGAAGAGCGATTTCCCTCACAACAGGAAGCCAATCTTTATCGTGGGAAGTTTCGCTTGAATCAGTTAATTTATACTAAACATTTTCAATCTAAAACAGTCATTATGCACCCCCTCCCTCGTGATTCACGGGCTGAGGCAAACGAGTTAGATAACGATTTGAATTTAAACCCAAATCTGGCTATTTTTCGACAAACCGATAATGGTATTTTGGTCAGAATGGCGCTGTTCGCATTAACTCTCGGTGTGCACGATATTGTGCACAAATTTGATCGTGACGTGCATTGGCACGTAAAGAGCTAACTGTAATGTGCAAAGCACTTAGACGTCTCTAGACAAATTTAATTTTCATTGGCATTTGATGCCACAAATAAGAAGTCATTATGCAAAAATCAATCGATCTATTTCATCGCGCCCAGCAGCATATTCCTGGCGGCGTTAACTCACCCGTTAGAGCCTTTAAAGCAGTTGGTGGTACGCCACCATTCATCAGCAAAGCAGATGGCCCCTATATCTTCGACGTTGATCAAAAACGCTATATCGATTACGTGCAATCGTGGGGTCCCATGGTTCTGGGGCATAATCATCCAGCTATTCGCAATGCCCTGATTGAAGCCGCACACTTTGGTTTAAGCTTTGGCGCGCCTACCGAAGCGGAAGTAACTATGGCCGAGTTGGTCAATAAACTAGTGCCTTCAATGCAAATGCTCCGTATGGTTAATTCGGGCACTGAAGCGACCATGAGTGCGATTCGTTTGGCCCGTGGATACACTAATCGCAACAAGATACTCAAGTTTGAAGGTTGTTACCATGGCCATGCTGACTCCTTATTAGTTAAAGCGGGCTCTGGGGCACTCACATTTGGTGTGCCGAGCTCACCTGGCGTACCCGCTGATTTTGCTAAACATACCTTAACCGTAGAGTTTAATAATTTAGCTTCCGTCGCTGAAGCCTTTGCTCAGAATCCAGATGATATTGCATGTATTATTGTCGAGCCTGTCGCTGGCAATATGAATTGTATTCCGCCAGTAGAGGGCTTTTTAGCCGGTTTACGCGACATTTGTGACCAATATGGTGCCCTACTTATTTTTGATGAAGTCATGACAGGATTCCGTGTCGCGCTGGGTGGGGCACAACAAAAATATGCGATTACACCTGATATCACCTGCTTAGGTAAAGTGATTGGTGGCGGCATGCCGGTTGGTGCCTTTGGCGGTAAACGTGAAGTAATGCAATGTTTAGCCCCGGTTGGACCTGTTTATCAAGCGGGTACATTGTCTGGCAATCCCGTGGCTATGGCGGCAGGTATTGCTGCATTGACGGCGATTCAGCAAGAAGGTCTATATGAGCAACTTACTGAAAACACCAAAATGTTAGCAGAAGGGTTTAAGACCATCGCTAATAAACATGGCATTCCGATGACGGTTAATTATGCCGGTAGTATGTTTGGTTTGTTTTTCACCGATGTTGAAAGAGTGACCAATTATCAGCAAGCGACGCATTGTAATACGGTACAATTTAACCAGTTTTATCATGGCATGTTAGCTAATGGTGTTTATTTGGCTCCAGCCTCCTATGAGGCAGGTTTTGTATCCGCGGCCCACACAAAGGATATCATCGAGCAAACTTTGCTCATAGCTGATAAAGTATTGGCTGACGTTGCAGCCACAACCAACAAATAGCAAAGCATAACTCTGTCTTTGGAAGCACATACTTCCAAAGACAGTAGTCAGCAAGGGCCCACTGGATGAACAACACACTATGCTAGAACAACTTACTCACCCACTAACACTGGGTTTGCTTGTTATTATCATGGTCTATACTGTGTTGCTGGTGATTCTCTGGCGCAAAATACCTCGTGCTGAGAAACAGCTTCATCCCCTATTGGATCCTTCCTCAAGCAAGCTTGACGAACCTCAAGACGCAGAAACCATTCAACGCTTTAAAGATAAAGCGGATGAGTCGATGCGATTAAATCAAACTTTTCGTAAATTTGTGCCTAAGCAGTTTGTTGATCACTTTGCTAAACATGGCTCTTCGTCCTTAGAGCTGGGCCGCGCCGATGAAGACGAACTAGCCATCTTATTTTGCGATATTCGCGGTTTTACCGGGCTTTCAGAAAAAATGAGCCCGCAAGAACTAATGAATTTTTTGAATTCCTATTTTTTGCGCATGAATGATCCTATCCATCAAAACGGCGGTTTTATCGATAAGTTCATCGGTGATGCCATCATGGCCTTATTTGACCGACCGGAAGGACAAAACTCTGATAAAGCCCAAGATGCCATTCGAGCCGCACTCGATTTGCGTTACGCGATTAATATTTACAACCAGCATCGTAATAACTCTAAATATCCGCCAATCAATATCGGTATCGGCATTCATTTTGGTCCCGTGATCATCGGTACCGTTGGTTCAGATGACAGAATGGACACCACGGTGATTGGCGATAGCGTGAATATTGCTTATCGCTTGGAGGCACTTGCGCCTCTTTATCAAACCGATATTGTGGTAAGCGCGGCAACACTTGACGTTGCTGAAGCGAAACACCATTTTAGTTATCGAGTATTAGATTGGGTAAGAGTTAAGGGCCGCAGTTCACCTATCGAGATATATGAAGTGATTGATCACTTACCTATTGAATTGCAGCAACTTAAACTAGCCAATGCAGCCTTAATTGCAAAAGGTTTAAGTAGTCGCATACAACAAAACTGGCCAAAAGCTATAAGCTATTTCCAACAAGCACAAGCCATTAATCCTCACGATACTTTGGTTATTCATCACATTAACCAATGTCAAAAATTGCAGCAACTGCCATTAAAAAGTGATTGGGATGGGGCTATATTGCTTTAGTTATTTAGCTCAAGCAGGATTAACTTTTAGCTTGTTGCTTAATAAAATTCACTGAAGGAGCAAAAAAAGCACCACCTGTTTGTGCTGTCATATAATCAAGTAGTTTGTCATACATGCCTTGCTCTGTGCCAAAGATCATACTGCGCAACATCTTTTTAAAGGGTTGCGGGCTGTTTGCACAGCTTACAAACATACTGCCCTGTACTGACATGTCACCAAAGGGCATGCTGTGACGTAATAATTCAATTTTTTCCAGATTGTCTGCACTATAATGACTGCGTTTAGCATGAGAGTACTCCGCTAATTCACCCAAATCGAAAGAAAGGTTATTGCTCTTATTACAGCCCATAATATCTTCTTGATCAGACTCGTGCAGCAGTTGCCAAGTTTGCATATTAATTTGATAACGTTGCACATGGACATAGCTGCCCCCCGTAAAATCAGGATCATTGTCGTCTACCACCGCAATAGCAAACTTTTGCATGCCTTTTGGATTACTGACAGACTCCACAAAACCGGTCAATTCACGTCCGTCTAAATAGCGAAAACCTCTGACTTCTTCCAACAAATCAACATGAGGCTTTAACAGCTGACAAATCTCCATACCCAAGGCGTGACAAACATCCAAGCGATCAGCACGTATTTGGATAAATAGATCACCGGGAGAAACTGGCGCATTGCGGTCTTCACAGTGCATATCCGGAAAAGGCGCTAAGGCCTGAGGGATTAAACCGGGATAGAGTTCATGCCAATAATGCGCACCAATAGCAATAATACCCGAGACCATCGCCTCATAATATTCTTCATCAAAATGGGTGAATAACTCTAGAATATAAGCCAACTTGCTACGAATGGCTTGTTCTTCGTCATCAATCACATTAAAAATCAAGTACAAGGCATGCAAATTAGGCTCTGCGCATATACCTTTTTGAGCTTGGGTCATATCACGACTAATCTTTTAACTATCCTCTTCTAACTATACGTTATTATTGATATTTTTGAAGTTTTTAAGTATTTATTCCTCGCATAAAAAAACCCCGCTAATTGCGGGGTTATGGCCTTCCTGGCTGAGATACTCGCGAAATTTTAAGTCTCTCGAGTATCAATGGGTGATTATTATTATTATCCCATTATTTAAATATCAAGCTTAGTTACGTGTGATAGCGAAGTCTGGATAGGCTTCTAAGCCACACTCGCTGATATCAACACCTTCAAACTCTTCTTCTTCACTAACTCTGATACCCATTACGGCTTTAATGATAGCCCAAACAATTAAGCTAGCACCGAATACCCAAACAAAAATAGTAGCAGCACCGATTAACTGGCCAGTTAGTAATACACCGTCATTAGTAATAGGAACGAGTAACAAACCAAGTAAACCAACCACGCCATGCACAGAGATTGCGCCAACTGGATCATCTATCTTAAGTTTGTCTAAGGCCAGAATACTAAGTACTACTAGGATACCGCCCATCGCACCAAAAAGAGTTGCCTGTAATGGAGTAGGAGTTGAAGGTTCAGCAGTAATTGCCACCAAACCAGCTAAAGCACCGTTGAGGGCCATAGTAAGATCAGCCTTTTTGAACAATATACGGGCTAAGATAAGCGCAGCGACTAAACCGCCTGCTGCTGCTGCGTTAGTATTCATAAATACCACTGCAACACTGTTAGCACTTTCAACAGTAGCGGTAGCTAATACTGAACCACCGTTAAAACCAAACCAACCCATCCACAAGATAAATGTACCTAAAGTCGCCATAGGTAAGTTAGCACCAGGAATCGCGTTAGTTTTGCCATCAGCACCATATTTACCCTTACGAGCGCCTAATAACAATACACCCGCTAATGCAGCTGCTGCACCGGCCATATGAACAATGCCAGAACCTGCAAAATCTGCGAAACCTAAATCACCTAAGGTATACATGCCAAACACAGGCTCGCCACCCCAAGTCCAACGACCTTCCATTGGGTAGATAAACGCTGTCATGACAACAGCAAAAGCAAGGAAGGACCACAATTTCATGCGCTCAGCGACTGCCCCAGAAACAATAGACATTGCTGTTGCAACGAATACTACCTGGAAGAAAAAGTCAGCTGATGGAGCATAGGTTGCGGGCTCTTCAGCTACGCCGGTTGCGCCATCACCAGTGATGCCTGAAAGAAACATCACAAACTCATCGCCACCGTACATGATTGAGTAACCGCAAATCATGAACATGATGCAAGAGATTGCATACAAAGCGACGTTTTTAGTTAATATTTCAGTGGTGTTTTTAGCACGAACCAAACCGGCTTCTAGCATAGTAAAACCAGCTGCCATCCACATCACTAAGGCACCGCAAATTAAAAAGTAAAACGTATCGAGGGCGTAACCCAATTCAAATGTAATTTCCATGATTCTCTCCTTAACGACTAAATGGCTTCGCCATCGATTTCACCGGTACGAATACGTACTGCATGTTCTAGGTCATAGACGAATACTTTACCGTCACCTATTTTTCCGGTTTTAGCTGAACCCACGATGGCTTCAACTAAACGGTCAACGTGATCGTCTTGAACAGCGATTTCAAGCTTCACTTTGGGCAAAAAATCGACTTGATATTCTGCACCGCGGTAAAGTTCTGTATGACCTTTTTGACGACCAAAGCCTTTAACTTCGGTAACAGTCAAACCATCGATTCCTATTTCGGAGATTGCTTCGCGTACATCATCAAGCTTGAAGGGCTTAATGATCGCAGTTACTAATTTCATGGTGTTGCTCCCAGTGTTTTTCAGTGTTTTATTGATTTTTTATTGCAAGTCGCTGCATTACATAGAACAAGACCTATGCCACAAATAAAAAACTATATATTTCAATTACATAAATGAAATGAGTCAGCAAAAATAGTTTTTTATTGCACGGTTTTGGTTCGCAATACACATTTCACCCCAAATTGGTGCAATGCACTGGTATAAGAGATGAATTCATTCTTAGCAGATAAATATTCGTCAAAAAAAGTGACATCCAGTACACTTGTAATGGGATGTCAGCTAATTACCTTAGACATGCGCGGTGAAAGTAATCATCAGATGCATATCTATGCATCAAACGGAGGGGCTATGCACTATGAAATTACGAGCCAAGATTCAACAGCAACGATTCGATTTGAAGGTTTAATTACGGCCTTAGATTTAATTTTTATGATTCAGGACTCAAAGTATCGTCAAGCCTTGAAAAACAATCGTAATTTATTTTGGGATTTTAGCCGAATTTCTGGCTCTCAGCTTACCGCAGAGGATCGACAGGGTTTAGCTCTTTTAGGTAAGCGCGATGCCGAACAAGTGAGCGACAGACATCTGGTGATCTTATCGGCGTTTGCAGAGTCAGAAGGTGTGGGCTTATTGCTAAAAGACATTTTTGTCAAAAGCAGTTGGCAAGTCACTGTAGTGCAAACAGAGGCGGAAGCGCGTAAACTTTTACAAACATAGACTGTGACCAGCGAGGGGAACTTTATGCTTTATTGGAGCTCTATGCTTGATACTTTTATTCTGGACAGGTCGACTCGATAAGTGCTCAATAACCAAAATCGTAGATTAAGCCTGATCGTACTTGTTTCCATTTCACTTCATTTAGCTCTGTTTACCTTGCTTTATATAGGCAAGCATAAGCCTATTGTTAGCTTGGAAAACCCGCCGATTATTCAAGCTGAATTATTATTTGTAGATACCGCCTCGTTTGTGCCGGTGGAGGAGTCTTTACCAGCGGATGATGAACAAACGCCAAGTGCCGTAGAGACAGAAATACCAAAGGAAATCACCGCGCCAGAAGAGCAAGGCCTAGAACCTGAAAATTTGGCCCTTCCTCCTGAACTCGACCCAGTAAAAGAGCCCATCAATGATGAATCAAAGGTTGAAGAGGCACCAGAGCCAGAGATTGAATCACCACCAGTCAATGACACCCCACCGACGTTTGCAGCTTCAGACGAGCAACAAAATAGGTTTCAACAACCTGTACAAGATGTAGCAAAAAGCCAGTTGAATTCTTATCAACAAAGTCAATTGAACAGCTTAGCTGCGCAAGCAGCAAGTGAATATAGGCAACAGCGAGACCATCCAAAGTTAGGCGCCACAGAAAGCGATTCATTTTTAACTGAAGCAGAACGATTCGAACAAAAAGTCACCACGAGTGTTGATTGTAGTTCAGCATCTAGTCAAGCTTTAGCCACCGTGGCCGGCTTTATGGGCGGTAAGGTAAAATGCAGTGAACCGCCGCCCTTTGAGGCATTTATTCAAAAGCGCTTGAATAAGACCGCAGAATTGCCCGCGATGCAAAATCAAGATAATAGTAATCAACCTTAGTTAAGCTTTACTTAGCCGAATATTTTTTCCCATAAACTCTTAGACTTTTTCGATTCGATAGGCGCACCCGCACACCTATCAGGTGGGCGAGGTAAGGCCACCGTTATGGCCGGCAAACTGACAGTATCTTGACAGCCTGCCTTACTTACTTTACCGCTAGCAATATCAAAATGAGCGATGCTCAGGCCATCGGGGAAACGCCTAACCAAAGACTTAGGTGCCTGGCGCTGCTGATAATCAATAAAAATTTGCATAGCCCCACTTGAACCACTCAAATTGACCGGTTGATTATTATCTTTACCTATCCATGTTGTGATCAGAATATTATTATCAAAGCCACTGAACCAACTGTCCCGATAGTCATCAGTCGTTCCAGTTTTACCCGCCATATTAATATCTTGAAATTGGCTGTGTATCTGTTCGGCTGTGCCCTCTAAAGTCACTTTGTGCAAAGCATAATTCAATAAATAAGTTGCCTGCTCATCGACCCGTTGCTGAGCTAATGTATCAAAATGCCATAACAACTGATTGTCAGGTGACATAATATTAGTAATGCTATGCAACGGCAGATAACGGCCGTGATTAGCCATAGTCTGAAACATTTGATTTACCTGTTCAGGAGAAAAATTTACCGCACCTAGCGTCAACGCTGGATACAAGGCAATATCATCCTCGATACCTAAGCGCCATAAGGTATCGGTTATCGTGCCCAAACCAAGCTCCATCCCCAAGCCGACAGTAGGTACATTTAACGATTGAACCAAGGCGGTCATTAAGGGTACTTGCCCTCGAAAGGTTTTGTCTGAATTTTTTGGCTCCCACACCTTACCTTCACTACTTTTTAGCTTGATAGGTTCGTCAGCCAACAAGGTGGCTAAATTAAATTCGCTAGGCTGCTCTAAGGCGGTCAGATAAATGGCGGGCTTAATCAGGGACCCTATTGCACGCTTTGCGTCCAAGGCGCGATTGAAACCGGCATAATTGATATCACGACTCCCCACAAGAGCCCGGATTTCACCTTTAGCAATATCAGTCACCACCATGGCCCCTTCAAATTGGCTAAGACCCATACGTTTTTCTTGTTTAGCCACACCTTCAGAAAGCGCTAACTCAGCCTTAATCTGCGCGTTGGTATCCAAGGTAGTAAAGACTTTTAATCCAGACTGACGAATGTCTGGATTAATCAACACATCACGTAATTCCCGGCGTACCTTATCCATAAATGCAGGGTGTTTATCTTTTTTAAGACTGGCACCAGAGGCCAACTGCAGGCTATTGGCGACAGATTGTTTATAATCCTTGGGGGTGAGTAAATTATTTTCGAGCATGATACGCAGTACGAGATCTCGCCTTTCTTTCACCCGCTCTGGATATTTTCTGGGGTTGTAAAACGAAGGCCCTTTTATTATGCCAACCAAGGTTGCCATTTCATCAACGCTCAATTCATTGATTGGGCGGTCAAAATAAAAATAACTGGCTAAGCCAAAGCCAAATACACCATTATTGCCATTTTGACCAAGAAACACCTCATTCAAATAGGTCTCAAGAATTTCACTTTTACTGTATTTCGCATCAATAATTAGCGCCATAAAGGCTTCTTTTACTTTACGAGAGATTGACTTTTCATTAGTCAAAAATAGATTTTTTACCAATTGTTGAGTTAGGGTACTGGCACCTTGTACCGCTCTGCCCGCCGCTATATTAGCCAACAGTGCACGCATTATCGACATAGGAGCAACCCCATGATGCTGATAAAAATCATTATCTTCGACTAAGACTAACGCTTGAATAAGGGCCGGAGGTACTTCATCTAATCTCACTAACATACGATCTTCACGACCACCACTAACCAAGCGTGTCACCAACCAAGGTTCTAGGTCGATTTGTTGCAAATCATTGCCGACGGGCAACTCAATAATCTGCTTAATACGGTCTGATTCAATAGTCACTTCGATATGACGAATGTCTTCAGCCCCGTGTGGAAAGTCAAATTTGCGCCTCACAAAACGTATTTTTTTACCGAGTAGTTGATATTCGCCCGAGCTATCAGCACGTCCTACCTTGCGATACCCCAATAAATTCAGCTCATCAATAATTTCCGCCACAGTAATTTCTTGCTTAAGCTCTAAATGCAATGGGCGCGCAAAAATCTGTGCGGGAACTTGCCATTTATTGCCGGCAAATTTAGCCGTAATCTGAGTATTTAAATACAAACCGTAGGCGCTTAGTAGCACCACAATCACCAACGTCAATTTCCACCAATGACGAAATAACCAAGTGAATGGATTAAATTTGCGCCACCAAGTCCTTTTTGTAGCCGTTTGTTTGTCAGATTTTGCCCTTGTGTCTTTATTAGATTTACGCATCAGGATAATTTCATATTCTTTTTAGTTGTGGTTGTTGCTGGAGAGTTTGCAGGGTCATCTGGCCAGAAATGCCGAGGATAACGACCTTTCATTTCTTTTTGTACTTGTTTATATGTGCCTTGCCAAAAACCCGGTAAATCTTGGGTTGTTTGCAAAGGTCTACTCGCTGGTGATAACAAGGCGATGGTCACCAGGCGCTTTCCTCGTGCAATACTAGGATGTACTTGTAAACCATACAATTCCTGCATTCTCACGGCCAACGTTACCTCATCATTATGTCCGTAAGATAAAGTATGTTTACGACCACTGGGTAACAATAGTTGGCTGGGTAAAAGTTGTTCAATAGACTGCCATTGTTGCCAAGAAAATTGATTTTTTAGTAAGGTGTAAAAATCGAGTTTAAGTATCTGTGCCCACGAAGTCATTTGCTCAACAAAGGGCAAAAACCAACTATCTAGGGCACTTAATAAACCCTCATTTGATAAGTCAGGCAAGTTTTCGTCTGGTAATAGTTTTTGCGCGAGAGTTGCCCTGTGCTGCAAAGACAAACACTCATCATTAAGACGCAGGGCCTCTATGCCCTTATCAACTATCACAGCGCGCAAAATTGTTTGTATTTGCGCCGTCGAAGGTTTGGCCAGTTGGTCTTTTTGCAGCACAATACTGCCCAGCTTCAATTCTCGACTCGCTGATATTTTTTCAGCAGACTTATCCCAAACAAGCACATCCTTTGGTTCAATCGATTCGGCATAAATAGCTAATATACATTTTTTATCAATAGGTTCAGCGTAGCGTATTAACGCATCATCTTGCTGCTGGTCAGTAATTAGCATATCGGCTACAACTAGCCAGTCAGAGCCATACATGCCATCTTCTGGCGGTAATTTCACCCCAGAACCACCGGCGAGTAAATAACGCCCTTGCTGTCGCGCCTTTGCTAAACGCTGCGGAAAAGCAAAGGCCAATAAAGCTGCCACATCGTGCAAAGGCCAAACAGCATGGCTACAATTTACTTTTTTATACCATTGACGCACATACTGCCAAAGACCATGATTTTTATTCGCTAACAAGTAACTAAGTCTTAGGCTTAGTTGCGCACCTGCGCTAATCCCCAGAGGATCTTTGTGTTCTAACAAGGTGGCTATAGCACAGGCTAAGCTAAGGTGAGCCTGTCCCATCTCAGCGGTTTTTAGCAACATATTGGCGATACTAGGGTGGCAGCCTAAACGATGGGCTTTACGCCCCTTGTCAGTCACTTTAAGCTGATTGTCTAATAGGCCTAAACTGAGCAGCAACTGCTGCGCCTGTTCTAGTTGAGGAGCACTCGGAAAATCCAACAAGTTAAGTTTATTTATTGCAGACCCCCAAACAGCGGCCTCTAAAACAAAAGACGCCATATCAGTATGTAAAATTTCTGCACTTGACTGGGCACTCAGTCGTTGCTGCTGTTCCTGACTCCATAAACGATAACACGTACCCGGGCCAAGACGACCAGCTCGACCAGCGCGCTGGGTGGCAGAGGCTTGGGATATTTTTTGACTGCGTAACTGATTTATTCCCCGATTTAAATGAAAAATCGCACACTTTTCAATACCACTGTCGATAACCAATTCAATGCCTTCGATGGTCAAACTGGTCTCTGCAATATTGGTGGCTAGGACTATCTTACGGCTACCCGATGAACTAGGCATCAAAGCAGCTTGTTGCTGCTGGCTAGTTAGTTCGCCATATAAACTGTGCACCTCGACTTTCCCTGCTAAGCTCGTCGTTAAACGCTCGGCAACCCGCTTAATATCGCCAACTCCTGGTAGAAAAACTAATGCATCTTTTTTATGTTGGGGAAAAACGCTAAGAATTAACTGAGTAATTTTGTCTGCTAAAGAAATCTTGCTAACGTTTGGATGATAATGCACATCCACGGGAAAACTTCTCCCAACAGATTCTAATAACATGGCCGCAGGCAGCAATCGTATTAACGCATCGACATCCATGGTCGCTGACATCACTAACAAGCGCAGATCTTGACGTAAACTTTGTTGCACCTCTAAACACAAGGCTAAAGAAAAATCAGCATGTACACTGCGCTCGTGAAACTCATCAAAAATAATTAATCCAATATCAGGTAATTCTGGCTCGTGCTGCAACATACGAGTCAGAATGCCTTCAGTCACTATTTCTAACTTAGTGTTAGCACTTACTTTGCTTTCACCTCTTATGCGGTAACCTATTGTTTGACCGACGGATTCATTAAGCTGTGCCGCCAAATAAGCGGCAATATTACGCACCGCGATACGTCTGGGCTGTAACATGATAATTTTTTTGTTAGCAAATAAGCCACCGCGCAGTAACGCGAGCGGCAGTTCAGTTGACTTCCCCGCGCCAGGCGGCGCAACAACAATAGCGTCGCCTACTAAAAGTTGATTTTGAAGTTGTGGCAAAATAGAGGTGATGGGTAACAATTAAAATCTCGTTGTACTAAAATCGGGTTTGCGTAAATTAGCGCTATGATAACAAAATTATAAGTGAACAGTATGCGTGCTTTTGTAGGACTTGAACCCGATGCAACAACTAAACTTGCCATAGAAAACTGGCGCAGCAAAGTTTTACCACCTTTTAACCAGATTGTACCTGCGGCTAATTATCATATTACCCTAGCATTTCTCGGGCAGATTAATCTCGACCAACAGGACCGCTTAGAACAGCACATCCAATTGATTGATGGTATTACAGAATTTCAGGTCCACTTGGATATTTTGGGTTATTGGCCAAAGCCTAAGGCGCTATGGTTAGGCTGTTCACAGCCTGCAAAATTCCATCTAGACTTAGTCAAAACACTCACTAGCGCTGCCCACAGTGCAAATATAATTATGCAAAAAAGAGACTATCAAGCCCACCTTACTTTAGTTAGAAAATGCAGCTCCAATCCGCCAGCCCCTCTAATTGCTCCCGATTTCACTTGGCGAGCTTGTGCCTTTCATCTATATGAATCCATATCAACTGCTAATGGGGTAAACTATGCCATTAAAAAAACGTGGCAACTCCCCCCAGTAATAAAAGCACACAGCTTGACATCTTAAGCACAGGCATCAATATTTTTATATTTATAGCTTGTCTCTACTTAGCCAAGTTTTGTCGGTGTTTTTTACCCAAGGAGTAATAAAAGACTCCAGAATAAATTCATTTCCATCTTTGGGACTGTTTAACTTGGCTTGAATAGGACAGCAAGGCAGTTCTATGATGAAATACTTATGCGTTATTGGATTTAGTTCTTTTACCAAAAACTTGCGCCAGTACACTATGCAAATTGAACATCATTATTGGAATAGACATGCAACAAACCTTTAGATTAGTCATAGATTGCCCCGATCAACTTGGTTTAGTGGCCAATGTTAGTCAGTTTTTAGCCGAGCACAAGGCAACGATTGTCGAAGCCAACCATCATACCGACCTACAGACCGGGCGCTTTTTTATGCGCCATGAAATCCGCGCAGATTCTGTCAATATGACGATTGAAAAGATGAACCTTGCTTTTGCCCCAATTGCTGAAAAATTTGCCATGAATTGGAAATTAAGTGATTCTTTGCAAAAGCAAAAAGTCGTGATGTTAGCTAGCCATGAATCTCACTGTTTAATGGACATATTACATCGCTGGCACAGCGGTGAACTATACTGCGATATACCTTGCATCATCGCCAACCATCCTCAAATGAAACAGTTTGCAGATTGGCACAACATACCCTTTCATTGGGTTGACTTTAAAGATCAGTCAAAACAAAAGGCCTTTGCTGAAGTAGAGAGACTCATTGACGCCTATGACGCTGACTTAACGGTACTAGCGCGCTTTATGCAAATTATTCCTGACCATTTATGTAAAAAGTTAGCGGGTAAGGCGATCAATATTCACCATAGCTTTTTACCCTCATTTGCTGGGGCAAAACCTTATCAACAAGCCTATGATCGTGGGGTAAAACTCATTGGAGCAACCTGTCATTATGTGACCAGTGACTTAGATGAAGGGCCGATTATTGAACAAGAAGTGATGCGCATCAGTCACAGCGATAGTTCAGTCGATATGGTTAGAAAAGGTAAAAACTGTGAAAAAACAGCATTAGCAAACGGTGTTCGCTATCACTTAGAAGATCGCGTGATTATTCATCAACACAAAACGGTGGTATTTGCTTAATGCCACTTTATTTAATCCGCCACGGTGAAACTGACGGTAATCGAGATAAAATAGTACAACAACCCGAGACAGAATTATCAGTCCTTGGGTTTAAACAAGCTCAGGAACTAGCAAAACATTTTTCACAGCGAACTATAAACCATATATTTTGCAGTGATTATATAAGAACCCAGCAAACTGCAGCACCACTGGTTGCTGCTTTAGGTTGCAGCATTAGTTACAGCGAACTATTACGCGAACGAAATTTTGGCGATATCAGAGGTAAACACTATGACGAAATTGGTCATGATTTTCATCAACAAAATTTTATACCGCCAAATGGCGAGAGTATTGAACAGTTTTCACAGCGTATAGACCAAACATGGCAATACATTCTAAAGCAATGGCAAACGGCTAATGACAATATAATTGTTATGACCCACGGCTTAGTCCTGCGTGAACTCGTCAAGAGTCATCTTGATTTAAGATTGTATCAGAACTGGGCGAAGGCAGAGTATGCTAATACCAGCATAATAGAAGTAGATAGTGCAGATTTCAAAACCGTGTTGACCTTATGTGATACCCGACACTTAACCTTCTCTCAATTGGCACAAGGAGGTGTCGCTTAAATCATAAAATAGTCTTGTTACTGGCCTAAAAAGAACCGTTATATAGCAGCGTAAACTTATTATTTGCCGCCCCACGTTCAAACCAAGTCCCTGAGTTTTGGCTCGCTTGCCATTTCTGGCTCGACACCATCAGCTCCCAATAGTGACCTGGTGCAGAGCCTTGTATACGAGAAGAGGCTAACCATTCTGTATTACTAGGCAGGTCAAAGGCCAAACCTTGAGTGGTGGTAAATTTAACTTGAGATTGTGCAATGACGCCAAGACCAAAACTGAGTCGCTCAGACACTTGATAACGTGGAACAAGAGAGACTTCGTATACTGATACTTTTTGACTAAATACCCCCCATTGCAGCTTACCTTTCGAATAACCTACAGACGTATCAAACGATAAAGATTCAGTCAAAGGTTGTGATATGCGCATTTGATAATCACGGTGTTTACAACCTTTAAATCCCAGACCCTCAGATGCCAAATTGAAAGAGGTATCCTCAGGCAAGGCATCAACAATCCATTGCACTGAGGTTTTCATTAACGAGTTTTCGGCTACACAAGAAAAACTAGCAAAGACGAAAAATGACATTAGGAATCGTTTCACTTGTTTAGCCTGGCAGATTTAATATACACAGAGTGTAGCTAATCTAAGCCTCCATAAGCGTATTGGAAACAGCTATTTGGTATATTATTTAATACCCCATAGAAGTAAGAAACATACTCAATAAAATCGATGTAAACTCACTATCACTAATACTAATACTCACTTAACTGATTAATCTAACTAACCAAGATTTTTATGGTGATTAGCAATGTGGATTAGGTAGGCAAAACTTTAGCAAATAACACTTGTTACAACTTTATACTGTAGTTATTTGGTTTTCCTATTAACCTACCTACATCAGTCCCTTTACTATTGTTGACCCAATGTATAAAAAACATCTAGGCTTCGCCCTAAACCTATTGTCCTTAGGTTTATTTTTCCCAGGCATATTGTTGACCATGTTCATGTTGGATATGGGTATGCTTGTTGACTTAAGTGGCTCTAGCTTAACATCGACTTTGGTCAATAAAGAATTGTCTATCATGGCAACTATCAAAGAGCTTTGGCAAGATGACAGACTATTTGTGGCTGGTCTGATTTTTTTATTTTCTGTTTGTATTCCTTTGTTAAAAACGCTGGCAATTACCCTCGCCTATTTTGCTAAAAGTAACTCGCTTGAGAATTTTTTGGTGCAATTAGTCAATCGAATTGGCAAGTGGTCTATGGCTGATGTTTTTGTAGTGGCAATATTCTTAGCGATTTTATCAACTAACCATGCTGATACTGCCAGCACAGAACAATTTTCAATATTTGGTTTTAAAATTCTATTTGAAGTAAGCACACAAACTTTTTCAGCGGCCGGTCCCGGATTCTACTATTTTACTGCTTACTGTTTGTTATCAATGATTGGAACTCAATTATCCGCATCGCATATAAGTCGAAAGAGAGTCACAACAGGGTTGTAATAAACGTAGTTTAAAATGAAAGGGCAGATACTTATTCATCGTATACTGTATTTAAAGAATTTAACTGAGTCTTTAGCAAGTTCAATAGTTTGGCGAATATTTGCTACTGGTTTGCTTCAAATATGATGCTGAAATACCTTGCCCCATTCTTGCTTTTACAGCATGCAAGACCGACCTAAACGCTATAAGTTAAGTTTTTTCAGATACTGAAGCCAGACATTCCGCTATTTGTTGACAGAGTAATTGCGCTTCACTATGTTATTACCGACTAAAATTAAAAAGGAAAATTAAGATGTCAATCCAAATTACTTTTGAACTTACTGATAGCGACCTAGAACACTTTAGAAAGATGATGAATACGGCTATAGAAAAGACTAGCAAGTACACACAAGAAGAGGTGTTGACCAAAGCAAGGGCGGTTACTGCGGCGATGGAAAATGCAGCCCTACCTGATTTTGTCAAAACACGCATGCAGTCTTTAGAAACCTTGATTGCAGCGCTGGAAGATCCAGAGTGGCAAATGCCGGATGACGAAAAAGCTGAAATTCTCACCTCTCTGGCTTACTTTAGTGAACCTCACGATCTTATTCCAGATGAAATCCCTGGACTAGGTTATGTTGATGACGCCATTATGATAGAACTGGTTATTCAAGATTTATCACAAGATTTAGACGCTTATAGACAATTCTGTGGATTCCGCTCAACCGAAGAAAAACGTCGGGGTAGTGAAGCTCACGTTAATCGTGAAAGTTGGTTAGCGTCTACACGTGCAGCATTTCGCTCAAATATGCGTCGCAATCGACCAGGTAGTAGCGGCAGAAGACTCTTTTCGAGAATTATGTAAAGCCTAAAGAGTATTTCGTAAGCACTTATATTCTAACTTGATAAGATATGAGCTCTCTCTTTTATGAGTCGTTAGCGAAAATGTTAAGTTAAAAACACGGCAATTCTATATTTGCTCTCAATAATTAAGGCGCTACTCTTTTGTGGCGCGTTTTTACATTTTTATGTGCAAATGCAAATTTGATAATCCAACACTATATCAACGCACTGTCTAAGGTATTGAAAACGATCGTTGCAGATAAGAGGTGAGCAGGAATTAAGTGACTCAGTGAGCGTATGGCTTTGATATGCAAAATAGATTGAGACTTGATGTCTCTCACCCCAATATTGTTGACGATGATGGTTTTAGTAAACCTCTGGCCAAAAGATCTTAGATTGATCCACAAACAATTACTGATCGTAAAATAGATCGTTGCGATTATGTGTTTCAGCAAAACGATACAAAGCGACTTAGTAGCTTTGTTGTTTGAAGAGTTGGGACATTTTAACTAATTGTTTTTTATTGTAATTTAATCTAAAGGTAACTTTTGTAATCCTCAAAAAAGTCATCTATTCTGTTTCGCTTAATTGATTAATATTGATAGAGAATCTAGCTAGGGGGAGGAAAGTATGGAATCTATAACAGATTTGGTCATAGCTATTAGCAATCCTGCAAGATCTCTGCAATATAAGCGACAACATATTTGCACAAAGACCATGGAGGTCATCTCATTTACTAACAGAGTGAGCTTGTGGGCTTTTAACGAAAGTTTAACGCAAATTGAGTGTTTGATGTGTTTGGAACAAAAAAATAATGTGTTTTCAAGCGGTCAAATATTAGCAAAAACCAATTATCCAGACTATTTTGACGCGATTTTAGCTCAGCAGGTTCTAGTTGCGTCGGACGCGCGAAACCACCCCTCCACTCGTTGTTTCAATGATAGTTATTTTATACCCAATGATATTCAATCATTACTTGATTATGTATTGATCAAAGACAATAGACCTATGGGTGTCATTTGTTGCGAAGCGATTGGCAAAAAAAATCAATGGCTAGAGTCTGATGTAGTCACTTTGCGACGAATTGCCAATATTACCGCTATTTTTTTTGAACAGGATTGAACACCCAAACCACTCGATATGGCTGATGGTCAACTTTTTTGATAAAAAAAAGGCGCTGTTCTTACGAACAGCGCCTTTTAATTTATTTTTAACTAAAGCTGAACAGCTTTAGTTACGATTGCTACCAAAGTCCAGTTTTTAGACTTAGACAAAGGACGGCACTCACGTATTGTGACTACATCGCCTTCGTTACATTGGTTAGTTTCGTCATGAGCGTGTAGCTTAGTAGTACGTTTAATGAACTTACCATAAATAGGGTGTTTCACTTTACGTTCTACTACAACAGTAATAGATTTATCCATCTTGTTGCTGCTAACACGGCCTTGTACTGTACGAACACTTTGTTCAGTCATTACGCATCAGCCTTTTCAGTCAGAATAGTTTTAACACGCGCAATACTGCGACGCACTTTACGAAGACCGTCAGTTTTTTCAAGCTGACCTGTGCTCGCTTGCATACGCAAGTTGAATTGTTCACGTAACAAACTTAATAGTTCAACGTTTAATTCTTCTACGCTTTTTTCTTTCAGTTCTGTCGCTTTCATTACATCACCGTCCGAGTTACAAAGGTGGTTTTAAACGGCAGTTTCGACGCTGCTAATTCAAATGCTTCGCGAGCCAATGACTCTGGAACACCGTCCATTTCATATAACACACGACCTGGTTGAATTTGGCATACCCAGTACTCAACGCTACCTTTACCTTTACCTTGACGCACTTCTAGAGGCTTCTGAGTAATTGGCTTGTCAGGGAAAACCCGAATCCAGATTTTACCTTGACGTTTAACAGCACGAGTCATGGCTCGACGAGCCGATTCGATTTGGCGAGCAGTCATACGACCGCGGCCAACTGCCTTAAGGGCGTAAGTACCGAAACTTACGTTGCAACCAGTGGCTAAACCACGGTTACGACCCTTATGCATTTTACGGAACTTCATACGTTTAGGTTGTAACATAATTATTAGCCCTCACGCTTAGCAGTACGAGGTTTCTTCTTAGGTGCAGGGGCAGCAGCTGGCTGCTCATGAGTAAGAGGCAATCCGCCCAATACTTCACCTTTAAAGATCCATACTTTTACGCCAATGATACCGTAAGTAGTTAAAGCTTCTGACGTTGCATAATCGATATCAGCACGGAAAGTGTGTAATGGAACACGACCTTCACGATACCATTCAGTACGTGCAATTTCAGCGCCGCCTAAACGACCGCTTACTTCAACTTTGATACCTTTGGCTCCAATTCGCATTGCGTTCTGTACCGCGCGCTTCATAGCACGACGGAACATAACACGCCGTTCTAGTTGGCTTGCGATGCTATCAGCAACGAGTTGGCCATCTAGTTCAGGCTTACGCACTTCCGCGATGTTAATCTGAGCTGGCACACCAGCTAACTTAGAAACATGCTTACGGATCTTTTCAACGTCTTCACCTTTTTTACCGATAACCACACCTGGGCGAGCTGTATGAATAGTCACACGGATCGCTTTAGCTGGACGCTCGATAATAATTTTAGACAATGAAGCACTTTTCAATGCTTTAGTCAGATACTGACGTACCTGATGATCGTTAAAAAGGTTATTTGCATAATCTGCAGTATTAGCGTACCAGGTAGATGTCCATGGTTTGCTGATACCCAGGCGTATACCTGTAGGATGTACCTTCTGTCCCATTATCTTCTCCTAGTTATCAGACACAACAACAGTGATGTGACTGCTACGCTTAAATATACGATCAGCACGGCCTTTGGCTCTTGGCTTAATACGCTTCATAGTTGGACCTTCGTCAACGAAGATTTGTGAGACAGTCAATTCATCGATGTCTGCACCTTCGTTATGTTCGGCGTTCGCAATCGCTGACTCTAATACTTTTTTGATTAGATCGGCGCCTTTCTTCGGACTATAAGTCAAAAGTTCAAGAGCCTTTTCAACGTGTAAACCACGAATTTGATCTGCTACCAAACGTGCTTTTTGAGCCGAAGTGCGGGCGTGACAATGTTTAGCTAAAGCTTGCATTTTTATCTCCCTTATCTCTTGGCTTTCTTATCCGCGACATGGCCGCGGTAAGTACGCGTTGGCGCAAATTCGCCCAACTTATGGCCGACCATTTCGTCAGAGACGAATACTGGAACATGTTGGCGACCGTTATGGACCGCAATGGTCAACCCAATCATATCTGGGATGATCATAGAACGACGAGACCAAGTCTTAATTGGTTTCTTGTCGTTCTTTTCCACTGCAGCCTCAACCTTCTTCAACAAGTGTAGGTCTATGAAAGGACCCTTCTTGAGAGAACGTGGCATGGTGAATCCTCGCTATTACTTATTACGACGACGTACGATAAGTTTATCGGTACGCTTGTTACTACGTGTTTTCTTACCCTTAGTAGGAATACCCCAAGGTGTAACGGGATGACGGCCACCAGAGGTACGACCTTCACCACCACCATGTGGGTGATCTACAGGGTTCATGGCAACACCGCGAACTGTTGGGCGAACACCGCGCCAACGAGTTGCACCTGCTTTACCAAGTGAACGTAGCATATGTTCTGCATTACCGATTTCACCAACGGTGGCACGGCAATCTGCCAATACTCGGCGAACTTCACCAGAACGTAAACGAAGAGTTATATAACCTTCGGCACGCGCTAGGATCTGTGCGTAAGTACCTGCTGAACGAGCAATTTGTGCACCTTTACCAGGCTTCATTTCAATGGCGTGTACCGTAGTACCCACTGGCATGTTACGCATTGGTAAAGTATTACCTGCTTTAATCGCAGCGTCTGGACCAGATTGAATCTGATCACCTGCTTTAGCACCTTTATGGGCTAGTACATAACGACGCTCACCATCTGCATATAACACCAAAGCGATGTTAGCAGAACGGTTTGGATCATATTCTAAACGCTCAACTACAGCAGGAATGCCATCTTTGGTACGTTTAAAATCGACTATACGATAATGCTGCTTATGGCCACCACCAATGTGACGCACGGTAATGCGACCATTGTTGTTACGACCACCAGACTTGCTGTTTTTTTCTAATAAAGGCGCATAAGGAGCACCTTTATGTAGGTCAGGGTTGGTTACCTGAACTACGTGACGACGACCAGGAGAAGTCGGTTTAGCTTTCAATAATGGCATATCTAATCCCCTTCTTACTCTGCGCCGCCACTGAAGTCGATGTCTTGACCTTCTTTAAGCACGACGTAGGCTTTTTTCCAGTCTTTACGCTTACCAAAAGATGCACCATGACGTTTAGTTTTTCCCTTAACGTTTAGTGTACGAACTGAGTCGACTTCAACTTCAAACATTTTCTCAACTGCTTGCTTGATTTCTTCTTTGTTCGAATCTTTGGCTACTTTAAGTACAACAGTGTTGTTCTTTTCAGCGGCTAGCGTTGCTTTTTCAGAAACATGTGGTGCTAATAACACCTTAAGTAGACGCTCTTCATTAATCATGCTAACGCCTCCTCTAATTGCTTCACTGCTGCTGCAGTCATCAATACTTTCTCAAATGCGATAAGACTTACTGGGTCAATGCCTTGAACATCACGTACGTCAACTTTGTACAAGTTGCGCGCAGACAAGAATAAATTCTCATCAACTTCTGATGTAACAATAAGCACATCTTTCAATTCAAGAGCAGCTAATTTAGAAAGTAATTCTTTCGTTTTAGGAGTCTCAACTGAAAACTCTTCGACCACGATTAAACGGTCTTGACGTACCAATTCAGATAGGATGCTTTGAATCGCCCCACGGTACATCTTTCTGTTAACTTTTTGGCTGTGATCCTGTGGCTTAGCAGCAAATGTTACGCCGCCAGAACGCCAGATAGGACTACGGATAGTACCTGCACGGGCACGACCAGAACCTTTTTGTTTCCATGGCTTCTTACCACCACCACGAACTTCAGAGCGTGTTTTTTGTGCTCTAGAACCCTGACGGGCACCGGCACCGAAGGCAACTACTACTTGATGTACTAGTGCTTCGTTAAATTCACGTCCAAAGGTTGCTTCGGATACTTCAAGAGCGCTTTGCGCATCTTTCAATACTAATTCCATCACTTCACTCCCCAGACGTTACGCTTTAACTGCAGCTTTAATGATGACATCGCCACCCGGAGCTCCAGGAACGTTACCTTTTACTAATAAAAGGTTGTTCTCTAAATCAACACGCACTACATCCAAAGACTGAACAGTGATTCGCTTGTTACCAAGCTGACCGGCCATTTTTTTGCCTTTGAAAACTTTACCTGGGCTTTGGTTTTGACCAATTGAACCAGGTGCACGGTGAGATAAAGAGTTACCGTGTGAGTTACGTTGATGACTGAAATTCCAGCGTTTAATAACACCAGCAAAACCTTTACCTTTTGAGGTTCCCGCTACATCGACTAATTTAGTTTCAGCAAACATTTCAACAGTTAATTCACTGCCTACTACTATGCCTTCGCCTTCATTAGCGTCTAAACGGAATTCCCACAAACCGCGACCAGCATCAACGCCTGCTTTAGCAAAATGACCTGCTTGAGCTTTGTTAACGCGGCTAGCTTTTTTGTCGCCAGCAGTTACTTGAAGCGCTTTATAACCGTCAGTTTCTTCAGTACGTAACTGAGTCACACGATTAGGAGTTGCTTCAATAACAGTCACAGGGATAGAAACGCCATCTTCAGTGAAGATGCGAGTCATACCTACTTTACGACCGATAAGACCAATCGCCATGTTAAAACCCTCTCTTGTTAGCCCAGGCTGATTTGAACATCAACACCAGCAGCCAAGTCCAATCTCATCAACGCGTCTACTGTTTTATCAGTAGGTTCAATGATATCTACCAAACGCTTGTGTGTGCGGATTTCATACTGATCACGTGCATCTTTATTTACGTGAGGAGAAACCAACACTGTGTAGCGCTCTTTACGAGTAGGTAGTGGAATGGGTCCGCTAACCTGAGCACCTGTACGCTTCGCAGTTTCAACGATTTCAGCCGTAGACTGATCGATCAATTTATGATCAAACGCTTTCAAACGAATACGAATTCTTTGATTTGGCATCGATTAAGCTCCAATCGAAAGAACAAAATAAAATCATCCTCAACCACCTAACTATTGGGTGGGGGATGTGTGTGTTTACCGCTGACCCCCAATTGGGGTCTTGTAGTTAAGATTGACACTCTAGCCGAAGCCTTCGGTCAAAATCACTGTTCATCAGAACAAGTGGGCGCGAATTATACATGCGTTGTCATAAGATGCAACTACAAACTAACAAAAACATTCAATGTTTCTGTTTATGATGTAGGTCAAGTCCCAAGGGTCCGGATCAGTGTATGTTTATCGTCAAGAATAAAGCACTGTAAGGCTCAATTCCATGTTGGACAAAAATCTTGTGTTGTTGCTAAAAATTTTAATGCTCATTGGCATAACTCTTATTCTATTGGGCATATACTTACATTTGTACAATGCAACTATAGAGTCAATGGGCGTCAATGGCATTATTATCAGTGCAGCTTGTGTCGCTGTTGGTATGATTTTATCGATACCAACTAAAATGGTGATTACCTTTATGCTAGTTAATCGAGAAATAAAGCAAGCAGCCAGACAAAAGGCCAGACGTTAAACTCCCCCGCGTTACAACAATGACTCCATGTCAAGGCACTAAAAAGTTTTTGCTCTGTTGTCTAATTTTCATTTTACGTTTGGCAACCATAAAAACCACAACAGATTAGATAATACTCATGCTTTAACGACAGTGATCATGACCTCCTTATACTTATAGATAGTAAAAGCTATTTGCCTAAGATAGGTGCTACGTTATAGTAGCCTCTTGAATTGTAATAAGATTGAAAAATAAAAATAACGATGAGCAACTCTGACATTCACCAAGATAAACTGAAACATATTCACCATCTGTTGGCTGCCCACCCCTCTCTAATGGATGCCTACGGTAAACTTGAGCCATTTATTCTTGAGCTATTTGATGCAGAGCGTATGAGTATCTTTCAGCGTCGTCGTCAACATCAGGATTTAGTCGCAAGGTTTAAAACCGGTAGAGAAACGAAAGAAATCAAAGTGCCCATTAGTCCATTATCCATTGCGGGTTATGTAGCACTGAGTCAAAGCTCCTTACTTATTAGTGATCCGTATAATAAGGAAGAGTTGGCCGCCATCCACCAGCGTCTTAAATTTGCCGATCGCTTTGATAAAAATTCAACCTTTAAAACACGCAATGTAATCTGTGTGCCCATACTAGATTCTGGTGTATTAATGGGTGTCATGCAGATTATTAATAAGAAAGAAGGTGTATTTGCTCAATCAGATCTCGATCTTGCCAATGATGTCGCTGATATTATGGGCAAAAAATTTCGTTACGAGTTAGGTGGTACCAGTAAACCATTTGATTATTTGGTGCATCGCAATCTCATCACCGAGGACCAATTAGCTAAAATTACCGAAGGAAGTAACGATAACCGCCAATTAGTGCAACGTCTCACATCAGAATATCGCATTCCTGATGAAGAATTAGGCAACGCTTTATCGGTGCATTTTCAAGTGCCATTTTTACCTTATTTACCCGACAAGTATCATATGTTTCAAAGTGAGAGCCGACTAAATCTGTCTTATCTCAAACGTAATTTTGTCGCCGTATTAGCTGACGTTGCAGAAAATCCGATTGTTTTGATGGCTGAACCTAACAATGCCGGCTTACTTATGGAGATTGAAAGTGCACTCGGTATCGACAGTTATGAAATATCGGTCAGTTTGCCTAACGTCGTGCTGCAGTATTTGGGTGAAGCCGTCGGTGGTGCTGGCCCTGGCGCCATGGATGAGATACTTGACGAGATCAGCGGTAGCGCTGATGAGTTGGATGAAAGTACCGATGAAATGTCCGATGATGCACCAGCCGTGGTGCGTCTTGTTAGTCGAGTATTACACGACGCTAAACGACTTAATGCCTCAGACATTCACGTTGACCCTGAAAAAAACGCTCCTACACGGGTAAGAATGCGTATTGATGGCGTATGTCGCGACATCACTCAAGTACCGGCTTCGCATCACAGTGCTGTGATTGCCCGTATTAAAATCATGTCTAATTTGAACATCGCCGAGAAACGAGTACCGCAAGATGGAAAATTATCCTTTCGAATGAGTGGACAACTAATTGAAGTCAGGGTAGCAACAATACCTACCGTTGCAGGTGAAGGCGTCGTCATGCGTATCCTTGCATCAGGTGGGGCTTTACCAATTGGCAAGATGAACCTATCACCCAACAATTATGCCACTATCGAAACGATGGTTAAAAAGCCACATGGGATCTTATTAGTTGTAGGGCCAACCGGTTCGGGTAAAACCACCACTTTGCATGCCATATTGGGTCATATTAATACACCAGAAAAGAAAATTTGGACTGCTGAGGATCCGGTTGAAATTACCCAAGCGGGCTTACAACAGGTGCAAGTTAGCCCTAAGATTGGTTTTACGTTTGCCAATGCACTACGCGCTTTTTTGCGGGCCGACCCTGATATCATTCTCATCGGTGAAATGCGTGATAAAGAAACAGCCCATGCCGGTATCGAAGCTTCATTAACGGGTCACTTAGTGTTTTCGACTCTGCACACTAACTCTGCTCCTGAAACGATTACCCGTTTGTTAGACTTAGGGCTCGATCCGGTCAACTTTTCTGATGCTTGTGTGGGGATTCTGGCACAACGTTTGGTACGAACCATCTGCCCTAACTGTAAAGAGAAATATCCAGCCAGTGAAGTTGATACTGCCTTTATAAAACGCCAATACGGCGAAGCTTATATTGCCGAGTTAAATTTACCTGAAACCATAATGCTGACCCGAGGAAAAGGGTGTGACGAATGTGGCAATACCGGTTATCGCGGACGCACAGGCGTCCATGAATTATTGGCCATGACAGCAGAACTGCGCTCCCTGGTATATAAAGAAGCGTCTGTTCATGAAATGAAAGCACAAGCCATGAAAGACGGTATGCGCACCCTGACTCAGGACGGCATACTGAAAGTACTTAAGGGCGATACCGATATTGCCCAAGTGCAGATAATCAGCGGTATATCTTAAGCTGTATTTATAAAACTTTTATTACTTAGCAAGAACAAACGCTCACTTTAGAATGTTTGCTCTTGCTAAATTTTCACAAATATTTTTGACTTATTACCACACTCTCGATTGAGTCAAACTAATCCAGTAAAGTGCTTGAGTTACATTTTTTTAAAAATATAAAAATAAAATGACAGGAAAATTTATGAGATTAATCAATAACAAATTGCTGCACATAGTGACAGCCTGCACTTTATTAAGTTGTGGACTTGCTGTTAATGCTGAAGATGCCTCGGAAAAACCGAAGTGGGACATACTCAACCCTTCTTTCCCACTGCATAAACTCGCCATAGAAACAGATGAAACAACTTGGTCAAGTCTCGACATCACACCAGATGGTAAGACTATGGTGTTTGATATGTTAGGTGATTTATACGAAGTGCCTCTATCGGGTGGCCAAGCTAAAGCATTAACCCAAGATTTTGCGTGGAATATCCATCCAGCGGTGAGTCCCGATGGTAAACATATCGCTTTTATATCAGACCGTGGCGGTATCTCAAATTTGTGGGTCATGGACCGAGATGGCAGTAACCTTAAACAACTTAGTACTGAAAAAAACAATCTAATCCACTCTCCGAAGTGGCGTCCTGATGGTGAATATATCGCAGTGACAAAAGGCATCATGTCCTCACGCAGTATACCCGCAGGCGAGATATGGCTTTACCATAAAAGCGGCGGTGACGGTTTAGCTTTGAAAGAACGGGTTAATGGCAAAAAAGACCAA
Source organism: Paraglaciecola sp. 25GB23A (assembly GCF_040012495.1). Lineage (NCBI taxonomy): Bacteria > Pseudomonadati > Pseudomonadota > Gammaproteobacteria > Alteromonadales > Alteromonadaceae > Paraglaciecola > Paraglaciecola sp. 25GB23A. Next base: position 379,322 of record NZ_JBDYKM010000003.1, read on the forward strand.
AAAAACATCGCAGACCCGGCCTTTTCGGCAGACGGAAAATTCTTATATTTCACCCAAGATGTCAGTGGCGGAAGTACCTTCAGTTATAATCGCGATCCACTCAAGGGTATTTTTGCCATTACTCGTTATGAATTAGCCAATGGGGAAGAAGAGACGTATGTCAGTGGCACAGGGGGTGCTGTAGTGCCCACGCCTTCGCCCGATGGTAAACACCTTGCGTTTATTCGGCGTGTAAAAGAAAAAACTGTCTTGTTTGTTAAAGAGCTCTCTACTGGCATCGAGACACCGCTGTACTTTGAGCTTGAAAGAGATATGCAGGAAGGTTTTGGCTCTGAAGGCTATTTTGCTTACTTTGACTGGACACCCGACTCAAAAAACATCGTATTTTGGACAGCAGGCAAGTTTCATCAACTCAATTTAAAAAGTGGTGAAATTCAAGACATAAATGTCAAAATCAATGCTGAACTACAATATGCTGACGCCTTACGTTTTGAAGTGGATGTAGCCCCTGATACCTTCAATATCAAAATGGCACGCTGGACACAGCGTTCCCCTGACGGCAGTACATTGTTATTTCAGGCTTTAGGTAAACTATACAGTAAAGATATTAAGTCTGGAAAAATTGCCCGTCTGACCAAACAAAATGAGTATGATGAACTCTATCCTCGCTTTTCAAACGACGGAAAAAGTATTGTTTACACCAGTTGGAATGATCAAAAATTAGGCGCAATTCACATTATCAGTGCTTCAGGTCGCAACGATAAAATTGTTAGCTCTGCTCCCGGTCACTATATTGAACCAAGTTTTTCTACTGATGGAAAACTCATCACTTATCAAAAAGTCACAGGAGGATATTTACTCAGCCCTGATTATTCGGTCGAGCCGGGCATTTATGTACTAGATTTAGCCTCGCAGAAAAACACCCGAGTAAGTCACTCAGGCTGGGCTCCGCACTTTGCTGGCGACAATAGCCGTGTATTTTTAACGACATCAGTATCAGGCAGTGATTATCCAGAAACACAGCTGATTAGTGTTGATCTTAATGGAGAGGACAAACGAGAACACTTATATGGTGCTGATAATGTATCTGAATATCGTCTTTCTCATGACAAAAAGTGGGTCGCCTTTGTCAACCAGTATAACGCCTATGTTGCTCCTTTTGTCGATACCGGCAAAAGAGTCAGTATTGGCCCTAAATCAACCGCGTTTCCAGTAAAACAATTGTCGAGCCATGCGGGTGAATACCTAAATTGGCGGGCAGATAGTCAAGCCGTTAGTTGGTATCACGCTGCGATGTATTACGAAAGGGAACTTAAAGACGCCTTTGACTTTATTGCCGGTGCACCAGACTCTTTACCAGAACCAGTCAGTGAGGGTATGAGCGTTTCCTTTGCACAAACGAGCGATAAACCCTCAGGTTACAAGGCCATTATTGGTGGCAACATTGTCACTATGCGCAATGCCAACAATGAGCAAGAAGTCATTGAAAACGGAGTGGTATTAATTAAAGACAACCGAATTATAAAGGTAGGAAAATCGGGCGAGATAAGCATTCCCAAAGGTGCTCTTGTTATTGATGCTAAAGGCAAAACGGTACTTCCAGGTATGGTTGACACGCATGCGCATGGTGCCCAAGGTAGCAATGAAATTATCCCGCAGCAAAACTGGGCGATGTATTCAAACGTATCGTTTGGTGTAACTACAATTCATGACCCTTCAAACGATACCACTGAAATATTTTCTGCCGCTGAATTACAAAAAGCCGGCAAAATAGTTGCACCGCGAATTTTCTCAACGGGCACTATTTTATACGGTGCCGAAGCCTACGGCTACAAGGCTATAATCAACAGTTATGAAGATGCGCTTTATCATGTGCAACGCCTTAAAGACACCGGCGCTATTTCAGTTAAAAGCTACAACCAACCCGCTCGCTCGCAGCGACAACAAATCTTAGCGGCAGCTAAAGAAATCGGCATGATGGTTGTGCCCGAAGGTGGCGGCAAATATCAACAGAATATAACGATGTTGGTCGACGGCCATACAGGACTAGAGCACTCTTTACCTATTGCTACCGGCTACAACGATTTGAGTACTTTATGGGCGGCCACTAAATTTGGGTACACCCCCACCTTTGTGGTTTCTTATGGTGGAATGATGGGCGAAGAATATATTTATGACCGTAACGAAGTATGGCTTAATCCCCGACTACTGCGTTATACCCCAAGTTTTTTATTAGATGAACGGGCCATTGTTCGCCCTACTGCTCCTGATCAACAATACAACCATCCTAACGTGGCGCGTTATGCCAAGGCACTGCGCGACAAAGGCGTCAGTGTTCACATCGGTGCCCATGGCCAACGCGAGGGCCTAGCAGCTCATTGGGAACTACAACTAATGACACAAGGTGGTTTTACCCCCTGGGAAGCGTTGCGTGCAGCCACAATCGATGGTGCAACACACTTGGGTATGGATAAACAAATCGGTAGTATCGAAGAAGGAAAGTTGGCAGACCTATTTATTACCGATGCAAATGTATTAGAGGATGTTAGGCGCAGTGAATATGTTGAATACACCGTATTAAATGGCCGTATCTATGAGTCGGCTACAATGAACGAAGTTGGCAGCAAACATCAACGTCAACCTTTCTTTTTTGAGCACAATAATAATGTGTATATGCCCAAAGAAACGGCTGAAGCAGTCGAAGCTAAAGCACAAAAACACCATTGGGTGCATTAACCGTCTATGATGACAAAAGTAGTGGGCACATAAGCGCCTACTACTTTTCAGTTTACTGAACCCTTTTTAAGTTACAATACAACAACGGTTTAATCCTGTGAGTTTGCAGTCTAGACTTAATCTACTCAAAAGCGCTTTTATACTCGAGTGAGCAGTTACTTTATGTCAGATAAAGATTTTGAAATCTCTTTTAGCCATTTAAAGCAAACAATCCCTTTGTTAATAAAACATAAGGTGCCGGCATTGCCACTAAATTATGCGCTTTGGTATACCTATGTTTCTAACGAATCACCTGAACTTAAGCTTGCCTTAGATGATGCACTGCAACAAGACAGGCCATTATCTGAAGCGAAGACTAAAGAACTTTACCGCCAATACTTGTCAGAAAACCAAGAAGTAAAAGCCTGGGAGTTGCGGCAATCACTTGAGGCCATGCTAATAGAATTAACCCAATCTATTAACGACACTCACAGTGAAACTACTAGTTTTAAAACTACCATGGACAGTTGCGTTGATAACCTCACAAAAGTTGAAAAAGAAGGCTTATCCATAGAAGAAGTAATGACCCTAGTACGTAATCTTGTTAAAGAAACACAGAAGATCAGACGCAGCACCATGAGTTTTAATTCAGCCCTATCAGATGCACAAGTTGAAATTACCGCGCTACGCTCACAGTTAGAACAAAGTCAGCAAGAAGCCTTATATGATGCTCTGACGGGACTAAGTAACAGACGTTATTTTGATGAAGAGTTGGCCAGCCATGCTGTCCGACCTAATTTATTTTTAATCATTGTAGATTTAGACCATTTCAAAAAGATCAATGATAATTATGGGCATATAATGGGTGACTTAGTACTCAAAGCTACCGCCAAAAAATTGCAAGCCGCATGCCGAGATGGAGCCCAAGCCTTTCGATTTGGTGGCGAAGAGTTTGCTATTATTGTGCCTAATTCGAATTTTTCTAAAGCCCGCGGTTTGGCTGAAACAATGCGCCGCGCCATTGAAAAGATAGCCGTAAAAGATAAAAGAAACGGTGAAATCCTCGGTGATATAAGTGCGTCTTTTGGTATAGCAGAATTAAAAAAAGGCATGAATCCCTTAGCATTAGTCGAATCTGCTGACAAACAACTCTACGAAGCGAAACACCTAGGTCGTAATCGAGTAATGCCGATGTTATAGTCAAATCACTTAGTTTTTCCCACAAAAAATCCCTCTTTTTGCACCTATGTCGGCAATTTATTGATATTTCAGCAAAAAGAAATCAGCAAGCGCGGAAAATATCTTGTATAATCCCGCGCAATTTTTACTCAGACCGAAGTTGAAACAATGACAGACTTATCCCTATACAGAAACATCGGTATTTTCGCCCACGTTGACGCGGGTAAAACTACCACTACTGAACGTATCTTAAAATTAACTGGCAGAATCCATAAAACTGGTGAAGTGCATGATGGAGAATCAACCACTGACTTCATGGAGCAGGAAGCTGAGCGCGGTATTACTATCCAGTCAGCAGCCGTAAGCTGTTTTTGGAAAGATCACCGTTTCAACGTTATCGATACTCCTGGACACGTTGACTTCACAGTTGAAGTTTACCGTTCATTAAAAGTACTCGATGGCGGTATCGGCGTATTCTGTGGTTCTGGTGGTGTTGAACCGCAATCAGAAACCAACTGGCGCTATGCTAACGATTCTAAAGTTGCACGGGTTATCTTCGTCAACAAATTAGACCGTATGGGTGCTGACTTCTACCGTGTTTGTGGTCAAATCAAGAAAGTATTGGGGGCCACCCCATTGGTTATGACACTACCAATCGGCATCGAAGAAAATTTTGTCGGTGTTGTAGATGTATTAACCCGTCAAGCCTATATATGGGATGACACTGGTTTACCAGAAAACTACACTGTAACTGACGTACCTGCCGACATGGTAGACAAGGTTGAAGAATACCGTGAACTACTGATTGAAACAGTTGTTGACCAAGACGACGATATCATGATGTCTTATATGGACGGTGAAGAGCCTTCTATTGAGCAACTTAAATATTGTATCCGTAAGGGTACGCGTGATCTGGTCTTCTTCCCCACTTTATGTGGTTCAGCTTTCAAAAACAAAGGTGTCCAGAACGTACTTGATGCAGTAGTTGATTACTTGCCTGCGCCAAACGAAGTTAACCCACAGCCACTAACCGATGAAGAAGGTAACCCCATCGGTACGTTTGCTAAGGTTGATGCTGCTGAGCCTTTCCGTGCTTTAGCGTTTAAAATCATGGATGACCGTTTTGGCGCTTTAACATTTGTTCGTGTTTACTCTGGTAAATTGAACAAGGGTGACAGCATACTGAACTCATTCACCGGAAAAACAGAACGTATTGGCCGTATGGTTGAGATGCAAGCAAACGAACGTCTTGAGATCAGCTCAGCTACTGCTGGTGATATTATTGCTATCGTGGGCATGAAAAACGTCAAAACTGGTCATACTCTTTGTGATCCTAAGCATCCATGTACCTTAGAAGCGATGGTCTTCCCAGAGCCAGTAATATCTATATCAGTTACACCAAAAGATAAAGGTGGTTCTGAGAAAATGGGTGTTGCTATTGGTAAAATGGTTGCAGAAGATCCTACTTTCCGTGTTGAAACCGACATTGACTCTGGTGAAACCATCCTAAAAGGCATGGGTGAATTACACTTAGACATCAAAGTTGACATCTTGAAACGTACTTACGGTGTTGATTTGATTGTGGGTGAGCCACAAGTTGCTTACCGCGAAACCATCACCAAAGAAGTTGAAGATTCTTATACCCATAAGAAACAATCTGGTGGTTCTGGTCAATACGGTAAAATTGATTATAAAATTCGTCCTGGTGAAGCTAACACTGGTTTTGCGTTTAAGTCTTCTGTTGTGGGCGGTAACGTTCCAAAAGAATTCTTCCCAGCCATTGAAAAAGGTTTCAAAAGCATGATGGACAAAGGCGTATTAGCTGGATTCCCCGTGCTAGACGTTGAAGTTGAATTGTTAGACGGTGGTTTCCACGCTGTCGATTCATCTGCGATTGCCTTTGAAATTGCTGCAAAAGGCGCATTCCGTCAATCGATTCCTAAATCTGGTCCTCAGTTAATTGAACCCATCATGAAAGTAGATGTGTTCTCTCCTGACGATCACGTTGGTGACGTAATTGGTGACTTAAACCGTCGTCGCGGTATGATCAAAGATCAAGAAGCTGGTGTAACGGGTGTTCGCATTAAGGCTGATGTACCTCTTGCAGAAATGTTTGGTTATATCGGTACATTGCGTACTATGACTTCAGGTCGTGGTCAGTTCTCTATGGAGTTCTCACACTACCTGCCTTGTCCAAACAACGTTGCTGAGAAAGTTATTGCAGATACCAAAGCACGCAAAGCAGCTGAAGCTAAAAAGTAATTAATCATTACTACTAAGTTGTATTAAGAGCCCCGCCAAGTGCGGGGTTTTTTATGGGCTTAATAAATTCAAGGTAAAAAAAGATGGACTAGGTCCATCTTCAATTGAGGAATAATCCTCCTTCCAATATAGCCCTTAGTGGCAAACTAAGCTCGACGTACCTTACGACCAACAAGGAGCAAAACTATGAGCGACAACCAGCCCATAGCACCGCCTCCGCCACCCGATGAACTGGAGCCGCCACCTCCATTGTTGTTAATTCGAGTATTGTTAACTGGCACTATCTCAGGATGAGTTGACACAGCAGCATCGACTACAACAACATCCGAAATGATTACCAAATTGTCATCTGTCACATCTATATTATTGGCTGCATCAGTGGCAGTATAATTGCGCAAAGGCATGCTCGTTGCCGCACCACCAAGATTAAATCGGTCAAGTGCAGCAATAGCATCAACCACTTGCATACCGTCACCTAACACTTGTCCAAAGACAGTAAATCCGCCATTTTGCACATCGAGATTCGCACTATTATTGGACAAATTGAAAAACCATTGAGATGTTGCACTATTGATATTGCCGCCCTGTTTTGCCATGGCAATAGTGCCACGTACATTTGAAAGCTTCGGCTCATTTTGCACAGGCGTACCGGTCGCAACATTATCCAAAGGAAAATCACCGCTGTAGCTAAATCCACCGGCTTGCACTACAAAATTGGGCTCAACACGGTGCACAACATTATTCGCATAAGCTCCTGAGTTCACATAGCCGAGGAAATTTGCCACGGTTTGCGGAGTAGTATTGTCAAATAAGTTAACTTGCACGATGCCTAGCGAGGTACGAATTTCGACCACCGTAGCCTGACTGAGATAACTCGTAGAAGATAACATTACACCCAGTAAAAGAGCTTTTGGCATTCGCCCTAGTTTTGGTAAAAAACCTTTAATATCAGTATTATTCAAAATGATCCTGCCATAATAATTAATTTTGTGAAGCAGCTTAATTTAACTTTACACCTAACAAAAGCGCTGACTTGTATCAATTTGCAATCAGCGTTCTAAGTCATTATAAATCTGCAGCCCTGACTAAAATGGAACCGCAAATTCTTTCAGTGCCAAATTAATATCTGCTTTAGCCTGCTCCGATAGTGACATTGTAAAAGCATCAATATTCTCTTTGAGCTGGGGCATCGTTGTTGCTCCGATAATAGTTGAGGTAACACCCTCTACCTGATCACACCATACTAATGCGAGCTGAGATGGTGTCATATTATGGGCAGCAGCCAGCTCAACATAGCGTGCAATTGCTTGTTGGCTCATCGCGGTATTGCGAAACAAACCTTGGCGCTGGCTAAAGCTCCATCTGCTGCCCTTAGGACGTTGATCATTCAAATATTTGCCACTTAATGCACCACCAGCCAATGGTGACCAAGGAAGGTAAGCCACTTCTTCTCGGGCACAATTTTCAATTAAATAAGGCCAATCCTTGCTATGCAATAAACTAAATTCATTTTGAATTGAAACCATTTTAGGCAGGCTATGTTTCTCACTTAACTGCAAATATGTATTAATGCCCCAAGGTGTATCATCAGACAAACCACAATGGCGGATCTTGCCCGCTTTAACGCACAATTCTAAAGCTTGCAGAATTTCCAACATTTCCTGCTTTTCATCAGCAGTCTCAGTTTTTGAGAAAGATATTTGACCCGGCCAGTGCTTACCAAAATGGGGCGTAGTTCGGTTTGGCCAATGTAATTGATATAAATCGATATAGTCAGTTTGCAAGCGCTTAAGAGAAGCATCGACAGCCTGAATTACCGTTTCACCACTAATACCTGAACCATTACGTAAATACGAAAAACCACTACCAGCAATTTTAGTGGCAAGTAAAAATTCTTTACGACGTTGTGGATTAGCCGCGATCCAATTACCAATAATTGTTTCTGTACCACCATAGGTGGGTTCGGCCGGAGGTACTGGATACATTTCTGCGGTATCAATAAAATTAATACCGGCATCAAGGGCATACTCGATTTGTTGATTTGCATCTTGTTGAGTATTTTGAATCCCCCATGTCATGGAGCCTAGACAAACTCGAGAAACTTTTTCGTTGCTGGAGCCTAATATTGAGTATTGCATTGTTGCTCTGCCTTTTTTAATCTTTGCTGGTTAACTTTTGGATAAACAAAATAAATTGTTGCTTATAGTGAGTTGGAAATAAGTGAAAAGCAACCGTCAGCATTAATATCAACGAAAGCAAATAAGGGGATTTATTGCCCCCAAACGTAGCTCTGACCCGGTGTAGTGACCACATCAATCAAAAATGAATCTGCCAGGGATATTTTGGGTAAATTCAGTCTTGTGTTTTTCAAGACTGGTTTGGTAATGGGTAGCTGGTAAAACCGGTTTTTATTCTCTCCAATTGCATTTTTTTGCTTAAAATTATGTGGTTCTGGTAATGGCACATACGAGCGCAAACGCAAATTGCCACCGAGGCGAGATGTCACTTTTAAATAGCTGAGTTGATTTTTTTGCCAACGAATATCCACAATATATCCGCCTCGCGCGACTAAACCTTTAACTTCTCCTTCTGGCCAAGCTTGCGGGAGTGCTGGTAGTAAATGCACGCTACCATCTTGACTTTGCAGGAGCATCTCGGCAATGCCTGAGGTAAAACCAAAATTACCATCAATTTGAAAAGGAGGATGGGCATCAAACATATTGGGATAGGTGCCCCCCTCTTCTCCTGATGTATGGTCAACTAATTGAATTTGATCGCGAATTAACTTTAAAGCGCGATTGCCATCAAGCAAGCGCGCCCATAAATTGATTTTCCAATTCATCGACCAACCCGTTGAAGGATCCCCACGTTGCTCTAGAGTCACTCGCGCTGCACTAAAAAGCTCAGGGGTGCGAATAGGCGATATTTGATTGCTCGGAAACAGCCCGTACAAATGGGATACATGGCGGTGATGGTCCTTAGGATCATCCCAGTCATCCAGCCATTCTTGCAATTGATGGTATTGGCCGATTTGCATGGGAGGCAGTTGCGCCACAATTTCGCGCCATTTAGATCTCTGGTTCGGGTCGGTTTTAAGAATAGTGGCCGCGGCAATACTATGGGTGAATAAATCAAACAGTAATTGATTGTCTAGGGTGACACCTTGGGCAATTTTTTTAGCAGTGATGGGCGACTCGTTTTCGGGCGACATAGAGGGTGATACAATCAGCCAGCCGGTTTCAGGTGACACAATTAAAAAATCTTCAAAAAATTCGCAAGCACCTTTCATGATGGGATAAATATCACGCAAATAAGCTTCATCACCAGAATATAGATACTTTTGCCACAAATGTTCGACCAACCAGGCATTGCTGGTCGGCCAAGCTCCCCACGACCAATCCACTCCGCCGCTGATACGCCAAATATCGGTATTATGATGTGCCATCCAACCTCTGGCACCATACATCAGGCTAGCCGCGTCTTGGCCGGTCTCAGACAAATCACGTACCAACTGGATTAATGGCTCATTCAGCTCACTAAGTTGAGTGGATTCTGAGGGCCAGTAATTCATCTCCAGATTAATATTTAAGGTGTATTTGCTGTCCCACGGTGGCTGGGAGAGAGGATTCCAAATCCCTTGTAAATTGGCGGCTTGTGTACCCGGTTGGGAGGACGAGATAAGCAGATAACGACCGAATTGAAAATACAAACTTACTAGCGCCGGATCATGTCGATTGGCAAACTCCCGAATACGCACGTGAGTGGGCTCATCTGCAAATGAGTTAGTGCCGAGAGTCAATGTGACACGCTGAAAATACTGCTGATAAAATTGAATATGCTTGCCGCGCGCCTGCGTGTAAGCCGCGTCTGACTGAGTAAATGTGTACTCAGCTTTTTGCATTATTTTTTCAGCGCGTTCAAGAGCATTGGCACTGATGTCGGCATAATTCACAAAATTAGTCGCCAACGACACCAATATCACCACTTCTGACGCAGACGACACCACAAGCTTGTTATTTTGTTGTTTAAGCAGGCCATCATTAGTCACTATTTTTGCCAAATTGACTAACTTAACTTGTCCTTTAATACCTTCGTGAGCAGGTGAAGTACCTTGCATTAATAGCGTTGCCTGAGTTGCGTTAGCCTGCACTGGCATATCATCGGGATGAGACAAGGACAGATTAAAATTCAACTTACCTGCTTCACTGGCGCTCAGTTTGACTACAATCACTTGATCAACAAAAGAGCTAAATACTTCTCTTTTGTAAGTCACCCCAGCTATTTTGTAAGTGGTGCTTGCAACGGCATTTTGCAGATCCAGTTCACGATAGTAATCGGAGTATTGCTGATGTCCGTCGAATTCAATCTGTAGCAAACCTGCTGACTGATAAGGCATGCCTTGCGAGCCCTGACTGGTAATGGTTTTTTGCGCTAAATCAGCGGCACCAGCATAATCTCTCCCCTCTAGCTGTTTACGAATAAGCGGCAGGGCATTTTTTGCTGTCAGATTAAGATTATTGTGTGGCCCTCCTGCCCAGTAGGTATCTTCATTAAGCTGAATAGTCTCTTGCTGTACGCCACCATATACCATTGCACCTAGACGGCCGTTACCCAATGGCAAAGCGCCTTCCCAGCTTGTGGCTGGCCCGTTGTACCATAATTTTACTGAGTCAGAATTGGCGTAGGCGCATTGAGTTACAAGGCCAATACTCAATAAACCAACAACAATTTTTGTTAGCAGTTTAGACACCCGCGATCTCCCTGAGATGTTACAAAAATCCAAATACAGACAAGGGCTGAGTCATCTACAGCAACTTGTGCTCAAATTGACTTTTTATGTACTCAACGTTTAATGAATAGCAAACACCTCGTTGAGAAAATCAATCATATCTTTCACTGTTGGTATGGCCAGTTCGCTAAAACAGCCACTTGAATAAGGGGGGCAACCGCTATCTAGGAAACCATGTGTGCGATTTGGATAAATCTTGAGTGTGGCTGGCTGACCCGCATCTTTTAGTTGTTTGACATAATTGGCAGAGCTTGCAGGTGGTGTCATCGGATCGTCACTGCCGACGAGCACAAATTGCGGGCCTAAGGCCCTTACATCCTGATTGACAATATAATGTTGAGGTGACACTGCGTGATAAAAATCAGGGTTTTTAGCTAGGTTTATATTAGGGCCAAACATACCACGAGGCGTCGCATTTGCCCATTTCCAGAAGGGATTATTGGCGCTTTCAAAGCCATTTTTAGCCGTTGCATATAAATCAAAACCAGCATAACTTAGGATAGTGGCCTGTACCGCCAAGCCATTTTGTGCCGCGACCTGTTCGGCATTTTTTCCTTTGGGTAAATAACTGGGAGTGAAGCCAAGTGAACTACCAGCAAACCCATCGCTGTCTAATTGCTGCCCAGCTAGCGTTACCATTGCTGCCAAATGTCCACCAGCACTGTCACCAGTTACCGCAATGTTTTGTGGATCCCCCTTATATTGCGCAATGTTATCTTTTACCCACAATACAGCCCCCATGGCGTCTTCAATAATTTGGTTGGCGGTAGTGGTGTTATCGACATCTGCTAGTACCCGATAGTTAACATTAACCACCACGATTTGCGCATGTTTGGCAATATACTGGGCTAAGTCATCCATAATGCTTTTACTATTGAGTAACCAACCACCGCCATGATAAATAATTAGCACTGGCATTTTATGTGCGCTGTTATCCGGCACATAAATATCACTGGTCAAGGCAAAACCTTGGGGTTTAGCCCACTCTATATCCTTGAAAGCTGAAATTTCATGTTCAGCATAAACACTCTGAGCAAACAAGCTAAGGAGCAGAAAAAAACAGCCCTTCAGACTAGATGTGATTATTTTCATTGCAAATATTCCTTGGTCGTAAAGTCGGTTGTCGTAGTTTAATTATGTCCCTAAGCTGTCAGACTGAGGCTATTGATATAGCCACCCTGAGTGGAACAGGTGTCACAAAACAGGGATATTTGCTCGCCTTGAAAGGTGCCCGTTTACCAATCAAAAACTACTGTGAATTTATTCTCAATTGCCTGCAAGTTAAGCAAATTTTTAGAGTGCAACAGTGTCAACCTTGGCATCTGAGCAAGAGAGCTAGAGGCTAAATTGACGGATTGAGAGTTAATTTCAGGTTGTTTGCTGCGCAGCTTATTGATGTTTGCACTGCATGCATCAAGCGTAAAAATTAACACACAAACATTAACTAATCGCCATCCCATGCTTATACCCTTTTCATATTGCAATTGTTTACGAGGCGGATAGTCTGTCGCAGCACAAACAAGGTCATTGCTTAATTTAGCTCTTAGACTGAGATTTGTTTAACTGACCCGTAACATATACGGGAAGGTCTGTTGTGATAACCTAGATCCCAAAAAAAACAAACTATTAACAAAATTTAGAAAAGAAATTCACCAACACGGTGAAAAATAAATACGTGATCAACTAATTTATTGTATGCCTACGACTGGCCTTGTTGGATCGAGTAGGAGGAGAGCTTGCGCTCTCCGTCCTCTCACACCACCGGACGTACTGTTCCGTATCACGGCGGTTCATGTTTGATACTTGAGACGTTGATAGTAATCGATTAACGATACCAACCCAATGGAGTCAAAATACTTTTTGGGTAGCGCTTGATTCATGTGCGAAGCGCCTGAGTTAAACCACGCCCCTCTGCCATTTACCGCGCTAGTCGCTGCCCTCGATTCATCTATACCCAATGCAATTAACCGCTTTATGCGGGTGTAAACACGTTTCCATTGTCGCCATAATATCTTACGCAGATGGCGCCGTAGCCAGCCATCTAAGTCAAGTAACACATTTTTGACGTTGATGTGACGGAAGTAAGTTATCCACCCGCGTAATTTCAGATTGAGTTTATCCACCGTGCGGTGAATAGACCAACCTCTCGCACTACGCAGTGTGTGTTTTACATCCTTCTTGAAACGCATTTGTACCGCAGGGGCTATTCGCAGTCGAATATTCTGTTTTCGAGTGCAGACGCTATACCCTAGGAATTTTCGTTGCCAAGGCCGACCCACGTCACTTTTCTTTTGGTTTACCTTGAGTTTCAAGGTGGTTTCCAAGAAGGTGGTGACGCTTTGCAGGACTCGTTGTCCGCCACGCTCGCTTTTGACATAGATATTGCAGTCATCGGCATAGCGGCAGAACTTATGCCCTCGGTGTTCAAGCTCGTTATCCAAGTCGGTCAGTATGATGTTTGATAGCAGTGGTGACAGCGGTCCACCTTGTGGGGTGCCCATTGTTCGTTTATTGACTTGTTCATTGTCCGATATTCCTGCCACCAGATAAGCGCGGATCAACTTCAATACCGCTTTATCTTGTACATGACGCGCTATTCTCGACATCAAGATGTCGTGATCAACATTATCGAAGAACTTCTCTAAATCAATATCCACTACCCATCGATGACTTTCCTCCATATACACACGCGCTTTTTGGACGGCCTGTCCAGCACTGCGATTTGGCCTAAATCCATAACTACTGTCCGAGAAGTGCTCCTCGAATATCGGACTTAGCACCTGATGTATCGCTTGCTGAATGAGCCTATCCAGTACCGTGGGAATGCCTAACTCACGTTGCCCTCCGCCTGCTTTAGGAATACTTACCTTCAGCACGGGTTGTGGACGGTAGTTACCGCTTAATAAAGCCGCTTTATGTTGTTGCCAGTCGGTTTGCAGATAGCCTTTGAGCTCATTCACCCCCCTCCGTCAACACCCGCTGCGCCTTTATTACGCATCACTCGCTGATAAGCACGCTGCATATTCGGCCTTGATAGTATTTTATCGAGTAATTCCATCATCTCCTCATGAGAGTACCCCTCACGCGCCGTGACCTTTGGTGCCTTATTTGTCTACTCAAGCAGATACTGTCTGCGCCCCTCGACAATAAGCGGTTATATCTCAACAACCGTTTCTGCCCCTATAGGGTCATCGAGCGCTTGGCTCTCAATCCATCTAACATGTTCAGCCCTTCAGTTGACGGTTACCAACCTACTATGGCTTCTGCTGACTTCTATTGCCCCATCCTGATATCTCGCGATAACAGTAGCCTAAGGCAGAACAACAGACCTCCCAAGGTAATGCGCGTGACCTTCACACTTATGCCCGCCGTATCTACGTCCGCAGTGTCCGTACAAGTATTGGGCTTTGAAGATATTGGCCTTCTTACCCACTGCGACCGCCTTGTATACGATTTCTGTTCGTCAGGCCAGTGCTTTGCTTTGGGCTTTCTTCAGATTTCACCTCGCGATGAACACCCTTGCCGTTCAGCTAATTATTCCCCTTGTCGGGCTAATAGTGGACTTTCACCACCAAGTCCTCTGACCGCCACCACGCGTATCAGAACAGCACCCATTATGGGCGCTACGCGCCATACTTGGCGCACCAATAAAAAAGCCAGCGCCCTAAGGCAACTGGCTTTATTGCAGTGAGTTAACACCCTATTGCAAAATGCTAAACAGGCTTACGCCAAAATATCTAACAATTCAACGTCAAACACTAAGGTAGAGTGTGGCCCGATAGCACCACCCGCGCCTTGTTCACCGTAGGCTAAATCAGCAGGTACGTGTAAACGCCACTTAGAACCAACAGGCATCATTTGCAAAGCCTCTGTCCAACCTTTAATAACGCCATTAACGGGGAACTCAGCTGGCTCACCACGGTTATATGAGCTATCGAATACACTGCCATCTAACAAAGTACCATGGTAATGAGTGCGCACAGTAGAGGCAGCTGATGGTAAGTCACCCGTTCCAGCAGTTAAAATTTCATACTGCAAACCGCTTTCTGTCACAGTCACTTCGTCACGTTTAGCGTTTGCTGCCAAATACTCTTCGCCTTGAGCGATAACCGCTTTAAATTGCTCTGACTTAGCTGCTTGCATAATTTTGTGAATTTCGTTGAACGCCTTGCCTAAGGTATCGTTGTCAACTTGCGCGTCTTGACCGTTAAATGCATCAGCAAGACCTATTTGCACCGCTTCAATATCTAAACCAGCAAACGGATTAGCGCGTAGTTGCTCGCCCATTTGTAAACCAATGCCATAACTTGCTTGAGATTCTACTGTAGAAAATTTATGTGCCACATGAGCTCCTAATTGATGGAAAAAACCGCAGTATTGAACAGAACAAACCTATTCATACCGTCAGTAAAATAAAAGCCAAGGATTATATACCGAAATGCCGATAAAAAGCAGAATAAAACCGCTCTATACTCGCAAACACTTAGCGCTTTAGGTATATCATATCCAAGATTGGCTTAGACAAAGGCAAGCTAAATTAGTATCTTACCGTTTCGATTAAACGCCTTAGGGAGAAAATTGTGCCACATATTCTTGATTCTCAATTAACAGAAACCGTCCGCTATTTAGGGGCAACCTTAGGTGACACGATTCGAGACCAACTTGGCGAAGATTGGTTGCAACGTATTGAAACCATAAGAAAAGAAGGTCGTAAAGCCTACCAAGGCAGCGATGATTCTGCCACTAAACTTAAAACGCTTTTTGTCGAGTTAGGTAATGATGAGTTACTCACTATTGGTCGCGCTTTTTCTCAATTTCTCAACTTGGCTAATATCGCTGAACAAGAATTTAACAGCAATAACACCATAGATGATCCTATCGAAAACCTGTTTCAACATCTCGATAAAGCCGGAGTCGGAGCAGAAACCTTCGATGAGGCCCTAAAACAGCTGAATATCGAATTAGTATTGACAGCGCATCCTACCGAAGTAACACGTCGTACTTTAATCCATAAACACAGCGAATTGGCTAAATGTTTAAGCCAAATACATTCAGCAGGTTTAACCCCTACCCAACGTAAATTAGTTGAAACACGCATATCAGAACTAATCGCCCAAGCTTGGCATACTGAAGAAATTCGCACCGTCAGACCAACCCCAGTAGATGAGGCGCGTTGGGGCTTTTCAGTTATTGAAAATTCACTATGGGACGCAGTACCAGAATTTATCAGAGAACTGGATCAGCGCTTTGTCGCTAAATATGGCTTAGCAATTCCCCTAGACTCTCGTTTAGTTAATATTGGCTCTTGGATGGGCGGTGACCGTGATGGTAACCCTTTTGTTACGTCTAAAGTCACTGAACAAGTTCTGCTATTAGCACGTAAACGTGCGGCTAAATTATTCGCCCAAGACATCGATATACTACAAACTGAATTGTCGATGAGCGATTGTGATGACGATCTAAGAGCAATGGTCGGCGATGTACTGGAACCCTATCGTGCCCTTCTACGTCCATTATTGAATAAACTGCAAAAGACGCAAGAAGGTATTATTGAAACGCTCGCAGGTAATGAAGCCGCGAGCTTAGTTAATCCTGACGACTGGGTTGCCAGCAATGAAGAATTATTACAGCCATTAATGGCCTGTTATCACTCGTTGAATGCTTGCGGTATGCAAGTTATCGCTCGAGGACATCTGCTTAACACGATTCGTCGAGTACATTGTTTTGGTGTACATTTACTTAAATTAGATGTCCGTCAAGATTCTGAACGCCATGCAGATGTTTTTGCAGAACTAACTCGTTATTTGGGTTTAGGTGACTACGGACAGTGGAGTGAAGAAGACAAACAAGCCTTTTTACTACGCGAGTTGAGCTCAAAGCGCCCCTTGTTTCCGCCTACTTGGCAACCTAGTGAAGATGTACAAGAAGTTATCGATACCTTTAAAGTTATCGCTAAAAACCGCCAAGCGGGCTTCGGTATCTACATTATTTCAATGGCTAGTTTGCCCTCTGATGTATTGAGTGTGGTGTTGTTATTAAAAGAATTAGGGGTTAATTGGTCAATGCCAGTGGCGCCACTATTCGAAACACTCGACGATTTAAATAGCGCCGCCAAAGTGATTAAACAACTGATGTCTATCGACTGGTACCGAGGTTACATCCAAGGTCATCAATACGTCATGATTGGTTATTCTGACTCAGCTAAAGATGCCGGAGCTATGGCGGCAGGATGGGCACAATATGAGTCGCAAGAAGCCCTAGTTGCGGTGGCAAATGAAAATAACATTGAACTTACCTTATTCCACGGCCGTGGCGGTACTATCGGTCGCGGTGGTTTACCCGCTCATGCAGCAATACTGTCGCAACCACCGGGTTCACTCAAAGGTGGGTTTAGGGTCACTGAACAAGGCGAAACTATTCGTTATAAATTTGGTATGTCAATTTTGGCACAGCGCAGCTTACATATGTATGCCAGTGCAATTTTAGAAGCCTTAATTTTGCCGCCACCAGCGCCAAAAGAAGAGTGGCGTAAAGCCGTTATTGAATTAGCCGCCAATGGCCGTGACAACTATCGCAAGATTGTTCGTCACGACGAAAATTTTGTGCCTTATTTTAGGGTCGCAACACCAGAACAAGAATTAGGCAAGTTGCCTTTGGGCTCTCGACCCGCAAAACGCAAGCCTACTGGCGGTATTGAAAGCTTGCGCGCTATTCCATGGATATTCGCTTGGGCGCAAACTCGCATGGTCTTGCCTTCTTGGCTGGGTGTGATGAAAGCGGTACAAACCAGTTTAGATGAAGGTCAGCGCGCCATCATAGATGACATGTTGCAGAACTGGCCATTCTTTAATTCGCGTTTATCTATGCTCGATATGGTTTTTAACAAAGCAGACCCGCGGATCAGTGCTGAATATGACAAACGTTTAGTGCCCGCAGATTTACGTCATTTTGGCGACGCCTTACGCGTTGAATTGGAACAAAGTATTGTGCTTTTACTGGAATTACTTAAACAAAAAACAGTAATGGAAAGTGACCCCAAAGGCGCAGTATCGATGAATATACGTGCTAGTTATCTTGAGCCTTTGCACTATTTACAAATCGAACTTCTAAATCGCATTAGGCAATTAGATGACGTAGATAGTGACCCAGTACTAGAACGTGCAATGATGGTCACCATCGCAGGGATCGCAGTGGGTATGAGGAATACCGGGTAACGAATACCGGGTAACGAATACCGATTAACGCTTACTGGGTAACGCTTACCGAGTAACGTTCCAAGCAGAGGATAACAACCAATTGTTATCCTCTGCTACCCTTGTTGATTTTGATAACAAAACTAAAGCATTGGCATGTATTCATCTCCAAAGACGCACACATCTTTTCAAATTAGTGTTTGAACGCATGGCCCCGCTCAAAGTTGATATGGCAAAAAAAGCGAAGAGCCAATTAAATAATCATTCACCACACAACCAAAGATTTTCCTAGAATAGAGTAGAACTAGTCCTGAACTGCACTTGTGAACGTTCAGTAGACAATCGATGACTTTCAAGGCGATTACTGACGGCCATACTGCTAGAGCTGAATTAGTGGTTTGTGCCAATTGCAGACATTGCCAACTTCATCGTTAGCTACCATGCGAAAGAAATTATTGAATTCACTGCCAGTAAACTTGACTTCTAAAACATGTAGATGCCAAAAAAATTCTTATTCTCGCCATATTCCGGCTGCTCCGTATGTTCGTTAGAGAACAGACAAAACATATTTTTTGAATAAAAATGTTGTACATAACAGTCTGGCGCATTTTTATCGAGCATCTAGCAAAGAACATAATATATATCACTTAATCTAATGGAGAATGTAATGAAATTATTAAATAAAATCGTCTTAGTATCTGCCTTGTTGTGCTCACCCTTTTTCGCGACACATGCCGCACAAAATAACGACAGAATGGGAATGAGTACGGGTATGGGTATGGGTATGAAGGTCATAACGGCAGAGCAGTTGTCCTTGATGCAACAACATATGAATAAAATGGCTACCTTATTAGCTAAAGTGAAACAGGAAACAGATCAGGATAAACGTGAGGCCTTGCTCGCCGAGCACGCAGAAAATATGGAAAAAATGATGGCTGTGATGAATAGCGGCTCATCAAGTAAAGACCGTGATGGAAAAATGATGGTAGACCACGAAGCCATGACGCCCGATGCCCACTTAAAAATGTTGGAACAGCGTATGGCGATGATGGAAGGGATGATGGAAGGGATGATGGGCCAGATGATGGGTCATACCGTGGAAAAAAGTAAATAAGGACATGAACACAAGAAAAATTAATCTTGAGTGGGCTTTGCAAACCAATGTCGCGCGGGTAAATAAGTGCTTGGTTGATGATATTCCCAAATAAGGTTGCACCGATTATTTAATAGCTTGGCCTATGTTTTACACATAGGTCTAAGTCACGCAAAAAGATACAAGAGGCCATTGTACAGTGCCAACATTTGCCAAATAAGGCTCCAAGCAAAGCTTTGATTTGTCATCTGATTAAATCATGTACTAACCAAAGCGACAAAGGGGTATTAGTAAATGACTGAGTCAATGGAATTGAAAGATCTTGTCTGTGGAATGGACGTGAGTGACACCAGCGAATATGACAGCCAACTTAAAACAAAAGATTATTATTTTTGCAGTTTGAAGTGCAAAACCAAATTTGATGCAGCGCCTCAAGAGTATATTAAAAAAGACTGTTGTGGTCATTGTGACAAAAGCAAAGATAGCGAACCACATGCAAAGAACAATGCAGAAATAAAGCCCGCAATTAAAACCAGCAAAGATGCCATTTATACCTGTCCCATGCATTTAGAAATAGAACAAGTGGGGCCTGGCACTTGCCCAAAATGTGGTATGGCCTTGGAGCCCAAAGACGTATCTATTAGTGCCACAAAAACTCAATATACGTGCCCGATGCATCCACAAATATTAGAGGATGAACCAGTTAACTGCCCCATCTGCGGTATGGCTCTGGAAGCGACAACGGTTTCCCTTGACGATGAAAATCCTGAATTAAAGGATATGAGTCGACGTTTAACATGGAGTGCAGTACTGGCAATACCGGTATTTCTATTGGCTATGGTTGCTGACCTTGTGCCAAATTTACTCCCTTCACAGTTATCCATGAGCACCGTGCAGTGGCTTGAGTTTTTGCTGGCAAGCCCTGTCATCATTTGGGGTGGCTGGCCTTTTTACGTTCGAGCAATTGATTCGATAAAAAGCTGGAACCTAAATATGTTTACTCTCATAGGGTTAGGTGTATCGGTGTCTTATGTATACAGCATCATTGCATTAATGTTGCCTGACTTTTTCCCTAGTGCCATGCGAAGCCCTGAAGGTCTTGTACACGTATATTTTGAGGCAGCTGCCGTCATCACCGCCTTGGTTCTACTTGGGCAAGTGCTTGAACTGCGCGCCCGATCACAAACTAATGCGGCGATAAAATTACTGTTAGGTTTGGCACCCAAAACGGCAAGGGTTATCAGCGCCAATGGCGACGAAAAAGATATTCCCCTCGAACAGGTGCAAGTAGGCGACCATCTTCGAATTCGTCCCGGTGAAAAAATTCCTGTTGACGGCGAGGTACTTGAAGGGAACAGCAGTGTGGATGAGTCTATGGTCACCGGTGAGCCCATTCCGGTGAGCAAAACAGCATCACAACAACTGATCGGCGCAACCGTAAACGGCATTGGCAGTTTAGTCATGCGTGCGGATAAAGTCGGAGCAGACACTCTGTTAGCTCAAATTGTTAAATTAGTGGCAGACGCTCAGCGCAGCCGTGCCCCCATTCAGAAAATGGCCGACACAGTGGCTGGTTATTTTGTGCCAGTAGTTGTACTTATTGCTGCAATAGCCTTTGCTGTGTGGTTCTTCTTTGGCCCCGCACCTGCATTTGCTTATGCACTGATTAATTTTGTGGCGGTGCTTATTATAGCTTGTCCCTGTGCTCTGGGATTGGCTACTCCTATATCAATCATGGTAGGAACAGGCCGCGGCGCACTCGAAGGTGTATTAATTAAAAATGCTGAGTCGCTAGAAATACTGGAGAAAGTAGACACCCTAGTCATAGATAAAACCGGCACTCTGACCGAAGGCAAACCCAAACTAGTCAGTGTCACTATCAACTCGGATCATAGTCAGTCATTGGATAAAAAGCAGGTATTGGCTTGGGTAGCTGGCTTAGAAAAATACAGTGAACATCCCCTCGCCAATGCGATTGTACAAGGTGCAAAAGATAGAAATATTGACGCCATTGAGGTAAGTGATTTCGAATCGGTAACAGGCATGGGCGTTACCGGCTCTGTAAATGGTCGGTCCCTTTTGCTTGGCAATCTAAAATTGATGGAACAGCAAAATATCAGCAAAGCCCAGTCAAACAGCGATAAGATCTTCTTCGCCCAAGCGGATGCGCTGCGCAGCGAGGGACAAACTGTCATGTTACTTGCGTTTGATGGGGAGCCCGCGGCTTTAATTGGTGTAGCCGACCCAATTAAAGCCTCAACCGCAGATGCTATTGCTCAATTACATAAGCAGGGCATCACAGCAGTGATGTTAACCGGTGACAATGCCGTAACCGCGCATGCGGTAGCTAAAAAGCTGAATATTGACCGAGTCGAAGCAGATGTATTGCCCGAGCAAAAGGCCATTATCGTCAAAGAGTTGCAGGCAGCAGGGAAAATAGTCGCGATGGCAGGCGATGGTATCAATGATGCGCCAGCCCTAGCTCAGGCCCAAGTGGGCATCGCCATGGGAACCGGCACAGATGTAGCGATGGAAAGTGCCGGAGTCACCTTAGTTAAAGGTGATTTGCGCGGTATTGTTAAAGCCATAATATTAAGTCGCGCCACCATGCGTAACATTCGGCAAAATCTGTTTTTCGCCTTTATTTATAACGCTTTAGGTGTGCCGATAGCGGCAGGTGTGTTGTATCCATTTTTCGGCATTTTACTCTCCCCCATGATTGCCGCTGCCGCCATGAGTTTTAGTTCGGTGTCCGTTATTTTAAATGCATTAAGACTTAAAAATCAAAAACTGAGTTAACTAGGAGGTGTCTTATGCACGGCTTAATTTCATTTTTATTATTTGCCGTTTTTTTCTATTTAATGATGCGTTTTGGTTGTGGTGCACACATGGCACACGGCCATCATACACATGCTAAATCAGATAAAGCAGACCCCATTATTGATCCTGTTTGTGGAAAGGTCGTTGAGCAAAATCAAGGCTATGGAAAATTACATGAGGGTGAGCTTTATCGTTTTTGTTCAAAGCACTGTCTCGATGAATTTGATCGGGAGCCGGAAAAGTATATAGCCAGCACAAAGGGTAAAGGGGAGTTGTCGTGAGCCATAAAATATCTTTACTGGCCTTTGGCCAAGCGAGCAGCCTTTTTATCAGCATAAGTTTTACGCTTTGTGTGGTGTTTGACCTTTTATTTCCACAGCAAGCTATGTACGAAGTATGGCAGAAATTGTTGCCTGGATTTGAATGGTTAAATTGGCAAAGCTTCTTTTTAGGTTTGATTGAGAGTTATCTATACGGTTGGTTTATCACCCTAATTTGGGTGCCCTTGTACAATTTTTTTGGCAGTAAAGCAAAATAACTGTGTGAACAAACTAGTGATAGTTAACTTAAAGGAGTTCAGCTCTTGAGCGAACCGATAGCACATTCAGGCGTGTGGGTCTTGGCACTTATCATGATCGTGCTGGTGTCTTGGTATCTATATAAATATTTGGCGCCTAAATCTTGGCATGAATGGGCTGGGGTGGGAGTAGTACAAGCCTTCATTATTGCGTTGTATGCTGAAATGTATGGCTTCCCTTTAACTATTTATTTACTAGCGCGTTTTGGCGGACTAGACCGCACTGAACTCAATGCCAATTTATGGTCGTCACTGCTAGGTATGGGGGAAACCGGCATGATGATTTCAATGATCCTTGGCTACATACTGCTTTTTATAGGCATCGGGCTATTTTTTCAGGGCTGGCGTCAAGTACACAGAGCGCGTGAACAGCACACCTTGGTCACCGATGGTTTGTATGCCTTGGCAAGACATCCGCAATATACAGGGTTGTTTATTGCTTTATTTGGCGAGGGCATAGTGCATTGGCCTACCTTATTTTCGGTCGGTCTGTTCCCGATAATAGTGTTTATTTATTACCGCTTAGCCCTGCGTGAAGAAACAAAGGTCATTACCGAATATGGAGCCGAATATATACGTTATAAAAAACGTGTACCGATGTTCATTCCTCGGCGCGAACAATGGAAGTCCTTCGTTAAACAAGCAAAAATTTAATCAGTCTTTTAAGCAATTTATAGGAGTTAGTTATGAGTAAATTAGAGCATAGAGTAGGGGTGACAGAGGAAAATTTGGTACTTCGTCATCTAAAACTTAGCAACACCGATGAAGCAAAGATTAGCGCCATTGTTCGTGATATTGACGCGACGTTTGGTATTGATGCCGTTTCATTCGAACAAGCCAAACAAACATTGCATATAGGTTATGACGCCACGCATTGTGAGCTGGACGGCATAGAAAACATAATAAAAATAAATGGTGCTGATATTTCACACGATTGGTGGACAAACTTCAAAGAAGGCTATTATCAGTTTGTTGATGAGAACATCAGAGATAACGCTAAACATAAGCCTTGGAGCTGTCACACCCAGCCACCCGGTAGTAATAAGAAACGCTCTTAGTAGTGCTATTTCGATGAAAATTGCCTTTATGATTGGAGCCGATATTTTTGCTCTAACAGGTCAACTATCTAAATTAGGGGGGAATTTAAACACTTTGAACGAGGGTAATATTTTATGAAGAATGACATACCAAGTCGTTCAATTGCGGCTACCATATCCTCCAAACCGGATTTGATTGAGCTACTCAACAGTGAATGTTTTTGCATTAGCCTTGATACCAAAGCGCTAAAACAAGCGTTGGAGTCTGAAATTGGCCAACCGAGCCTATTTGATTTAATTCAGCAACGTTGTCCTTATTTGTTCGCTACGCGCCCCGTATTTGTCTCTCACGCCAACATGGCACGCATGGAGCAATTAGTTCATGCTATAGAGTTTGTTGTGGCATTGCCGGCCTATCGTGAAGAAATCTTAGGTGATTCGCCGCACATTGCGAGACATGATCCAGGTGGCGCTAAGGGCGTATTTTTCGGTTACGATTTTCATGTCACTGAAGGCGGCTTTGGGCTGATCGAGATCAACACCAATGCGGGTGGAGCCATGCTCAACGCAGTATTGGCAAGGGCGCACCAGGCTTGCTGTCCGGCAATAGAAAAAATCGTGTCAGCGCAAAACAAGTCCAGCGCCCTTGAAGACGATATTATAGCGATGTTCCGCCAAGAATGGTCTCTTTCAGGTCATGAACGAGCGTTGCGCAGCATAGCTATCGTCGATGAGAACCCCACACAACAGTATCTATATCCTGAATTTTTGCTCTTTCAGCAACTGTTTCAAAGACACGGATTAGAGGTCGTGATTGCGGACCCGAGTGAGTTCACCTTGCATGAAGGTGTGCTTAAACACGGCAAGATGAATATTGACTTGGTATATAACCGACTGACAGATTTTTCGCTTAGTGAGCCTGACAGCGCTACATTGCGTGAGGCTTACCTGCAAAACGCTATAGTGCTCACGCCCAATCCGCAGGCGCATGCCCTGTTTGCGGATAAACGTAATCTGGTGTTGCTTAGTGATCCAATACGGTTACAGGCATTGGGGGTGCCAAAGGCCACACAAGATATTTTGCTTGCTGCGATCCCACACACTGAGATTGTGCTGCCCGAGAACGCAGAACGTCTTTGGCAAAAGCGCCGAGAACTTTTTTTCAAGCCTTTCGCTGGGTTTGGCGGTCGAGCTGCCTACCGTGGCGACAAGTTAACTAAACGTGTCTGGCGGGAAATCCTCGCAGGCGGTTATATAGCACAAGCTTTGGTGATACCTGGTAGTCGGGTTATTTCAGATCTCGAACCGGCACAAGTTCTCAAATTTGATTTGCGCAACTACACCTATGACGACAAGGTGCAATGGGTCGCTGCACGCTTGTATCAGGGACAAACTACAAATTTCCGTACCCTCGGCGGCGGTTTTGCACCGGTCTACGAAGGGCCAATTGACCCTAGTGAATTAATTTGTTCAACCCCGCCCGAAATGTTTGTACAACATGAAACCCGATTGTTTCTAATTGCAGAAGACACCGTAATGCCACTCGAACATGCCTTCTACCTTGCGCTCGTTCGCGGCAAGTGCAGTGCACAAGAGTTTGCCGGTCGTCGTTTCATATTAGTCGACTGGTATTTACGACTTGTGTGTTGCCAACCGGAAACCGTTGTTAATGAGACCTGCAGTTGGTTGGTATTCGATGCCGAAGGAAGGCTGGACTTTAATATAGCTCATGAAATTGATGTTGAAACCGCACCAACAGAAGCGCAGCGGGAGCAATTGAAGGAATTGGTGTTCGGTGCAGTAGCGGTAAGTAACACTAAATAAATTACCGACAGGAGACTCATTATGCTCATTCAGGAGACTACCTTAGTTAAATAATTTGAGCCGATGGCGTTTGTAAAACTAATTTAGTCAACATTTTCATTCATTTACCAATGGGGTATCCGCCATATGGATCATAAACACAACGAAAAGGACAAAGAGTCAATCTCCCTTACTAGTGCCGTTGCGATGGGAACTGGCGTTATGATTGGTGCCGGTATTTTTGCGCTAACTGGTCAAGTAGCCGAATTAGCCGGGCCTTTCTTTCCATTTGCTTTTATTGTCGGCGCGATTATTGCCGGATTCAGTGCTTACAGCTACATAAAAATGTCCAATGCATGGCCATCATCGGGTGGCGTTGCAATGATTTTACAAAAGTCGTATGGCACAGGCGCGATAGCCGCTGGCGCGGCTTTATTGATGGCACTATCCATGGTCATTGCAGAAAGCCTTGTTGCTAGAACCTTTGCCTCTTACGTTTTGCGGCCTTTCGATATCACTGGTGGTCTATTGGTGCCCATCATATCTGTTGGCGTTATACTTTTTGCATTTGCCGTCAATATTGCTGGAAATCGTTCGGTTGGCTTACTGTCATCAATTATGGCCGTCATAAAAATTGGTGGTATTTCCCTGTTTGCCATAGCCGCATTATGGTCAAGTGGATTTCAATTTTCTGCCACCGTTGATTCAACATCTACCTTTAGTTTAACAGGATTTGTCGCTTCAGTGGCACTTACCATTTTAGCCTTTAAAGGTTTTACGACCATCACTAATAGCGGGTCGGAAATCACCAACCCTCATCGAAATATCGGTTTGGCTATCATGATTTCTATTGCCTTGTGTGCTGTCGTTTATGTGCTTGTCACATTTGCTGTTGGCTCTAGTCTTTCCATTGAAGAAATCATTTCAGCAAAAGATTACTCCTTGGCAGAAGCGGCAGAGCCAGCTCTTGGTCGCACTGGATTCTATTTAACAATCGCCCTTGCTGCTGTGGCGACATTGTCTGGCGTAATAGCAAGTATCTTTGCGGTATCGCGTATGTTGGCCATGATGACTGATATGAAAATGATCCCGCACAGCCATTTTGGGATGTCAGGCTCTATTCGTAAACACACACTTGTATATGCTGTCGTGATTGCGTCGCTACTGGCCGTATTCTTTGATATCGGAAGGATTGCTTCACTTGGCGCTTTTTTATACATCGTAATGGATATGATCATTCAATGGGGTGTTTATCGCTATATGAGAAAGGAAATAAGTGCTTCGTCACCGATAATATTGATGGCCTTGACTTTCGATGCGGTCGTCCTTACGTCTCTCACAATTTACAAAATAAACACAGATCCGCTCATCGTTGTTTATTCAGCGGTTGCTATTGTTAGCATATTTTCATACGAACGCTTTTACTTGTCTACTTGGTACGGTAAAGACTCAAAAGAAACATCAGAGTAATCATATAATTAGCGAAGATAAATACGATTAAACTTAGGAATAATACTATGCAAGTTGAAACAATTAGAGACGTACTTAATTGGACTGTTACATTTCATAAAAACTTAAAGGACTGCTTAAAACACTGTTCTGAACAAAATAAAGATGAACGGGCACAAATGACCCTTCTCTACCTGTCTGATCACGAAGCGAGTTTAGAGCGCATTGTAAAGGGGTTTGTAAATACTGCTGACAAAAAAGCATTGAACACTTGGTGTTATGACTATATCGAAAAACACCCCTTTATTGAGCATGGTCATTGCGACTCACCTTTTAAAGAATTAGATATGACGCACATTATGGAAAAGACAGTAAATCATCACGAGCAAGTGATTGAGTTATACACTCATCTTTATTCTCGTGTCGATATAGACAGTGCAAAAGAGTTGCTCGATACGATACAAGATGTTGAGGAAAATGAAATTAAACGAATGGTACAAGCGGTTAATCGATTTTCAGACATGTAATTGACTAGGAAACTGGCAATGCTCATTGAGTAAGTGACTTTGTCCCTTAATATTAGCTGATATAATTTGTAAGGAACAAAAGTAGAGTACACCCTCGGTATTGTGAACGTCGATTTTCTCAGTATTTTTACCGTTCAATCTTATAAGTTGTTTGGTCCGCTTTGGGTGTGAAGCTGTTGTGTATATAGGTCAGCTTTTGGCCGAATCCTAGCTTAAGCTGAAGGACAAGTTTGTGCCAATTGCAGACATTGTCACTGATTTGGTGACCGTCTCAAGTTACTGAGAATATAGTCATTCACGCCCTTTGAGCTATAAATTATATGTTCAAAGGTATGTACCTAATTCATACGAATAAAACTGAGAAAACATCTGATGTTTACCGCTTTCTTTTCGATGTTTTGGGTACGCTAAGCAGCTAACGAATACTCAGGGTTTGTATTAACCAATACCAACTATATTCTTTTCGAACTGCTAAGCATACATGCCTTGTCACTTTTGTTGGGAGGCTATGATGACTAAAATAACAGAAAAATTCGTTTTATTAGTTGGTTTGGATTGGGCAACACGTAAGCATGATGTCTGTATTCAATATCCAGATGGGAAGCGAGTTAATTCCATCATTGAACACAACTCTGAAGTCATTGATAACTGGCTTCAAGCACTTCACGCAGCTTATCCTGGCCAAATAGCAGTTGCTGTTGAACTGAGTAAAGGGCCGATTGTTTATGCACTGCAAAAATATGATTTTGTTACTATTTTTCCAATAAACCCGAAAATGCTTTGCCGTTATCGCCGAACATTTGCGTTATCTGGGGCCAAAGACGACCCAACTGATGCGATGTTTGCTCTTGAGCTAATGCTCAGGTATCCCGACGTCGTCCTTCCGATTGAACCTGCTGATGAGAAGGTTAATAAGTTGAAGTTTTACGTAGAAGAGCGCAGACGCCTTGTGGATGACAAGAAACGGTATTGCAACCGTTTAAATGCCACCCTAAAACAATACTTCCCACAAATACTGGACTGGTTCTCACACAGGGATACCGAGCTCTTTATGGATATGATCATACGCTGGCCGAATTTAACCATATTAAAACGCGCCAGACCTCAGACTGTGAGTAAGTTCATGTCATCTCATAGCAGCAACATGAAATCCATTGCCAAACGATTAGAGTTAATCAAGGAAGCCAAAGAGCTGACTGATAATCCGACGGTAGTTGAAACGAATCAATTGCTGGCAATGACGCTGGCTCGCCAAGTCTTGCCAATCATTCACGCTATTAGAGAATTTGACACATTGATCGAGAACTTATTCGCGGATATGCCAGATGCAGATCTGTTCAGGTCTTTTCCGGGCGTAGGAAAATGTCTAGCGCCACGGTTATTGGTCGCACTTGGTCAGGATAGAAAACGCTTCTCAAGTGCAGCCGAGATACAGCGGTATTCTGGCATTGCACCCGTTACTGAGCGCAGTGGCAAAAGCTGTTGGATCCACTGGCGTTTGCAGTGCTCAAGATTCGTCCGGCAGAGTTTTGTTGAATGGGCAGGGAAATCTATCAAGTTTTCATTTTGGGCTGAGGAATATTATTTGCAGCAGCGCAATAAAGGAAATAATCACAATTCAGCGTTGCGGTCTCTGGCTTTTAAGTGGATACGGATTTTATATCGTTGTTGGAAGGACAAGGTTTTTTACGATGAGTCAAAATATTTGAAAGCACTAAGAGAGAGGAACTCTCCATTGATTGTCTAAAATATGGTTGACGAACGGCTCAGGGTGGTAAGCAGACGGTCAGGTTTCATCTCGGAACGCTAACTTTTGCCACAAAAAAAAGACATTAGCACTAACGAGCTAAAACTTAATGTTAAAGAAAAGGCCCCATAAGTTTAGCTAACTGTTCGTGGTCGCCTGTAAGGTCACCACCGTTTCCAAGAATAATCATTCGAAGATTTTTATCTCTATTTATTAGCAACCACGTTCTGAATCCATCATGTCCGCCAGTATGAGAAAACGCATCACTTCCTTCTGGAGCAAGGATCCAACCATAACCATAATCAGCTTCGCCTAATAAAGCAGGTGTATGATGCACCAACATTAAGTTGAGCGTTTCAAGTTTAACGATTTGACCATCTAGTAAAGCCGAAATAAAAATATTTAGATCATTAATTGAACTCACAATACCATTGGCACCATTGGTAAAATTATTCTTACCATTAAACGTAGTGTATTGTGCGAAATTTAGCGCATCATTGACTCTAGGTGACGTTGTTTCATCCGCTACATAGCTGTTGTTCATACCTAGAGGTTCGAAAAAATACTCATGCATATAATTTTCATAGTGGATACCAACCGCCCTAAAAATAATTTCCGCAAGTAAATGATAACCTGCATTACTATATTCGCCTTTCGAGCCTGCTTCAAAAGACAGCTCAGAGTGAGAAATGTAAAATCTCAACACATCATCATTTGTTTGCCCATCCCATATTGTCGCATCAGGATGATTCTCATATTGAGGAATACCCGATTGATGTGATAACAAATGATGAATAGTAATATGCTGCCATGAGGAAGGCAGCTCAGGGAGATACTTTAAAATAGAGTCGTTTAGCTGAATCAATTCTTGCTCAAAAAGCTTCATAGTAGCTAAAGCCGTAAAAACTTTACTTATAGAAGCTATACGAAACCCAGTATCTGCATCAATTGAAATGCTCTCTTGTATATTCGCAAGTCCCTTAAAACCAGTATATTTAACCGTTTCATTTTTATTGACAAAAATTGCTATACCTGCGCCTGAGCTTGGAATTGATGTATCAATATAGTTATCTAATGTCTCGGTAAGTGTTGAACTAATTTCAGGGACAGAACTCTCATCATCTGTACCGTTGCTGCCACAACTACCAATAAATATTAAGATAAAAAAACAAAAAAACTTCAAGGTATTCACTAATAACTTCCTCTAATTGACTAATAAACATGCGAATTTAATTACATCCACAATGAAAAATTTATCTTTAATTAAATTAATCACTTAAATATAAAATGCCCTTGTAGCTTCTTTTTATTTGATAAGTGTTAATTATTATATTTTCATGGGTTTAACCTACTTAGTTAACTGGTTGAGTTGTTAGAAGCTATATTTAGAGGCTATCCCACCACTATTATCATTAGCTTTTTAACTGTTTAAGATCGTTGTGGGTTTGGGCAATGGCGCGTTTATTTTCCTTATCAATACGCTTTCCTTCTTGCACCTCTGTCGCAATTTCGTGAACGATCACGGGAACTGCGCATCCGCTTAACGACATTATCAGTAATACAACCAAGAGTTTTGAGCCTGTATTCATGTTAATTTTTCCTTGTTGAATCTCGAGTAATTAATATTATTTTTGTAGAGCTAACTTACTTGCTTTGCGTCGTACAAAAAATACGTAAACTAGACTTAGAATAAAAATCACCAAACATCCTATGGCAGAGGTCTTTAACATCTTCGGGATCATATGTCGCAGCATATACATATCTGGATTGCCAGTTTCCCATAAAGTCCATTGTGTTGCTGTATCAGCGGCTAAGGAACGATTACCCGTGGTAAGCATAATGATGCCATTTCCCGTGTTTGGGTTTACTCGTAAAGTGGCATTCAAAGAGGGTGATTGTCCGCCATGTCCAATAATAAAATCGTCAGCATTATTACTGGCAAACAGCATGACTCCTAAGCCCCAAATATCTATTCCCATGCTAGTCGCGTTTGGGGTTCGCATGTGTTTAAGCGTCGATGCAGAAAGTAAATCGGGAGTGCTACTTTCCATTTCCGAAAGCGTAATGTTGTGGTTTAAGAATTTGACCAGATCATTCGCGCTGGTATACAAGCCCGTTGCAGCCAATGAAGTGTAATAAGGATACTGCCTAACGGTGCCTTTATCGTCGAAGTATTGCGCTAAATTGTCACCAAACTGGTCTTTGTTATAACCGGTATTTGTCATGTTGAGCGGCTCAAACACTGCACGATGCATGTAAGCACTAAAGGACATACCGCTAACCTCTTCAACAATCAGTTGCAGTAAATTGTAACTCCCACCCGAATACTTAAATTGAGTACCAGGCTCAATACCTACCAATACTTGGCCGTTAACTCCCTCATCGGCGTCTAAGGCGTGGGTTAAATGCTTTTCAAGTGGTTGTACTTGTTCTGCGCTTAAAAAACCATTGTGGCCTAAGCCATCGGTTATCCCCGCGGTATGGCTCAACAAACGGCGTATGGTGACTTGTTCGTTGTTAAACTGACTAGGCGGCAACTGCCAACGCGTGAGATAATTTGCTACAGGCGCATCTAAATCTAGCTTACCTTGTTCGACCAGCTTCAAAACGCCAAATGCAGCGACCCATTTGCCCAATGACGCAACCCCGAAAACGGTGTCTTTTGTGACTTTTTTGTCTTTAGAGTAAGAAAAATCATCGAATACCTTTCCTTCACTAACTAAGACAAAAATACCGTTTCCCTTGGCTTCTGTTTTAATTGATTTAACCGCTTCAGTCATAAAAGAGGTGGTATCATTAGTCGGCGCAATGGGTTGTTTAAACCAGCCTTGGGTGGTTGATACCACATTTAGTAAAACCCAGAGGCTCATCACTCCCAGAACAATCAATACCCATTTAATAAAATTCATCATGACAATGTCTCGCTATGTTGTCCGGCTCACAAAAACCGTTATTCATTTTTCACTGGTCATCACAATAGGCTTTAGGTGCTTATTTTAGTGACAGAAATGCTTCAACTGCTCGTGAATATCACCAACGACATTTTACTTCGGGTTAATTAACGTAGAATGGAGAGGTGTAAATAAAAACCGGACCGAGACATGCGACAACACAAACCAATCATCTTCCTTTTACATGTTGCGCTCATTATTTTCTTTGCATTACCGGCGTGGTCACAAAACAACAACTCGGCAGATACTGAACATCGCCCAAGCGTGCCGAACAATGTATTTACTCAGATTCAAATAAGGCCCATAAAAAGCAATGAATTCAACACAAGTATTCAATGTCACGCCTCCGGAGTAGACCAAGGTGACTGGCAAAATATTAGCTTCAGTGAACTGCCTCAAAACCAGTTTTTTTGTCTGCGAGCAAAGATTAATATTCATCGGGAAACACTATCGAGCAACCCTTCGTTATTAGTTGGTATGTTAGGTTCGGTAGATTTCAGATGGGACTATAAACCGCTGATTTCCAACGGCTCCCCTGCACCATCGTTTAATGATGAAGACCCAGGGACAATAAAGACCTTAGTAAGGCTATCCGATGACTTATTGAACGATGGAGAGCACATGTTGAGTGCAACCATATCGACGTTCAGTGTTGGCAAAGAGCTCGATTCTATCGGCTATGTACTGGCCATAGTGGATGAACCAAAGTTAGCTAATGTGGTTCTGTTTGTGAGCATGTTGAGTGCTTTTTTCATCGGTGTTTTAGTGATTCTGTTTGTCATCTTTCAACTGGTAAATTGGCTGTATCAAGCAGAAAAATCCTATCAAATGTTCAGTATTCTATGCTTATCCGCCGCGCTTCTATTAAGCGTAGAGCAAGCCAAGTTCTGGTTAGACTATCCTTACAATTGGCATGCACTGCGGCTGTCTGTCATCTTTGTGCTTACCTTTATTACAAGCTTTTTACTACCCATGTTTTACGTCGCATACTTTAGACTTAAGCAGGTCAAAATATGGGTAACATGCAGCCTAATAAGCTTGATCATTATTTCCTTATTGAATCTTAGTTATGACATCACCAGTGTGGCTCTTTTCTTTGCTGCTTTGTGTTGGTCACTTATTATAAACATTTTGCAAGTAAGAGAATCTGGGCGAGGTAAAGCCGCTTCATTATTTATCATCATTGGTATCGGCTTTATTATTTTCTACCCTGAATATTTTGTAGAGTTTGGTTTTGCGGTGTTTTTTATCGCTATTGTTCTGACCATGTTGGTGGCGCTAATCAAAGAAATGAGACAGCACAAGG
This sequence comes from Paraglaciecola sp. 25GB23A, assembly GCF_040012495.1. Classification (NCBI taxonomy): domain Bacteria; kingdom Pseudomonadati; phylum Pseudomonadota; class Gammaproteobacteria; order Alteromonadales; family Alteromonadaceae; genus Paraglaciecola; species Paraglaciecola sp. 25GB23A. The sequence continues at coordinate 412,770 of NZ_JBDYKM010000003.1, forward strand.
CACGTTCATTAAAAGCGGAGCGCATCAAAACTGAACTGCTTAGGCGCAATATGCAGCCACATTTTTTGATGAATTGTTTAACTCAACTAATGGAGCTGATCGAAACCAACCCGCAAGATGCCCTTGTCTTGATTTCCGCTTTGAGTCAGGAGTTCCGTCAACTGACTCAGCAGAGCGAGCAAGACTATGTGCCGCTAGCCGACGAGATTGCTTTATGCAGAAACCATATTCAGATAATGTCTATCCGTTATCAGAAAGATTATCGATTAGCGGTAGTTGGCGAAGTGGAAGGGATCTGGATACCCTCTGCTATATTGCACAGTTTGGTAGAAAACTGTTTTACCCATAACAAAATATCCAGCGATAGAACCTTCGAACTTAAGGTAAGGCAAGCAGGTAAACGGGTAAATTTGACCTTGATAACCCCTATTGAAAACAAAACCAATCATCAAGGAACGGGCAGTGGAAACCATTTTATTCACGCTAAATTAGCGGAGCTGAATCAAAAGCAAGCCGAGTTTGCTAGCTATGAGTCTGATGACAACTGGGTGTCACAGATCAGCTACGTGAACATCAACGCAACAGCAAATTAAAAACGAGAACCATATGGTAATTGTCATTGTTGAAGATGAACCGCTCATACAGCAACGTATCCAACGTCTTACTGCAGAGATTTTAGTTGCAAAAGACCCCAAAATATTCTGCTTTGATGATATTGATAATGCTGAATCGTTCCTCAGCGAAAATACAATTGATGTATTGCTACTTGACTTGAATTTAATGGGCCGTGATGGCTTCACACTATTAAAAAACAAACTTGCAGCGGCATTTCACACCATCATTATTTCAGCTTATGCAGAAAAAGCGATTGAAGCTTTTGAGTATGGCGTACTGGATTTTATCGCCAAACCCTTTACCAGAGAACGACTTATTCAGGCTTTTGAGCGACTGTTACACAACAGAAAAAATGAATACCGTAGCGCTAAATATTTAAGCGTTAAAAAAGCCGGAGAGATCCAGCTAATATCGCTCGAAGACATAGATTACATTCAAGCAGACGGTCACTACACTTGGCTCAACCTCACCTCCACCACTGATGCAATGCCAACAAAAGTCCTGCACAGTAAAAATATTGAGAAGATTGAGCAATTACTTCCCGAACGCTTTATACGCGTTCACCGCTCATATCTGGTCGATATGCGAAAAGTTAAGGCCTTTAAAATTCACGAAGGAAGTAAGTACACACTACTACTTAATTCTGGGGAGGAAGTTCCCGTCGGCAGAACGAAGTATGAGCAATTAAAAAAACAGTTAAGCGGTATTTAACTATTTAATTGAGAGGCTTGAATAGCACGCAATATATAGAAAGTTGCCGCGATTTATTAGGCTCCACAACACTTAAGAAGAATGATGTATGAACGACTTTGAACGTAAAGAATTGATCGAAGAAAGTTGGAAACTGCACAATATTGTTGAAAGTAACTACTTAAGCAATACGGCAAAAAAAGGCGATGAGCAATGGCTGGAAAAACAAAGAATACTGCTTGCAGACATGGCAATTCATCTGTTCCAAAGCGCGGTAAAACCAGGTGAATTGGAAATCGAAAAATTGACGAATAATATTCATGCCATTTTAACCATTGCAGATCAGTTTATCCCGCACGCTGAACTTAAGAATGCGACTGAAAAACTTTATCAAAACAAGGTGTAGAAAAACCATCGAGTGTAGCTTTGGGCGAGAGTAGCGACTTAGACTTTTATCAAACCAAAGTGCGCTTTCAACTAAACTTTTCGATAAGAAAATCGACCATAGTACGCACCTTTCTGGGCACAAATTTCCGATGTGGGTAAATAGCAAACATACCAAATTCGAGGGTTTTATGGTTGTCCATAACACGCAGCAACTCACCCGTTCGAAGCTGCTCTTCAATAACAAATTCCGGTATCAAGCCAATTCCACCGTTTGCCAGTACTACCTCTTTAACTGCTCTGGGGCTGTTTGCTGAGATGTGTGATTTAACATGCGCCACCGATGGCTCTCCAGACTTGCTTATCAATGGCCAGTTAAATCCAATTCTAAAGTTACTATCGATAATGGTGGTATGTTGTTCTAACTCTCGCGCATTCGTTGGGTGTCCATGCTTTTCAAGATAGGCAGGTGAAGCACACATGATTAATGGAAACGATGTGATTTTGCGGGCGATAAGGTTTGAATCGTCCACTCCGCCGATCCTGATCACCAGATCAATGCCTTCTTCAAGCATATCGATAATTTTATCAGATAGATGCAGGTCGACACTCAAATCAGGATATCGATTAAGCAGTTCAGGTAACAAAGGCGCTAGGTTAGATTCGCCAAAGGTGACTGGTGCGCTGATCCTCAATTGACCACGAGGTGAGGTTTCATGCTCTGCCAAGTTATCGACTAATTCAGAGTAGTCATCAAATAGTGGCACCACCCGCTCGTAGTAGTTTTTCCCTGCTTCAGTAATAGATATTTTTCGTGTAGAGCGATTGAACAAACGCACACCAACTTGCTCTTCCACAATCCCCACATACTTACTAACCAGCGCTTTTGAAATAGACAGCCGATCACCTGCTGCAGTAAACGAGCCCGTTTCTACGACCGCAATAATGGTTTTAATGCCAAGAATAGTATCCATGACTGTCAATGTAGCATTGACATTAATTCTATATCAACCCTCTTTTTCAATAAATTGAGAAGCGTAATATGCATTCCGTGCTCGGGACAATGTTGAAACGAGTTAATTGGAGGCCACATGCACCCTGTAGAAATATATACCCGACCCGGCTGTGGATACTGCGAACATGCACTCGCTTTGTTGACCAGCCGGCACATACCGTTTATCGAATACGACGTCTATCAAGACTCAAGTGCGCTACAAGTACTGCGCACTAGAACGGCAAACCGAACTTACCCACAAGTATTTATTAATAATCGCTCAGTGGGCGGTTTTGAAGAACTTTTAAACATTAATTTTAACAACCTTAAATAAACAAAAGGACAACACTATGAACACGATTAAATTGCACGGTTTTCCACTTTCGGGCCATTCTCACCGCGCCGAATTATTTGCCTCTTTATTAGGGCTAAATATCGAAGTGATTGAAGTCGCTCTAAAACAAGGCGACCATAAGCAACCAGAGTTTTTAGCGAAAAACATTTTTGGACAAGTGCCCGTTTTAGAAGTCAACGGAACGTTTATCAATGATTCAAACGGCATTTTAGTGTACCTAGCGAGTAAATTTGATAGCACGAACCAATGGTATCCGCATGATCCCGTCATTCAAGCTGAAATTCAGCGCTGGTTATCTGTCGCAGCAGGTGCAGTTGCTTTTGGTCCAGCCGCCGCAAGACTCGTCAATGTGTTTGGCGCCGGTATTGATCATGAAAATGCCAAGCAAACCGCTTATAAATTGTTCGATACGTTGGAGCAGCATTTAGCACAGCGGGATTGGTTGGTAGGTGATTCAGCCACCATCGCCGATATTGCAAACTTCACTTATATCGAACATGCGCCAGAGGGTGATGTATCGCTAGATAACTATCCCAATATTCGAAACTGGCTTAACAATATACGCGCGTTAAAAGGCTTTGTGCCTATGCAAGTAACCTATGTTGGGTTACGCGCTTAATTCATTTATTTTTATCGACTCTGCCGCACTGCAACATGCCCAGGGTCGAGTTCACTCTGAGCACAATGTGTGCTTAAACCTTGGCTAGCACAATATCAAACGTCGCTTCACCCTTTACTACATCAACGGTAATACTCGGGCGCTGCTCTGCTGGTGCTTCCAAGTAAAGCCTGTCTATTTCATTAAGTGGCTCATTGGCAAAGTACATTTGCGTAGTCAGTTCGCGCATGCCTCGTTTGGCGACCCTAAAATGAATATGTGGAGGTCGCTGCCAATCTTCCTCAGCGGCATATTTGGCGGGTTTAATGGTTTTTACCCTGTAGCTGCCATCTTCGGCTGTTTTGATTTTTGCCCAATACTGAAAACTTTGGTCTAGTGGCGAGGTTTCTGGCGCATCTTCATGCAAATAGCGACCATTGTTATCTGCTTGCCAAATATCAATTAGCGCATTGGCGACGACATCTCCATTGGTATCCAATACCCTACCCTTTACTATAAGAGCTTCTCCAGATGCTTTGCCTGACATACCCGCTACGCTTGTCATATCAGCGTCTTTGTCGATTTGCTGATGTTTTGGGAAAAATGGACCTTCAACTTGTTTCGCCGTAGGTTGACGATCCTGGCCGATGGCGATTATTGGGGTCATTCCTGTGGCGATAGCTGCGCCAGTTAGAGAAATAAATTTTCTGCGCGTAATAGGCGAGCGTTCCATGATGGAGCTCTTTAAATTAACATTTTTATAACAATACTCTGATAGTCGAAATATTCAATAATTTCTGATTTTGCTCAATAGTTATTAACGAAGTAAAACCGAGGATTCTTTTCAGGAGTGCTCAAACTAGGGTCCTACGCATTTTGTAACGCGTTGTTTTATTGACTTATTAGGTGCATAAGCCGTTCAATTCGGACATTCTGACATTGAAAGCGGCTTTATATTTAAAAGATTTTTCAACAAAGCAATCGTGAATTGGGCTGTTATATGTGTAGCCAACAACTTTTTCTTGAGTCGGGTCAGGAAAAACAATACTTGCATAGCGCTTAAAAACGCGGCGTTATCGATGATGTTTTGATTCTTCTTACCATCAATGTCTTGTTCTCTCCACTTCAGTCAATTAAATATGCTTGTCTTCACGCTCAGTTGTAAAAAAGCAATATGCTGTTGGTTGAATTTCAACTCTGCATCCGCGATAGCGCTTTGACTCATGATGATATCAATTCTTTTTTGCTAGACAGGAGCAAAAAGCTCGCGCCACAACGCTAACTGTTCTTGTGCCTTTTCTTGTATGTCATTAATGACATGGTAGGCTTCTGCCTATGGGACGAGGTGGGCTGCCATCACCAACGATGTAACAGTCCCGCCCCACCTACATCTTGTTTTTATGCGCAGCCTCTTATCCACGATAGAGCAGTCACTAATAATAAAAGGTTTGCATGTTAATTATTTACCCAGAAAATGGATTTTTGCCAAAGGTTTTATTTATCTCGCGAGCACTGAAGCATTGATCTCGCCCAAGCAAAACACTACAGTCCCAACTCTGAAAGACTAGGGTGATCGTCAGGTCTTCTGCCCAATGGCCAATGAAATTTGCGGTCTTTTTCTTGGATGGGCAGGTCGTTGATTGAAGCATAGCGGTTGGTCATCAAACCATTTTCGTCGAATTCCCAGTTTTCATTTCCATATGAACGAAACCAATTGCCACTGTCATCGTGCCATTCGTATGCGTATCGCACCGCAATGCGGTTATCCGAGTAAGCCCACAGCTCTTTAATCAGTCTATAATCAATCTCTTTTTTCCATTTTTCAGATAAAAAACGTTCTGCTTGCTCTCGACCTTCAACAAAAGTAGCACGATTTCGCCACTGGGTATTGACACTATAGGCGTTAGACACAGCACTAGCGTTGCGACTATTCCAACCGTCTTCGGCTAACCGAACCTTTTGGGATGCACTAACAAAATCAAAAGGTGGGATGGGCGGACGTGTTTGCATAAAAATCTCCAAGTTAATTAAAGTAAAACGTTAAAGGGCCAGCTCGAGTGTCTTTGTGCCTTTAGCGGGAACCGCGCAACAAATGAGTGCCTCTCCGGAATTGACCGATGCAGTGGGTTGAGTTCGATAGGCAACCTCGCCTGAATTCACTTTCACCGCGCATGACCCACAAGCCCCGTTTCGACAACTAAATTCAGGTTCCAGACCATGTGCTTCGGCAACCTTCAACAACACATCATCACCTTTGCTCCAACGCTGCTCGAAGCCAGATACGTTGAATTTAACGATGACATCATCGCCCTCTTCTTTGGCAGCTTGAGTAGCAACGTTATTTGGGACAAACTGCCGGCGTATCGTTGAAGGACCAAAGGCCTCAGCGAAGATCCGTTCGTCGCGGATCCCTAGCGTCATAAGCTCATCGTACATAAACTGCATAAACCCCGAGGGGCCGCACAAATAGAAATCATAATCGTCTAAGGGCAGCGTTTGCCTTAACACATCCGCACTTAAACGTCCTGAGCCGTTGTAGTCTTGACCAGGTTTATCTTCATTCGTCGGTCGCGACAGAAATGAATAAAATTTGATCTTACCTTCAGAGCCAGACGCTAATGATTTAAGCTCCAGATAAAGCGCTCTTTCTTCACTGGTTCGTGACGAATGAAAGATATAGGTGGGTCGTGTATAACGTGTGCGCAAACCCTCTCTGGCAATATGCTCACCCATAGACTTCATTGGCGTGATGCCAATTCCACCAGCGAGTAATACAGTAGGGCGCTTTATTGACGCGTCAATGAAAAAATCTCCTTTGGGGGATTTTGCCTCAATCAGGTCACCCACTTTTAGCGTTTCGTGCAGATACTTAGAGATGTTCCCCTCGTCTTCACGTTTTACCGATAACCGATAGTATTCATCGTGAGGGGCAGAGGACACCGTGTAAGTCCGAATTACCGGCTTGTTGCTTCCAACCGGCGTGACTTTAATCGTTAAATGTTGCCCTGCTTCAAATGATAATAGTGCTTGGCCTGCGCCGTGTTGTAGGTAAAATGACTTTATCACTGAGCTTTCTTGAACCACCTTGGTTACCCGCATAGCTTGCCACTGCTGTCGATGCTTTTGTGCTTCAATCAACTGCTGCGCTTCAGACCACGAACCGGTAATAACTGAGTTGGGTGAATACTTTTCAAGGCTAGCGGTAAAAGGCAGGGCTTTTTTAAGCCAAAGTGCCTTTTTCATAGTAAATCGCCAGGCTCTTTCAGCGCCTTTAAATGCTCGAACCTCAGGATCATCTTCCCAAAGGATTTCAACACTGCCAGTGAGCATTAATACGTCACCGCTTTTAAAATCTGTAAACACCAACCCCGCTTTCGGGTTAAGTAAGAAATTGCCCAGTGTATTAAAATGGAAATTGCCCATGTAGTCTGGGATCGTCAAAGTATTGTTTTGTCTTTTGACAAACCCGGGCATACCTCCTCGGTGAGAGACATCAACTCCCTCAACTTGCGGATTGTTTGTTGCTGAGATAAAGCTAGAAACAAAAAAAGTATCGGCCATATCAATTAACCGATTGGCATCATCGTCTAGCTCGGTCAATTGGATCGGCGCTTCTCCAGTCTCTTGCATACTTGGTTCGCGATGAAAGTGAAGCGCTCGGGTTTGAATATATTGTGGACAGTTACCAAATGCCTGGTCGACGGCCAATTGAGCAGGCTGACCGCTAACAGGATTTTGCACACGAGCGTTGACCCTATTCCTGCGGCGGCTGCTGAATTCTATTCCCAACAAGCCAATCGGCGCGCCATCAGTGGCTAAGGCCTGATTGATCGGATCCCCCTTGATCGGTGAATGCTGCAAAGACAGCAGTGTTGCTTCTGGCGATTGAATAAATCCGGGTTTGCCAGCTAGCAGTGAGGCCCAGGTATTTCCTTGTTCATCAACACAACCGGCGACAATAAAAGGCAACTGAGCATAAAATTCTCGATGCTGCTGTGGTAAGTAATTGCGTATAACTCGGCGACCAAACTTTTCCATCGCATCACGCTTCCCGGCTCTTAATTGCAGCGTCTGTTCACCACTGTGAAAGGGGGATGGGCTATTGTGTTGTTCATTTTCCACCATGTTTCTCCGTTTGATCGCTTTTAGCGAATTAACGCTATGTTGAGTCTTTGGCAAATAATAAGACTTTGTGACAAACTTGACTGATGAACAGCCGTACTATCCATTAATAATGCATTCTCTGCTAGGAACAGAGCGCGGTGTAAACGCTCATATCGTAAATTGCGTAAGGTGTCTGCCAGCCTGAATCAAATTCGCTGAGCATCGCGCAGTCAGATGACTTAAAACTAATAGTGTTCTGTCCAGATGCAGCCAAAGTGGAGACAGCCTTTGCGTTTAAACTGAATATTGCTTTTAACTTTGTTAGTAAATGATACACCTTAATCTTTCTCTCAATTGATTCTAGAGTTGAAGTATTAATGAAGAGGTATCGCAGATAAATAGAGGTTTTGCAGAAAGATTGTCTTCATTATGTTGACAATAGTTTGAAGCGTCATTGGACATCATTCTATTAGCTAGTGCGTAGTTGTATGAACAAATTTTGTAACCCATAAACGCACTTTTCACATAGCATGGCGCACCTAATCGTTGAAGATTGGATAAATCTGCGTATCTCACCCCGCATAGTAGTGCGCAACCGGCAAAAACAGAACGTCTGTCAATTTACTGTCCCGAATTTGTTGACCACTACATTGAACTGTATAGTGACGCTTGAGTAAAGTTAGTTGTTGCCGCTAACTTTACTCAGTTATGAAATAATAGACGAACTTAACAAAAGTATAATAACCTCAACGTTGTTATAACCCATGGCATCGTAACTGTTGATAATTCTTTTAGCCGAATCACCGATAGCATTTAAAACAGGAAAGCATTTAGTGGTTGAAAGTATTGTATTAATGTTTGAAAACATTGTCTTAGTGGTATTTTTTTCTCATTTATTGGTGGCCACCTTTCTTTGTAGTCTTCGCACTGGCAACCGCTTAAGTCATAGGTTATTTGCAGCTTATTTACTGGTTGTAGTCATTGATCTGAGTAACATCATATTTAGCGACTTTTACCAAACATATCCCGATCTAGATATGCTCAGATATAATATTTCACTATTTATCGGTCCCACTTTATATCTTTATGTTAAAGCGGCTATTTATAATGACTTTAAATTAAAAATTAAACACTTGCTTCACGCTATCTCTTACGTCATTGCCTGTCTCGTGATGATACCCAACTTTTTCAGTGTAGATAATGCCTCAAAACAGCTTTGGTATGACAACTTCACTGATGTCCCTGAATTAACCTTTATTCATTTCATGACGTTTGTACAACTTGGCTTGTACCTTTTAGCCATTTATAAACACTTGATAAGATATAGAAAAGTTGTTGTTGAAAATTACTCTGATGCAGATAGATTAAACAAACGTTGGTTAACCCAACTGATATTTCTGTTTACTCTGATCTATATCATAGGTTTAGGAAGAATGTTTTTTAGGTTCTCAATTTACCATGATTATGATTATGAAAGGTTAGTGCAACTAATCATGATTATTTCGATGTTATTGAGTATTTGTTGGATATTGTGGCAAGCGCTGCATAGGCCAGAACTATTTACCAGAGTAAGTTCAACCACAGAATTGATTGATGAACTTGCTGCGAGCCAAAAACATTCAAGCGTTTCTAAAGTTAGCACTGTTGAAACTGAAAAATACGATGCGATTGTTCCGCTATTAAGAGATTACATGCAGCAGAGTAAACCTTTCTTAGATCCCTCTTTGAGCGTAGAGAATTTGGCAAAACAACTTAACCTACCTGGCAGTGAACTTTCACTCGCTATCAACAGAATAATAGGACAACACTTTTTTGATTTCGTGAACTCTTATCGAATCAATTCAGCCGCCGAAATGCTAATAGCAAATGAGCAACAGCAAAAAACGGTATTAGAGATCTTGTACGAAGTTGGATTCAATTCAAAATCATCGTTCAATACCGCTTTTAAAAAGCACCTATTGATGACACCTTCTCAATATCGAAAATTACATTCATAACTTACTATGATGAATAAATAAATTTTCATCAATCGCTGTACACCAATATAAATAAGACGTCCGACTTTTTTAGTCGGTCGAATTCTCATTAGCACTTTGCCATTATAACCCTCCAATGTTAATGCCTTTTCGATTTTACGAATGGCTGAGCAATAGCCCGATAACGACTCTCTCTATTACGCAGTTACGAGAGAAATATTTACTATTGGGATTCATGTTAAATATATAAAGGATAAAAAATGAGCCGATCAATTGGTTATAATGCAGCAACATTTTTGGTTACTAGTCTATTTTCAATATTATTATTAATGGGACTAACAAGTAGTTGGGTAAAGGCTGACGAGATAGACGATTTCATACATGCTGAAATGGTTAAAAGAAAAATTCCAGGCTTACAACTAGCTGTTGTTAGACATGGCAAAATAGTAAAAACGTCCAGCTATGGACTCGCTAACATTCAGGACGCCGTTGCCGTAGATGATCACACGGTATTTTCGATTAACTCAATTACTAAGGCATTTACCGGTGTCGCGGTTATGCAGTTGGTTGAACAAGGTAAGCTTGAACTATCTGCCAACATCTCCAAGTATTTACCAGATTTGCCTGTTGAGTGGCATAACATCACAGTAAAACAGTTATTGACCCATACTTCAGGGCTACCCGATATAATGGATAGTAACACTGGTAAGTTCATTTCTAATGACGGTGGAGAAGCATCATGGGAGTTGGTTAAACAACGACCGCTAGATTTTGAAGCTAATACTCAGTTTCGTTATAACCAAACGAATTACTTGTTGATAGGTAAAATTATCGACAGTGTTAGCGGTCAAAACTTTATTGACTATATAACGCAAAATCAATTACGAAAAGTAGGCATGAATAGAACCGAAGAAGCTGGTTTTTCAAACCTTCAAGACGTTATAGCGCACTCGGCCCGTCGTTATACTTTTTATTATGGTTCAGGCGAAATAGCGAATATAAAGGCGGCAGACTTTCCTGCGTTTCTTCGTGCCACGGCGGGCATGAGTTCTACCGCTAAAGAGATTGCAACTTGGATAATGGCCTTACAAAGCGGAAAGCTATTAAATAAACCTGCAAGCATCGAAACTCTATGGACACCGGCGGTACTCACTAACGGTAAAACAAAAGGTTTTAATAATTTATTAAACGGTTATGCATTAGGATGGCCTGTTGTTGGAAGGAGTGAACACTCGGCTGTTGCGCCTGCAGGAGGAAATCGGGCTGCATTTTTTGTTTACCCAAAAGATGATCTTTCAATCGTGGTCCTCACCAACCTGATGGGAGGTCTTCCATCACACTTTATCGATGAAATTGCCGGTTTTTACATTCCAGAAATGAAAGAAGAAAATGGTTTTGGCTTGCCTCCCGCTATAAAAACCCTATGGCAGTCATTAGAATCTAGAGGATATGATAAGGCTGTTCAGATTGTGAAAGCGTTGCAGAAAACACATCAACTAAAGTTTGAAGAGGATGAGTTAAATAGCTGGGGTTATAAATTGATTGAGCAAAATAAGAAGGAACAAGCGCTAGAGATTTTTAAATTGAATACATATCTTTTCCCCTTAAGCGCTAATACATACAATAGTTTGGCGGAAATTTATTGGTTGTTAGGTCATACACCTGAAGCATTAGAGCATTATAAAAAAGTACTTGAGTTAAAGCCGGATAATAAACACGCAAAAGAGCAATTGAAAAAGCTTAATCAAACATAAACAACAAAAGTTTTATTTTACAGTTCAAAGCACTATTACGCAGAGAGTAAAGCGACTTTAGCTTTAGTAACTCTTGAACCTTGTCTGTTGTCGAACATTAATAGTAAATCGGCAATTTGGTTAGACCTTAATATCTGCTTCGGGCATTTTTGAGACGGTCAGCAGACCCTAATCGTATGACTATAGATCGCTCAAACTGGCCACTGACGCCCTCCCCCTGGCGATCTCCTTGCTCTACTAATCCTATTGGAAAACGTGGATTCGTAAAGGGCAGTCTCAACACAAACACAAGCAAAAATTAGTCAGAATTGTGTGAGGCCTTCCACCGCTGATTAATTCTTGCTAATTCACCATTATCTTTCAACGTTGTAATTGCTGTATCAATAAGGCTTAACACATCTTTGTCTAAAGTCTGTTTACTCAACATAATAAAAATGTCGGCGCTATAAATCTCTAGCGGGTGTTGTTCAAACTCATCTTGCATGTGATATTTTTCAACAAAAGATTGCATCGTATTTGGATCAACTAAAAAGCCATCCAGATGCCCATCCAATACTAACGTCACGTTTTGTTCTAGGTCGATAACTTCACTAATGTTGGCTCGAAAACTCGGCTTTTTAATGAGCTCCTGATAAGTGTCGCCATAGTAATAACCGCTCTCGACTCCCAGTATATATTTACTACCAATCAAGTCTGACAGGGTGTTTAGTTTGATATTGGCTGACAAGCCTTTTTTGACAAATAACTTGACCGTTTCGTGGCGATAAGGCTGGGTAAAATAAGCATAGTTTTCTCGTTCACTAGACCAAGAAGCTCCCATTGCCATATCCATCTTGCCCGTTTTTAAATAATGTAAATGGGTTTTCCATGGGATTTCAGCAGTAGTGTAAGGCAATTTAGCTTCCGCCATAATTGCCTTAAAAGATTCGATATCTAAACCAACTAATTGACGCTCTTTATTGTGATATTGATAGGGATACCACAACTCCCATCCAACAGAGAGAACTTTGCTACTGGCTTGCCCCATGCACAACAATAGAATTATAAAGCTAAAGAAAACTCTTATCATGAACAAACTTAGATGATTGATTTATGAGCAGCTTATCAAGTAAGTACCCTCTTTAACCATACTTTTTGCTCCTTTTATCGAAAAACCACCCTAATATTTTGTTTTCTAGCGGTGTGGCTTATCAAATAAAGCTTATTTAACGAATGACTATCGGATAGCGCCTATCCAATAAATCTAACAGCTAAGTTTTACATTTTTGTGGTTACAGTACTTAACACTGGATAGCCAGGGCTAAACGCCCTGACTTTTTTTGAACATTCGCCTACTATGCTTTTAATTCAGGTAAACGTAATAACAACATTTCAGGTATCAGTTTCAATACATTTTTACGGCTATTCTGCCAAAAGGCCGACAAAATAAGCAAGGTCGCACCTATACATAAGCCTGTAATAGCAAAACTATAACTAACCATGCCGTAATTATCTAACAAGCTCGAAAATGCATACACCACATATATTAATGCAGACACCATAATTGCTCGTCGATCTACCGCAATAGAGATAAAAGCCAAAATAAGATATAGGCCAATAACAATAAGTGAACTGACAACACTTTCCACTGCGCCTAATATGCCTAGTGCAGTGAAAATAGGATGAACAATCATTGGCGCTGCGACCAAATGCAACCAAAATGCGACATCAGAACGACGTGTTTGACGTTTACGATCACCACTATCCCAAATCATCGCTATGAAAAAAGTCACTAATCCACCGATAAAAACCAGAGGGAGCAAAATATTAACTGCGGCGGGTAAAACAGACACAATAATCGCCACTACACCTGCCACCGACGCGCCGGTGCCAACAGCAACAGTAATAGGTACTTTGAATCGCAACCAATGCAAGCGGGCGGCGAGTGCAGTGAGTATGCCTGAAATCACGATACTCGACTCAGATACATTTTGTTGCGCAAAATCGTTAAACAAAATAGGCAGGGCAAATATACCCCCTAAAAATGTTAACAACAGACCAATAGCGGGTAAGGCCATGCGGCGCTGACGAACAAAAAACTCAGCCAAGCCCCAAGATACTGCTGAGCAAGCCACAGCACCTAACCAAGGTTCAATAGTTGTGCCTAACCAAGCAACTGACACTAACAGCAAGCCACTGGCAATCATTACAAAAATGTCATTAAATCCTGAAATCAAGCGGAAGTTTTCTTCGTCAACTAAATTGGTATTTTTAGACTGTGCCATATAGTGGCGAAATTGTTGTATTGAGTTATCAGTAAAGATCCCCTGCTCTACAGCATGGGTCAAATCATCATCTGTATACATATTTGTTCCTTAGTTATTTTACTCGCTTAGTTAAGCAATTGTTAAGCCATTAAATTAACTTATATATTTCAATTACTTACTACAAGCCAGATAAAACAGAATATAAAAAAGACCAATTTAATTAAAGTTTGGCCAATATTTAGTGACAAAAACAACAGTGACAATAAAAGCAGTGAGACAATTACGCTTGTGGTTCATTTTCGACAATTGTCTTAATTAATATTCTTCTCAAACTACCGCGATAAAAGCCTAAACCGGTTAATAGTGGAAAAAGTGCAAAAAATATATAGCCTGAGTAGCTAATGAAATTGCCTTGTGCAGTTAATGAAATACTTAATGAAATCAAACAAACACAGGCAGCGACCAGCCACAGATAAATTTCACTCTTTGTATCAAATTCTTCATGTGCAGTTAGCATTAATATTTTCTTTTGGCTCAGAGCATAAAAGTACAATGCCACAAAATTAAGGCACAGCAGCAAGAAACCTAAAGCATAAAACGTAAACATAAAGCGAAATTCCCATTCAGACGTAAACGTCAATTGCATAGGAAAATAACCATTACTAATAGTTTGAAACAGTCCTTGCATCATTAATCTGAGAGGGTAAATATAAATCAAGACCAACAAGATCAAACTAGAACTTAGAAATATACTTAAGCCGTCTTCAAGCCCATAACGACGGCTCCACTTCGCATGGGTATGCCATATCCAGATTATAAGTGCACAACTTGCAACAAAGGCAGGGATTTGTTTGGTCGCTTCCACAAACTCGGTGATGGAGGCGGGAATAGTGCCCAAAGAGATCACCATCATTGTAATGGCAAAGGCAAAAGACGCTGCAACAAAGGTTTCGATGCGCGTCATATTTTCGCCACGCATAGTAAAACTATACCGTTTACCTTCTGTCATTATATCCCGCCTTTTTTTACTGCTTATTATGTTAGTTATGCTGATATAGACTAATAAGGTTGTCCAATTTCTCTGCCAACTGATTAAGACTGAGAGTCTCATCCGCTATCTTTTGGACATTCTGCACATTTTGCTGCGCACTCTGCCTAATGTCGGTCATTTTCATATTAATAGCTTCAATATTGACTGACTGTTCATTAGTAGCTGCGGCTACCGTCTTATTCGTTTGGGATATTTGTGCAAAATGTTGTTGGTTTTCCATCAGAATTTTTTCTGCTTGGCTAATCGAATTTGAGGTTGTTTTTGACTGTTGAATAATTAAGGTTATTTCGCTAGTGGCCGAACCTGAAGTGCGTTTTAACTCTTCCATAATATCTTGCACCTCATGGGTAGAGTCTGCCGTTCTGCGCGCTAAATTACGCACTTCTTCAGCTACCACAGCAAAACCCCGACCCTGCTCTCCAGCACGAGCTGCCTCTATCGCGGCGTTTAAAGCTAGGAGGTTAGTTTGATCTGAAATCGCCTGAATTGTTTCTAATACTTTTGCAATCGTTTCGGTATTATTGGTTAATGATGTTATCACCTTAGCAACATCATTAATTTTGTCTGCTAGTTGTTTTATATCAACTTGGGTACTTCGAATAACCTCAGTTATTACTTTGCCATCAGTACTGATTTGATCGGCCACTTTCGCTGCATCACTGGCATTTTTAGCTGTTAGTATCACGCTAGCACTGACTTGTTCTAAGGAATTAGAAATGACTTGGGTAGAATCAGCACTACTTTTGACACTGGCTGTAGTCTGATCGGCATCTCGTTTAAGCAAAGTAGCCACCCCACGCAAAGCTTCACCGCTGTGGGCAATTTGATTAAATAAGTCTTCAAGTTTTTGAATGAAATTATTATAGCCAACCGCAACCACAGCAATTTCTTTTTGGCCATCTTGCGGCAAACGATAAGACAAATCAGCGTTACCTTGGCCTAATTTACTAAATACCTCAGCCAACTGACTGATTGGCCGTGTAACCGTGCCCGCGATAAACCAGGCTGCAATAGACGCTAACGCGGCGATCAGCCCTGACCACAATAGTATTTGCCAAGTGGCACTATTTAAACCACTGAACATTTCTTCATAGGGCACTTGAGCGATAACAAACCAGCCCATGCTGGGAATAAAACTTGAGGCTAATAACACCTTTTCGCCATCGTTTTCTATGACTGACAAATTGAATTTTTGTTTGTTTAATAGCGTTGAATTGGTTTCTGGATCATACAGTTGGCTCAGGTTTACTTTGCCTAACATTGCATTATCTTTATGTAGTTGTATTAAACCTTTGCCATCCACCAGATATACAAAACCACTTTGTTCAAGTTGAAAACTTGCCAGCATATCCACAACTGATTTGAAGGACTTCGCAGTACCTGATAGCCCTTGGCCCTTTGGTTGCTGATAATTGACAAATAAATCGGTTTTGCCCGTATTAGGATCACGATAGACACTGACCATATATTCTTGACCACTAGCTGTGTAGTCATAGAACCAATTATCTGCTGCATCTCTTTGTAGACGGCGTAAAAAACCATCCTGATTCCAATAATCGGCGGTATTTTTATTGGCAAATGACACGGCACTTAATTGGTTTAGGCTTGCGGCAGACTTTAATTTTCGTACTAAGGTAGCTTCACCTACTTTGTCTTGCCCGCTGTTAACCCATTGATGAATATGTTCATCAGTCGCAATCTGTCGTGCCAAAACCTGCATTAACACGATATCACTATCTATACTTTCAGCTATTTTTTCTACAGTATTCGGCAATTCTGAGCTTAATACCCGATTTTCAATGCTTGATTTGGCGGTAAGCATGCTAACAGTGCCTACGAGGGTAGCAGTGAGCATTACAAAAAGAATAAGTGTAAGCAGAATTTTCTGTCTAATTGAGAGTGCATTTATCATTATTTTGCCATTCAAGCCTAAGTCAGTGGGCGAAAACTAAAAACGTCAGTTTTTAATTAAAGGTAAAAACGCAACATCCTGTCACTTAATATTATTCCGTGGCGTTTATAATGTTAAATGCCGAGGCAAGTGTAAAGCTATCAACCATACAATTTAGGGATTTCAGGGCACAATTTTGATTTCAACCAGACTAGTTGGTCTTAATGTAAAATTGCAGTGCAGAAAGCAACAATTATTCAACACTTTTAACACTAAAGACTGATGTCCAGCGGGCAACAAAGTTTTCGTTGTTGAGATTTCTAAAGTATTGCATGCAATATTTTAGTTAACTTTATTCGACGCTGCCCACTGCTTATTACCTAATATTTTGTGCTATCTGTTATTACAAGCATAAAAAAAGGCCACCTCAGTGACCTTTTTGAAATCGGTTGCTTATGTTATTAAGCGATGATTTTAGCTACTACGCCAGCACCAACTGTACGGCCACCTTCACGGATTGCGAAG
>NZ_JBDYKM010000004.1:0-285794 GCF_040012495.1 Paraglaciecola sp. 25GB23A
AGCGTATTTCTGTGTTAACAGCGTGCCTTTGTGTAAACCATGCCAGCGCCTAACCACTTCTTCCATTGACCAGCTTTGTGCCAGCGCTTTATCCACATACACCACCACATGCGTGTGATTACTCATTACCGCATAGGCCGCAATATCAATAGCGAAGAGGGAAGATAAAAACAATAAACGCCCCTCTACCCAGCCGCGGCGGTGCTCATAGCTTTGGCCGGTAACAGTATCTCGGCCACACAAAAAAGAGTGACGAACGCAGCGCGAGACACAGTGATAATAAGGAGTATCAATAAGACTGATTTGGCTTTGACGTGATTGCGGCATGACAGACCATCCGTGGTTGTTTTAACCTTTAAAGCGTAGTTCAAAACTGTTTTTTTGCCAGTTTATGATGGGTGTCTAAATAGGCTATCAGTAATAAGTTATCGGGTGGTATTCAGGTTACATAAATTGGGCGTTATAAATGCCAGTTATTCTTGGGTGACTGCTTGTTTGGCACACTTTCAACTGGTACTTTATGTTAATGACATTTTTGTTGATTTTCCTATGTTCAAAAAACTGTTACTGCTCTTTATTGCTTTCTCTTTAAGCCATTCCTTATCTCTGACTGCTGAAGAGTCGGTTCCTGTTGCTGTTAGCTCTTTAGCACAATCTACTGCTGACTATGCCAGCGCAACCTATCAACAGGCCATGACTGAAAGTTTGGCGCAACTAGTTAGTTTCAATACTGTTGCAGTTGAGGGTCTGCCATCGCCTGAAAATCCAGTGCATCAAGGCTTTAAGCAGGAGCTGGCGCGTCAAGCCGATCAGCTTGGACTAGATTTTAGCGATTATGGGTACGTCGTGGTGATTGGTTTAGGTCAGAGCGACGAACGACTTGGGCTCATCACCCACGGCGATGTGCAACCGGCCGATCCATCAAAATGGCTTAAGTCACCGTTTGAATTAGATGCGACTTCTGAGCCTGGTATACTTTTGGCCCGTGGTGCTGAAGACGACAAGGGTCCCATATCCACCGCGATGTATGCGATGAAAGCTATAAAAGATAAAGAAATTAGTTTGAAGCGACGGATTGAGCTGTATGTTTACATGGCGGAAGAATCTGACTGGGCACCTTTAGAAGCCTTTGTTAAAACCCACCCGATGCCACAATTGAACATTACTATTGATGCCAACTACCCAGTAGTAACTGCTGAAAAGGGTTACGGCACGGTAAAAATGACCTTCCCAAATAAAGTGCTCAATTCAGATAAGCCTTACATTAAGAGTTTTAGTGGCGGCTTTTTTACCAGCCAGATACCCGAAGATGCACAAGCAATTATCGCACATGCTAATAGCAACTTGTTAGAGAAAATAATCACTCAGGCTGCCAAGCAAAAAGGCATGATATACAGCTATGACTGGCATGACGATGAACTCATTATCACCGCCCTTGGTAAATCTACGCACTCCTCTGAACCACAGCATGGCAAAAATGCTATCGCACATTTAGCTGCGCTATTGTCTGACAGACACTGGCCTAATAATGCATCAGGTGCGCTGGTCAATTTTATTAATACTCACTTAGGTACTGGCATTTATGGAGAGCTGTTTGGCAAAATTGCGTTCAAAGACGCTTTTATGGGGCCAATGACAGTCGCACCGACAGTGTTGACACAAAAAGATCATGGGATTGAATTAAGTATTAATTTGCGCCAGCCAAGGGGCAAAACACTCGAACAGTTGACTGAAGAAATTAATCAAACCCTCATCCAGTGGCAGCAAAAAAACCAAGTCAATTTACTGAATATTGATGTGGATATTTCAGAGCCTTTTGTGCAAACGGATGCGCCACAAGTGCCGACCTTACTGGCAGTATTTGCTCATTACACTGGCATTAAAGATGCACAACCTATTTCGATTGGTGCCGGAACTAATTCGCGTTTATTTCCTACCGCAGTCGTTTTTGGCCCAGCAATGCCGGGCAAACCTTACACTGGGCACTCAGAACACGAATTTGTTAGCGTTGAGCAATTTGTCCTTAATTTAAAAATGTATACGGCCGCTATGGTAGAGCTCGCCGGTGAGCCATAATATTAGCCCTTGCAGAGGCCCACTAACAACAAGGATTAAAGCCATATTTCATTCAAACCACCTTTGTTGTTTTAACTCTTCGCTAAACCAATCAAGAGCCTTGCCCAACTTGCCTTTTTCAGTGGCAAAATAAACTGGCACTGGAGGCCTTGGGATTGCGCATGCTTTAGCAACTAATACCCCCTCCGCTAACTCACAACGAATAAGATGCAAGGGTAAAAAGCCCACACCAATACCTTGGACTTGTGCCTGAATTTTACTTTGCATACTGCCCACTCGAATTTGTTGCTTGCTATCAAATAATCCTGAAGAACGTCCCGGCAAAGTACGCGAGCTATCGGCCACAATGATGGTGGGATATTGATTAATATCATGGGTTTCGAGTAAACCAATAAAATCAGCTAAGGGATGATCCTTAGCTACTGCAAAGACAAATTCAAACGTGCCCATTTCATGCAGACTAAATTGACCTTTGGGTAATTCACCGGTAAGACCAATAGCAATATCTGCCCGTTTGGTATGCAAGGCATCCCAGCCACCGCCCAAAACTTCTTCAATAACGGTAATTTCAACCTGCTTATCAAGCAAGCAAAAGCGCCCGATGATATCAAACAGGATGCGGTCGGGAATAATGGTGTCTTTGGCTATCGTCAGTTTAGCCTCCCAGCCAGACTCAAGTTGATGGACTTTTTCTTCAAGTCTGGCACTGGCTTGCAATAAAGCCTTGCCCTCTTCTAACACCAACTTGCCCGCTGGTGTCAGCACCGCGCGTTTAGCACTGCGGTCAAACAAAGGAACGCCTAAATCTGCCTCTAGTTTTTGCATGGTATAAGTAATCGCCGATGGCACTTTAAACAGAGCTTCAGCCGCCGCGGCAAAACTACCACGATTATGGATAGCTTCTAGTACCCTGATGGCGTCGAGTGTTAAAGCGTTGCGCATGGTCATCCTTATTTCAAAACAAAAAAGAGTGAAACAAACAATAGTTTTATTTCACCCACCCTAATCAATTTAAGGCAAATCAAATACCAATGCGACCAGAGCAATATCTGCTGAGTTAATGGCCGTCAGCTCACTAATATCAGTAAGTTTAGCGCCATCCCCAGCATCTAATGTCTGGCCATCTAAATTCAGACTACCTTGTACAATGTGCACATAGCCCTTACGCCCTTGGGCAAATACCAATTGCGCTTGCGTATTAGCTTGCAGATATAACTGACTGATAGTGGCTTGTTGCCTGATTTTCAAGGTGCCATTTTCGCCCGTTGGAGTGATCACTGGCGTTAATCCTTGGTTTTGGCCAAAGTCCTTTTGCTGATAGCCCGGCTGACCGCCATGACTGTCAGGCACAACCCAAATTTGTAGAAATTTTAACACCTCGGTATCCGAAGCATTAAATTCACTATGGGTCACACCGCTGCCCGCTGACATTAACTGAAACTCGCCCTTAGGCAGTTTCTGTACATTACCCATACTGTCTTTGTGTGCAATAACGCCTTGGGTAACAAAACTAATTATTTCCATATCTCGATGTCCATGGGTACCAAAGCCGGCACCTGGTGCTACGGTGTCATCGTTGATAACTCTTAAGGCCGAGTGCCCCATGTGTTTGTCATCATGGTAGGAGCCAAAAGAAAAGGTATGGTGGCTATTTAACCAGCCAAAATTAGCCACACCACGGTCTTTTGCTGCGCGAAGTTCTATCATTTTTTTCTCCTTTCGTTTGACTTATTAGGCCAGTTTTTTACTTAATAATCTATCGACCGAAATATTGCCTGAACCGGAAAGCAACAAGGAAACCGAGGCTGCCAACAAAGCTAAGCCAAATTCATAGCCGTTATTGGCCATAAATAGTCCATTGGCCAAGTGCACACTGGCAATCGCGACAATCATGGTTAAGGTTAAAACTGCAGCTGCGGGGCGAGTGAGCAAACCCAACAAAATGAATAAGCCGCCAAAAAACTCTGCGCTGCCGGCCATCAACGCCATTAAATATCCCGGCTCTAATCCAATTGACGCCATCCATTGACCCGTTCCTTCCAAACCGTAACCACCAAAAGCGCCAAACAGTTTTTGCGCCCCATGGGCCATAAATATAATACCAATGGGTATACGCAATGCTAACGGAGAAAAACCTGCGTCGGATGAAATTAATGGTGCAAATATTTGTTTATTCATGTTGATACCTTAATTTTTTTAAACTGTATGTCCAATCTGTTATGTTCAGCGACATTGCTGTTGAGTAAAATATAAACTGCTTAGTTAACAGAAAAAATCGAAACATTTTGCATTGATAGTTCAAATAATTTGAACTATCAATGCGCAAAATAAACAGGGACTAGTAAAAACAGAAATCACGCTATTTTAGATAGTGAACTTTTGCCTGATTGGCGCCTCCAAATAAAGTCTGATAAATACCGCTAAGTAGCTTAATATTGAGCGGTATTTTTCCATATAAAAAGGAGCATAGATTGAGTAGGGCCAGTCGCGCGGTATTATTGGCAGCGTTGGTGTTTCCTGGCGCAGGGCATTTTTTTCTTAAACGCAAAGTTATGGCATGGATACTTGTGCTGACCTCAAGTGCTTGTTTATATCAATTGATCGTAAGTGCTGTTGTTACCGCCAACTCAATCAGTGACAAAATCATGCACGGTAAGATCCCCTTAGATGTTGAGCAAATAAGCGCTGCGGTGTCGACAGAATTAGCCACTGAGGGCGGCATTATGTTAAGTGTGGCAAGCTGGATGCTCTTGGTATGTTGGCTTATTGGAGTACTTGATGCCTATCGCATTGCTAAATTAAGCGAATAAAGTGAAATTAAACGCCAGCAACAGTGTTTGACGCGTATCAGCGGGATCAATCACCGCATCTATCTCCAAGACACTGGCTACTTCTTGTGCTTGACCTTTAGCATAATGCTCGGCCAACAAGCTAGCAAACAACGCTTGGCGCGCCACCGGATCAGTTTCTGCTTCTAAGCGTTTTTTATAACCTAACTTAACTGCCCCTTCTAAACCCATAGCGCCAAATTCACCCGTGGGCCATGCGAAAGTATAAGAGGGTTTACTGGTACTTCCGCCTAATAAAGCTTGTGCACCGAGACCATAACACTTGCGTAATACCACCGCCACCAGCGGCACGGTAAGCTTTGCGGCGGCCGTAAACACTTGTGATAGGCGGCGCACCGCACCACGACTTTCATGTTCGGGTCCAACCATAAAACCCGGAGTGTCACACAGCACCAATAAAGGAATAGTGAATTGCTGACACAGGAGCATAAACTGACTCAACTTTTCACCCGCCTCAATATCAATCGCACCGCCCAGTACCTTGCAATTGCTGGCAATAATACCCACGGGGTTGCCAGCTAGGTGCAGGAAGCCCGTTATGACTGCCCCACCAAATTGCGCTTTAATTTCGGTAAAAGAATCTGCATCGGCGATGGTATTAATAATAGTTTTTACGTCATACACAAACCGGCGGTCTTCTGGCAAGGCATGGCGTAAGTTTTGCTGCACACCGCCCGCGTCTTTTACCTTTTTTTGTTGGATTGGCCCCTGAAAATAAGATAAACATTTTTGCGCTACTTGGGCAGCCATCAGCTCATCGTCTACCAAGATGTCAATTACGCCATTTTTAGCTTGTACCTCACTGGGCCCAATATCTTTGGCAGCGACTTTACCTAAACCGCCCCCTTCAATCATGGCAGGACCAGCCATACCTATCCAAGATTGTTTGGTCGCAATAGTAATATCAGCGGCACCAAACAGCGCCGCGTTGCCTGCAAAACAATAACCATTTGCCACCGCAATACGGGGTACCACGCCACTAAGTTTGGCCCAATTGGCGAAGGATTGACATTGTAAGCCTGAATTCACCGTGGTGATATCGGTGTCCCCTGGTCGTCCACCGCCGCCTTCAGTGAACATAATAACGGGCAAATGTTGCGCATGGCTGAGTGCTAAAATACGGTCGATTTTCATATGATGAAAATACCCCTGCGTTCCGGCAAGTACGCTGTAGTCATTGATTATCAGGGCACAACTAGTCTTACTTTGCTCAACTAATCCAAGATTAATTTTACCTATTCCTGTAATCACACCGTCGGCGGCGGTGGTGGATTTTAGTTCTTCATAGGGCCGAGAAAGACGCTGAGCAGCCACGGCGAATTGACCATATTCAATAAAGTATTGTTCATCACACAGTGCAGCTAAATTCTCTCTAGCTGTGCGAAATCCTTTGGCGTGGCGCAGCTCAGCAGCTTGCTCGCGTCCAGCGTCTAGAGTTTGGCTTTTACGCTCAGCAAGGTGCTGGCTCAGCATGGCTTGAGCAGATGATGTTGCAGTACTTTGCGGCTCGGCTATGTTGCTTGCTACCTTGCTATTAATATCGACAGCTATGGTCACTAATGCATCGCCAATCTGACATTCTTGTTGGGCACAACAAATGTCACTGATCTCTCCGGCACATTGAGCATAAAGCGTGTGCTGCATCTTCATTGACTCGATAATCAATAGAGGCTGGTTAACATTGACATGGGCGCCCTGTTTAACTAACACAGTACTGATGGTTCCCAACATTGGGGCATGGAGTATCTGAGGTTGTGACATATTAATGACCTTCAAGTATAAAACGTTCGGCCCGCTCTACACGACGGGGTTTGCCCACTATAACCAAGACATCGCCCACCGCTAAGACCATCGTCTCTTCGGGTTCGGCAATTTCATTGTTATCACGGCGTAATCCTTTAATACGAAAGCGTAAACGCTCCGCATCAAGATCATTTATGGTTTTACCTACGGCAAAAGCTTGGCTGGTTAAGATAACCGCATGCATAAACTCTAACTTATCTTTTACGCTGTAATTCAATTCTGTGGTTTCACCCGGGAAAAAACCATGCATATTGCCATAATGACCTTTACGCTCTTTTTGTACCCGTTTAATTATGCGTGACATTGGCACGCCAGATAAATGCATGACTTGGGAGATAAGCATTAAACTGCCTTCCAATATCTCTGGTACCACTTGTGATGCGCCGGCATCTAGTAACTCTTGCATTCGGTAATCTTTGCGAGTTCTAACTACTATGGGTAGTTGTGGATACATACTGGCGATGAGTTGAATCACACTTTTAGCCTTTTCGTGTTCATCAAAGGTAATCAAGACTAATTTTGCCCGCTCAATTGCCACCGCATGTAAGATATCTTTCTGTTTTACATCACCAAAATAAACTGGCTCTTGCGCGCTTTGACTTTCTTGTACCCGCACCGGATCCGCATCAACTACCATGTAGGGAATGGCTTCGGTTTTGAGTAAACGGCTAACGGATTGCCCTACTCGTCCGTAACCGAAAATCAATACATGATCACGCATGTCTTGATGTTGCGCCAATAGTTGCTCTGTCCCGAGTACACGCGGCGTTTTTTCTGGGCTAAGACGCCGGGCAAACTCGTGGCTTTTATCTACCAACCAAGGGGTAAGTGCCATGCTCATCACGCCAATCGTCAGAACTAATGAACCTTGTTCAGTACTCAATACTTTGTGATCAACCGCCAAGGCCGCTAGTACAAAACTAAACTCGCCTAGTTGGCACAACTTAAATCCAGCAGCCCAAGCGTCTTGTTTATTAAGGCCCATTAGCCAAGCTGAGAGCTTAATTAATAGTATTTTAAGGCCCATGATAACCACTAATCCCAACAAGGCCCAGTGCAATTGCCCTGGCAAATTATGCAGTTCAAGACGCATGCCAATGGTGATAAAAAACAAACCCATTAAGATGTCGCGAAAAGGCCTAATATCCGCTTCAAGTTGATGTTTGTATTGGCTTTCCCCCAACATCATGCCGGCTAAAAATGCACCTAAGGCCATAGATAAACCAAATGAAAAGGCTAAACCGGCGGCTAAGAGAGTCACCATGATAGTCGTTAATACAAACAATTCATCGGTACGGGTGCGCGCTATTTCACTAAATAACTTAGGTAATATCCATTTGCCAACCGACATTAATATCGCCACCACGATGACACCTTTGATTAGCGCCATGGTAATGGCCAACCACAAACTTTGTTGGGCATCGTCAGCGAGTAAGGGCACGAGAATTAATAAAGGTACAACGGCTAAATCTTGTAATAGCAGAATACTGACGGCAATTTGCGCTCTGGGCGTGTTAATAATGCCAAGGTCCCTACTTTGTTTAATTACGATAGCAGTTGAAGACAGCGCGACCATGCCACCTATCACCAAAGCCGCTTTACCATCAAACCCTAAGAGCATGGCAATCACCAGAAACACGAGTGTAGTGAGCACCATTTGACTTAAACCTACGCCAAATACTAAGTGACGCATGGCTAACATTTTAGGTAGTGAAAATTCTAAACCCAATGAAAACAGCAAAAAAACAATGCCCAGCTCGGCAAAATTTTGCATATCTTCAGGATGTTCAAATAAGGCAAGTATGTCGGGTCCGGCAAGAATACCGCAAAACAGATAAGCCAAAATAGGCGGCAAATTAATGCGTTTAAATAACCATACAGCGGCCACTGCCACTGCCATCAATATTACTATGTTGGCCAAATTTCCGTGCATGTTAGCCCCCTTAGTCAGTTAATTCTGTCGCTTTTTATATACTAGGCACACTATTTGCTCATACCTAGTCAGAAATACCATAGTTTTTTTATGCGCCAATATATTGGCAGGAGCGTCTCTTGGAACAACTCAATCCGTTTTATGATGAAGGTATCAGTGAAAACTTCTTTAATCTAGAACAATTCAATCATGGAATGAGCCATACCGAAGTGAATCAGTTTATGCATAAATTACTGACCACGATAGATTTATCACGCTTGAGTGAGCTTTATTTTCAACAACTTCAAACCAGGTTGAGAATTGATGGACTCAAAATTCAGTTTGCTGATCAATCAATCACGTTAGGCTCTTGGCGCCCTCAAAACCAGAGTAAAACCTTAAGTTGCTTGCGCAATGGGCAGGTCTTTGCAGTTATTCACTATGGCTTCAGTCGTACCTTAGCCAATAGTGACTGGCAAGTTTTACAACAAATGCATTTATATTTTTCTAACCCATTAAACAATGCCCTTGAACACCATAAAATAAAACAATTTGCGATGAAGGACTTTCTCACCTCCTTAGGTAATCGCGCCAGTTATGATGAGGCTGTCGGGCGATTGATTAGTCAGGCTGAACGCCATCAAAGCCCATTTGGTTTATTGGTTTTAGATTTGGATAACTTCAAACAAGTTAACGATCAGTATGGTCACCATGACGGCGATAAAGTGCTTATCGCGTTTACTCAAACTCTGACTCACTGCTTGCGAGATTCGGATTTTGCCTTTCGCTTTGGTGGTGATGAGTTTTGCTGTTTGTTACCCGACACCCATGCACCCACCATCCAATTGATTGCTGAGCGCATAAAGGCAGCCGTTGGAGCCGATAACTTGCTACAAAAGCATCTTGTATCCTGCAGCATTGGCAGTACTGTCTACCAAAATAACGACACTTCTTCCATCTTGTTTTCTAGAGCAGACGCCGCTCTTTATCAAGCCAAACAAAATGGCAGAAATTGTATTAAAGCGGCTTAGGTAGGCGTCGTTTTATCTAATCGCTGACGGCAATTATTTGCCTTGTTTTAGATGATTTTGCGGATAAGAGGCAAAAATCGGAAGTTATACGCTTGATTTCTAGCCAGCAAATTATTGGTTTAACGCAATGTTAGCTATATTTGTTACATATCTGGTTGAAGATTTTGGCTCAGCGCTGAAAGTCTTGAGATTACCAAGTCGGAATTTCGTAGGACATGCTGGTTGTTAGTGTAAAATCCAACGCAGATAGGAGCAAATTCAATTGCTTTGAGTGACGACTTATCTAGAGTTAAGGTTATTTATCATTCAAAAATAAACTAGGTTTAATATTATGACAAACACTACCACTCATACGTCCCCAATTGCTCGCTGGTTTTTACCCACAAGTTTAATTTTATTGGTGTGGAATTTATTAGGCGTGATGGCATTTATTCAGCAATACAGTATGACAGCTGAGCAAATCAGCCAACTTCCCTCTGCTGAACAAGCTCTCTATTTGAATTTTCCACTGTGGGTGTCGATTGCCTTTGCGTGTGCTGTTTTTGCAGGTACCTTCGGTTGTATGGCGCTAGCACTTAAAAAGACTTATGCCGTCCCACTGCTTTGGATATCACTGACTGGCGTTATCGTACAACTCTACCATTCATTTTTCATTGCCAACGCAATAGAGGTTTATGGCCCAAGTGGTGTCATCATGCCAGTGATGGTGCTTGCGATAGCGATTTATCTAGTTGGACTATGCAGGTTGGCGAGTCAACGTCATTGGTTGAGTTAAGCGTACCACCGCGTGTACACGTTCAACGATATGTTGAAAATCAATACCAATATCCAAGGTCACTACATCAGGCTCTGCATGAGGCAATTCTAAGGCACTATACTGACTGGCCAATAGTGAAGCTGGCATAAAATGATTTTTACGCTGCTGCATGCGCCGTTCAATAACCTGTTGTTCACCATAAAGATGAATAAACAACGTTTCAAACCCCAGATCTCGAAATCGTTGCCGATGATTGCGACGCAAACCTGAATATGCCATCACCTTATCTTGCATAGGCTCACTGGTTATTGTTTTGGTCAAACATTGCAACCAAGGTTCACGCATAGCATCGGTTAGGGGTTTACCAGAGGCCATATGTTGTTTAGATTCTGCTGAATGGAAATCATCGGCTTCTATAAATTGATAGCCTAAGTCTTCTGCTATTTTTGCACCTACCGAGGACTTTCCGCAACCACTGACACCCATAACAATAATAAGTTTTAAACCGGTATTATTAGCTTGTTCTATTGAAGGCATTACTCAACTCCCTGTGTTGTTTTAACACTAAACGGCAGTTGCACCCTGACTTGATATTCTGCACCCGCCACAAAATCGACAATACATTGCGCTTCGATTAAGCTATTTTCAACAAAAATTTGTTGTTGTTTCACATTTGCAACACGTTCAAAGTGAATATTAAACAGCGCGCCTCTGAAGGATCGTTGAATAAAAGCACTTGGCCAACTGCTCGGCAGTTGGGGTGAAATGTTCAAACCTTGTTTATTGCCCACTACGCCAAATAATTGTTCAACAAGAATACGATAATACCAAGCCACAGTACCGGTATTAAATAGTTGGCTAGACTTGCCTGCCTCTTCAGCAAACTGATAATAAGCACCACGGTAATAATTAGGTACAAACAAAGGTAGCTGCCCCCGGCGCAACAGATCACTTTGATTAGGTAACATTAATTTAAGTTGTTCATAGGCTAAATCGGCCTGACCAATATGATACAAACTGTATATGTAGAACGCACTGGCGTGATTGTATACCGAGCCGTTTTCAGCGGTACCAGGAAACTTCTGAGTAACACGGCCAACATCTTCGACCATGTGGGTATAACTTGGCGCTAACATCATAGCGCCGCAGGGTGTATGCAATTGCTGCTTTATTGCCTCTAACATTAGCTCAGTTTGTTGCTGATTGGCCGCGCCACTTAACCACGCCCAACTTTGCGGATTTAAAAATATTTTGCCTTCTGAATCGCTATCGGTACCAAACACCCTTCCCTCGTCAGTGATGCCACGAGCAAACCAACGCTGCACCCAGCAATATTGGTTAACGGCTTCGTTTATTTTTGTAGCTTGTTGCACAAAAAACGCCTGTTCGGCGGTATCTCGATGTTGATGTAATATTTCGGCCCACAAATTTAGTGCATAGGCACTGGCCAAGCTTAACCATGCTGAAACACCCTTGCCCTTGTAACCCACCATATTCATAGGGTCGCACCAATCACCTTGATTGATATAACTTAAACCACGCTCATCACGACTTTTATCTAACCAATGCATGGCTAAACTAACATGCTGGGCAATACTCTGTAATTCTTGTGAATCGCTAAACCCAACTAACACCTCTAAAAATTCATAATCAGCAGTTTCATCAAGATAAGCTTTAAGGCAAATAGGCAACCAAACGCAGTGGTCAGTATGGGGCACTTGATTGATGTATTTAAGTTCAGCGCCAACATTAAGCAATATACCATCGGGCATTTCACCGGATATTTTTTGTTGACTCAAGGCTAGATAAAAAGCATCTCGTGTTGCCTGTGGACGGATATACGTCATGCCCATACTGTCTTGCAAATAATTGCGTGTTTGTGGATCCGTAGTTAAGCGATTAACGTCCCCGTGATAGTAAAGTTGCCGGGCCATCCAGTGATTTACATAAGCATCAAGTTCATGGTCCGGGGTCAGGATATTGATGACCCCTTTACCCGCCTCTAGGTAGGCCTGATAGTCTTGGCCAAGTTGTGCAAACACCTGCTCAGGCTTAAGTAAAAATTGCTGTTTAAGCGTAGCGATGTGTTGTTGGTCTTTGGCTGGCCCAAATATAAAATGTAGCAGGGTTGATTGTGTAGCCTGCAGTTTTAGTTTGTGCTGCATCACGGCGGTTGGCGTACAATAATTAGCTTGACCATTGCCTAAGGCTAAGTCAGTCACTCCGCTTGGAGCATGCAAGCCCCCCTCTCCTTCAAATACATGCTGACGAGTCTCCCAGCCGTCTGCGGGGCGATCACAAGCTAAAAATGTTAATTCGTGCAAACTTTGATTTTTAAAATAATCTGCTACTTTTTGATAAGGTTCGATACTGCGACAGACAATGGCGTTTAGCGCATAATCAAAATAACCACTTTGATTCATCCACGAACGATAACCCACCGGAAAATAAGGGTAAACGCTAATATCGCGCTCATTTTCTTGCAAATTTTCGACTTTTAATTGCCAGCATTCGATCGCAGTTTCAGTGGGCAAACGCAAACAGAGGGTAACTCTAATATCCAAACATTCTGCTATCCAACTGATTTGATGTCCTTCGTTGATAAATTCAAAGTGAGCAAGTTGTGCCCGCACGGGTTCATAGGGCGCAGAAAAAAACTGCTTGGTAACATTATCTTTGATATAAAAGAATCGCCCGGGATGATTAGCATAATAGGGCTGTTCTGGCTGCATAAAGGTCTTAGCTTCCAATGCCGGCCCTGATACGTATTTACTGGCGTCAGGTTGCATAAATTGAGCGATGGCATAACCACGACAATTTGCTTGAATCAACATACGTTTATTCCACAAAAAACCAGCGGCACTTGGCATTAACGTCGGGCTATATAAACGATAAATAGCCCCACTGTTCTCGCTACTTAGGATGTCGGAATAAGTGTTTGGCTTACTGTTCATCTTGTTCACCTAATTTTAATTCACGGTGAATCAGCTTGATCTGTTTTTCTGAGAGGGAATAAAAACGAACAACAAAAACAGCTAATAGTGCAAAAGCGGCAGGGATAAGTGTCATCAGTAACACAATAGCCAGTTCAGAGCCCTCATTTTGCTGCTGATTAGCAACGTAACCTAGGGCTCCCAGCATCCAGCCCATCATCGCGCCAGCTATTGCACCACCGAGCTTTTGTGAAAATGAGGCCGCAGAAAAAATCATTGCGGTTGCGCGCCTGCCATTACGCCATTGTGAATAATCAGCCGTATCGGCATACATAGAAAAAACCAGTGGCGATTTAGGCCCCAAACACAAACCGATAGCAAATTGCAGGGTGTACATTAACCAGATAGCGTCTTTTGGCACAAAAAAGAACATTGCCGACAGCACCGCGACTAAGCTCATGAGAATAATCAATAAGGTTTTTTTGTCAAAAAAGCGGCTTAATATAGGTGTACTTGCTGCACCTATACCTAGAGCAATCATATAAATCGTTAAAAACTCAGCGATAAGATCTTCGCGCCCGACATAATATTTAAAGTAAAAAGTACCGACACTACCGCGTAAAGTAATGGTTAACATAATAATCAGTGCTAATGAAAACAGCACCAACCAAGGTTTGTTTGAAAGTAGATCCTTAACATCCTGCATGATTGGCGTTTTTTGACCCGCAGGCGGTGCGATACGTTCTTTAGTGCTCAAAAAAGTAATCACAAATAAAAACAAGGTGACAAAACCATAAGCCGTCATGGTTAATTGCCAGCCAAGCGCCTCATTGCCCTGGCCTAAAAACGCAACCAATTTAGGCGTCGTATAAGCCACCAATGTGCCGCCAGAAAAAGCGCCAATAAAGCGGAAACTAGTTAATGTTGTACGTTGCTGACTATCGGCGGTTACTACCCCCAACAAAGCACCATAGGGCACGTTAATAAAGGTATATGCCAACATCATAAATATGTACGTACAGTAGGCCCATATTAATTTACCTCCTTCATTTAACTCAGGAACAGTAAAGGTCAATACCCCTGCAGTGGCTAAAGGCAATATGCCCCATAATAAATAGGGTCTAAATTTACCAAAACGAGTTTGTGTGCGGTCAGCCATTGCCCCCATTAAGGGGTCAGAAAAAGCATCAATTAACCGAGTCACCAGCATCATTGTACCTACTGCGGCAGGAGCTAAGCCAAAGACGTCGGTATAGAAGATAAAGAGAAAAGCGTCGAATACCCGCCAATAAATATTGGATGCCACGTCACCCATGGCATAACCGACTTTTTCTTTAATACTAAGACTATATTGTGTGTTTGGTTCCTGCACTGCGGCTTCCCTTTGCGCTATGGGCGCGATAGTTCAATCAAGACAATAATTGTACACAAAAATTTAACATAAATGAAAACGTTTTCAAAATAAACGGGGTTTTATTGCATGTGTTTTTTAAGAGACTTAAACCTTACTGTTTTGACAAGGCTGCAAGAAAGAGTTGGTCAATCTGTTGCTTTTGACCATTCTCCGCTAATTGCACAAACGCTTGATTGAATCTATCCATCCATAATTGCGCATCTGGGTAGGATTTACTGATCAGAAAATATAATGGTTCAGAGTATAGAGCTTGGGGGAAAATCCTAATTGGATCCTCAGTTTCTGTTTGGTGGCGTAGTTTGATGGCCTGAATATAACCGTTAGTCAAACCCGCATCACTCCAACCTCGCTGCACTTGTCCAACACAACCAATTCCATCTTTGGCTCGATTGATTTTCATTGCAAATTGGTCGATAACGGTTTGCTCAGCCTTTCCAATACTGTAGCCATGGGGAATGCACAAACGTTTGCCATGTATATCTTCTATACGATTAAATGCCGAGTCAGAGGCTACGAACAAGCGCACGGGTACAAAGTTAATTGGTAATGAATACAAAAACTTTTCGCTGCGCTGCTTTGAGGCAATATAAGGAAAGGCCCCCAAGGATTTTGCTTCTTGAGTCCATTTTAAGCCTCTGTCTCAAGGGAGTATTTCAAAGCTCACCTCCACTGACATTAAAGAAAACGTTGCCTCTACCAGAGCTTTTGACCAACCTCCAAGCAGAAAAGACGAATCTACAAAAGGGAAATAACTCTCACCTGTGGCTATTTTAATAAGCTGAGCTGTCTCATCTTTACTTTCAACTTGTGCATAACTTATATTCATGCCGAGGAACAGCAACAAACAATACATCGTCGTTAAATACAAATTTTTGGTTTTTTGAGTTATTATTTGTCTCAATCGTAGCTCCATCTATCAAGATTTTTCCATGTAAAACAGTACACTTCTAGCTAATACGCAAACTAGAATTTGGGCGCGTTAATTTAGCACGTTAGAATATTGATTTAGAGCAGAATATGTAATTTATCTAACATAATTAATTATCGACTTGACGCTAGTATTAATCTATCTAAGACTAGGCGAGTATGACCCTGATAATGACCAATGAGACCGAGTAACAATGTTAAAAGTTATTGAAATAAGTGAATTAAAATCTGGCATGTTTGTCACTCGAGTTGTTAAACAGGAAGGAAAGTTTTATGTCACCTCTGGTGGCAGAATTAAAAAACAAGACGATATTAATAAACTCGTAGCCAAGGGTATTATTCAAGTTGAAATAGACTTAAAAAAGAGCATGTTTGACAAAAATAAAAATCTTAGCCTAGGTTCAGATGAATCGAATCAGGACTATGGAAAACAACTAGAGCACTCACTCAAAATTTATGAACAGGCCAAAGATATTCACTCTCGTTTAATGACACGTGTAGCTATGGGTAAAGTGGCAGATTTACAAAGTGTAAATGAAGTGTCACAGCACCTGCTAGAAAGGGTGTTTGAACACGAAGATGCTATTAGCATTGTGACTCTGCTGAGTGAAAATGATCAGTATTTTATAGAACATAGTGTTAATTGCGCCATTTTGATTATTTTGTTCGCACGCCATTTAGGTTTTGAACCTGAGCTAATGAGGCAGTTGGGTGCTGGTGCGATGTTGATGGATATCGGCATGATGAAGTTGCCTTTGTTACTAACTGAAAAACCAGAACATTTTAGCCAGACTGATACGCAAAAAATGCAAAAACACGTTAAAATAGCACTCGATTTAGTTGATAAAATAGATGCTATCTCAGAGGTGAGTAAAGAAGTCATAGAACTACATCACGAACGCTTAGATGGATCTGGCTACCCTGCAAAATTAACTGAACAACACATTTCAGTCTATGGCCGTATGGCGGCTATCGTCGATGTGTATGATTCATTAACCACTAAACGTCCCCACCGTAGCGCGCACAAACCAGCTGACGCCTTACGCTTAATGGCTGAAGAAATTCCAGGTCTTGATCAACAGTTATTTAAAGAGTTTGTATTGTGTATTGGCGCTAATCCAGTGGGTTCACTGGTTAAGTTAGATAGTGAGAAATTGGCTATGGTATTGCGCCGCAATAAACGCGACCCTCTCAATCCAGTAGTCATGGTATTTTATGACTTACAAACTAAAATTAGCGCTGAGCCGTATCCTTTGGATTTAGCCAAATCTGACGATGTGATAGCAGCGAGTATTAACCCAGACGATTTTGGCATGAACCTGCAGCAATTTTTATTGAAAACCTTTATATGAAAAAACGGTTTACCAGTCTGTCATAGACAACATGCTAAATTCATGGCCTTGATAATTCAGGATCACATGCTGAGAAGCAATTTGCACGATCCTGACCTTGTTATCAATTAGCGCCCCTTCTAACATTCTTTGACCATTAACTCTGACCCAGCGCTCCGCAGGGTCAGAAGAGTACATATGTGCCGAAAATGACATGCTCGGTAATTCATTCATCACCCAAGCGGGTAACTGATCAATTCTTGGGACGTCTTGCGACCTAGTTTCACTTGTCGGTGGAGTCAAGACAGGAGAGCGTCTTATCTGGCTATCGTTCGGCGTAATTCTCTCAATAGGCTCTGCCAGAGAATTACCTGATGCGGCTTCTTTGTCCATTTGCTTAATCACATTTTCAAAACGCTTGACTAGCTCTGGCGATAACTGTGGTTCCACTGCTTTATTAGGCTGTGAGCTAGGCCCTGTAGACTGAGCCGATTCGATAATCTGGCTAACAGGCGAATTTACAGATGACTGGCTGACTACAAGAGTTGATGCAGTTGTAACTTGAGTAGGTTGGGGCTGAACGACTGCTTCCACAGTAGCAACTTCACTATCCTGTGCAGTAATATCCTCAGTACCTGCCGGTAGGGTACCTCCCGGTAGGGTACCTGCCGGAGTAGAAACCGATGGGGCTTTTTCAGTCGGTAGTTCATTGGTGTTTGTCGGACTTTCCAATATTTTAGCCTCTGAGTTGCCACCTTTAAGCGCCTCGGTTGGCGGCGCATCAGCGATAACCAGTGGGCTGCGCAAGCTTAAAATGTTTGGCACATACGCCACGGCATAACCCACGGCAAGCCCGCACAATATAGTCAAAGTAAGTAAGGCGTAACGCCGTGCATAAAATTGCCAAGCTGAGGGAATATCCTGTACTGATGGCAAAAACAAACTGCGATTAAATTGGTCATGTGACTGCTTATCTTGGCGATTTGGCATACCGGAACCGCTTTGCAATAACTGCAGGGTTAAAGAGCTTTGTACTAGCGGCGTTTCAATCTCCACTGTTTGTGTTGGGTCTATTTGTACTTCCTGAATGCCCATTTCAATTAATCCTTGGATCATGTCAGTACTGGTCACTAGGCCTGATTTACGGATTTTGACAGGACCATTTTGTTTAGTTACCTGCACAATCACCATGCCAGGCAACAAGGCTTCAGTGGCAATACAGTTACTATGCATATTGCTGTCCTACCCAAAAGCCCACTGCAACAGCAGCAACAAAACAGATAAACATAATGTAGGTCCAAGACCTACCGACCCTTTGTTTAACAACATCAGCACCCAATATTTGCTCAGCAGCGGCATAAAAAATATGTTTTTGTACCACCGGCAGTTGTTTAGTAAAGGTAAGTGTTAAGGCTCGATCACATAGCAAGTTTATCACCCGAGGTATGCCGCCAGTAATTTGAAAAGCGGCACGAATAGTCGCTTGACTAAAAATACTAATATCACCATTAGCAACACCTAAACGATGCCCAATATAAGATTTAACTTCTGATGAGGTCAGCGGCAATAGATGATAACGGGCGGTGATACGCTGAGCTAATTGACGTAATTCATTGCGTTTAAGCAATTGTTGTAATTCCGGTTGACCGATCAAAACGACTTTAAGTAATTTTTCGCGATGGGTTTCTAAATTGGTTAATAATCTAAGTTGTTCGAGTACTTCCGGCTGCAAATGCTGGGCTTCATCAACAATTAAGATGGTATTAATGCCTTGCTGATGGTTTGCGGCTAATTTGCCGAGTATCAGATCGGTAAAGTATTTTAAGCTAAGGTGCTGACTTTCGTGTTTTATGCCCAGTTCATCGCATATAGTCGCCAGCAGTTCAATGGCTGACAAAGTCGGATTTAAGATCATCGCGACTTGAGTATTGTGCGGTAATTGCTGCATTAACTTGCGTGACACCGTCGTTTTTCCGGTACCCACTTCGCCGGTTAGCATCACAAAACCACCGCTTTCTCGTAAGCCAAAAATAAGATGAGCTAAGGCTTCTTTATGACGCGGGCTCATATATAAATAATCAGGATTAGGCGCAATAGAAAAGGGATTATCCGATAATCCAAAATAACTCAAATACATAGTTTTACTGTTATCAGCCGTTGTCGAAGTTGCGTTGCTAAACTAACCAGTAAGCACACACTTGTCAAAGGGGGAAACGCCAAGTTATGATTTTTATGCGGCTAGATTTATACAAAAAGTATAGAGTCAGGCATAATGCTCAGGTCAAATAATCATAAAAACTAAAAACACTCTTATGCAAGTCTACTTAGTTGGCGGAGCAGTTCGCGATAAACTGCTCGGCTTAGATATCAAAGATCGCGATTGGGTTGTGGTGGGCGCCACTCCAGAGGACATGCTCAAATTAGGTTATCAGCAAGTAGGTGCTGATTTTCCGGTATTTTTACATCCTAAAAGCAAAGAAGAATATGCATTAGCCCGCACTGAACGCAAAACGGCTCAGGGCTACAATGGTTTTGAATGTTATGCCGCGCAAGACGTGACGTTAGAGCAAGATTTATTACGCCGTGACTTAACGATTAACGCCATGGCCATGGACGAAAACAGTAAAATTGTTGACCCCTACAATGGTCAACAAGATTTAGCTAACAAATTATTGCGCCACGTATCACCAGCATTTATTGAAGATCCCCTTAGAGTGTTCAGAGTGGCACGATTTGCTGCGCGTTTTGCTTCCATTGGATTTACCATTGCTGAGCAAACCATGGCATTAATGCAAGAGATTTGCCGTTCAGGGGAAATAAGTCACTTAAGTGCAGAACGAGTTTGGCAAGAAACTGCACGCAGTTTAAGCGCTGAAAACGCAGATATTTATATAAGCGTATTACGCGAATCCGGCGCCTTAGATATTTGGTTTCCTGAGCTGGCTATTTTGTGGGGCATTCCTAATCCAGCTAAGTGGCACCCAGAAATTGACACCGGTATTCACACACTTATGGTGTTGCAACAAGCACAAAAATTAAGTGATAAATTAACGGTGCGCTTTGCTGCATTAGTGCATGATGTAGGTAAGGGCCTAACCTCACAAGAACACTGGCCATCGCACCCTGGCCATGAAAAATCGGGTTTGGCCGAAATAGTGACACTTTGCGATCGCATCAAAGTACCTAATGATTGTAGAGAACTGGCGTTAATAATGAGTGAATTTCATTCTCATGTGCATAAGGCTTTTGAGTTAAAACCCAGCACCTTGTTAAAAATGTTTAATCAGTGTGACCCGTGGCGTAAACCACAACGTTTCAAAGATTTTCTTACTGCTTGTGAAGCCGATGCTCGTGGTCGCACTGGTTTTGAAGATCGTGACTACCCCAACTCTGACTATGTATGGCAGGCTTATCTGGCTGCGGCCAAAGTGGATGTTAAAGCCATTGTGGCTAGTGGGCTAGTAGGGCAAGCCATCAAACAGCGCTTGAATGAATACCGTCTTGATGCGATTAAACACCTTAAAAAAGCTTATCCATTTGAAAAAACCTAATCGAAAAAATAGGATATGGACAGTATGTTGGTGGCGAGTAAGAAGTACTCTAAAAAGCCAAAACCATCGTATCCTCCCCCTACTCTGCAAATATTTATTATTTACTCGGGTTCACTAAGACCTATAAATCACAGATTTACGGCACAATTTTCACTAACATTGTTAAATTTTAATTTATTTATCTAAAAAACAACCGAAAATGTAATTTAATTACACAATTTTATAGCTTTTTTAATTATATATAAATATTAAAAAAGAATATTAAAAATATAAAAACTATAAATATCAGCAACTTAAATTATGTTAATTCATTAACACGCTAATTTTACAAAAGTCTAATCAAACTACCACAAAGAAAAAACAACAATATTCTGTAATTAAATTACTATTTAGCTCGAGAGTTGATGAATATATTAGCTCTGTGAAAATGAATTAATTAAATAACGAGGTATTGAATATGAAAAAGTTACTTGTTTCTGTTGTTGTTGCCACTGCTAGCTTGTCATTCAATGCAGATGCTGCTCTAAATAACGCCAAAAATATAAAGTTTGTTGGTGACACTGAATTCGCTAGTTTTTGTCAAGCTGCTGTCAATAATGATTTAAACTTGTTTAAACGCTCTGTTGCAAAACAAGTGGGTGTCTTCACTAGTTCTAAGCAACGCACATTAGGCTTGGTGTTAGAAAACGTAAGTTGCAATGGCAAAAGTATTGAAGAGTTTTCTGAAACTCGTCAAGCGACCACTGTTATTGAATTTATCAAAAGCATAAAATAAATCCCTAATTTAGCAAGACATGCTGTGTCGCTGACACAGCATGTTTGTTATTTCACATCCACTGCCCTTTTCTTCGTCGTTCAAAACAATGCCCGCCTGCAAATAATATTTAAAATCAGTCAACTCTTACTCAGTTTTCACCACGACCTTTAATCAATGATGGCATAAGCTCAAAATAATACCGCCCCGAGATCTTTCTATAAAGGTTGTTTTTGGTTATCTTGGTAAAACAGTAAGCAGTCCCCCTGCGCTAACAAAACTTATTGACTGGGCTTGTACATTTCATCTTGCAGATAAGTAAAGTCGTAATTTAAATCTACTGATATAGGTAAAATATGCACCTTGAGATTAATCAATATCGCCACTGCACTTTAATTATTGGTGTAATAGTCGCCCTTTGGATTTTAGCGACACCAGCATCTCAAGCGAGGGCCGAACAGAATGATCTAACGCCGCCCATTATCCAAGAAGTGGGCCAAGAGCATAATATGCAAAACGACAAGCCTGCTCGCTTATTGTATGGCCCTGATATCAATAAACTAGGCGGTTGGAATCACACCCAAAACTTTAGCAATGAATTTATTGGTTTAAAACGACAGCCAGAAAACTATCAAACCGATGCTCAATCAAACGTTGATACCACGCGCTACGCCACCACCCTAGTCAAAAAGTTAGGTGATTGGGAGCACCAACATGGCAATGGCATAATTGCAGATATACACGAGCAACCATTACATTATGGGCAGATTAGCGGACTTGTCATTCTGCTAAAGATTAACAGTAAGCAGACTTATTTGCCTACCTTAGAGCAGTTATTGGCAGCCTATTCAGACCAGACGAGCGAAGCTGAATTAATGGCCTTTGACGAGCCCAATGTCTATCTTTCTATCGCTTTATTTGGCGCTCAAAGTACGCTAGACAAAAATACTTTTAATGCAGATTATTTGTTGAAACTAGACAGTCAAACACAGCTCGATAAATGGTTATCCGTGTTCATTCCGGTTACTGCATTGTCTCCTTTTATAGAAAAGGATTATCAAGAGCAGATAATGACGCAAACAGAAGCGCAAGAGCAGCCTATAACTGGCTTGCGTATCATGGCTGAAACAGCCAGTGCCAAGGTCATTCGAAACTTAATACCTACACAATTTAACCCTATGACCCCAAAACTGTTTAAAGAAATCGCACTGGAAATTAAATACCTCGCTATCACGGTTCACTGATATTTATCCCTGCGTTAAAATAACAGAAAATACTTTATCTATGCCCCACTTCGTGATCAAATAGATAGCATTATACAGACCTTGCACTCAGCCTTTATCGCAGCATAGTTAAACCCAACTATCTGCAAACCACCTTATTTTACAGGACCCACTATGCTAACACCTACCCAACTTGCCACTATGCTAGCCTTACAAGACAGCATGAATATCAAAGTAAACCCTAGTTGGCTAACAGCAGGTTATGCATACTTGCGTGCTGCGATGATTGAATCGGTAGAAGGTATTGAGCACCACGGCTGGAAATGGTGGAAGGCCCAGCATAAAGATTTACCTCAGTTGCAGATGGAATTAGTGGATATTTGGCACTTTGCACTGTCCCATATCATTATTGAATATCAGGGTGATATTAAACAATCAGCACAAACCATTGCTGAACAACTTGCGTCTAAGCGCACGAGTGTCAGCTTTGATGGTAAAGACTATGATTTTACCACCTTAGACATTCTCGATAACCTCGAGCTGATGGCCGGTTTATGTGCAGCCAAACGTTTTGACGTGCCATTATTCATTAAAATTGTTGAACAAGCCGAAATGGATTCAGACGAGTTATATCGTCAATATGTGGGCAAAAACGTCTTAAACTTCTTCCGTCAAGACCACGGTTATAAAGAAGGCAGTTATAGTAAAGTATGGCAAGACCGCGAAGATAATGAGCACTTGGTCGATGTGCTTAATAGCTTAGACATTGCATTGGCTGACTACAGCGAGCAGGTGTATGCCGGTTTAAAACAGCGTTATCCTAAGTAAGTTAGCGACACAAGGAACGAAGTGGCATGGCACTGAATATTCTCTATCGCGGTCCGGCAGAACGTGGCCAATATTGGCAAACATTGTTTGCGCAAAATTTGCCACAGCTTAATTGGCATAATTGGCCAGACGTGGCAGATAAAGATGCTATCGACATGTTGGTTTGCTGGATCCCGCCTAGAGAATACCAACAAGATTACCCTAATTTAAAAGTCCTTTTTTCAATAGGCGCAGGTGTTGACCAACTGAAAGTTAACGAAGTCCCCGAGCATATTCAAATCGTTAGAATGCTAGACCCAGGTATTCAACAAGGTATGACAGAATTCGTTTCCATGTCTGTACTGAACATTCATCGAAACACCCTCGCTTATGTCAACATGAATAAACAAGCTCAATGGCAGCAACTGCCGCAAAAGCGCACAACTGAAGTTCGAGTTGGCATTATGGGTTTGGGTAATTTAGGCCAAGGGGCCGCGACAGGCCTGCTTAACTTAGGTTTTAAGGTAGCTGGTTGGAGTAAAACGGCTAAACAGCTTAGCACTGTAGAGTGTTATTCTGGTCAAGAGCAACTCACTGCATTTTTGCAGCAAACTGATATTCTAGTGTGCTTATTACCTTTAACAGATGAAACCCGCGGTATCTTAAACCACCACACACTATCTTGCCTGCCAAAAGGCGCAAGTGTGATCAATGTTGGCCGCGGTGAACATATTGTTGAACAAGACTTAGTCGAACTGCTCGATCAGGGGCACTTACGTTATGCCATTCTTGATGTGTTTGCTAAAGAGCCGCTAGACATTGACCATGCATATTGGCAACACCCGCAAATATGGGTAACACCGCATATTGCAGCTATTACTCAAAATGACTCAGCCGGACAAGCCCTGCTAGACAATGTTCAGCGCTATCTCAACAATCAAGCTATGTTAGGAGCGGTCGAGCGCGCACTCGGCTATTAATGTATTATCGGTTTTATCTGTCATTACCAACATACAAATTGCGACTCAACTTACCACCTTGTTTTGATTTGCATGCGCTATGTTGTGCTTTTTAGCCACTGTTATTTTTAACCCAAATAACCAACGACTTAAGCTCGTCCGCCGCACTAATTCATACCCCACTAAACAGCCCAAGCTTGTGAGTAAAATCAATAAAGACGCTTCCACCAAAGCAGGTAAGTGCAGGGACAACAATTTCATCGCGATCACAACGATCAACGTTTGATGAAAGATATACCAAGGTAAAATAGCTTGGTTCGCATACACAATAAAGCGGTTTGAAAAATTGAGATAGTGCCCTGCGTATCCCACAACAGCCAGTATCCAGGCCCAGTGATTGCTAATGAAAATCGTACCGTAGAAACTTTTCACCCATATTGAGCTATGATAATACTGGGCGATAAACGTCAGCTGTTCATGCCTGTCCAAAATAATAAAGCCGTAGCAAAGCAATGCGATGCATAAAAACCAGCGACGTTGCTCAACGATTTTTT
The DNA here is from genome assembly GCF_040012495.1 of Paraglaciecola sp. 25GB23A. Classification (NCBI taxonomy): domain Bacteria; kingdom Pseudomonadati; phylum Pseudomonadota; class Gammaproteobacteria; order Alteromonadales; family Alteromonadaceae; genus Paraglaciecola; species Paraglaciecola sp. 25GB23A. The sequence goes on from NZ_JBDYKM010000004.1 coordinate 24,882, forward strand.
GCCACAGTTGCGGCATTCTGGCGAGAAAAAACCCACAAACTAATACCCAAAAATACTTAGCGTGGCTGTACCAATCATTAAGTAAATCATGGCTTGTTGGATAAGACTCCCGTAACAAAAACCACATGATAAAAGTTGTAAGAACAATCACAGTCACAGCCCAGCCAATACTGACTTGCTGACAATGCCTGGTTTGCAATACCCATTCAAGCACGGGTTTTAACAGCAACAGGAGTAGGCTGTAGCACCATAAATAAGGTAGAAACCACAAATGATTCCAGGTCAGCAAACCTATTGAAGAGTGTTTGAAAGGCGCCAAGCTGGTATCCACATTCCAATATTCTTGCAAGAAAGACCAATAACCTAGGGTTAGTCCATGTTGCTGCTGCAATTCATAAAACAGTTGCGGCGGCACAATCACGTACATGGAAAAAATCAATGGCACCAGTAAACGCCTGCTACGCATGCCAAACACTTGCCAGGCAGAAGTCTGTTGTTGCCCGCGGAGTAAAAATAAAGCCAGCGCCATGCCTGATACAAAAAATAACAAGGACATACGCCATGGATTAATCAATATCATCATGTCTTGCAGCCACAGACTCTGCTGAACACTTTTTATATGCCAGCCCCATTCAAATACGTAATACATGCCCACGTGGTATAAAATCAATAAGCCAAAAGCTAAGGTGCGCAGCCAATCAATGTCGTATCGACGATTATCTATTGCTTGAGTCATAACATTCCTTGCGGTTAAATACTCAGGCAAGTATGTCCATGCAAAATATTAGCGCACAGTGCCAAATGCCCAGCGGACAGTACTCAGGGATAAACGGTGGATAACAGGGATAAACTAAATTGACACTATTTGAACGATTCGATAAACATAAAACTGTCTATCTCTATAGCTTGATTGCCATCTATTGGTTACTCAACAACAGTATTAACGCCACCTCTGACTGGATGGAAACCACCCGTGATGGCAGCCCTGACTTTGCTATGTGGGAGCCTTTTGTGTGGGAGTATTCAAGTGCCATCAGTAATTTACTGCTGCTGCCAGTGCTCATTTATTTGTGGCAAGCTGTACCGTTTAAATTAGTCAATATGGGCCAGCAACTGCTCAAGCATTTTGGCATATCCTTAGTCTTTGCACTCGCCCATGTGACCATCATGGTATGGATCAGAAAAGGCATTTATTGGTTGGTCGACAGTCAGTATGATTTTGGCCCGCTGCTTCGGGAATTTTTTTATGAGTACCGCAAAGATGTCTGGGGTTATGCGTTTTTCTTTATTCTATATCAGGTTTATTTATTCGTTTATCGTCGTCTCAAAGGTGAGGCCAATTTAATCGGAGCTGAGTCAATGACACAAACAACAATAGACGCCCCCGAGCATTTATTGGTGAAAAAGCTCGACCGTGAATTTTTAGTGCGCGTAGCGGACATCGAGTGGATGGAGTCAGCAGGCAACTACGTGAATTTATACAGTGGTGGGCGCATCTATCCACTGCGTTCAACCCTGACAGAGCTTAGCGAACGATTAAAAAGTAAAGGGTTTAGCCGTATTCATCGCAGTTATGCGGTTAATCATAATGCTATCGAGCATATCTCTTACTTAGCCAGTGGTGATGGTGAAATTCAGCTAAAAAATGGCCATAAGCTGAATTTATCACGGCGTTTCAAAGAAGAGTTTAAACTTCGCCTAAGTTAGTGCATAAAGGGCCAAGAGAAAATTAACTTTTCTAATATAGCAAGAGCGATGGCCACTCAAAAAGCGCTACTGATCAGGTAAGCTGTATAAGCAAAAAATACCGTCAGCAGCAAGGCCCCCTCTAACCTGTTGATTCGGCCTAGTTTTTTATAACCAATACCTAATAGCAACAAGGCAAGGGTTAAGCCGAACATCAAGGTCCAATCACGACTTAAAATTATCGGGTCGACATCCATAGGCTCAATTAACACAGCAATACCGACCACCGCTAAGGTGTTAAATAGGTTAGAACCAATAATGTTACCTAAGGCGATGTCATGCTCGCCTTTCTTAATCGCCATCAGCGATGAGGCAAGCTCCGGCAATGAGGTGCCTATTGCCACAACCGTTAAACCAATAACTAAGTCACTAACCCCTAAGCCTTGTGCAATATACACCGCACCATAGACCAGTAAGCGTGAAGCAATTATAAGTAATACCAGACCCAGCACCAACCAGCTTAGCGCTTGTTTTAGGGTCATGGTATTGTTACTGAGCTCTTTGTCCATGTCCTGTGATAGACCATCTTGCGGGTTGCGCATGCCTTGCCAGACAGACCAGCCCATCACGACAGCAAATACCCCCAATAAACACCAGCCATCAACCCGACTTAATTGATGATCAAACATTTGCCAACCAGCAAACAAAGTAATGGCCAGTAATAGCGGTATTTCTTTTTTAAGGACTTGTGAGTTGACCTTGATAGGGCTAAGCAAAGCAACTAGGCCAATAATTAAGGCAATATTGGTAATGTTAGAGCCGTATGCATTGCCCAGTGCCAAGGCCGGATTGCCATCGGCTGCAGCCATGGCAGATACCACCATTTCCGGTGCCGATGTGCCAAAACCAACCACTAGCATACCAATGAGCAAGGGTGGCATACCACCATAGCGAGCAGCTGCTGATGCTCCATCAACAAAACGGTCAGCGCTCCACACCAATAGAGTGAGGCCGAACACCAAAGCCAAAACTGCCAGTAACATTAGATTTATTCCATCTCAGTAATATAGGCCCAAGTTTAGCAGTTGGTGGATATTTTAGCATCTGCAGGTCAAGGGGTAGGCACAAAAATAAATAAGCTAAAATCTGTCAATAAGACAGTGCCTAATTAGCAAAAGTAAGAAATTTACCCGCATTTATTGATGTATTATTCAACTCAATCTACTCGCCTAATAGCGAGGTAAAATAATCTGTGATCTCTTGATCACTTATTTTTTTATGCTCGGCGCCCACTTGGATTTCAAGCATAGTTTTGTGGGTTGTAGGAAAGCGAGAAAACTGACTAAACAGTTTAAGGCCCATGCGTTGGTTGAGCCTATTGGCTTTTTCAGTCAGTTGCTTGATATCACCTTCAAGAAAAACAAAAAAGCCATTGGTGGCAGGACGATGAACCTCTAATTGAGGGAATTTTGCCAGCAAACTAGCAATGTCTTTGGCACGTGCGACATACTCCGGTATGTGTTGCAGTCGATTATCCAAACCATCTAAAGCGCCAATAACCACAGGAAACGAGGTAAAAGCATTCCCCCCTAATCGACTGCGCCACACCTTACATGACTCAATAAACTCACTTTCACCTGCTAAAATAGCACCTCCAATGGCGCCCAATCCTTTATATAAAGACACATAAACAGAATCAAACAAAGCACTGATATCAGCTGCCGATTTTTCATAAGCACTTGTTGACTCCCACAAGCGAGCCCCATCCATATGCAAATGAACCTGCTGTGTTTTACACCATTGGCTGATGGCTAACAATTGCTGCCATGGAGGTAGCTTAAACCCTGCACGACGCAACGGTAACTCAATAGCTAGAGTGGCAAACGTTGCCTCAATACTCTCAATATCGGCAAGGCCAAAAGGACTATCAAAGCCTCCGATAGGAATGCCCCTTAAACCTAACAAACTCTGAAAGGCGTCGTCTTCGTCTAACACCATGTGTGACATTGAATGAAGGACAACATTGTTATTAAAGCGTTGCTCGGCAGAGACTTTGAGCGCACAAAGCTGGGCAACAGTGCCTTTAGGGAAAAACAAGCTTGCCGGTTTGTTTAGCAGAGTCGCCATACGCATTTCAAGTTCAAGGACCCTATCCCCTTGATTATAAATATCGATAGGACCATCACTATAGTTCGACGCTTGTAATCGAGCCAACCAATCTTGTTGCGAGTAGATTGGCATGCCAAGACTTCTCATGTTCTCTCCTTGTGACCTTTTTACCAAGAGCAAAAGCTGTTGCTACTCGCGACTGAGTTGTGGCTATTGTCCACGCAACACTTATGTCTGCTGGGACATTCAATCTTTATAGTGAAAAGCGCTCACGCAAAAAATGTGCAATGCCATCTTTGTGATTATGCCCAATAACCGCAGTTGCAGACTTTTTAATCTCGGCTTGTGCATTCTCTGGGGCATAACTTTCATCCGCCAGCGCAAACATACTTAAATCATTATCACCATCACCAAAACAAATCACCTTGCTGGCGCCCAATTGTCTTTTTAAATTGGTGACTGCAGCGCCTTTGTTAGCCAGACAATGATGCACATCCATCCACCTTAAATTTTTACCTTCGACAGCGGGTCCCGAGTAAGCAATTAAATTGGCGTAGGTATTGAGTTCTAACCACATTTTATTAATGGTATCGGCCTGACCAATCATACTAATATTGGTCACTTGACTATCAAGAGGTAAAGCATCTAAGGGCAGCAGTTTCGCGTCGGTGCGAGAAAAGTACTTTTCAACCAGTTCTTTTTCTGCATCATGACGAGTTTCACTATGAAAAATAAAATGCTGATGGTTTTGATTATGGTGCTTGCCGATAACATTAACAAAAGGCGTAATGCCTTGAGCAAACGCACAATCGAGCACGGTTGAAATTTCAGCATTACTTAGCAGGTTTTCAAAAGTAAGTTGTTTAATTTTGGGATCCCAGATTGTCACCCCATTATTATAAATATGCGGCAAGTCGAAATCGTGACCATCTACAATGCGCTGAGCCGACAGCATTGTTCGCCCAGTTGCCACGGTATACGCTATATCTTTTTCCCTTAGCAGCATTAGGGTTTCTTTAGTAAAAATGGATATTTCAGATGCCTCGTTTAATAACGTGCCATCTAGGTCAAAAAAAATAAGTTGCATAAATATTTCTATAGCTCGAGATTACGGACAATAATTTTGTCCTAATTTGAATTAATCTATTGTGGCTTTCGAATACGTCTTACCCACCACTTTAGTTTAGTCGCTTGTTTACCATACTTTGCCTACCAATGAACAATCAGGACAATGTAATATTTATTAGTCTCTCGCCAAAGTATGGATGAATCAAATCTCACTTTAAATAGCCGCGAGAAAAGAGTTATTTACAATTGCCAACTGCCTTTACTTCCAACCTTGTAACCAATGCGTGGGATCTTTCAATACTTGCCACTGAATTTGCTCGGAACGTTTGCTCATTACCGCTTCAATAGTGCAGCTTAGAACAGAGCCTTCTTCATCAAATTCAATCTCGCTGACGAGAAAGTGTTTTTCTTTGTTCTGCGGTTTCAATGCAGTCCATTTGCTATTTAATAATTTTTTCGGATTAATAACATGCGTCATTTTTTTGCTGCCTGTGAGCTGCGTTAATTCTGTTGACCTTGTAAGCCTCAAACCTAATTTTAGATCGAATGCGACAAGTTTGTCTGAAAGCCAATGCTGGTGAATCTTAACATTTTATTGCTGACAGCTTGGCCTGTGTTTTGCTCATTAACTCGAGTACAGCTTAAATAATCACAGAAGTCAGATGCAGATTGCCAATTCAAACCTCACATTATTCGACTACATAACAAATTCTAACAAGGCCGATTCAGCCTTACAGGATGCTGCTGTTCGGCAAAAATTTGATGTCGCTTCAGACATACGCAACCTGCAACAAGACATTATCAGTGGTGATATCGATACCACATTGACTCAATTACAAAGTGGTGAAAGCAGCTTAAACTTGCAGACTCTGGATAATATGTTGAATTTTAATCTGCTCTCGGTGGGTAAAGATTTACAACAGGTCGTGCGTGACCTAGGCATATCTAAGGAAATAGAAATAAAACAAATAAATGGCCAATGGCAAGTGCAGCAGACCTCACAAGACAAGCCACTAAACCAATTGCAAAGCTATTTAGAGCGCAATGATAAGTTACAAAAGCAATTAGACACTATGAATAAACTCTCTGAGTTGGTTGAACTGGGCGCCAGTCAACAATATGCCAAACAATTACAAAAGGCTGATATCAGTGAACCCGATGTCGTTACTTACCTTACTCAAGCTCGTGAATATCTGTTCAGCATTGATAGTTTTAGTTTGTCGAGCAAGCACTTATCTTTAGGATCTCGTGGTGAAGCTGAAAACTTTTTTGCCGAAGTTAAACAAACCCTAGGTCTAAGCGACGATAATAAATAAATCAAACTGCAATAGATCGATAGTTGCCAGCAGAGGCAATTTAATGCCACAAGTTGCAGTAGCAGCTAGGCCTTATGCGCTAATCAAACAATGCGCTTAAAAGTCAGAGCGTGTTGGAGATTGAGCAAAAAAATAGTGCGGTTGAAAGAGAAAATATTCAAAGTCACGTTTTTGCCTACCCTAGATATTGAGTTAATTCAAATTTGCGAGAATGTAATGCTTGCCGATACCTAAAAAACCTCCTGACTCTATTGAGCATGTATCTGCCATTGGCTATTATTAATATCATTAGGCCGTTTAGAGGTAAAACTGTCATTTTATGTTATTCATTGCTCATAGCTACGCGCTATGTGTTAGCTATTTTGTAATTCAATTTTATTTTTACAGCGCTTACAACTGATGCCTTTGAATGGAAAACCTTTGTTTAAATAAGAGGTGTTACCACATTTTCCACAATTTTTTTGCTCAAAAAAGTTTTTTGTATCGGTGAAAAATAGAAAATAAATAAGAAATACACCCGGAATGATTAGGAGTATTACACCAACAAAACAGGCTATAACTCTGGCAAATTTCCCCCCTCGCATTAAGCCTGCACCAATCCCATACATTGCTAACCACAACAACTCTACTTTAAAGCTGCTACCGGTAATGTTACCTGCGGCATCAAATTGTTGTGTCTGATGAATAAAACCCGAATTAATACTAAATCCAAAGTCTAATACTGCCAGAAAAAAGAAAACCACCGAAATAATAACAACTGACTTGGGTCGCTGTACCACCACTTTGTCATCCGACACGTCTAATTGGGATTCTGGCGTTTTGTAAATATCACTCATACTTCTTCCTAATGTGTGAGGCCTTATTTATCGGCACGACGATACTAATAAATTTTAGTCAACTAGCGTTACGAACACGATATTGAACGAAGGCAAAAGAATCGGCGTAGCGGCAAGACTCAAGGCTGCTAATAGTCTAGGCAAAATCCACCGTTCGTAATGGCATAAATTTTTATAAATACTTCTAAACTTTTTACCTGCGTAAAAAAACGCTAATAATTCCAATTACGACTTCAACAATAACTTGCTAAGTATGAGTCAAGTCACCGGTAAAATGACCAATAGAGACCCAAAGGCCAAACCAGAGCAAGATCTAAAATCGTGCTACCTTTCTGACTATTATGTCTAGGTAAATAGCCAAGAGCCTTGAGTTAAATACCTATCTTAATTTAATCATTTATCTATGATTTGCAAACTAAATCGAGCACTAAATTTACCTTAGAAAAATAATATTGATATTCATTTAATTTTTCGCCGCTAATAGCATCTGTTACAGACCAGACCCTAGATAAAATTTGACTCTTTGATGACAAAAGTCACGTTGAAATGCTGACTTTTTTTGCCTTGTTTTCTGTGGGGTATCAGCACACTGTCTCCTGACTAACATAACTATCGGGGGAAATGTAGAACAACTTAGAAACACAACGTACTTTATTGAAACAGCGACGTTTTTTAGCCATGCCACTAGCAGGCATGCTAGTTTGGTCGATAATCAACATCATGGCGCCCTTTATTTTCGAACTGATGAAAGTCTATTCGGTATGGCTAAGTTGTGGTTCGATTTTTTATCTCGCCATCGGTTTGGAAAAATTTACCGGCGAAGAATGGTTTGGCAAAAATCGGCTAAAAAACACCTTTGACAGTCGATTTTTTGGTGGCTTACTGCTGTTCCACATCGACATGATAATTGCTAGTCACAACCATCAATCCTTGCAGTTGAGCCTAGACATTATTGCCAGACTAATGTGATTGCCTTTTTCATAGAGAGTAGAACATTGGGTGGGCTATTTTCGCGCTATTTTATTGCTCGTAAATCAGATGTCGTCATTATGTGGTCGCTTGTCGATATGAAGCTGTTTTAGCGGTGATACTCATCATATATGCCATGACTTTGTTTTTATTGAGAAGCCTTTTAACGTTCAACAAAAATTGCTGCTCAATGAACTAAAAAAGGGCAATAAGCTTATGCTTATTGCCCTTGTGGTTTTGCTCTTGATAAGCTGTTTTAGCCTATTTCTAAGCTAATGCAGGCCTAAAACAGCATATATGACACACTGAATTTAATGCTGCGCGGCATAATATAACGGCCATTGGGTGCATCAGGATTACGCGGATCACCTTCAGTAATCCCCATGGTATCCGTTAGGTTGTCGACCGATAATTGCAAACGCAAAGATTCAATGGGTTCAAAGGTCATGCCCACATCCAGTTTTTCATAACCTTCTAGTACAACAGTATTTTCATTGTCACCAAAGCGATCATCCACTGCTGATAAGGTCGCGTAAACCGAGGCATACATATCATTGCCCACTTCAAACTCGTAGCTTGGCGTAACACGCAATTGCCAGCCTGGTTGACGCTGAGCTTCATTCCCTTGGTTGGTCGCACTGGCTGTGATTTCTGTCTTTTGCACAGTCGCATTTAAATTAACCGACAAACCCGACTCATGATCATAGTTACTGTCTAATTCAATACCATAGGCCTCATTAGTTAGTATCTCAGCCGGATCACCGGGACGACGTACAAATGTATCACCTTTAACTCTATTGGCGAATCCGGTGGCAAATATCTGAAATTCATCACTCATAAATTTATAACCAAATTCTGACTGTGTGACTTCTTTAATCAGGTTATTACCGCCCGTGTAAGCGCCCCAGTTGTCACGAAAATCGTCAAAGTAAGGCATCTTGTAGCCACGGTTTAAGCGCACAAAAACACCACTATTATTGTCGAGTGCATAGTTCACACCACCGGTCCACGATACTTTGTTTTCATCATAATCTAATGCTTTATCAATTTGTCCATCAAGGCCTTCATCAACACTGTAACTGACTTTGTGATTTTCATGACGTAAGCCCAAATCAACAGTAATGTCGTCGGTTGCATACCAAGAGCTCGTTGCATAGAAGGCTCGTGTTGACGCATCACCAACAGAATTAATGTCATAACTCCAGCCACAACCGGCAGCACTATCATTGCAGGCAATACCGTCCAGTAGCTCGCCGCCCGGATTCAACACATAATAAGCATGGTTACCAATGCTCCACCAATCTTTGGCTTTAGTTGTTGCGCTATAAATGCCAAAAGCGGTATCGATATCGCCCCATTGTTTAGACACTGCCAAGTCATTAGTAAACGATTCAATATCTTTTAAGACCACCCAACGACCAATTTGTTGTATTGGCGTGCTGCCACTATACACATCGCCGGTGACCTGACCGGTTGCGGAGCTAGCATTATCTGCGACAGTTGCCACTGTCGTCGCCGCGCCATTTGGCACTAAACCAAAGGTATTAGCTTGACCTTTGGTGATATTAAAACGGTCGACTAAATGCCAGTCATTGGGTAAATTTAACTTCAAACTACCACCACTGACTTGCCCGTCCCAACCACGACCATCACCGAAATCGAAGCTTTGCGCGGTGTCATCGGGTCCATAATAAATTGTAGCTTGGCGGTTTTTTGTGCCTATTTGTGTATAACCTGCATCAATACCGGCCACATTCAATGGTGTAGGTAAATACCAAGTGCCGTGGTCATCGGTTTGGCGGGTGTAAAGATTGACTTCACCTTGATCAAAAATCTTGGTTAAATTAAGGGTGAGTTGATTGCCTTGTTCTGAATTAAAGCCTGCATCACGTATACCCGGCGAGCTCTTTACATAGCCCCCAACCATATAATACAGATCATCAGCTAACTCGCCACTCATTACCAAATCGACCCGATTTAAACCATAATCAGAAGTGGTGTATTTGGCCTTCGCTTCGGTTGACTCGCCACCACGCTTCAATCTGAAGTTGGTGGTCAAACCTGGCTGACCATTACTCACGACTGGGTTAGGGCCACCACGCAAGCCTTCAACCATTTCAATGGTTTCATCAACACGAAATATTTGAGAATTTTCTAAAAACGACAAGGTCGGCGCTGGATATATGGGTGAACCTTGCATCGCAATAGTCAGAAATGGCGCGTCGCCACCACCGGGGAAACCACGTACAAACACATTAGCGCCGGACTCACCACCTGAACTTTCAACCCAAACACCAGGAATGGCTTTGAATAAATCAGCAGTAGATTTAGGCGCTAGCTTTTCTATGTCACTGGCATCAAGGTTAGTAACAGCGAAACTAGCGTCGATTTTACGCATCCCCAGACCACCTGGTGTACCACTGACAATAATCACCTCAGTATTATCGCTAGTTGCTTGTTTCTTTGTAGCCTCTTGCGCTACAACCAACTGAGTACTAAAGGCTACCGATATAGCGCAAGCCAACAGACTCTTAGAAAATAAAGTATTCATAGTGTGCTCCTGTGTAATTTTATAGCTTGAAGTTGTTAATCAATTCACAGAAAACCGTTAATTAATTGTTCACTTCCATTTTTCGGAAATCAAAATAGATCGGTTTGCAATCGATTGCAAGAAATAATAAGCAGTTTTGTTAAATTGTTTATCGGGGTTTGTAAACAGCTTTGGTAGAGTCAAGGATTTAGATAAATTCTTATTTGCTGGTAGGCATTAGGTGTTTAAGTAGTTATATTTAATCAAATTCTTTAGATTTGTGTACACTTTGAAAAAAAATCAAAAACTCACTTTAGCCCAATTTGCCGCATTGGCAGGTGTGTCGACCTCAACAGCTTCTCGCGCACTCAACGATAATCCGCTAATAAAACAAACAACTCGTGACAAAGTGCAGGCCTTAGCTAAAGAGTATGATTACAGTGTTAATGCCGCTGCTAGCCGCTTGCGCACCCAAAAAACCAATGTTATTGCGGTTATTCTGAATCTCATCGATAACACAGAACAGAGTGTTGCCGACCCATTTCTGCTCAAAGTAGTGGGTGATTTAAACAAGGCTTTAAATGCCAAAGGCTACGAATTACTCTTGTCTAATTCGTTTATGGCCACCGACAACTGGGCAAACTACTTTATTACAAGTAAACGGGCTGATGGCTTAATCATCGTTGGACAAGGCAAGAGTACTGAGAAAATTACTGCCGCAGCCAGCACGGGGGTGCCCTTGGTGGTTTGGGGCGATCCAACAAGTGATACTCACTACCCCATAGTGGGTGGCAATAATCGTTTGGGTGGTTATAAAGCCACGACACACCTAATAGCTGGGGGTTGCCAGCGAATTTTATTTCTAGGCGACCCTGGTCATGCCGAAATGAGCGAACGTCACGCAGGCTATAAACAAGCACACCAAGATGCCAACATGAATATTGACCCAGCGTTGACAATGCCAATCGATATCACCAGTAAAGCCGCCTACACATGTATAAATCAATTCATTCGTGACCATGGCTTAGCCTTTGATGGGATCGTGGCGATCAGTGATATGGTGGCCTTAGGGGCACTGAAGGCGCTAAAAGAGCGTTATGTGGGCATTCCGGCCGATGTCAGTATTGTCGGTTATGACGATATTGCCTTAGCTGAACTTATGCATCCTTCCTTAACCACTATTCGCCAAAATACCGCACTGGCCGCTGAAAAAATGGTGGAACAACTTATTGCCCAGTTTAACCACCAAGCAACACATTCCGTTGTGCTAGATATCGAGCTTATCGAGCGTCGTTCAAGTCGAACAAGCACTTAACTTGCAATCGATTGCAACTTGCTTTTTTACAGGTTAGACTTTGCTCAAGTTTTGTAACCGAGTATTAACCTATGCCTCGATCTTTGACCATTGTTGCGATAGCTGCCAGTTATTTTATCTTTGCCATCCTGCTCAATAGTGTGGGCACGGTTATTCTGCAATCCATCAACAGTTTTGATATCAGTAAGCCCCAAGCCAGTGTCCTTGAAGGCTTTAAAGACCTGTCCATCGCAGCGGTATCATTTTTAGTGGCCTCCTTTATTCCCCGAATCGGCTATAAAGCAGCCATGATGGGCGCCTTAGTTCTAGTTGGTGTGCTATGTACTCTAGTACCTAGTATTGGCAGTTTTTGGATGATAAAACTGTTGTTCGCTGGCATTGGTACAGCGTTTGCCTTAGTCAAAGTATCGGTGTATGCCATTATCGGCCAACTCACTAACACCACACGGGGCCACTCTTCTTTAATGAATACCATAGAAGGTATTTTTATGTTGGGTGTATTGTCTGGTTATTGGATTTTCAGCGCTTTTATCGATAAAAATGACGCCAGTAACCCACAATGGCTGACAGTTTACTATTTGTTAGCTCTGTTAATTGCCGTTGCTCTGTTGCTGGTATTTTTGGCGCCTATTGAGCGCGAGCCGGCAACTCACAGACAAGCTAACTTGTTAAGCGAGTTTTTATCTATGTTAAAACTTGTTTATCAGCCTCTAGTATTAATTTTTGTTCTATCGGTATTCTTGTATGTGCTGATTGAACAAGGGATCGGCACGTGGTTGCCCACATTCAATCAAGAAGTGCTCGGCCTTCCTGTGCACGTCAGCATTCAGATCACCAGTGTTTTTGCTGTTTCTCTGGCCGTTGGCAGACTGTTAGCCGGCGCCGTTTTACGCCGAGTTAATTGGTATCCTTTTCTCAATGTGTGCTTGCTGCTGATGGCTGTATTGATCGTAGTAAGTTTACCTTTGGCTGAAAAAGTACCTGAAAATTCAGTAACGTCGGTTTTGCACGTGCCATTTGCCGCGATGTTATTCCCCTTAATTGGTCTGTTGATGGCGCCGATTTATCCCGTCTTAAATTCAGTTATGCTCAGCGCATTACCGCGTTACCAACATGCCCCTATGACGGGTCTAATTGTGGTTTTTTCAGCCTTAGGTGGCACAACAGGTTCGATTATTACTGGCTTGGTATTTGATAAAATGGGCGGCCAACAAGCCTTCTTTTTATCACTAATTCCTATAGGTCTTATCTTAATCACGCTGTTTTTCTTCCGGCGTACTTCAAAGTCTCTAGAAACTGCCGCGACTGCCAGCTCAGTAACTCATTAAGGATTATCTATAATGACCAAGACAAATAATGATTGGCATGCTTCTTTACCTTTTTATAACAGTCAGTTGTTCCATGATGTGCAGTTGGCGGGTCTATTCAAAGACAGTAAAACCTTTGCTGACGCAACGCCTAAGGCTGACTGGAATGTCATTATTGAGCGTTATGAACAATGTAAAACTGACACTGACTTTAGATTAGCAAAATTTATTGCCACCTATTTTATCTTACCAGACCCCGTTGTACTGCGAGCAGAGTCCGTGCAAAGCTCGGTACCTGCTTATATCAACCAAATGTGGCGGGTATTAACCAAACAACCCGATGTACCAGGAGTATGCAGTTTAATTCCATTAAAACGGCCCTACATAGTCCCAGGAGGTAGATTTCGTGAGATTTACTATTGGGATAGTTATTTTACGGCACTGGGCTTAATGAATACCCCCCATCACAAACTAGTTCAGAATATGTTAGAGAACTTCTTAGATGTGCAAGCCACAGTAGGCCTAATTCCTAACGGTAACCGCGCTTATTACCACACCCGCAGTCAGCCCCCAATTTTAGGCTTAATGGCCGAATTAGTCTTAGCACAAAGTGATGATCATAACTTGCGTGAGCGTTGTTTAGACGGCATGGAACTGGAATATGAATTCTGGATGCAAGGTAAGGAACAATTAAGTGCGAGTACTCCTACTCATAGGCGGATAGTGCGTATGCCCAATGGGGCAATTCTCAACCGTTATTATGACGATGATGACTCCCCGCGCCCAGAGTCCTATAGCGAAGATATTAAAGCCGCAGAATCACTACCTGCTGCAAATAGAGCACAGTTTTATCGAGACCTACGTGCGGCGTGTGAATCAGGATGGGATTTTAGTTCTAGGTGGTTAGCCGACCCCACTAGCTTAACCAGCATTTGTACCACGCAAATCGTGCCCATCGATTTAAATAGCCTGATGTATTTATTAGAAAAACAGTTGGCCCTTGGCTTTACCTTAATAAATCCAAAAAAATCTGATTATTACGCAAGTTGTGCACTAGAGCGGCAAGCAGCCATTGACCATTTTATGTGGGATGCGGATCAAGGTTTGTATCGTGATTACAATGTCGTAAAAGGTATGCCTACAGCTGCCGTTTCAGCCGCAACCCTTGTGCCGCTATTTGTTGGATTAAGTTCACCACAGCAAGCAGGTAACATAGCAAAAGTAGTTGAACAACAACTACTCAAACCAGGAGGTATCATTACAACCATAGCTGATACTGAACAACAATGGGATGCGCCAAACGGTTGGGCACCATTACAATGGTTTGCGGTTAAAGGTTTAAGGGACTATGGCTATCATGACCTTGCAAAACGTATCATGCAAAATTGGCTAACTTGTGTAGAGCATTACTTTAACAATCATCAAACTCTTCTCGAAAAATATAACGTTTGTGATATCAACGCCACCGCTACCGGAGGTGAATACACTGTGCAATTTGGCTTTGGATGGACCAACGGGGTCAGCAGCCAGTTTTACCAATTGTTAGCAAATGATAGCAAAACCCGATCACGCTAGGATTCACGCTTAGAGCACTCAATTAAGTGCAGACCAAGAACCCGACACTGCTCAGCGTTCTTGTGTCTGTTGGCTTGAAAATAAACAAATAACAATCAAACAAAGTCGCGATTATTTCATTAATTAAACCCCCTAAAAAACAAAACTTTAAGCGAAACAAGTCAAATACTTGATCCAAAACAAGGTCATCAGCCCAAAGCCAGCTACATTATGCTTATATTTTTATAACAAGAAGTAATCTATAAGGGTCTTCACATGGCTATTGTTTATTTTTGGGGAGCGGCGCAAGAAGTTACGGGTTCTTGTCATTTATTAGAGTCAGCGACTTTCGGTAAAGTATTACTTGATTGTGGCATGCATCAAGGCGGCAATTCAATTGAACGCATTGGAGATGGTGATTTTGCCTTTAATCCTGCAGCAATCGACGCAGTGGTATTGTCACATGCTCACCTTGACCATAGTGGCATGCTGCCCAAGCTAGTGCATGATGGATTTACTGGGCCCATTTACTGCTCGCTAGAGACGGCGGACTTATTGCTGGTAATGTTAAGAGATTCAGTCGGCATTTACATGAGCGACCTAGAACGCGAAAACCGTCGCCTTGTGCGCAAAGGAAAACCTCTCATCGAACCTGAGTACACTGAAGAAGATGTCTTACAGGTCTTAGAACAGTGTATTGGCCATGCTTATAAAAAGCCGTTTAACATTGCTGACAATGCGACTATTTGTTTTCATGACGCTGGGCATATTCTCGGCTCGGCTATCGTCGAAGTGAAATTTAGCGAACGAGGTGAACATAAAACCTTAGTTTTTTCAGGTGACTTGGGCAATAAAAGTGCCGTGTTAATGAAAGATCCAAGTGTAATGACTCAAGCGGACATTGTATTGATGGAAGGCACATACGGTGATCGTAATCATAAGTCGATTGACGATACCGTATCGCAACTTAAAACCATTTTACGCGAGACCGAGGCCCGCGGCGGTAATATTATGATCCCCGCATTTGCGGTAGGAAGAACCCAAGAGATTTTGTTTTATTTAGGTTGCTTGCATCAAGAAGGGTTATTAGAAAACTGGCAAGTTATTCTAGATAGTCCAATGGCGATAGAAGTCACTCGAGTTTATGACAAATGGTTTCATGCTCTTGATCGGAATGAAATAGAGCAAGCTAGCCCGCATGCACATTCAATCTTAAGAGATTTTATTCCTCGTTTGTTTTTATCTGTCACTCCAGATGAATCCATGATGGTCAATAAAATCAAAAAAGGTGCTCTCATTATTGCCGGTAGCGGTATGTGCACTGGTGGTCGCATTCGTCATCATTTTAAACAACGCATTTGGGACTCCCGCAACACCATTATTTTTTGTGGCTATCAAGCCAATG
Organism: Paraglaciecola sp. 25GB23A; assembly: GCF_040012495.1. Taxonomy (NCBI): domain Bacteria; kingdom Pseudomonadati; phylum Pseudomonadota; class Gammaproteobacteria; order Alteromonadales; family Alteromonadaceae; genus Paraglaciecola; species Paraglaciecola sp. 25GB23A. Next base: position 40,977 of record NZ_JBDYKM010000004.1, read on the forward strand.
GCACCCTTGGACGTTTATTGGTCGACGGTCTGCAGCATTTAAAGCTCTTTGGTGACGATTATGTGGTCAAAGCGCAAATCGAAACCCTCGGTGGCTTTTCAGCCCATGCGGGTCAGAATGAATTAATAGAGTGGATAAGCCAATTTGACAGCTCGCCCAAAGTGGTATTGGTGCATGGCGAGCCCAAGGCTTTAGAAGCATTGGCAGAAAAGTTATGGCAAGACAAAGGTATAAAGGCGGTTGTGCCAAGCTTAGGCCAAAGTCTGGTGTTTTAAGTCTGCTACGCTATCTTTTTCAAGTTCAGCAATATGGGCATTCGCCACTTGTAATTGACGCTCGATATCACGACGGGCGTCAATCATTTCATTGGCAATTGTGGCTAAATGTTTGAATTCAGAGAAGCCCAATTTTTTACTGTCCATGTGTTGATATTCGCGTTTACAGCGATAAAAAAACATCACAAAATTTAAGAATGCGCGCTGAAACGTCACATAACTTCGCACTAATAAGGTAATTAGAGCCAAAGATGTAATCAGCATTATTAATAAGCTATTACGTTCAACTTGAAATTCAGCTTTACTGATCAGCAATTCAAACTGACTTGTTACCATGAGCAATTGCGTCTCGAGTTCATGGGCCTGCTCGCGAAACCGCCCTTGTAAGCCTGACTTGTGATCTAAGCCCATCTTTTGATACGCCTCAACCATGGAAACAAACCCTTGCTGATAATCCTCTAACCAGCTTTGCAATTGGTTTTTATTACTTAGACTGGACTGCTCAACCGCCGCCAGTAACTGCAAATAATACTGTTGTTCTTGACTGACGTACTCCGGGCGTTTAAGCAGCAAAAAATCTTTTTCATTGCGTCGAATTTGTAACAGCAATAACTGCATATTCAGCTGGTTTTGCGCTTTTAATTCAACTTCAATTAAGTGTGTGGCTTGTCTAAAATAGTTCTGCAGGCCGTGATTTTCATCTAATCCAATTTTAGTTTGCAAGATCACTAAATCTAAAAATTGACGTCGATACATAACAAAACTGGCATTTAGTTCATTGAATAAATTGTGACTCTGAGCAAACTCATCAAAATACGGTTTAATTTGTTGGATCTTAATACTAAAGTTGTCAGCCCGAGTTTCAAAACGCGTGATATAACTTGGGTCCATTCTTAATAAAAAATCTTTTTCGTGACGGCGTAATTGCAGCAACTCATTACTTAAGCTTAATAGTGTTTTACTTTGCTGATTTAAGTTAACCAATCGTTTGGTGTTATAGAGTTGATTTACCACCAATATCAACATACCTAACAAACACACAGATATAATGGTGAGTAAACGGGTTTTAATAGAATCTAATTTCATTTTGACTAGCCCAATCTTACGCGTAATTTATCAACCTGAGCAGCATGACATTAGTGTGTGAAGTTTTTATGTTGTAGCGCAGCAAAGTGATTTAAGTGAACACTCTAGCCTAACTACCTAGAGAGTCAGCAGTGACAACCAGCCAATATTTTCATTAGAAAATTGATTTACATCATCGGTTTTTTAACACTGTAGGCTAGACTATTTGAGACTCAAACAAACAGGTATCGACAGATTTAACAGCCGATGTCGCCTGCAGTTTTTAATTTTATAGGAGTGGTTAGTAGTGGAGTTGTTGCAAATTGTTATGACTGGCATGACAGCCGTTATTCTGTTTATATTTGGCCTAGATAATTTTTCAAAAGAAATACAAGGCTTAGCTGGTGAACATTTTCGCAAATCCTTGAGCACTGCGACTAAATGGCCCATTGTTGGCGTTATTATTGGGGCCTTGGTCACTATGGTGATCCAATCCAGTTCTGCCACTTCTGTCATCGCCATTAGTTTAGTCAACGCTGGTGTATTATCCTTTAAAAACAGTGTTGGTATTATTTTTGGAAGTAACATTGGTACCACCATTACCGCGCAATTAGTTGCTTTTAAGTTAACCAACTTTGCTCCATACCTCATTATTTTTGGCTTTATTCTGAGCCTTTTACACAATCGAGTTTCTATTTTTGGTAAAGCCATATTCTACTTTGGTTTTGTCTTTTTTAGCCTTAATCTCATATCAAGTACCTTGTTGCCTTTGCAACAAAATGAAGCTTTGCTTAGTATACTCACTCAGCCACAGCACCCCTTTTATGCTATCGCTTTTGGCTGTATTTTTACCGCCTTAGTGCAATCGAGCTCTGTGACCACGGGTTTAGCGATTATTTTTGCACAACAAGGGCTTATTGGCCTGGAAAACGCTGTACCACTTGTTCTTGGTGCCAATATAGGCACTACCGCTACCGCATTTATTGCGGTGTTTAATATGGATATCGCGGCCAAAAAAGCCGCCTTAAGTCATCTTTTCTTTAATGTAGGTGGGGTGGTTATCTTTTTGCCAGTACTTTTACTGTTTGGCGACCAGCTATCAAAATATAACGACTCACCCGCTATCGCGCTGGCTAACATTCATTTAATATTCAATGTGGTTGCCAGCCTTATTTTTACTGCTTTTATTAATCCTTTCACCCGTCTTATTGACTATTTATTAGGTGAAGGAAAAATGGATTTTGAACGGCTAAATTTACCTAAATTAGAAGAAGGTGATGACTTTTTTACCGTAAAAAAGAAACTGGAAGCCGGTTCAGATAGCCTATTTAGCTTTTTGCAAGAAAACTACAACGCCGTGACACTAAGTGTGGAGACCAATTATCAAGGTATTTACGATGCCGCGGATAAGCGGATCCAATACATTAATTTTGTCAAAAAAGAGTATTTGCATTTTTTTGCTAAAGCCGTTTCCCTGATTAAAGATGAGAAAGAGTCCAAGGCCTTGATTAAGATCATTAATCAGTTCGACTATTTATTTCAGATTCACGATTCAATCACCGACTTATTCGAATCAAAAAGGGTCATGAAAGAACAGTTCATCGAATTGAAGAGTGACTTGTTATTAGTGACTCGTGCACTGTCGATGCAAACCCTAGAATACTTTAATGAAATTGCCCTAGCGATGCACAATAACAACAACAAGACCATTAACTCTCAGGCAAAAGAATTACAACAAGAAATAGATTCCGCCAATCGGGCCCTACTATTGTTGATGATTGATCCCAAACGCACGGATGCTGGTGCTTTAACCAATTTTGTCACCTACTCCCAACGCCTGAAAGACAAATTGACTAATTTGTCACATTTGCATATCAAAATAGAAGATGTTGAAGAGGTCTCAAATACGCTACAAACTGATTAAATATGCTTAAAACGATATCGTTTAGTTAAACCTGCGATGTAAAGCATGCAGCCTTACTTAGATTTTAATTTGATATTTTTGAGTAAAACTAACAGGGTCATTATTAAAAAACTCAACACATTGAGCGCAAATACATTGAGTATTCTGCGTCTCTGCTGGCACTAGAGCAATTAAGGCTGCCGGGATGGCATGACTAAAACACCAACAGTCCTGTTCAGCCAATTTTGCACAAAAGTTTTGCTGCTGACAGAGGGGGCAAATAAGTGGCTTATTCATGCTGGCAAAATGCTCTCAAAGCTAATTGGCCGGTCTTGACGTGAAAAGTTGTAGCAAACTAAATTGAGATCCTGTTGAGTAATTTACTGGCACTTTTTAGCACCCAAGCAAGAAAGGGTAAGGTTAAAAGGAAACCTATCAAGATCATGATGAGACCAATATGATTGATGTTTAACGATGCAGGTAACCAATCTAAACGTTCAAACTGCTCACCTAAACCCCAAAAAATAAAAACAACACCCAGTAAATCCATCACCATGAAAATAACTGGCTTTATTGCTGTGGATTGTTCTATTTCAGCTGTCGACTCTGGTTTAAAGTCTTTTGCATCAGGTAATCTATCAAGGGTTAAATTCATAAACATAGGCACTTATTGTAATCAATTATAAGGGGCTAAAACCTTAAGGCATTAACCTTATGTTTACATTTGATAGCAATTTAAATAGCAAGTTCAATGAAAATAAAAAAAGATTTAAGCGAATAGATAATGTGGCTTATAGCCACTGAAATTCGATTAAAAGATGCAGACAGGCCAGCGAGAATATTCCAGCTAACACATCATCAGCCATAATACCAAAACCGCCGTGCACGTGTTTATCGAGATAGCTGATGGGCCAAGGTTTGATGATGTCAAAGAGTCTAAACAAAATAAAACCCGCAAGGACGGTTTGCCAACTCAGTGGCACTGCCACCAGAGTTATCATCATACCCGCCACTTCATCCCAAACGATAGATGAATCATCATGCACTTGCATATCATTGGCGGTATGACCACATATCCAAACACCAACTACGCTAAATAATACGCACAGCCCAATATAAATAGGCAGAGGGCAGTAAAAACTTAATAATACAGCCAGTGGAATGGCCGCCAATGTGCCAAAGGTACCGGGTGCTTTAGGCGCCAAACCACTACCAAAGCCGAAGGCCAAAAAGTGCAAAGGGTTTTTAAGTGATACACGTTGACGCAGTTCAGCTCGCATTGATTAACCGACTTATAGAATATGAAAACATAATACAATTAAAAATGCTGATAGCCACGAGGTTGTTCATCCACCACGGCATTATTCAGTCGAAATTCAAGTTTGTTGGCTATGCCATTTAACTGTCCAATGCAAGTGACACACACATTGGTGCTCGCCATCGCCAGTTCCAACTTACCTTTTTGTTCTTCACTCACGGTGAATAATAATTCGTAATCGTCGCCAGCACTTACCGCATAATTTCGCGCTACATTTGCCTCAACACTGCCACGCATCGCTTTGGATAGTGGTAATTTATCAAGATGAATTGTCGCCCCGCAATTTGAGGCTTTAAGTATATGACGAATATCAGAGTTCAAACCGTCGGATAAATCGATACAGGCATTAGCCAAACGGCGCAAACTAGTACCCGCTAATAATCGAGGTGTAGGGTAATGTAGTCGAGACAAAAAATACGCTTTATTATCACCATCATTTATCTGCAATTTATCCAGCAGTATATCAAGCCCAGCTCCTGCATCGCCTAAATATCCGGTGACATAAACAAAGTCTCCTGGTTTAGCTTTACTGCGCAGTAAAGCTTGTTCAGGCGGCACAAAACCCTGAGCTGTAATCGTTACCGCCAAGGGGCCTTGAACGGTATCACCACCAATCAGCTGAATAGAATAAAACTTGGTCATTTCGGCAATGCCTGCCGAAAACGCGCTTAGCCAAACTTCGTCGGCAATAGGTAGGCTTAATGACAAACTTATCCAAGCTGGTTCTGCACCCATCGCAGCCAAGTCACTGAGATTAACCGCAATGGCTTTTTGTGCAATCGCATGAGGATTTGCATTAACCAAAAAATGCACACCAGCAATCAAGGTATCAGTTGTCGTTACTAATGCTTGCCCTTGTGGAATAATCGTCAACGCAGCGTCGTCACCAATACCCAGTATGACATCTTTGCGTTGGTGACTTTGCGCTTTAAAGAACGAATCAATAATCGAGAATTCTTTCACTTTTACAACTTTTTAGTGAGGGGATAAACCGAGGAAGCGATAAACCGCTTCCTTGAATTTAATGTTAGGCCAACTCATCTTTGCGCAAGGTTTTGATGGCTTTATCTAATACACCATTGATAAACTTGTGGCTTTCTTCGGCACCAAAAATCTTGGCAAGTTCAATGGCTTCATTGATAACAACTTTGTAAGGTACATCAATGCGTGCAACTAATTCATAAGTTGCGATACGTAAAATCGCTTTTTCGACTGGATCAAGCTCTTCAGGTAAGCGGCCTAAATAAGGCTTGATTTTTTTATCTAGTTCAGCGCAATCTTTTACTACTGAGCGCAGCAGTTCCAGAAAATACTCCATATCGACTTTTTTCATGTCGTTACTGGTGACGATGCTTAATTCGATTTGTTCAACCGGATTTTTCGACATCTGCCAAGAGTAAACGGCTTGCGTAGCAAGCTCTCTGGCTAATCTGCGGGCTTTAGGTTTCACCTATTCAATCCCTTCAATATTGGCTAAAACATTAACCATTTCAAGGGCTGTCACTGCAGCTTCAGCACCTTTGTTACCGGCTTTAGTGCCAGAGCGTTCGATCGCTTGCTCGATACTGTCTGTCGTAATTACCCCAAAAGCGACCGGAATATTGTATTGTAACGAGACTTGCGCCAAGCCTTTGTTACATTCACCTGCCACAAAATCAAAATGAGGTGTACTACCTCGGATAACCGCACCTAAGGCAATAATAGCATCATACTTTTTAGTTTGCGCAAGCCTCTGTGCCGCAATCGGCAGCTCGTAGGCGCCTGGTACACGCACTAAAGTGATATCTTGCTCATTAACCTCGCCATGACGCTCTAATGCATCTAAAGCACCATCAACCAAACTTTCTACAACAAAGCCATTAAAACGAGCTACAACCAGTGCAAATTTTTTGCCTGTTGCGCGGATATTACCTTCAATGATATTCATGTACTGTGCCTTACTTGAAAAAACGGCGCGCAGTTTAGCACAACCGTATTAAGATTTAATCGCTTTTTTTGCCCACTTAAGTGCCAACGATCACTATTATTGCCGTTTCTTGGAGCTTAATGCTCAACATATTCTACTACTTCTAAGCCATAACCGGACAAGGCATGATATTTTTTAGGTTTGCTCAATAAACGCATTTTTTTAACTCCTAAACTCGCCAAGATCTGACTCCCAACGCCCACGGTTCTGGATGTGCCCTGCCAAGCTGCAGCAGTGGGTAGCTCACCTTTATCTTCCGCTTCGAATTGTTTTAACTGAGTTAATACGTCTTGCTCTTTGCCTAACAACACTAATACGCCCCCTTCCTCACCGATATGCTTCAGGGCTTGCGGTAAGCTCATACTGCGTTCAATGGAGCGAGTAGAGCTTAGCAAATCACTTAGTGTATTTTGCAAATGTACGCGCACCAAAGTTGGTTTGTCGCCGCTGATCTCACCTTTACACAAGGCAAAATGCATTTGGTTATCGATAACATCTTTGAAAGTAACTAGATCAAACTCACCAAATTCAGTGGGTAATTTGCATTTTGTGACTTGTTCAATGGTGGTTTCATTGAGGTTGCGGTATTCAATTAAATCGGCAATCGTGCCAATTTTGATTTGGTGCTTTTGGGCAAATATTTCTAATTCTGGGCGCCTAGCCATACTGCCATCTTCATTCAGAATTTCAACAATAACTGAAGCAGGTTCGCACCCAGCCAAGCGCGGTAAGTCAACCCCCGCTTCTGTATGACCGGCACGATTAAGCACACCGCCTTCTTTGGCAATTAGGGGGAAAATATGACCTGGCTGCACAATATCAGCGGCTTTTGCGTCTTTACCAACCGCTGCTAAAATAGTGATAGCACGGTCGGCAGCAGATATGCCGGTAGTGACACCATGGGCAGCTTCAATGGACACCGTGAAATTAGTCGAAAACTGCGCGCCATTGTTATCGACCATCAAAGGTAAATGTAAGCGTTTAGCGCGCTCAGCCGTCATCGGTAAACAGACTAAACCGCGCGCATGAGTGACCATAAAATTAATGGCCTGTGGCGTCACATGTTCAGCTGCCATAATAAGGTCGCCTTCGTTTTCTCGGTCTTCGTCATCCATCAAGATAACCATCTTACCTTGGCGAATGTCTTCAATAATTTCTGCAGTGGTATTTAAGGGCATAGGGAGAATTCTTATTATTACTTTGTTTAATTGTTGCGTAATTTAACGCAAATAACCGTTTTCTGCTAAAAAAGCCATACTGATATCTTTTTTCTGGCCGTCAACAGTGTGTTCCGCCGCTTTATCACCGAGCATCAAGCGCTCAAGATAACGAGCAATCACATCCACTTCTAAGTTTACCTGGGTACCCACTTTGTATAAACCAATAATGGTTTGTTGCAAACTATGGGGTATCAAGGTGATCAGAAAATGACAGCCGTCTACTTTATTAACCGTTAAACTAACCCCATCAACTGTGATAGAGCCCTTTTCAGCTAGATACTTGGCAAGAGAGACTGGCGCTTGTAGCCAGATCTCTACATAACGACCCACATTTTCAATGGATAACACTTGTCCAACGCCATCTACATGACCACTGACAATGTGCCCGCCTAAACGACCATTGGCTTGCAAGGCTTTTTCTAAATTAACCTTACTACCTGCTTGATAATGGGCAAAACCCGTACGTTTTATCGTTTCATGAGACACATCAGCACTAAAGGTGGAGCCACTTATTGCGGTAACAGTTAAACAAACACCATTGTTGGCAATACTGTCTCCAAGCGCTACATCGCTCAAATCAAGTTTATGCGGCTTTATAGTAAGTCGGATGTCCTCACCACTGGGCTGTAAACTTTGGATTGCACCTACATCTTCAATAATACCGGTAAACATAGTTTCTCTTTCTATTTAATTGAACTTGTTATTCGTAAGCTATCTTGGCCGTCAATTTTAAGTCGGGTCCAATTTGACGAATATCAGTCCACGTTAATGAATATGCTTGCTGCATGTTAGTTAAAGGTTCTATGGCAAATAAATCCTGCCCACTATTCCCCATAAGTTTGGGCGCTTGATATAAAATCAACTCGTCTATCAATTTACTTTGTAATAAAGCCCCAGCTAATTTGGCGCCCGCTTCGACCCAAACATTATTAATCAGTTGTGAGCCGAGATAATCAAACACAGCTGCAAGATTTAATTGATTACCGTCATAAGGAGCCTGCCATTGACTCACACTACTCAAAAACGGCACAGCATTGGGCCGACTATTGATCAATATTGTTGGGCTTGATGCTTGCAAACAAATCAAATCAGCCTTGAGTTGATTCCGCCCGTCCAGTATGACTTTCAGGGGCTGACGCAGATTATCCTCCGCTAACACCGACTGCGGCAACCCTAATTCTGCATAACGCACATTGAGTGAGGGATTATCAGCTAACACCGTACCTGAACCTGACAAAATTGCACAACTGCGGGCTCTATGGCGTTGTACATCTTGTCTGGCTAAAGGTCCGGTGATCCACTTACTCTGGCCATTCGCTAGTGCAGTTTTACCGTCTAGGCTCGCAGCTAACTTTACTGTCACCCATGGGCGGCCACTTTGCATGCGTTTAATAAATCCACGATTCAGCTCTTCAGCTTGTGTTTGCATTAAACCATGAGCGGTTAAAATGCCCGCCTCTTGCAACTTGGCTAAGCCACTCCCCGCCACTAATGGGTTAGGATCAACCATGGCAGCCACCACTTTTGTCACACCGGCCTCTATCAAGGCAAGTGCACAAGGGGGTGTACGGCCAAAATGGCTGCAAGGTTCAAGTGTTACGTAAGCCGTTGCTCCTTTGGCTTTGCTTCCTGCTTGCTGTAAGGCGTGAATCTCTGCGTGGGGCGTTCCAGCTTTTTGATGCCAGCCTTGCCCTATGATTTCACCTTGCGGATTAACTAGTACACAACCCACATTGGGATTAGGCGAAGTCGTGTATTGACCACGCTTGGCTAATTGGATGGCTAAGGCCATCATCCGGGCATCAAAGGCATTAAAATGATTTAACATCATGGATCCAAAAATGAGCTATTTATCGACAAGTCAAAAAAGCTAATCGCCTAAACGCGCGATTTCTTCACCAAACTCACGAATATCTTCAAACGAGCGATAAACCGAGGCAAAGCGCACATAGGCCACTTTATCTAGCTCTTTAAGGGCATCCATAATCAGATTCCCAAGAAATTGGCTATCAACTTCGCGTTCGCCCGTCGCGCGTAATGCTGATTTCAAGCGACTAATACATTCTTCGATTTGCTCTGTACTGACTGGGCGTTTTTCCAGTGCTCTTTGCAAGCCAGCGCGCAATTTGTCTTCATTAAACGGTTCGCGCGAGCCACCTCGTTTAACGATGCGTGGCATCACTAGCTCAGCCATTTCAAAGGTAGTAAAACGTTCTTTGCAAATAGTACATTCACGACGACGTCGAACTTGCGTGCCATCGGCGACCAAACGTGAGTCGATAACTTTGGTTTCTTGCACAGCACAGAAGGGGCAAAACATAGCAATCTCTGAAGGATTAAAAGTATAAGTAAACTAGCAAAAAAATGGACAAAGTGATAGAAATCCTCACGCTATTACCCATTATTTGTAATGATTGAGGATAATACCCAAGCCCTATTGTCGTGCCAGTATCAAGAGATTGGCTGTTATGGAAATGAAATGTGACAGTAAGCATATTTCACGCTCATCAAAAATATTGAACAAACAATACATCATTGACTAAATAGCCTAAACTCAGCCGGTTATTTTATCACTACTACTGTGACCCATTTAGCTTACATAAAACACACATTAACTAGCGGACACTAAATGAAAAATTTTAATAAAGCCTTAGTCGCGGTTTGCGTAAATGCAGCCATGTTTAGTCAATTCAGTTTCGCCCAAGAAGAGACTAAAAAATCTCACGACAATGCCCTCGAGCAAATCACCGTTACTGCACAAAAACGTACCCAGAGCATTCAAGAAGTGCCAATTTCAATTGCCACATTAAGTGGTGAAAAATTTGAAAGTATGTTTTCAGGTGGCGAAGACATCCTTGCTTTAGCGGTGCGTGTACCCGGTTTATATGCAGAAACCTCAAATGGTCGCGTCGCCCCTCGTTTTTATATCCGCGGTTTAGGTAACACCGATTTTGATTTAGCCGCTTCACAGCCTGTCTCGATCGTGATGGACGATGTGGTTAAAGAAAACGTTATTTTAAAAAGTTTTCCCCTTTTTGATGTGGAGCAAGTTGAGGTTATTCGTGGGCCACAAGGTACACTTTTTGGACGTAATACCACGGCTGGCATTATTAAATTTGACTCAGTAAAACCCACAGAAGATTTTGATGCTTATGCAAAATTGGGGTTGGGTAATTTAGGTACCGTAAACGTTGAAGCCGCCGTTGGCGGTGGTTTAGCAGATAACCTTTCGGGGCGTATTTCTGTGCTATCGCAGAACCGAGAAGACTGGATCAACAATGCTTATACTGGCGAGCAAAATGCTTTCGGCGGTTTTGATGAAAAGGCTTGGCGAGCACAGCTGCTGTATTCTCCTTCAGCTGATTTTTCAGCTCTACTTAACGTGCACGGACGTGAGCTAGATGGCACAGCGTCAGTCTTCCGGGCTAACGTGTTCACCAAAGGTAGTAATGAGCTAAATGAAAACTATGTAAGAGATAAGGTTTATTATGACGCTGACATTGATGGTAACGGCCCAGATAATAATCCACAAAAATATGAGAACTATGGCCTGTCGTTAAAACTAGAATTTGGTTTTGAAGGTATGGACATGACGAGCATTAGCGCATTTGAAAATGCACAAGGCTCAAGCTTGGGTGATATCGATGGCGGGGTTTCTTTGTTTGCTCCGGCAGATATCAATGGCGATGGTACTGAAGAACTCACTTACCCTGGATTTATAGCCTTTGGTGCGGTTACGCAAGATAACTTGGATGATTTAGAACAATTTACCCAAGAAATACGCTTTGCTAGCGATACCAGCAATGCCCTTAGTTGGCAAGCGGGTGCCTTTTATTATGACTCATCGTTTAACGTTACCAGTATTGATGGTTACTTTGGCGCCACAACGGTATTTCACGAAAACACCACGTGGGCCTTATTCTCACAAGTGTCTTATGCGGTTAACGACAAACTCAATGTCACTGGTGGCTTGCGTTATACCTATGATGAGAAATCACTGCAGGTCGGCGAGCAAAATGTTAATGGCTTTGCCTTGGTGACGGGTGATGCTAGCATTCAAAACTATGCTGATATCAATGTAGATGATAGCCAAGTTAGCTGGGAGCTAAGTGCCAACTATCGTTTAGACAGCGATACCTCTTTATTTGCTCGAGCGGCAAATGGTTTTAGAGCACAAACGATCCAAGGTCGTGATGTGGCGTTTGAAGGAGCGCCTTCAGTTGCCAGCCCAGAAACGATTAATTCCTTTGAAGTGGGTTTTAAATCTGACTTATTAGATAATTCACTCCGCTTAAATATTGCCACGTTTTACTACGTTATCGATGACGTGCAGTTTTCTGCCATTGGTGGCGGTGCAAACAATACCGCACTGGTTAATGCAGATAAGGGCACCGGTTATGGCTTTGAAATAGACTCTCAGTATGTGGTTAACGATAACCTTTTATTGACAGCTGGCTATAGTTATAACCACACCGAAATTCAAGATGACACTTTAACAGTAATGCCTTGCGGCGCTAATCCGGCATTTGGGTCAACGGGTAACTGTACAGTACTTGATCCCCGTCCAGATGGTTATAAAGCGTCTATAGATGGCAATCCGTTTCCACAAGCCCCTGAAACTATCTTTAATGTAACGGCTCGATATTCAACCCCCATGGGAGATGATGGCGAGTTTTATATATATACCGATTGGGCCTATCAAGGTAAAACCAGTTTATTTCTCTATGACTCTATCGAATTTACCACTGATGGCAATATAGAAGGTGGTTTGAGAATAGGTTATGAAAATTATGCTGAAAACTACAGTGTTGCTCTGTTTGGTCGCAATATTACCAATGAGCACAATGTAAAAGGGGCTATTGATTTCAATAACTTAACCGGTATTGTCAATTCACCGCGTATTTTTGGTATTGAAGCGAAAGTCAGCTTCTATTAATTAACAGCATATCACCAAATAACAAAAAAGCCCCTTTGGGGCTTTTTTTAGATTATCAATCAATTACATTGTTGTAAGATTCGAAACTTAGCCGTAAACAGGGAAGGTTTCACACAAGCTAACAACTTCTACTTTAACGCGTTCAATGACACTGTCATCACCCAAGTTATCTAGCACATCACAAATCCAACTCGCCACTTGTTTGGCTTGTTCTTCCTTAAAACCACGGCGAGTAATCGCTGGAGTACCAATACGTAAACCACTAGTGACAAAGGGAGAACGTGGGTCATTAGGAACCGAGTTTTTATTAACCGTAATGTTAGCGCGACCAAGTGCTGCATCAGCGTCTTTACCAGTGATATCTTTATTAATTAAGTCTAATAAAAATAGGTGGTTGTCTGTTCCGTCAGAAACGATTTTGTAACCACGTTCTTGCATGACTGCCACCATCGCTTTGGCATTGTTTAGCACTTGCTGTTGATAGACTTTAAATTCTGGCTCAAGCGCTTCTTTAAACGCCACAGCCTTGGCTGCAATAACATGCATCAGTGGGCCACCTTGGTTACCAGGGAACACTGAGCTATTAAGTTTTTTGTAGATAGTTTCATCGCCGCAGGAAGATAAAATCAAGCCGCCACGAGGGCCAGCAAGGGTTTTATGCGTTGTGGTTGCTACGACATGAGCATGGGGTAATGGGTTTGGATACAGACCTGCAGCAACTAAGCCTGCAACATGAGCCATATCCACAAACAAGTAGGCACCGACTTTGTCTGCAATTACGCGGAAGTCCTGCCAGTTGATGATGCCTGAATAGGCTGAAAAGCCGGCAATGATCATCTTGGGTTTGTGCTCAAGAGCCAAGGCTTCAACCTGGGCCATATCGATTTCACCAGTTTCAGGGTGCAAACCATATTGTACGGCGTTATAAGTTTTGCCCGAAAAGCTGACAGAGGCACCATGCGTTAAGTGGCCACCATGAGCAAGGCTCATACCCAATACTGTATCACCGGCATTCAACAAGGCCATAAATATGGCTGAGTTTGCTTGTGAGCCTGAATGCGGTTGCACATTAGCATACTCTGCACCAAACAATAATTTGGCTCGCTCAATGGCTAAATCTTCAGCGATATCCACATACTCACAACCGCCGTAATAACGTTTATGAGGATAACCTTCAGCATATTTATTGGTTAATTGTGAACCTTGGGCTTCCAGCACTCTTGGGCTACAGTAGTTTTCTGAAGCGATCAACTCAATATGATGCTCTTGGCGTTGGTTTTCGTTTTGAATCGCTTGATACAATTCTGGATCAAAATCAGCAATATTCATGTTACGTGTCAGCATCGGCTATCCTCTAACTCATTTTTGGCAAAAAAGACGGAGCGTAAAAAAGAAGCGCATATTCTAGTCATTTTCAGTGCTTTGTATAGTCGTAAAGCGCCATGAACCATAACCAAATGTTGTAACGCATTGTTGGCGCTTCTCTCACACCTTCCATTCAGAATGGTTTGATGTCTAGTAGTACAACAAAACAGCGACTTTGGTTTAGTTAGGCTTTAATTTATTGCTAATAACCAGCAAGGTCTTTTCTAACTCGCCGTAACTATTAAGAGCTGGGCATTATCATTAGAGAACCTATATTTTGTTGCGCTAAAGTGATGGCTCTGACCGACCTATTCCTCATATCAATCGCAAATTAAGCTCGTTATTACAACAGCTTTGGCGACTTAGCCAGATTTCAAAAATTGGAAAAAAATTTGAGCTAATAAATAGTGCTCTACTATTTTTGACAGGCACATAAGCTAAATTTGATATTGACGGCTCTAAGCAGCACTGAGTGGGCGAGAACTCAATAAGGCCCCTGCATTTTCCACGGATAAGGGTTTGTGAAAAAAATAGCCCTGGAAAATGTCACAGCCCATAGCTTTGAGTAACTCTAACTGACTCAATGTTTCTACACCTTCTGCCACTATACCCAAATCAAGATTCTTAGCTAAATTAATGATAGTGGCACAAATTTGCCGATCTTCTTCGGTTACATCGCATTCTTGCACAAAGGTTTTATCTATTTTTAATACATCCAAAGGAAGGCGTTTTAAATAACTCAACGAGGAATAGCCGGTACCAAAATCATCCACTGAAATCCTTATATTCAGCGATTTTATTTCTGCCATTACTCGAATGCATCGGTCGATATCATGCACGAGAACCCCTTCCGTGATTTCAATTTCGAGATACTCTCCTGAGATATCAAAAAGTGCTAGCTGTTGGCGAATAAACGGAATTAAGACATCGGAGACCAAATGTTTACCGGATAAATTGACCGCAATAGGCACCAAAACTAAACCTTGCTTACGCCAATACTGCAACTGTCGCAGGCTATCATTGATCACCTTTTCACCTAGTTGAATGATCAAATTTGACTCATCGGCGATAGCGATAAACTCGCTGGGTGAAATCATTCCTTCATCGGGGTGATGCCAGCGCATAAGCGCTTCAAAGCCAACAACGCTGTTTTCTTGGTGATTGATTTTTGGTTGATAGACTAAATAAAATTGGTCTGAAGCTAAATTCTTGCGCATGTCGCGCTCATAACTATATTGTTTACTGGCTACATAAGCCATTTCGGGCTCAAACAATTGATAGTTATCACGGCCCTTTTGTTTGGCTTGATACATGGCAATATCAGCGTGCTGAATCATTTTATCAGCACTGATTTCAGTGCCAACCGCCAATGTGACCCCAATACTGGTTGGAATATTAAAGTAATTATCTTGCACTTTAACACTCTCACGTAGCACTTTTAAAATACTCGCGGCTTTGTTGTTAACCAAAACCTGATCAATTTAACCACTCATTAATACAACAAATTCGTCTCCGCCCCACCTTGCAATAATATCTGATTCACGGCACACAAGGTTGAGCCGTCGGGCAACTTCGCATAGCAATTCATCGCCCGCTTTGTGTCCCATGGTATCGTTAATTTTTTTAAATTTATCTAAGTCTAAAAACAACAAGGCAACGGACAAACCCTGCTGCTGCGCATTTTTGAGGGCCTCATTTAATTTCTCCATTAAAAAAGTCCGATTGTAAAGACTGGTTAAGGGATCTCGATATGCTAAAAATCTCAGGCGAGATTGCAATTTAGTTTGTCGAGTAATATCTCGGATGTGCAAAGTGTACTCTGTTAACAAACCATTATTCAGCGGCGTTGTAGTAATAGTAATTTCAGCCGGAAAACTGTTTTCTGACGAACGTTGTAATTGCATTGTATTGCGTCGGTTTAACAGCAAACCCTGCGATGAGGTAAACATTTGCTGTAAACTGTCAAGTGCTTGTTGTTGATCTTTTTCTAATAAAAACATGGTGAAAAAGTTTCGCTCTTGAACATGATTTTTTAAACAACCAAAAGTGCGCTCAGCAGCAGGATTAAACTCAATAATGTTGCCTTTGTGATCAATTGAAACAATACAATCCATAGATGAATCAAGAATGGCACTTTTACGTTTTTCACTCGACTGATATTGATTAATTGCCGTGTCGCGTTCACTAATTTCCAACTTAACTCTATTGATTACTTCGTTGTAACGACGGGCAATCTGGCCAACCTCAGTAAAAGGCTCTTCTGGCACAGGTGTGGTAAAATTACCCTCTTTTTCTTGATGGTGCATAGAGCTCAATAAGTCAATGAGTTCTGTATTGGCATTATGTTCACTGACATTTAAACCGCGCTCTTCATCTTCAACAGAAACTCGCAGCGGCATGACATGATTCAGCAGGCGCATTAACAAGTAAGCAACCCAAAAACTATAAAATCCTATACTGACGATACCCAACAATTGGGCACCCAGTTGTTGCCATATCGTTAAACCATTAGCCAAAATGGCGGGGGCACCGAAAAACGCAACGGCAAGTGTTCCCCAAATGCCCGTAAAGAGGTGAGCCGGCACTACGCCTAGTGCATCATCTAGACCTAAACGCACCATAAAAGCCGAGCCGTAATAAACCACTAGCCCTGATATAGCCCCTATCAAAGCGGCTTCCATAGGGCTTACTGCATGGCAAGAAGCAGTGATCCCAACCAAACCACCGATGATGCCGTTGAGCATTTTGGCCACGTCAAAATAACGGTGTTTGAGGTAGTAAAAAAAGCCAACAAAAATGCCACCAAAAATGCCACCAAAAATAGCAGAAAGCGTGGTATTGAGCAGAATTAAAGGAACTTGCTCATTTAGTTGTAAGGTACTGCCGCCATTAAACCCAAACCAGCCTAGCCAGATCAGTAAAGTCCCCAAGGCTGACATGGGAAGATTACTGCCCTGAGGCAAACGTATGCCAGTATGAAAACGTCCGAGTCTGGGACCAATCACAATGATCGCAGCCAGTGCCACCCAGCCTCCAACAGAATGCACCACCGTTGACCCAGCAAAATCGACAAAACCTAATTGCTCGAGCCAACCTTGTTGCCCCAAATACGCAGACGACCAAGCCCAGTGTCCCGTTATCGGATATATCAGTAAGCTTAAAATAAGGGTAATAGCTAAGTAGCCATTAAAGGTCATTCTCTCGGCAACAGCCCCAGAGGCTAACGTAGCCGCAGTACCACAAAACATCAGTTGAAATAGAAAGAAGCAAATTTGGTTAACGTTTTGCGTTTCACCAAAAAACATATCGCTGCTGCCGAGAATACCATTCAAGCTATGGCCAAACATGAGGCCAAAGCCCACTAACCAAAACACCGCGGCTGACAACAGAAAGTCAGCAATATTCTTTGCCGCCACATTAATACTATTTTTACTGCGAGTACGGCCTGTTTCTAAACATAAAAATCCCGCCTGCATTAAAAAAACCAACACAGTAGAAAATAACAGCCATAAGTTCTGCTCCATGCTACCTCTACTCAAATAAGTAATTGATGATTTGCACCACAACACAACAAAATGTAGGAAGAATAAGTAACAACGCCCTCATTCAGGGCGCTATTCATTATTGTGGTTCAAATCATTAGAATTAAAACAGAGGTATTCAAAAGTCAGGCCAGTTAAACGTATCTATCAGTCATTTGTACTAAAATCTAAGCTCGCAAGATATTAACTGCAAAGACCCACTATATTTTTTCAATTTCATCAGCGTATGTGAGGCCAATCTGCTTACGCACTTCATCCATTATTTGCATAACGGCTAAACTGGCTTGATGCGGCATAAATTCACTACACACTTGACCTGCTAATGCACAGCGCATTGACTCTTCTATTTGATATTCAAAACCATTGACGGCATGGGGGAATGCAGCGGTTTCATGCAACTTACCATCAAGCCAAAGTTGGGCCTCTTCGCCTACCCAGAAATGCTCAGGTAAATGAATACGGCCTAACTCTCCGACTAAGGTCATGCTATTAGTGCATTTGGCCTTAATTGAACAGCTAAATTGCGACAGTTGGCCCTTGGGGAAATGCATATTAACTTGGGTTTGTTCATCGATGCCCGAGGCACTTAAGTGGCTCATCGCTTGAATTTTGTCTGGCACTTGATCTAACAAAAATAAACTCAGACTAATGCTATACACCCCCAAGTCTAATAAAGCGCCACCGGCTAACAGTGGGTTATTTAATCGATGCTCAGCTTGGTCGCCAAAGGCAAAGCCAATATCCGACTGAATGTAGTGTAAGGTGCCAATTTCGCCCTGCTTAAGCCACTTTTTTACCTGAGCAAAACAGGGCATAAAGCGGCTCCACAAAGCTTCTTGAAACAATAAACCTTTGGCTTGCGCCAGTTCTATCAATATTTTGGTTTGGGCGGCATTAATGGTCAATGGTTTTTCAAGCAATATGTGTTTACCTGCTTCAAGACATTGTTTAGCCAGTTGATAATGATGACTATGGGGCGTGGCAATATAAATAATGTCAACCTCATTATCATTCATCAAATCACTGTATTGATTATAGGTAAGCGCTACATTATAGCGCTTGGCAAATTCAGTTGCGCGCTCAACAGAGCGACTGGCGATGGCATATAGTCGCCCTTGCTTTGATTGCATTAGTGCATCGGCAAATTTTGAGGCGATTCCGCCTGGTCCAATAATTCCCCACTTCATTGTTGTCATTTTTATCCTTCTTCTTTATTGTTGGACGCTTAAACGATACAACAGTACCGCGGTTTTTTGAATATTCTGGGCAAAGCTGGTCATGTCAGCCACTTCATCTTTGGTGTGTCCTCCTGTGCCCATCAAACCTAAACCATCAATCGCCATATCAACATGCTCAGCCACAAAGGAAATATCAGCGGCGCCAGCATTACGCGGATTAACTGGACTGACTTTGTTATAGCCTAAGTCGAGGCTAACTTGACTGTAGATATTTAATAGCTCGAGATTGCCCGGGGTTTGTTGCATCGGCGGATAACCTTCATCAAATACTAATGTGGCATCAGTTTGAGCTAAATGTTGCTCAACAATTTTGTGCATTTTCGCTTTCGTTTCAAGTAATTGTTGGCCCGACGCAGCACGCAGACCACCTTTAACCGTCGCCACTTGAGCAACCACATTACGTTTACCAAAACTTTCTAAGGTCGATGCATCAGTGTCTGTTAAGCGGGTACCACCGGCAATGATGCCAGGATTAAAACTCAATAGAGGTGTGTCCGATAATTGCTCGCGAAAATCATTAAGAATGCGCGCCATTTCAAAAATAGCCCCATAACCAACCGCCTCAGTGAAAATTTGTGACGAGTGCGCTGCGTTTCCGGTGGTACTCAATGTCCAGCCTACCGACCCTCGCCTCGCTGTCACGGCAGTATTTATATCACCATCAGCATCTTCAAATCCTAAGGCAATATCAGCCCACTTGCCGGCCTCAATTAAGGCTTGCTTAGACAGAGCCAAAGGTCGGCCACTGGATTCTTCATCACCAGTCAGCACCACTTTAATGTTCATCTGTGACAACAAACCCTGTTTGTGCAGGGCCTGCAGAGCGGCCAACATGATCACATCGCCGCCTTTCATATCAGTAATCCCTGGACCCGCAATACGCTTATTATCAAGTAAGGTAGCCACTTGGAAACTATCGTCTTTAGCAAAAACGGTATCTAAATGGCCGATTAACATTATTTTCGGCGCTGAAGGACTACTGTTAGATTCATAGGTCGCCACCAAATGACCAGAACGTGCAAATGCACTGCCATCTAACCATTGTGTGGTAAAACCTAGCGCATCGTATTGCTGTTTAAATATCATGCCGACTTGTTTTACCCCGGCAAAATTTTGCGTGCCGCTATTGATATTCACCGTCTCAATCAGTAGACGTTGCGATTGCTCAAGCTGTTGGTTTATTGATGCAACGAGTTGCTTTTCAAGCGGCACATTTGCCATCACCAAAGTGAAAAATAGGCAGCAAACCAAGAGGAAAGATGAGGTTATTTTTATCATAGTTAAAGACTCACGTTGAATAATTATCACGGTGTTTTTTATAGGATTGCCCTCTAGACTAGCTAAGATGCTCAGCTGCATATTGATAGGAGCTATTCGATAGCCGCTAAACACCTATCTCCAATGTTACGGGGCAGTGATCAGATCCAAAGATATCATTATAGATTTCGGCTTGTTGAATTTTATCCACCAATTTCGGCGAGGTTAAAAAATAATCTATCCGCCATCCCACATTTTTTTCACGGGCACCGGCACGGTAACTCCACCAGCTGTATTTTTGTTGCTCAGGATATAAATGACGAAAACTATCCACAAAGCCGGCTTTAACAAGATTATCCATGCCATCTATCTCTTTTTGGGTAAAACCCGCACTTTTATTGTAATTAGGTTTGGGACGGGCCAAATCAATTGCCTTATGGGCCACATTAAGATCGCCACACACCACCACAGGTTTAAGCAGTTCTAATTTTTGTAAATAGGCCAGAAAATCAGCATCCCACTGCTGACGATAGGCTAAGCGTTTTAGCTCGCTGCCTGAATTAGGCGTATACACTGTGACCAAATAAAAGTTTGCAAATTCAGCACACAAAACTCGACCTTCTTGGTCGTGTTCCTCGATACCCATGTCCATACTGATGTTTAATGGGGCTACCCGACTGATGATACTGGTGCCAGAGTAGCCCTTTTTTACCGCCGAATTGGTAAATATTTGGTAGCCCTCTATGCTCGCTAACGCTATCTGCACCTGTTCATCTTGTGCCTTGGTTTCTTGTAAACACAATACATCACAGTCCATCTTGGAAAAAGAAACAGCAAAGTCTTTATTCATTGCCGCTCGAATACCGTTTACATTCCACGAAACTAATCTCATTCTAATCCCCATTTTAACGTTGTCCCCATTGTAGCGACAAAAGAGTTAAAACCAAGGATAGAAGTAATAAGCAAGCGTGTTGCTTTCCCAGAAGTAGAGATTAACCCGCCTCTAGATAAGCCTCTTTGATTAAATTAAACAACTCAGTATCAACTTGACTTATATCAGTTACTTGTATTCTGTGGCTGCACATAGTGCCAAAGATGCCTGAGGTTTCTAAGCGTCCTGAGTAGCCTTTATTGTTAAACTTCAAACCTAAATCTATACGCGTTTTAGTGCTTGGCTGGACAAGGGCAAATTGTCGTTTGCGGCGAAAGGAAACAGCGTTTTTTTTGGGCGACATATGAACATCCTCAGCAAGTTGACAGATAAATTGCTGTAAGGCCTGATAAATAGGCACTAGTGTCTCTTTTCCTTGGTATTGTTTAGCCAGTAAGTCATCCGCATCGTGACTGCCCGCATCGGCTTCTCGAAATTTTAAGGCAATTAGGTTAGCGTAGCCGTGTGTTATGCCACACTCCCCTTTTAGATAAGTCATTATTTCGCCATGTTTAGCAAAATTTTTAATTGCTAATACCGCCTTACATTCGTCTATGGTTTTTCCAGTTTTTTCTAATCAATTTTATTCCATCTTGTATTCTGTTCGAATGCGAACTATCTCACTTGATTTTCAGTGCCTCCCGCGAAAATACTGATGCGGGAGGTCACTTAGTCAGATCAATTTTAGTGCGTCTTTGTTGCCTACTTCATAGACCCAGAAAAAGTATTAGTTCATTTTATCTTTTGAGTAACTTTGAAGTTGCTCCAAGTGCCTATCGCTCCTTGGCCAAACAACCTTTCTGACTCAGGAATTGAAACACTCAGTTCAAGTGCATCAGGATGTTGATAAGGAAAGGCATCAAGTAAACTAAACAAACCATGACCTATCACAAAAGAATTGAGACGGTCTTTTAAGTCTTCACCGTCACCAAGCGAGGGTGCATAACCTGAATAGGCCACATTTTGCTTATCCAATGGAATACCAACATTATCAACGCGGGTGAACAGTTTTCCGTCCAGAAAATATTCAACATAAGATAACTGTTCGCCTCGGGTGTATCGAATGGCAACGTTGTGTTTTTTACCCGCTTTAATATCCACTTCTTTTATAATTTGTGTATAAGCCAAATTCACACCAGTCTCTCCTAAACCAGTCACATTGGAGGGAAGGCGCTCTATCAAGGCAAAGGCTTTGTTTTCTGAGATAAACCAATCAAACAACTGCCCTGTTTCAAAGTTGATCATGTTTAGCACCACACCGGCTTGTTGTCCTTGTCTTGCTATTGCCGAATAGGGATTATCGCAAGGTTCATTAACATCTTGGTAGGAATAAGCTAAGCCATAACAGCCCTTTATCAAGCGATCAGTTTCAGTACCAGGTGTTTGCGCCACAATATCAACGGAAAACTCCAGAGAGCCACTGACTGGCATTGAAAATTCTTCAGTACTCACTGCGATATATTTTAAGTGATCGTATACACTGTAATCAGCGACCATATGAAATGGCACTGCAGACACGGTCGTTTCATGTTTACTTACAGACAAAACTGCGCCTGCAGCCAGTTCTAAGGGACCATAAATATTTTCCCATCTTTGAAAATACTCGGTTTCATTTTGGGCATCATACTTCAGAACATAATTGCCATTTGGAGCCGCTAACAAACCATTTGAGATAGTTAATAAGGTAAATGAGAATAGTGAAATGAGTAGTCTGCGTTTATTTACTTGGATATGTTTTTTCATTTTTAATCTCCTTGCTAAATGATTGGATTGTGCACACCAAACACAACAGAAAACAATTGAGTGCGACCAAGATTAGTTAACAAATTTGCTTTTTGTCAAAGCCAAATTACCCATAAATTTTGGGCTGAGAAATTAACTTCGCGACCTTGGTTCAAAATTTACTCACCCCATATTCACTGACCCCAAGCCCATTTTCGCCCAAATTAATTGGGTCAGTCTTTTAATACAAACCCAAATTTATGCAGTTTTAGAAATAGACAGACTTTTTAAGCCCAATTAGCGCGTAAGAATAAATACCTGAAGGAGTTAGCATTCATAACTAAATATTTAACGCGCCTCTTACACTCCGCCCCTCGTATTTAAAATGGGTTTGGGGTTACAATAGTTAAAAATCGATGGAGTTGTTTTAACAATGGCGCAATACGTATATAGCATGCACCGCGTGGGCAAAGTCGTGCCCCCCGGCAAACATATTCTTAAAAATATTTCTTTAAGCTTTTTTCACGGCGCCAAAATAGGCGTACTGGGTCTCAATGGCTCAGGTAAATCAACACTTTTACGCATTATGGCCGGTATCGATAAAGACATCGAAGGCGAAGCCAATCCGCAAGCGGGCTTAAAAATCGGTTATTTACCACAAGAGCCCAAACTAGACGAAAGCAAAACCGTACGTGGCAATATCGAAGAAGCTGTTGCTGATGTTGTGCATGCCTTAAAGCGTATTGATGAAGTATACGCGGCTTATGCTGAAGAAAATGCTGACTTTGATGCACTCGCCAAAGAGCAAGGTGAGCTTGAAGCCATTATTCAAAGTAAAGACGGTCATAACCTAGACAACGCTTTAGAGCGCGCTGCAGACGCCCTGCGTTTACCACCTTGGGATGCCGATGTTAGCAAGTTGTCGGGTGGTGAACGCCGCCGTGTGGCTCTGTGTCGTTTGTTACTTGAAAAACCCGACATGTTGTTACTCGACGAACCCACCAACCACTTAGATGCTGAATCAGTAGCGTGGTTAGAACGTTTCCTACACGACTATGAAGGCACTGTTGTGGCCATTACCCATGACCGGTATTTTCTAGACAACGTAGCCGGTTGGATCTTAGAGCTTGACCGTGGCCAAGGTATTCCTTGGGAAGGCAACTATTCTTCATGGTTGGAACAAAAAGATGCGCGTTTACAGCAAGAAGAAAAAACTGAAAGCGCCCGTCAACGTTCAATCAAAACTGAATTAGAGTGGGTACGCTCTAACGCTAAAGGTCGTCAATCTAAAAGCAAAGCGCGTATGGCGCGCTTTGAAGAACTTAATACCGGTGATTACCAAAAACGTAATGAAACCAACGAGTTATTTATCCCACCAGGTGAACGCTTAGGTGACAAAGTATTTGAAGTGACCCACCTGAGAAAATCTTACGGTGACCGCTTACTGATTGATGACTTGAATTTTAAAATGCCTAAAGGTGCCATCGTCGGCATTATCGGCCCCAACGGTGCAGGTAAATCTACTTTATTCAGAATGCTAACCGGCATGGAAAAAGCGGACTCTGGCACCATTGATGTGGGCAGTACTGTGCAAATGGCCAGTGTCGATCAGTTCCGCGATCATATGGACGGCAACAACACGGTATATAAAGAAATTTCTGATGACTCCGACATTATTCGCATCGGTAATTTTGAATTAAACAGCCGCGCTTACTGTGGTCGTTTTAACTTTAAAGGCTCTGATCAACAGAAGTTTGTTAAAGACTTGTCTGGCGGTGAACGTAACCGCGTGCATTTGGCCAAATTGCTTAAAGCCGGTGGCAACGTGCTATTACTCGATGAGCCCACTAACGATTTAGACGTAGAAACTTTACGCGCCCTAGAGAACGCCATTTTGGAATTCCCTGGCTGTGCCATGGTAATATCCCATGATAGATGGTTTTTAGACCGTATCGCTACCCATATCATGGACTACCGTGACGAAGGTAAAATCAACTTCTACGAAGGTAATTACACTGAATATGCTGCGTGGCTCAAAGCCACTTATGGTACTGATATTGTAGAGCCTCATCGTCTGAAGTATAAAAAAATCAGCAAATAAATCAGCTAATTTTTAAAGTATTTTAAAGGCGCGCAAGCGCCTTTTTTTGTCGCTGCAATAAACGCTACATTTAAGCTCCTAATCACTTGTAGGAGGCCCTTTAGAGCCGAATTTTAAATTAGCAACCGCTTGGATTTACATTTTTTGCCAATAGTCAAATTTCAAAAGCCTAATCTATCAATCTATATAAGACACTCTTAGGCTCAAAAGAAGCTTACTTTTCCATGGGTAAAGTGCATCGTTAGTTGCGCTTTACCGGCCTAGAATCGAGTAATATAACATTCCAATCAATTTATAAAACCCTACTAAAATTGACTTCCCTTGCAAAATATTGAGACACAATCCTAAGGTTGAAAAACAAAAAAACTTTCAATGTATATACATTTAATATACTTTAGATATCAATGAGTCGCAAAATAGTATGTCACTAGGACAGTTTCTTTAAGTATGAAGAAAGTTAAGCAGAAGAATAGTCAGTTGCTTGTGCGGATTAACGACCAAGAGCGGGCTGAATTCATCAACCTTTGTGAGGAACTTGATACCAGTGCAGCACGTGAGGTGCGGCGATTCATTCGAGAGTTCATTGCACAGCATTATGCTGCCCCTCAAAAAGAGTAAAGCGCAATGAACATTCAGTTAATTAAGTTAAAGGATATTCAAAATGGCAAAAGCTAAGTCAATAAAAAAAGAAATCAAAAACCGTAAGGCTAAAATTGCTAAGCAAGAAGGCAAATTGAAAAAGCTGAAGAAACAACTTAAAAAAGCGAAATAAGTCTCGCTCGATTAAGTGAAAGCTGAGCAAAGGCAAGTCCTGCTCAGCTTATTTAATTAAGCAGATGAATAAGTCGTAAACTAGGTAAGTCCTCCTCTGACCACCGCTATTTTTATTTACACTGCTAGCAACTCCAAAAACACAAATCCAACAAAACTGCCGTGAGGCTTTCTTGAGTTGATAGCCCTCTAGTTATTAAGCCAAGTGAAGACTTTATGCTCTAAACTTTCCGCTGATTTTGATACATGGCTGAGCTACTCCCCACGTTTTGAAGGTTAAACCCGAAGTAAATTGCACGTTTTAATTACCTATAAGGCTGTTGGCTTTTAAAAAATCGGCTAATGCTTACAGTTTATCGACAAGAATTAACCTTGAATATTGATGCTTACTCACTATTAGAGCTAAGATGCAAATGCTTCTCCGTAAGCAACAACTATAACTACAAAAATTCAGGGAACTTATGAAATCAACAATTTCGCTCAATCGCGCAGTTTTGTTGGCGCTCAGTTGCAGTCTGCTTGCGGCCTGCGGTGAGAACCAAACAGAAAAAGCGCCGCCGGTGACCATTAATACCGACCCGTTTCCAAGCACTTATCAACCTATGGCCAGCGAACCGACGCTCATCACTAACGTTACTATCATTGACGGTATAGGCGGGATGATTGAATCAGGTTCAGTACTGATGTTAGACGGTAAAATTTCAGCCGTGGGTGATACAACTAAGGTACCTGAAGGTACTGTGGTAATAGACGGCACAGGAAAGTGGCTAACGCCAGGTATTATTGATGTGCACAGTCATCTTGGGGTCTATGCCACACCCGAAGCCAATGCTCATTCAGATGGCAACGAAGCAACCAACCCCGTTACAGCTCAGGTATGGGCCGAGCATTCTATATGGCCGCAAGATCCTGGTTTCAGCCGAGCACTAGCTGGGGGCGTAACCAGTTTGCAAATTCTTCCTGGCTCGGCCAACTTAGTTGGCGGTCGCGCAGTAACAGTCAAAAATGTCCCCAATCGGGTTGTCCAAGAGATGAAATTTCCAGGTGCGCCTTATGGTATGAAGATGGCTTGCGGTGAAAATCCTAAACGGGTTTATGGAAATAAAGGCGGACCTGGCACTCGAATGGGCAACGTGGCGGGTTACCGTCAAGCTTGGGCAGACGCGCAAGAATATCAAGAAAAATGGGATCGCTATTATGCCGAATATGCAGCAGACAAAGATCCTAAAGTGCCTAAGCGCGACCTAAAGTTAGAAACACTAGCGGGCGTATTAAAAGGTGAAATCATTGTGCACATGCATTGTTATCGGGCTGATGATATGGGCACCATGCTAGACGTGATGAAGGAATTTAACTACCAGATTGGTTCATTTCATCATGCGGTTGAGTCTTATAAAATTGCTGACCGCCTTGCACAGAATAATGTCTGTTCATCGATGTGGGCTGACTGGTGGGGTTTCAAAATGGAGGCCTATGACGGCATTAAAGAAAACATCCCCATGGTTCATGCTGCAGGAGCGTGCGCTATTGTGCACTCCGACAGTGACTTAGGCATACAACGTCTCAACCAAGAAGCAGCCAAAGCATGGTCCGATGGCAAGCGTGCTGGCATCGATATTTCTGAAGCCGATGCGTGGACGTGGTTAACGTCCAATGCAGCAAAATCTCTGGGTATATTTGATAAAACCGGCTCTATTGAATTAGGCAAGCAGGCCGACCTTGTATTATGGAGTGAAAACCCGTTTTCTACCTATGCTCAAGCAAATAAAGTTTATATTGATGGTGCTTTAGCTTATGACCGAGATGACCCCGCCAGTTGGCCGGTGAGCGATTTTGAATTAGGTCAACCTGGTGAAGGAGATAGCAAATGAAATTATTATTAACCTTCATCTTATTAAGTCTAATAAGTGCATCTGCACTGGCCAAAAATATCGCCATTGTAGACGCAACAGTACACACCATGACCGAGCAAGGTAGCTTACAAAATGCGACTATTTTGATAAAGGATGGCAAAATTCAAACAGTATTAGCCCAGCGTCCAGACTTAGCTGGTTATGAGGTCATAGAGGCCAAGGGTAAGGTGGTTACACCTGGCTTAATTGGTGCCTTTACTTCTCTAGGCCTAGTAGAAGTAAGTTCATCAGCCGGCACAGTAGATAGTAGTTATGACAAAACGGCTATCTCATCTACTGGAGCCGCCTTAGATGTGGCCTATGCGGTTAATCCGCACTCTTCGCTTATGGCAGTATCACGCATTGAAGGGGTCACTTCAGCGGCGACGACCATGTCGAATACCCATCAATTGTTCCAGGGGCAAGGCGCTATTATTACTCTAGCAGACACCAACTCACCTATTATTAAGCGAGCTGCTTTTATGTCAGCAGTCGCGGGTAATCAAGGTGCTGATGACTTAGGTGGTAGTCGTGCTGCTTTATGGGTAACTCTTGAGCAAGTTCTAAGTGAAGCGACATTTGCCCAAGGTAAAACTTTTACACCAGCGAGTGATTGGCATGGCATAACCACAGTGGCCGATGCCCAAGCATTGGTCCCCGTTGTTTCTGGCAAGGTGCCATTGATGATTGAGGCGCACCGAGTGGCGGATATTTTGCAAATCATTGCCCTAAAACAGCGTCATCCTCAACTTAATATTGTTATCCTGCGGGCGACGGAAGGATGGCAAGTTGCGGCACAAATTGCCCAAGCAGGCATCCCTGTGATTTTAAATCCTGAATCCAACTTACCTTATGAGTTTGATCAATTGTCAGCTACCTTGGCAAATGCCGCACGGTTGCATGAGGCGGGTGTACTGATCGCTATTGGAATGAATACCCACAATATTCGACTCGCTAAACAGCATGCCGGTAACGCGGTAGCCAATGGCCTTCCGTGGGAGGCTGGTTTAGCGGCTCTGACTATTAATCCAGCCAGAATGTATGGTGTGGCGGACAAAATAGGGTCAATTACAGCCGGTTTACAGGCGGATATTGTCATCTGGTCAGGTGACCCTCTACAGATCACTGAAGCCGCTGAGCAGGTGTTTATAAACGGTGAAGCAGTAGTAATGGAATCCCGTCAAACTAAACTCAGAGATCGCTATTTAAACAAGAGGACCGATAAATCAATGCATTATCAACGTCCCTAATCAAACTCAATAAAGTTATCTCTTTGTTTGTTTTTGCTACATTAACCCCTACTGCCCAAGCAGTAGGGGTTTTAATAGTAGCCATTTCATTTTAGGTATACACGGTCTAGCGATTAAACCACTACAAGCCCCTCTTTCTTCGGGGCTCTGAGCAGCAAGCTCTTAGAAATACCATGTTACAAACCCATATTAATGATAGTTATAAACTAAACGGATGAGCAATAATTATTGGTCCCTTTGCGAAACTTGCTAAATGTATTAGATATCAATCTATTAGCTGGCTGACTAACCCATCATCAATAGTAAAAGACCAACAATGCAATGTAATGTTTACTCTATTTTGCACTTAGTCGTTAAGCCACCAATTGAGGGAAAAAAATCGGCGTGCTAGAGTGCAGCCCCCTTAAAATAAACCGTTCAACCAAAAGAAACGGTGCTTATACAATGGAGTAGTTATGCGTAGAGCTCTTTTAGCAACAGCAATTAGTGCAGCCTTGGCATTGGCAGCTTGTTCCCCCTCTCCTTCAACAGAGTCAGTTAATCAAACCAAACAAGCAGGTGATATGCAAAATAATTCTGCCAATATTTTTATGAGCCCTAGCCCACTTTTTGATCAAGCCCCTCAGTTTGACAAAATAGCGATGGCTGACTATTTACCAGCATTCACCGAAGGTATGGCGCAACAGCAAACAGAAATTACTCGCATTGCCAATAACCCAGAACCAGCGACATTCGAAAACACCCTCGTTGCCATGGAGCTTTCATCTGTTTTGCTTGACCGCGTATCTCATGTATTTTTCGCTTTGTCAGGAGTGATTTCTAATGATGAATTTCAAAATATTGAAGCCGAACTAGCGCCCAAGTTATCTGCCCATTCTGACAATATTTATCTGAATCCAAGTCTGTTTGCGCGTGTTGAAACCATTTATGCAGATAAAGCTAGCTTAAATGCCGAAGATCAGCGCTTGGTCGATTATTATCACACTAAGTTTTTGCGTGCAGGAGCCAAATTAAACGACGCAGAAAAAACCCAAATGCGCGTTATCAATGAGCAAATTTCTAGTCTACAAACGGATTTTTCACAGAATTTATTAGCCTCTTTTAAAAATGACGTGATAGTAGTTACCGACAAAAATTTACTTGCGGGGCTATCCGAAGCCGAAATTACCGGTTTAGCTGAGGCGGCAAAAAACGCCGGTAAACAAGGCTATATGATCACTTTGGTCAATACGACTCGCCAACCTATTTTATCCAGTTTATCGAATCGTGAAATGCGCCAACGAATTTGGCAAACATCAGCTAATCGAGCCATGGACAACAATGGGCCGGTCCTATTAAAACTGGTGAAATTACGTGCTGAAAAAGCCAGTTTATTAGCTTATGCAAATTGGGCAAGTTATGCCACAGCTGACCAAATGGCAAAAGAGCCAAAGGCAATTTTTGCTATTCTTGACGAACTTGCGCCACAAGCTCTGGCCAAAGCTAAAATTGAAGCAGCCGAGATTGAAGAACAAATGCATGCAGATGGAGTGAGCGGTACCGTGCAAGCGTGGGATTGGGCTTATTATGCAGAAAAAGTAAGGGAAGCAAAATACGACCTCGACGACAACTTAGTAAAACCCTATTTTGAACTTAACTCGGTGCTCGAAAATGGCTTATTTTTCGCCATGGAAAAATTCTACGGCATTCATTTTAAAGAGCGAAAAGATCTGCCCGTCTACCATGAAGATGTCAGATTATTTGAGGTATTTAATCAAGATAATAGCAGCATAGGTTTGTTCTATTTTGACCCTTATGCCCGTGAAGGAAAAGGCGGCGGCGCTTGGATGGACGCGTTTGTCAGTCAAAGCTTTTTGCTTAATGAAAAACCGGTGGTCTTCAATGTACTCAATATTGTTAAACCGGCCAATGATCAAGCCACACTATTGTCTTTTGATGAAGCGACAACCTTATTCCATGAATTTGGCCATGCTGCTCACGGCTTATTTTCACAGGTGAAATATCCGAGTTTGGCGGGTACATCAACGGCCCGTGACTTTGTAGAATTTCCTTCTCAGTTCAATGAAGACTGGGATATAGAGCCTACGGTAATCGCTAACTATGCGTTAAATAACCAGACCGGGGAAGCAATCCCAACGGCCCTGCTTGAACGTGTTTTAGACTCGGTAAAATTTGGACAAGGCTATGACACTGTTGAGTATCTTGCTGCCGCACTATTAGACATGGAATGGCACATGATAGGCGCCGACGCCAACATTAGTGATGTTGCTGGGTTTGAGCAACAAGCATTACAAAAACATGGCCTAGACTATGCTCCAATCCCACCACGATATAAATCAGCTTATTTCAGCCATACCTTCGCAGGCGGCTATTCTGCCGGTTACTACGCTTATTTATGGACTGAAGTTTTCGCCGCAGATGCTTTTGCCCACATTCAAAATAAGGGTGGAATGACACGAGAAAATGGCGACGATTTCCGTCAAAAAATCTTATCTATCGGCAACAGTAAAGATTTAATGCAAAGCTATGTCGAGTTTAGAGGGCAGCAACCCAGTACTAATGCACTATTGAAACGCCGTGGTTTAATTCACTAAGTTTACATGTGCTTTAAACTACTCGAATAAACCAGCAAGAGCCCCTAATTAGGGGCTCTTTTTTTGCATATTACCGATACAAGAGGCTAATCCTAGCTATAAGTTAACAAAATATCTCATCGACACACTGAAAAAATATCGGCACTATGTATTTATTAGTCCGCTTTACCTATTCAACAATGACAAATCTCTTTTCAAAATTAGCAGCAATATTCGACGAAGAAGAAGATGCCCGTACCTGCAAAGATATCAGTGAGGAATCCTGTAAAGTCGTCAGTGGTAATTTTTGGCTTATTTTATTTAGTCAGTTTTTTAGCAAATTAGCCGATGCGCTCGCTAGCGCTAAAATAGTGCTGCCTTGGTTAATGACAAGTATTGGTGCACCGGTATTTTTAAGTGGTCTACTTGTGCCTATTCGCGAGTCTGGCTCGCTAATTCCGCAGCTATTTATTGGTGGCTACATTCGTAGTTTCGCCCTACGTAAAACCTTCTTTGTGATAGGTGGAGTAATCCAAGCTCTGAGCGTATTAGCCATGACTTGGGTGGTATTAAATTTAAGCGCTATGTTAGGTGGTCTGGCTATTGTTGGTCTGCTGAGTGTTTTCAGCTTGGCCAGAGGCCTTTGCTCTATCGCCTCAAAAGATGTGCTCGGTAAGACGATTGCAAAGCAAGACCGCGGCAGTTTATCTGGTTATGCCGCCACTGCGGCTGGGCTTATTGGCATGTTAGTTGGCCTGGTCTTAATGCTGGATATTAAGCTACAAGATATCCTTCCCTGGCTATTACTTAGTGCAGCAATTTTCTGGCTTATTTCTGCACTTTTTTATCAAGCTATAAAGGAATTTAAAGGCGAAACCGAAGGTGGGTCTAATGGTTTTTTACAAGCCTTAAAAAGTCTACGTTTATTAAAAGACGAGATAACCTTTAGGCAATTTGTACTGACTCGCAGTTTGATGATGAGTTCGGGTTTAAGTGCCCCCTATTTCATTATCTTAGCCCAATCTCATCAACCTGCTGATCAATACAGTAATTTGGGCTTATTTATTGTCATCAGTGGCTTAGCTAGCTTTGTCAGCGCCGCGGTTTGGGGCAAATTGGCAGACCATTCAAGTCGTTGGGTTATATTGATAACTGCGATCTTAGTGACCCTGCTTTGCCTCGCTGGAAGTATTATCAGTATGTTGAATCTGTCTGACAATACACCTTGGGTAATGGCCTTATTCTTTGTATTAGCAGTGACCCATCAGGGGGTAAGATTGGGCCGTAAAACCTATTTAGTTAATATGGCCCAAGGCAACCAACGTACCACTTACGTGGCCGTCAGCAATACGCTTATTGGTTTTTTATTACTCGTCATTGGACTTGTTAGCGCCGGCTTAGCATATTTTTCGTTAGCTGCAGTATTTGCTGTTTTTGCCCTGTCGAGTGCATCAGCATTATATATAGGCTGGAACATGGCAGAAGTCTAAGTTGTATACAAACAGTAAAACCCGCTATGCTGTCTCCGTCAAATGTAGATAGGTGTTAAATAAAAATGGAACGAAGACATTTTAATCGCGTTAGCTTTATCTCCAAAGCTTACATTCTAGCTGCAGATAAACAATGGCAAACAGAAATAGTAGATCTGTCTTTAAACGGTGCTTTATTGCGAGTTCCGCCAGGCTCAAAAATTAAATCTGGGGATAATATTCAACTCATTTTTAGTTTAGATGGGCTGGAAGCGCCTATTACTCTGTTAGGGCAAGTTAGTCACATCGATGCCGAACAAATTGGTCTTCACTGCACTTTGTTAGATATTGATAGTGCCACCGAATTACGTCGTTTAATTGAATTAAACTTAAGCGATGAATCATTATTACAAAGAGATTTAGCCGCACTTATAAAGGCTAATCTTTAGCCTTATATTGATGGCTGAACTAAGCAGAACTGGCTGGCCAATAGTGGGGGCAAGCGCCCAATAAGGTAAGTATGTTCATTCTAGGATTTGCCTATTTCCCGATTATTTTGCTGATTTATTTAATGAGCAAAAAACATAGTCTACCCGCCAACTACGCACTCCCCTTGTGTGCTTTAGTCGCATACATAGTGGTTTTGCTGGTATTTGGTCATGAAGCCACACTAGTTAATGCCAATGTCATAGCCGGTATCTTAAAGGCTTGGACGCCGATATTAATTATTGCTGGCGCTATTTTTCTGTTTCGCTGCATGGAGGTATCGGGTGCCCTAGAAATCATCAGGCAGTGGTTAAATCAAATTAGTAGCAATCCGGTTGCACAATTAATGATTGTGGCTTGGGCTTTCGCCTTTTTGATAGAAGGTGCCAGTGGATTTGGAACTCCAGCTGCGATTGCCGCCCCGATATTAGTGAGTTTAGGCTTTCCGGCATTAAGAGTAGCGGTAACGTGCCTCATATTGAACTCTATCCCCGTCACGTTTGGGGCTGTGGGCACGCCCATCTGGTTTGGCTTGTCTTTAGTTGAATTAGTGCCTCAACAACTCGCTGATATTGGCTGGAAGTCGGCCCTGATTAATACGGCAGTCGCGCCATTCATCGTCGTTATCGCCCTCTCATTTGTACTCAGTCAAAAACGAATAATTCTGCAAAACATCGGGTTTATTTTGCTTTCTACTTTTTCTTGTACCCTACCCTACCTTTTTTTAAGTCGAATAAATGTAGAATTTCCCTCTTTGCTTGGAGGATTAATTGGTCTGCTAATTACCTTATTGCTGGCCAAGTGGGGGATTGGCCTAAGCAATGCCGATACGCCAGCTAAACAATCAACCAATAAACTATCACTTTACTTGTTATGCAAGGCCAGCTTCCCCTTATGGGGCACTGTTTTGCTATTGATCATCAGTAGAATTCCGCAGCTTGGGCTAAAATCCCTATTACAACTTAATGAACCGGCTTGGCACTTCAGTTTAGGTTCATTGGGCGATTTCAGTATCAGCGCCGCCTTAGTCCTTGATTTAAATAATATTTTTAATACTTCAACGTCGTGGCAACATAGCGTGCTCTATGTCCCCTCCGTTATCCCTTTTTTACTTATCGGTTTGATAACGCTTTGGTGGTTTAAACACGGTTCATTACACGCTGTGGTTCAACATACTCAATCCAGCATGTTTAAGCCAATGATCGCATTAATGGGTGCGCTGGTATTTGTGAGTTTAATGATGTTAGGGGGCCAGCAATCCGCTGTTAACCAAATAGGTCAGCACTTAGCAAGTCTCGGCGGGCAGCATTGGCAATGGTTTGCGCCATTTTTAGGCGCTTTAGGCTCTTTCTTTTCAGGCTCAGCAACGGTGTCAAATCTGACTTTTGCTGGGGTACAACAAACAATAGCTAACGAACAAGGCTTGAGTGTAACCACTATTTTAGCCCTGCAGTCGGTCGGTGCGGCCATGGGTAATATGGTGTGTATCAATAATATTGTCGCTGTAGCCTCTGTGCTGTCACTGCAAAATAAAGAAGGGTATATTCTCAAACGCACCATATTGGTGGTTATTTTTTATGGTTTGGTAGCGGGTTTAATCGGCTTAATATTTTCAGCCCATTAAACCAATATTAAAAAGGTATTTTTACTCAATTGAGCTTACTGTGACCCTTAAAGCGCCTCTAGCGCTTCGCTTAGACGGGCGACGCCTACTATTTCAATGCCGGCTATTTTTTGCTTTGGTACATTGGCCTTAGGCACAATAGCCCGCTTAAACCCGTGCTTAGCCGCTTCACTAATACGTTCAGTACCATTGGGGACAGGACGTATTTCACCGGCTAAGCCCACCTCGCCAAAGGCAATTAATTCCTTATCTAAAGGTTTATTACGAAAACTTGACACGATGGATAACAGTAGCGCTAAATCGGCACTCGTTTCATTCACTTTAACCCCACCCACTACGTTGGCAAATACGTCTTGATCGTTCATTTGTACATTGCCATGGCGATGCAGTACAGCCAATAACATAGCTAAACGGTTTTGATCTAAACCCACGGCGATTCGCCGTGGATTAGCCATTTGTGAATAATCCACTAGCGCTTGAATTTCTACTAACAAAGGCCGCGTGCCTTCCCACACTACCATCACGATACTGCCAGGTGATTGCTCTTCACCTCGACTTAAAAATATGGCTGAGGGGTTACTGACTTCGCGTAAGCCACGTTCCGTCATAGCAAAAACGCCTAGTTCATTCACTGCACCAAAGCGATTTTTTTGACTACGCAAGGTGCGATAACGACTGTCGCTCTCGCCTTCCAGCATCATTGAACAGTCAATGCAATGCTCCAACACTTTAGGACCGGCAAGACTGCCGTCTTTCGTCACATGCCCCACTAAAAACATAGCAATGTGATGTTGTTTAGCAAAACGCGTTAAATAAGCAGCACTTTCGCGCACTTGCGACACACTGCCCGGCGCGGACTGCACATCTGCTACTTGCATCACTTGAATGGAGTCGATCACCATAATGTCTGGTTTATGCTGCATGGCTAATTCACAAATAGTGTCAATATTAGTTTCAGCCAACAGTTTTAACTTATCTTTGGCTAGGCCTAGCCGTTCAGCGCGCATGGCCACTTGTTGTAGCGATTCTTCTCCAGTCACATATAAAGCGGTGCGGCCCGCTGCCATCAAACACATAACTTGCAACAATAAGGTGCTTTTTCCTGCGCCTGGCGAACCGCCTATTAACATGGCAGAGCCCGGAACAATGCCTCCTCCCAAAACCCGGTCTAATTCTTTAAAACCAGAGCTTATGCGCGGTAGAGCATGTAAATCGATATCTTGCAGATTTTCGACTTGAGCTAATGTTTGCCCCGAATAACCTCCACCTTGACGCACCGCCGCGGTTTTGGCAGCAGACACCACAAACTCAGTAATGGTATTCCAAGCCTGACAATCGCTGCATTGCCCCTGCCAGCGCGGAAATTCTGCTCCACAGTCAGAACAAACAAAAGAAGTCTTACGTTTAGCCATATTAATTAGTTTCTCAATACAGGTTGATTATCATCTATAGGTTGGCGTATTTTAGATTGCAGAAACACGCATATGAAATAGGCTATTTACAAGGTTTTTCAACTATTTAGTTTACTGGCCGATAAACATATTTAAAGCACTTTCTAATGCATCAACACGACAAAAAATAGATGATATGAGCCAAGACTTAGAAGAATATCACGAAATTATTGAAGCACTGAAGCCAATGATCAATGAACCTGAATTTAATCAGGTGCTATTGCAAGTGGCGGCTAATGTGCCGCCACAGAAGCGTTTTCTGCTAAAAATGGAACTTAAACGTTTAGCTCGACCGTGCATTAGACTAATTGATCTTCGCGGCTTAGTAGACGGTAAGTGCCGCATTTATACTCACGAAAGCCGCGATCATTTTCTCGATGATGTGGCAATTGAAACCTTGGAGCGCCAAGTCAGAATATTTGGCCAATACACTATCGGCGTGTATGAGGCAGTCACCAATACCGAAAATAACTTCAGGGTGATGCACAAAAAAGAACAGCAATTAGCTAAAAAGAAAAAAGCCCAGGCCACACCTCAACCGATTAAAAAGGAATTTTATTTAGCGCCGCTAATTGAATTTGGCAACATTCCGCAGCGGGCGGAAGAAAGAATGAATTTCTCCGTTAACATTGAAATATTCAATGAATTAAATAAAAGTATGCAAGCAACCACCATTGATATTTCAGTCAGTGGCTTAAAAGTAAAAGTAGGTAAAGAACACTTAGTAAAGGCCGGTGATAAAGTTACTGTGCAATTTCGTGGTTTAGAAAAAGAATATTCACTGGATAAACGCCAAGGTATTCTTTACACAGTTGGCAGTATCGAACGCACAAAAGACGATCAACGCTTAAATTTACAACGTATGCAAGATGTGCCAAATCCTGTTTTTGACAAGTTTTTTGAAAGCTTCATCCACGGTAACAAACGTCGTTATAAAGTTAATTTAGATAATACTTTTCAGGCCATTCAAAATAAAACCTACGAACAGTATTACATGCCTAATTTTACTTCCATTCCGGTATTTATTGAAAAGGGTGAGAAAGGTTTTAGTCCCAAATACGCTTTAGCTAATGATTGTAATCGTGAAGAAATTCAATATTGGGCCAATGAGATTCAAGACTTAAAAATTGGTTACTTGCTATCTGATACGCGTATCAAACATTGCATTGCCTTACCAAAAGGCCAACAAGAAACCTATATTTATGTATTCAATCATGTCAAAGGCGACAAAATATATTTTTATTCCGCGACCATCCAAGAGCTTGATGCCTCTCCCCATCTGAAACATCTTTTTCTCGCTTATGGCTCGCGCAAGGTAAGCTGGCGGGTGTATAAATTACAGCTGACTGATATTTCACCAGAGCAAAGTTATCAACCTTTATCCATCGCAAATTCGATCAATGAGTCGGTAAAGAGGCAAAACCAAAAACCCGCCCCTCGTCTTATGTCACGTTTAAAATACTTGTCCCATGTTGCATTACTGACCAATATTACAGACGAAACCAGTACTGAATATTACCAACGACTCAAGATTAGTCGTGATCAATTACCACAATTAAAAATGTTTGGCCATCCGCGCAACCGCCTACCTGATAACGTGACAGTCTATCGTTTTAAATATTTTAACCAACGTCGTGAAACCCGGTTTTTGCTGCGCACGCCAATTACCGTCAATATTGATGGTCAGGTATATCAGGGCAATACCGAGGATATCTCAACTCAAGGCCTGCGAATCGAACTTGATATGCCATTTAAGTCAAAAGAAGACAGTTTAATTAAAGTGAGTTTCCCCAACTTACAAAAAGTGACAGCGAAATACGTGCTAGCTGATTTACCTTACTATGTGCGGCACTTATCAAAAGATAACAGCATTTTGCATTTACAAGCCCTAGTCAATGAGCACAACAGTACTGCTAAGCACTTTTTTGATGCCTTAATAAAAGCTAATCGCACTAAATTACGGGCTTATCGCGATGAAGAAGAGGTACCAGGCATAGGTGAAGCTCTGCGTAATATTTACTCACGCAATGTCATGAACGTAGCGTACTTTCTGCGCAAAGACGATATCGATTTTATCCCTGATGCCGTGGCAACATGGGCGCCGAATAACAGACTGACCAATCTTTTACATTTCAAAACCGAAACAGGTCACTTTAATCTATATCCCTTATATCGTAATACCATGAGTAAACACGACTTTATCCCAAGCGCTATGCACAACTTAAAGCCCAACGAACGCCCTGTGATGCGTGAAGTATTTATCGCTTTTGATCCTAGCAAAGATAATTTAAGTGATGCCATAAAAAGCCTAGTGTCGGAACAATTTATTAAACACGAAAAACGACGCCAATTTATTTCTCAAGCCATGTTGCACGGACAATTTATTGCTCTAAAAGTTTTTGTCGCCAAAACAGGGCGTCCTGATATTGAAAAAATGCAGTCTGAATTAAACTATGTTGGCGTTTATGCCTTGCATAAGGCTAAACAGTTAGAAGAAAAGCTTTGGAGTGTTACGGGTGTGGGCGATTTAATTGATGTAACTGATGAAGTTATGCGTCGTTACGAGTTTAGCGAAGAAAAAATTACTGAAAATCAGAAGTTTCCAGCCACTCATAAAATTCAGAAAGTCGGCATCGAGCAATTGTTGAAAAGTTAACTCAGTCCAATTAAGTATCTCAGCATAGCTGTCCTGCTTGCCAAACTCTGTGGGTAGAAATTTATGTCTGCTTAGTTATTAATTAAAAGGACAGGTATTTTGCATTAAGTCATTATGGGTTTTACCCTCTCGTGTATTGTGTCCGCTGGTATTTTTACCCAAGAGCTTAGCCCAAATATAGTTAAACAAGTCGCACACTTCTGCGGTTTTTGTGCAAAAGTCTGTTTAATCAGCCACTATGCTTAGCTCCTCTTTATACAAACAATCTCACCATTATTTCAAGCAAGCTGAAACCAGAGACTTTCACAGACCAACATCAGCTTGCCACTAAAGATTACACCTGTAATAATAAAAAGATTACAATCGTAATTAATAAAGAGATAACATGAAAAATGTCGTTTTTACACTCGGTCTCAGTCTGTCATTTTTCGCTGAAGGTATTGTCATCCGCCATGATGTAGACGATGTAAAATACTTGGCAAACCAACAAGATTTTCCGCCATTAGCCACGTTTTATGTGGATGGTGCTCATGGCACATTAATTAAACCCAATTGGATAATTACTGCCGCCCATGCCACTTTTTGTGTGAAGGCTGGTTCTTTTGTAAGCCTAGCCGGGAAGACCCGAAAGGTGACTAATGTTTACGTGAACCCAGATTACACACCTGGGAAAAGCCATGATATTGCGCTAATCGAACTACAAGAAGCCGTGACAGATGTTGCCCCAGCCAGCATCTACTTAAAAAGTGATGAGCAAGGCAAAAATATATGGTTTATCGGCATAGGTGGCACTGGTAATGGGCTAACAGGACAAACCGTCGATAATGCAGCAAACAAAGGAATACTCAGAAAGGCGCAAAATACGATTATCGAAGCGAAAGGCCCGTTGATTAAATTTAAGTTTGATAAGGGTGACAATGCCCTGCCCTTAGAGGGTGTTTCTGGCGGCGGCGACAGCGGTGGCCCAGCTTATATTAAAAATGGTAGTGGTTTTGAAGTATTAGGCATTAGCTCGCGACCAGAAGGCAGTTTTGGCAATATCGGTGAATATGGTATTACCGAAGTTTATTCAAGAGTGTCTTATTTTAGTTCATGGATTGATCAGCTAATAGAAGCAACACCCGCCGCTCGCAAAGCTATATCCCTAGCAAAATTGAACAATCTCCCAGCAGGTGTTACCGAAGATATTTTGCCTATGGTATGCAACGACATTGGTTTAAACCAGTAAACAACTAATTTGGCGGCAATATTCAATCGGTCGCTATCAAAACGATAATGAAAAGACTAGTAACAAATTATCCGACCACTGCAATGACACTAAAAAGGCTTTTGGCACTGAAGCGTCGGATTTGCTCAAAAACGGAACAATTTGGAAAATTGTATCGGTTTAATAAACGGTTAAAGAGGTACCAAAAGACATTAATAGCTCACCCGATAGTTAATTTTCCGCCCGACTCCATGCGATTAATACGTGGTGTCGGCAATAAAAACTTAAAGGAAATATAGTGAAAATATTTGTAGCTTGTTTTACCGCTTTTGCGTCTTTCGTCGTATTTGCGGCACATTCAATTACGACACAAGATGTGTAAAACCTTGGCATAGTGCAAACATTAAAAGTTGATGAACACAACACCATTACAATTTATTTGCCCGACGGTTATCAGCAAGATAAAAATAACTATCCTGTTATATATGTCATGGATGCTCAGAGGTACTTCTTACATGCTATTGCTTATCAAAAAACCTTGGTTTGGCAAGATAAAGCTCCGGCATTTATTGTTGTTGGAATCAACACTGAAGATATAAATCGTCGAGAATTGTTAGATACAAAATCCAGCACGTTTATCGCGACTATGCAAAATGACATTGTCAAATACGTTGATTTACACTATCGCACAAATGATTTGAGAATGTTTTTTGCCTGGGAAATGGCAGGTGGGTTTGCATTAGAACTCCTTGCCACACAGCCTGAATTATTTGATGCCTATTTTTTGGCAAGCGCAACTTTTATAACAGAATCACGATTAAATTTAATTAAAGAATTGTTTGCAAAAAAGCCAAATGTTAGTGGCTTTTTATATTACACATTGGGTGCGGTTGAATCCTGGTCGTTTGAATCTCACCAATTACTTTCCGATATATTAAATGCGAGTGCGACAAGTGCTTTCAAGTGGAAATATAATCTGTCAGAGCATGACGACCACTACACAACGCCCCTAGGCACGTTTAATAAAGGACTTGCCTACTACTTTCAAGATTACCCGCCGCTGCGATTTTATTCTCTTGAAGAATTTAAAAATTTTGGTGGGATGAAGGCTCTGAAAAAACACTATGAAAATAGAGGCATGCATTATCAAATAAGTACTGATATCCATAAACAAACAAAACACTACTTAATTAACCAAGCAATAAATGAAAATAACTTTGTGATATTTAAAGAACTAGTGCATGAATTTGATGATTTTATAGAAAAAAACAACTATAGACTCGCGTTTTTAACAAAAATCGGTAGTTTTTTTGTTGCCAATGGCGCATCAGACAGAGCCATTTCACTTTATAAAACTGGGATACTGGAAAACCCAGATTCAGATGAATTAAATGTGGAGTTAGGGGATATCTATCTGCGCCAGAATAAATTTAAAGAGGCGAAAACTCACTATGAGAAAGCTATGAGCCTTGTTAAAGATAGTGATGCAGAAAAATATAAGTTATATAAATCAAGGTTAATTAATGTTAACTAAGTAATTAAAAATGAGCAAAAAGAGAAATATATGAAGAATAGTATATGCATATTATTAGGAATGTTTTTATCAACATCTGTTGTGGCAAACGAATCGGGTTTCGACCCTGAAAAATTCGCAAATGAGTATTTTGCAGCATGGACAGCCAGTCAGGCTCCTAATGCCACGAAGCAGAATTTAGAAGATTACTTGGCTTTATTGAAAGATGACGTGGGTCATCAGCATATTCCCTATGATCCTGACGATACTCGCACCCCAGACGCGAAACAAAACATGCGTGAAGGTATGTTGCATTATTTAGGCAAGCATATTGAATATCACTCTGAACTGCTTGGCATTACTTACGGATTAAATGCTGTTGCGCTGCAATTTCATGTAAGCCTTAAGGCCAAACGTGGCCCTGACTCCCCTATCGAAACAATGAGCTACAACGCCCTAGAAGTATTAGAAATGGAGGATGGTAAAGTGGCCATGATAAGAAAGTACCAATAATTAATAGTGATGTTTAGCATTCGTTAACACTGCTATCAATGTCATTCGTTTGCCAATGTAAGCAAAAATCTAGCGGTGGTACAGGTTATTTTCTATCCCTATCGTGGTTGCCCAAATAGGGATTTCAGCGCAGCCCTGTTAACCCAAACGTAGCCACTTGGGCGATATTTATTAAATTAGCTGCAGGCTGGGATGGCCGCTTCGACCGCTAGTTGTATACATAAACAAAGGTTTGAAAATGACATTGATGCAAAATCAAGTTGCGTCAATGTTTTCTTAACCTAAGTCTATGACATAGCCGCACGCTCAGGTCTATTTATTAGTTCTGTTTTATTTGTCATACTTCTCCAATTCGCAAGGCTATATTTCTTAACAAACTCCGCTTATTAGTTCAGCTGAAATAGGTTGTGGGAATTGGTTTTACAAGGGAAGACAATGAATTTAGAGCTATGCCAACATGTGTCCAGAGTGCCATTAAAATTCTCTATCAGCCTATCAGAGTCATTATGAATACCCCTACTTTTATAACATGGTTATTGTGGTGCTAAACTATGATTTTTTTTCGAATAGTAGCCTAGGATTGCAACTTTAGTGAATCTAAAGAACAAATGTAATGTCCTATTTGTTGGCGTTATTTTGCTGTCTATTGCATGGCAGTCAAATGCGAACAACCTTGTTGATAAAACCACCATAAAAAAAGTTCAGAAAATTTATGGGACACAAGCATCCCAAGATGTTGCTACATGGAACGACTTACTGCAGGAACTAGAAGGTCAAGATATCCAACAACAATTATCCAGGGTCAATAACTTTTTTAATCGTCAAAAATTTGTGGATGACATAGAACATTGGAATAAGGAAGATTATTGGGCCACACCCATAGAATTTATTGCTTCAGGCGGCGGCGATTGTGAAGACTTCAGTATCGCCAAGTACTTCAGTATGCGAGCATTAGGTGTGCCCGCTATTAAATTGCGATTAATGTACGTCAAAGCTCTGGATTACAATATGGCTCATATGGTGTTGGCCTATTATGAAGAACCTAATGTCATTCCCTTGGTACTAGACAATCTAAATAAGAATATTTTACCTGCTAATAAAAGAGACGACTTACAGCCTGTGTATAGCTTTAATGGTGAAGGTTTATGGGCGGCCAAAGAACAAGGCCGCGGTAAGCAGTTGCAAGATGGCGGTAATAATAGCCTGTGGAAAGATCTCACTAATCGTATGAATATGGAAAAAAATAATGAGGGTTAACTAATATGCCATTGTCGAGACAACTTATTTTAAGTCTTTTCTCAGTTTTGCTGGCCGTATTCTTAGGCACAATAATGATAAATGTCAGCAATACTAGGGATTCTATTGAACAACAGTTGGCCTCCCACGCCCAAGATACTGCAACGTCTTTTGGCCTGTCAATTACCCCCTATATCGGTGATCAAAAAGATCTGCCCTTAATAGAGACAATGATGAACGTGATTTTCGATCGTGGCTATTATCGTTCCATCGTATTAAAAGACAATAAAGACGCTATATTACTGGAAAAGCATAATCCCGATTCCATAGACGCCGTCCCCGTTTGGTTTATGCAATTGTTTCCACTCGATCCGCCGGTGGTAAAATCAGAAATTAACGATGGCTGGACTATAGCGGGTGTCCTCACTGTGCAAAGTAATCCAGGTACGGGCTATCAGCAGTTGTGGCGTAACACCATTGACTCCTTTACTTTGATCTCACTTATTTTCGCGCTGGCATTGGGTTTATTACTTGTGCTAGTTCGCCTGATCACTGTCCCTATCTCGGCGGTGGTAAAACAAGTCGAGGCGATTAGTGAACAGAAATTTGAACAATTGCAAATAAGCCCTAGAACACTGGAACTAAGAGTATTCGTCAACTCTTTCAATAATATGTCTCAGCGTTTAAATGATTTATTCTCTCGCTTATCTAATCAGGCTGAGCGCTATAAACAGTTCGCCTACTCCGATAATTTAACCAAAGTAGGTAATAGGCGAGCATTTGATCTGGCTTTCGACGCTTTGTTATCCGACACCGAACAGCGCCCTCATGGTTTTTTATTGCTGATCCGTCTATCGAGCCTAAGCCAAGTGAACAGTAATGTAGGTTTCGTCGCAGGCGATGGTTATATCAAAGGGGTATGTGCAATTATTCAACAAGTCCTAGAAACCCAAAGTAGCCCTTGCGCTTTATATCGCCTCAATGGCGCAGATTTTTGTTTATTATTAGAAGATATAGAACAAGCGCAGGGTACCATTGTAATCCAGAGCTTGATGGAAAAATGCAAGGCTATTGAAAAGTTTGAGTATGAGTCAGGCACTGTGCATATAGGTGCCGGTAGCTTTAACTACGGAGCCAACAAAGCAAAAATATTAGAAAAAGTAGACAGTGCACTGACCAAAGCCGTCACCGAAGAGCAACGGTGGCAGGTCGCTAGTGAGCTTAATATGGTTAAAAGCAATGAAATTTGGCGTGAACAAATTACCTTATTATTAAAAAGTGGGCAGGCAGACTTTGTCGCTCAACCCATAGAAAGCCTCAGCGGCCAAATTGAATATCAAGAATGGTTAGCTCGTTTCCGCGATCCTAAGAGCGATCAATACTTACCGATGGCAGAATTGATCCCAGTATCTATTCGATTAGATTTCGCGCAAAAACTTGACGAGTTA
Organism: Paraglaciecola sp. 25GB23A; assembly: GCF_040012495.1. Taxonomy (NCBI): domain Bacteria; kingdom Pseudomonadati; phylum Pseudomonadota; class Gammaproteobacteria; order Alteromonadales; family Alteromonadaceae; genus Paraglaciecola; species Paraglaciecola sp. 25GB23A. Next base: position 85,905 of record NZ_JBDYKM010000004.1, read on the forward strand.
TTGGTGCTCTGTGCCCTAGAAAAAATGCGCCATGTTGAGGGTAACATAGGGTTAAATTTATCCCGTTTATCGCTGTTACAACCAGTATTTCAAGACTGGTTAATCGAGCAACTATCCTTGATTGGTAAGGGTTGTCAACGCTTGATACTGGAAATCCCCGAGCGAGCTTTATTGGGAGATGTAGAATCCTTGAGCTCCTTTGTTGCCAGATTAAAGGTACTGGGAGTAAGAATAACCATAGAACGTTTTGGTGCCCAATTTGCCGCTTTTACACAACTACGAAAAATGCGTCCTGACTATTTAAAATTGGACGGCCGATATATCGCGAACATAGACAGCGAAGAAGATAATCAGTTATTCGTGCATTCTTTAGTCAATATAGCTCACGGCTTAGGGATCAAGGTCATTGCTGAGCGGGTTGAAACAAAGCAAGAGGCACAAACACTTAAGGATATGAAAGTAGACTTTGTACAAGGCTACTTTGTAGCAGCCCCGATAGCGATAAAAAGTTGAGAATGTCTCAAAAAAATACTTAAGCGCCCGACTTATTTTCTGTAAAGACTAAACAATAAAGCTTGTTGCTAGTATAATATAAGCAATGGCATAACTCATGTGAGTATGTGCTGGGCATCGGCAAATAAAAGGTAGTTACCATGAAGCTTTTAATAGTAGGCGGTTTATTAACTGTTGGTATAATTTTAGTCGGTTCATTAACGATTGGGTTGATGCAGGACAAAGGTCCTGAGCAAACAGAAGTCGTTCAGTCTGCAAGTGATGTAGCGTCTTTGCAGGGTAATCAAGATCAGTCAAGTACTGATGAGCAGAAGGTCATTGATAATTTGGTTGTTCAGGATAGATCCTTGAGCACGTCTAAATCAAATGTCATTGATGATGCGATTATAAAAGTGTCTTTGTACGGCAATAAAGACCAATCGGGAACTAGAGTTCATCAGGCCGTTAATGATTTGTTGCTGCAGGGGACACCCGTAAAAGCGGCTATCCTAAATGTTATCAATAGCGCGCTCGCCAATGAAGGGGCTAATTTATTATCCTCAGCAGCACTCAATACTACCAAAAACCATAAGCCGACAGTTTTAGCGTTTATGACTAATATGGTAGCAGCTAATGATTTATTTCCAGCCACCAAATTATCGATAGAAAATAAGCCAGAGGATGTTCTCAATATCATTAATGCGGGTGTTGTACTTTATCCAGATTTCGCTCAAGAAGTAATTAATGCCGCAGTGATGACGGGAGAAATTGATCCAAATGAAGCTTTACTTGCGGCTATTGCCGCTGGTGCCGACCCGACTACTGTGTCACAAGCCACAGCAGCAGGTGGTAATGTTGCCGGAGCAGGTCAGCCTTTTAACGGATTAGGCGGTGGTGGAGCAGGCAATGACACACTCAGCGCCTCCAATAACTAACTGAAAATTATGTCTTGAAGCCAAGGTTTTACCTTGGCTTTTTTATTAGTCAAATTGAGCAAGGGCTCATCTGTGAAGTTTTTTTTGCACCGTTTTCTTTGGAGCTACCTTTTAATACTTTTAGTTTGGCTACCTATTCCCTTAGGTTCTAATCGGCCTTGGGCTTGGTTAATCTTTGAGTTATCTGCCTTTATTATTGTGCTCGGTTGTGTGTTACTAAAAAGGCACGATGAATGGTTGGGACTAGCAAAGTATAAAACTCCAATTATTCTTTGGTTAGGCTTTCTTGTTATCTGTCTCTTACAAATACTTCCACTTCCAGCAAGCTTAATTGAGCTGATATCACCTAACAGACTCAGTGAGCCACTTACATCGCACATGCCATGGTATTATTTGTCTACTGATGTTGGGCAAAGTCAAGTCAGCTTTATCAAGAGTTTAGGGTACTTTTGTGTATTTTTAAGCTGCTTGATGTTAATTAATAATGAAAAACATCTACGTCGACTGCTGTTAGTAATATTACTCAGTGGCACCTTTCAGGCTATCTATGGCGTATTGGAAGTGCTCTCAGGTAACGGCTTTAGCCCCATTTTTGACTTCGCTATAAGTGAGTCTGCCACTGGCAGTTTTGTGTATAAAAATTTTTTCGCTAATTTCCTTATGCTGTGTCTTAGCGCAGGGGTAGGCTTAATGGTAACCGATATCGAAATCAATAAATCTCACCAGGCGCAAGACTGGCGTATCGGAGTAATAAACACCTTACTCAGCAGCAAAACAATCATTCGAATATGCCTCGCCATAATGGTTATCGCTCTGGTCATGTCACGCTCACGCATGGGCAATGTTGCATTTTTCTCAGCCATGATAGCAGTGAGTGTATTTGTGTTTTTACTGGATAGAAAAAAATCTAAAGGCCTTGGTATCCTGCTCGTTAGTATGCTCATTATAGATTTGTTTATTGTCAGTCATTGGTTCGGTTTGGACAAGGTGCAACAGAGGTTAGCAGAAACCAGTTTCAGTCAAGAAAATAGAGACGAGGTCGTTCTCGACTCCCTACCGATAGTTATTGATTACCCAATAATAGGAGCCGGAGCCGGTAGTTTTTACAGCGTATTTCCTGGATACAAGCACTCAATCATAAATGCTTTCTATGAACATGCCCACAATGACTATTTACAAATATTAATTGAATACGGCATCTTAGGTTTTACTGCCTTAGGACTGCTAGTGCTGTTCTCATTTGTTAAGGCAATGACGGCACTGAAAAAAAATGCCAGCCCGGTTTCTAAGGGTACTGCGTTCGCTTGCCTTATGGCCTATTTAGGCATGTTAATCCATATGTCTGTAGACTTTCCTCTGCAAGCGCCGGCTAATGCTGTTTATTTTATTACATTCATTGCTCTAGCTTTTGTTTCTAAAAACATCGCGGTTAATCCGCAAATCAAAAATTGACACATTATTATTTGCATTTCGGAATAAGTTTTCGAGTACTCAGGTCTTCATTTTTTAGCCAGCGACAGACTAATACTTGCGACTCATATTCAGATATAAGCTTTACTACCCGCTCTCGAGTGCTAGGATGCTTGAGGCCAAGCGCCAGCCTTCGATGAAATTCTGGACGAATGTTTAACAACATAAAATGGTTGTTTGCATAGAGCGCCAAACCCAATTCAATCACAACCATGTGCACGTCTGGTTTTTGAGGACCGAGCTGCGTGGCTCGCTCCAAATAATATAACATCTGGTCGTCAAACTCTTGTAATCGCCATTTAAGTTTAACCAGAGAAGCCCAAGAGTCAGGCCAAAGAGGCCTTAATTCGGTAGCATGCAGATATTGCTTTTTTACCTCTAACAAGGCGCCTTCATGTGCTTCGTAACCAAATATATATCCCCATTCATTAACTTGCGCTAAGAGCTCCCAATATTCAGCAAGATGAGGGTGATATAACACGGCTTGTTGAGCCTCAGACTTAATCCGTGAATAGTCATTTTTGTTATGCTCTAATGGTGAATCATGCCACTTCTTGAGCATATTGAGCACAGAATAATTGTGAAAACTTGCCATGCCAAAATACAGCGCTTGATGTAAACCGAAACCACACAATGTGATGATAAAAACCATTACAAGGTAGTGAGACCTTTTCATACTGTCAGACCAATAATCAAATTATGAGGAAACATCATTGGCGTGATTTACAACTTTTGTTCAGCGGCGATAGACAGATTTTTCTGCCTGCCCGCGCTTTTAAGATGCACAAGAATCAACACAAGTGATGAAATCGCTAAAATACTTATACAGAAACTTAGACTCACAATGAAAACTCTATTGGGTTTTAAAAGTGTAGACGTGTAATTACCTATCCGTATATTCACGTCCTTTGCCTGCGTGGTGGCAAAACTTGCCATTTGATTCAGCGTCTCAAGGTCCTGTGAAGTCAACTTAATTGAGCTCTCAAGACCAAGATGCTGCAACGTATAATAAGCCGCCTTATTTGAGTCCGATTCATAAACTAGTGGGTGTGATTGAGTACTATTAGACTCTATTTGCTGCTGAACTTGCGCAGACATCTGCTTCTTTGTCTCAGCAACGCTTTGTACATATAAGTCTGCGGCTAACTTGGTAATAATAATAGCAAAAGTAGCCCTTCGATCTGTATAGCCAATATATACCTCGTATTGACTGCTTGAATAACGCAGCTGCAAACCTTGCATAATTTGCTCTAATGAATAATTACTTTTTAGCATTCCCAGTTGTTTTGATGATAGCGGCTCTGGGTCTTGTTGTGGCATAAAAGGTAACGCAGTCCTGACTTTTTGTTTGATCTGTGCAATAGTTACATATTCTAATATGGCTTTTTCTAATTGGCTGTCTACATCAATTAATTTAAATTTCTTTAGTTTTATTAAAACGCCTTTAGCCATGTTCTCTAGTAACATTGCTTCATAAATACGTCCTAATTCTGTTTGCTTAATCCTATCAGTAAAGGGAAAGTATGCTGCACCTACTGACGCCATTTCCAGGGGTGAAAACTCCAGCTTAGCAGTCCCTAGATAACTAGTGGGTAAGGTACTCACTATTAATATTGTCAGGACTGTGAGCACAATAGACAGACGCAACACTCGCCATTTATAGTCTTTGACGGCCTTCCAATATAGCTCAGTCATGAAAGGTTTCCCGCATAAAAACACAATATTAAAACTTGCATCGCTGATTGAATCCATTTACGTGTTAAGTAGACAAAATAGTGTGACTATTTTAGTTATTGTAAACCAGCAAGAGATACCAAGTTAATACCTAGCATCCATCGCAGCATGTCACTCTGATGATACTTATAAGCAAGAGCGAGTTGCCAACAAAGCAATATGACAAAAGTAAACGCGTCAGTTTTACACTCTTTGCACTTAGTTGTATTCGTGCCCAACTAAGCACTGTAACAGGCCTAGAATACAGGTTTTATAGAGATTTTAGGTAGTCTTAGCTCAAAATAAGTCTAAATGGCACAGCTCACCCTACTCTTTTTGAGCATCTCAATATGTTGAAAAAGACTAGGCCTAATAAATGAATTTACTGTTGGGTGTTTTAAACTCAATGTCATCAGCAGCGAAGACTGAATCGTCATTGAGTGAATTAATTAAATAAATTGAAGAATGTTGACTTTTCACCCTGTTGAGCAAGGTAGTTGGCTGTCTCTTTTTGACCAGCTTCTATAGCCATTTTTTCTGCATTTTTACCATCTTTGTTGCGCCGACTAATATCAGCACCTTGCGCTACTAAATGCGTAACACACTCTAGATGACCATTAGTCGCAGCCAACATCAACGCAGTTAAACTTGATTTATTACGCAGCTCTATATCTGCTCCATGCTTAATTAACAACAATAAAATATCATCAAAACCGCTGCTGGCAGCAACAATAAGTGGTGTATTATTTTGCTCATTGAGTACGTTTATTTTTGCCTTGTATTGCAGTAAAAGAGCAACGATCTCACGGTCGCCAGATTTTGCCGCTAAAAATAAGGCTGCATTCCCTTCATTATCAGGCATATCTATCGCAGGTGCATGATCCAAAAGTAAACGAATCAATTTCAGTTGATGATTCTTCACCGCCAACCATAAGGGCGTCTGCCCCAATTTATTTTGCGGATTAACCCTTGCATTTCTATTGATCAATTTGGTGGCAAGTTCAAACATGCCCTTTTGGGCAGCCAAATGCAGGAGACTCTGATTATCAAAGCTCGCATTAGGATTAGCGCCCACCTCAAGCAGTTGAATAGCAATTGCCTCCTGCCCTTCTTGAACAGCCAGTAGCATTAGCGAAGAAAGTTGCTCATCACTAAGCTCCATATTGGAATCCTGCTTTAAGAGTAGGTTTACCATAGCACTATGATGCTGTTGAATGGCTAAATGAAGTGCAGTTCGCCCATCTGGCAATTGCCAATTAATCGCTGCGCCTTTGCTTAAAAGCAACTCAGCGACCTCAACGTGCCCTTGCCGCGTAGATCTAAGTAAAGGCGTATATTGTTGGGTATCAAGGGAGTCAACCGAAGTGCTTGAGGACAATAAAGCCGCGACCATATCGATCTGGCCTCGCCATGCCGCTACATTTAAAACTGGCCAGTCTTTATAGGGCTCATTTTCAGCAATATTGCTAACAAAGGATTCAGCATTTTTACGGATGATTTGTTTGTTTAAACTTTTGTTTGCCAATGGTTTGTGCTCAGTCGCTCCATACTTAAGCAATAGTGAAGCCAGTGCTGACGACGCTTTCGCAATATCCAGTGCACTGTTTGCACTGAGATTTTCTAAATTTGGGTTTGCTCCCGCCGACAATAATATCTCAACTAATTCGACATTTTGTTTACGGCTTGCATAAATGAGTGCGCTATTACCCAGTGAGTCCTGCTGGTCGAGTTGCACCTGATAATTCAATAAGGCCTTCACGACTGTCTTATTGTTTAATTCTACCGCTTGAATAAGTGGAGTGATTTTTTGTGGTCCAATAAAATTGACATCAGCGCCACGCTCTAACAACAATCTAACCACGTCTATATTATTAGTTTCAATGGCTCGCATTAAGGCCGAATAAGTAAAGGAGTCACTCACATTTGCCTGTGAACTCGTTTTTAATAGTCGTTTCAAAGTCGACAAATCTTGTTTGCGAATTGCCTCAAATAAGGTGTTTGAATCCAAGGCAGAACTTGCCTTTTGTGCAGCAATAGCAGCTATTTTTTTATTAGCTTTGTAAATACCATTGTCGCTCGCTTTTTGAAACCAGACTAAGGCCTCATCTATATCCTGCGCGACTCCACTGCCTTGCTCATATAAGCAGGCTAGTTCAAATTGGGCTTGAGCATGTCCTCGCTTGGCTGCCATATAGAACCATCGAAATGCTTCTTTATCGTTACTCTTGGTACCTCTGCCCCTAGCATAAAGTGAGCCCAACAAATATTGCGCTTCAACATTGTCTTGCTTGCTTAGAGGTAACAACAAGATAAGGGCTTGCTCAAAATCTTTAGTACGTATTGCCGTTTTTGCCTCTGATAACGATTGGGCATAGCTTGTGATACTGAAACAAGTCAGTAAAACGATGCAGGTTAATCGGTTAAAAAACAGCATAATAAGCCTACTCAGAGCCATGTTTTGTTTCGATGGAGATACCTACTTTTTGTAAAAATGGGGTTGGCATAATTCCACCAGCACAGACAATAACCGCATCATTAGCAAAGTGAGACTGCTTACCATCCTGTTCAATAACCACTTCAGTGGCAGAAATTTTGATAACCCTAGATTGCAACATCACACTCAGTTGCCCTTGCTGTTCAGCTTTTTCAACTTTTTGCCTGTTTTTCATTTTTGCACGATTAAATGAATTGGCTCGATACGACAATATGACATGACTTCCTGTTTGTTCAGCTATGCTGGTTGCTGCTTCTAATGCGCTGTCGCCTCCACCCACAACTAATACCTGTTGCCCCGCATACTGCAACGGATCAATAAGCCGATAGACCACTTTGGATAAGCTTTCCCCTTCCACATCCAAGGTTCTGGGCGTGCCTCTGCGCCCCAGTCCTAGCAAAATAGTTTTAGCCAGATACTGGCCCTTGGTCGTCGTTAGTTTAAAACCGACATTTAAACTCTCGATATCCTCTAAACGCTCATTAAAGTTTATTTTAAGTCCGGTTTTTTCAATAATATTCTGCCAAAATTCCAACAAGGCTTCCTTTGTTGTCTCGCGAAACTTAACCTTGCCGACCAAAGGTAAATTAACAGGTGCAGTCATGACGATCTTATTGCGCGGAAAATGTGAAACAGTCCCCCCCAAAGAGTCTTGTTCGATAGTGATAAAATTTAAACTATTTTGTTTAGCATTTAACGAAGCGGCAATACCGGCTGGACCCGCACCAACGATCACCACATCCAACATGTCTTTAGGTGCCACTTTAAGTTGACGCACTACCTTGGTCACGGCATCGACGGCTTGTGAACCTTGTTCTACGGCATTGCGGATTAAACCCATTCCACCTAACTCGCCAGCGATAAAGATGCCTGATACGTTGGTTTCAAAATTAGGCTTTAAGGTTGGTATGTCGATACCTCTTGTTTCGGTGCCAAATACTAAGGTGATAGCGTTTGTGGGGCAAGCCGACTTACATGCTCCATGGCCGATGCAATTTGCAGGTTGAATGAGCTGTGCTTTGCCATGAATCAAGCCAAGCACATTGCCCTCAGGGCAAGCGATTGTGCAAGCGCCACAGCCCAAACAAAGATAAGGATCGATAACCGGATGTAAACTGGCCGGCTCAATCAAACCGGCTTGCATTGATTGATCTTGTAATTGCAGCGCTACCTGATGAGCTCTTTTTTTGACCACCACCACTACACCCCAAATAAATAGCATTGGCAGAAGATAGGCCAATAATGGGTAACTCTGTAAAAATGCCATAGTTTGCTCTATATCAAAGTGATGGTTAAAAAATGACTTACTATCTTATAACTTTGTCGATGAAAACGGCTATTTACAAGGTCTAAAGACTTCGCTAGGTATTAAATGACATCCTTTATCACAGCCAGATTATGCAATACTTTACTTAACACTGACTTAACAATTGCAATATTTACCTTAAGCTTTGCTTAAGGTAAATGGACTAACTTTTGATATGAATTGAAAAAGTAATTCAAAAACTTGGTTGCTCGTCACCGTTTTTGAATCCCCTAGCTTAGCGTTATTTCGTCTTTATTAATAAAGACATTGAGGATTTGCCTTTCCATGCAAGCAATTAAAAGCAATAAAGTCTTAGTTGTCATTGTTTCCATAGGGGTGATAGCTATGCTCGCTTTGCTGATTTTGTGGCCACGAGAAACCCCAAACAACCAGGGATTTAAAGATACTGAACAACAAGTAGCGCAAACTTCTGAGTCAGCCGCGGCTGTTACGTCAAAACAAAACAAACAAATCGCCCCCGTTGAAGATTTGTTATTTAATCTTGAACAACGCTTAAACAAACAACCTGATGACATGCAAGGCTGGTTATTATTGGCTAAATCCTATCGTTATTTGCAACGAGATAGTGATGCAGAATCAGCCTTAGAAAAAGCGCAAGCACTAGGATTTAAGGGCACACTGGACTCGGAGCAAGCGAATACCATGCGCAAGCCTGACCCGCTAAATCAATTAACGACTCCCATGCCGATGAGTGATTTTTTGCAAGATTATTTGGTTAAGAATCCCGCTAAGCCCAACGGTTCGAGCAAGGGTAAGCAGCACTTAGCTGACGAAACCAAAGGAACAATATTACTTAAAGTGGCACTTTCGCAAGGACTTGCCCAAACAACCAGTCCCGATACTGCTGTGTTTATTTTTGTTCGACCTTATATTGATCAACAAGTAATGGCTGCGGGCCCTCCCCTTGCCGCTGTAAGAAAAACAGTACGGGACTTGCCGCTGTATATTGCCCTAAACGATAAAATGGCAATGTTGCCAGGCCATACCATTAGTAGTGCAACACAGGTAGTGGTGGGCGCTAGGCTCGCGATATCAGGAAATCCGCTCAAACAACAAGGTGATATTGAGCAACTATCTCAAGCTATTTCTACTGATGAACAAGCTACGGTAAGTTTAGTCATCGTTGATGATCTTGCCACCAAGGGTCAAGGTTGAAAGATATGCACGCTAATTCTGTCGGCCTAACACCGTCTCAACAGCCTAAGCCTAATAAAAACAGTCGAGTACCCATCATTGTTTTTTCAATGCTGATTATTTTACTGCTTGTTTTAGGTTGGCAAATGCGCGACGAATACTTTATTACCGCGCAAAACGGTGTGGGTTATGCTCTGGGTATTATCGGTGGCTCTATGATGTTGTTGCTACTTATATATCCGCTTAAAAAGCGCTTCCCTCAGTCGAAACTGCTGTTTTTTTCTACCCGAAATTGGTTCCGCATTCATATGATGTTGGGCATCGTGGGTCCGCTACTTGTGCTTTTTCACTGCAATTTTAGTTTGGGCTCAACCAACAGTAATATTACTTTGGCTAGCATGATACTCATGGTTAGCAGTGGACTGTTTGGACGTTTTATCTATGGCAAAATCCACCATGGCCTATATGGCAATAAAATTATGTTACAGGAGCTTTTGCACTCCAAAATTTTAGCCCGTGAGCAGATCAACGATTCAGCACTCGCGGTTAATTCAATCTCGCCAGAACAAATGAAAATAATTCAACATTGCGAGCATAAACTGCAAAAAGTGAATACGGTGTTTGGTAGTTTGTCCACCAGTTTCTCCCTCAGTCTAACCACGCGCTTTGCACAAAGACGGCTCAAAAAAGAGATAAAAGCGTCATCAACTGAGATCGAGACCTTGAACCACCTGTTTGATTATTTACAGGCCGTGAGAAAAATCGCTAATCTGGCTTTTTATGAGCGGCTATTTTCGTTGTGGCACTTGCTGCATATGCCCATTTTTTTCATGTTGGTGATTACCGGATTTGTTCATGTCTATGCCGTTCATAGGTATTAAACTTATTAGCTGCTGTAGCTCCCTAATCTTCGAGCTGGGTGTTTAAAGCTATGTTAAAAAAATACCTATTCATCCTGCAATATGTGCTTCTAATACTGCTTCTCAGCAGTTTTAGCTCGCAAGCACAAGAACCCAGTTTTTCACTTAAAAAGTTGATGATGCCCGGCGAAGTTCACCGTACTCATGCCAAATTTGAACATGAGTGCGATAGTTGTCATGGAGCATCGACCGAAACCTCAGCTAACAGTTTGTGTTTAGATTGTCATAAAGTCATCGCCCAAGATCTGCTCGAATCAACAGGTTTTCACGGCCATGCTCCCCTTGTGAAAAATCAAGACTGTCAAGCTTGTCATTCGGAACATTTGGGACGAGAGGGTGATATCGTTAATTTTGATGCTGACCACTTTGATCACAGCTTAGCTGACTTTCAATTAGATGGTCGTCACATTGGTGTTACTTGCCAGAGTTGTCATTTAGCTGACAAAAAATTCAGTGAGGCGCCACAAGAATGTGTAGCTTGCCATTTAAAAGATGATAAGCATAACGGTGCATTTAAACAAAGCTGTGCAGATTGTCATACCACACAGCAGTGGAATAAGACGACCTTTGACCACGGAAGTACCGACTTTGTGCTGCTTGGCCAACATCAGCAGACAAGCTGCAATGCCTGTCACCCAGATCAAAGTTACTTCGATACCCCCAAAGAGTGCGTTTCGTGTCATGTACTCAACGACGTACACAGTGGTAATAATGGAACAGAGTGTAAAAGTTGTCATCAAGCACAAAGTTGGCAAAAAATTAGTTTTGACCACAGCGCCGACACTGACTTTGCCTTGTTAGGTGGTCATGCTAACGTTAGTTGTAATGCCTGTCATACAAGCCCTGTATTTGATAAAAAACCAGGTAATACCTGTGTAGATTGCCATAAGAATGATGACCAACATCGCGGATTAAATGGGACAAATTGCCAAGCGTGTCACACAGAGGTCAATTGGTCTGAAACCAGTTTTGATCATAATACTGACACTGAATTTCGACTCAACGGTGCCCATAGTGAGTTAGCTTGCACTAATTGCCACCAACTCGGCAGCAAACATAAAATAATTGGAAAAACTTGTGTCAGTTGTCACCTTAAAGATGATGCCCACAATGGGCAACTCGGAAATACATGTGAGAACTGTCACAACGAATCAGATTGGACAAAAGAGCTTAAATTTGACCATGAACTGTCTAATTTCCCTCTGCTCGGTATGCATGCCATCGCAACTTGTGACTCTTGTCATGCCACGCCACAGTTTCACGACGCAAAAACCGCTTGTATCAATTGCCATGAAAATGATGATTTCCATAACAAAACCTTAGGTAGTAACTGTGCATCTTGCCACAACCCCAACGATTGGATGCTCTGGCAATTCGATCATAGTTTGCAAACTGACTTCCCTCTGGAAGGCGAACACCAAGGACTAAGTTGTCAAGCATGCCATACCACAAAAGCCACTGACAATGTTGAACAAGATAGCGCCTGTTATGCCTGTCATGCTCAAGACGATAAACACCAGGGCAGATTTGGTCGCAACTGTCAAAGTTGTCATGTTGCCACTGGATTTAATGAGATAAGGATAAAATAATATGCAACTCGCGTTTTTTGTCCGACATTTTCGCTCACCGCGCTTAACGTGGGGGATGTTATTGATTTTACTGTTAGTGTCAGCGCATGCGCTGGCTACTGCCTCAGAGTTTGATCACTTTGATACTGGTTTTCCTCTAGAGGGATTGCATGAAAGAGTGCAATGCGACAGTTGCCATGTTTCTGGTGTCTTTAAAGGTACTCCAAAACAGTGTTCCACCTGCCATATGCAAGGAGGTGTTGCTCAAACAGCTAAACCCCTAAATCACATTGCCAGTACTAATCAATGCACCGATTGTCATACTACTCGGAGCTGGGAACAAGTTCCACGTGTTGACCATGCCTCACTCACAGGCAGTTGTCAGACTTGTCATAACAACACACTGGCTGTCGGTAAACCCATTAGTCACATACCAACTACTGACACTTGCGATGACTGCCACATTCCAAATAGCTGGATGATTGTCAACTTTGATCATAACGCTGCCAATGGAGCGTGCGTAAATTGCCATCAAGGTACGAGCGCAACGGGCAAAAACAGCTCACATATTAATACCAGTAATACCTGCGATGATTGTCATACCAACCAAGCATGGTTGCCAGTAAGCAGAGTCGACCATGATGCCGTTTTTGGTAGTTGTAACTCATGCCATAATAATGTGGTGGCCACGGGCAAACCAGTTAATCATATTCCGAGCGATGGAACATGCGACAACTGCCATGTCACGTCAACTTGGCAAGGGGCACGTTTTGATCACGACGGCATTGTTGCGCAATGCTCATCTTGTCACAATGGCACCATAGCAAGCGGTAAAAACACCAGCCATTTAACCACGACAAATATCTGCGAAGACTGCCATACAAGTCAAACATGGAGCCCTGCGACTCGCGTTGACCATGCTTCAGTCTTAGGTACCTGTAGTTCATGTCACAACAATGTAGTTGTATTAGGCAAACCGACCAGTCATATCAGTTCAACTGAAAGCTGTGATGATTGCCATGTGACGAATAATTGGAAGCAAGTGAATTTTGATCATAATGCCGTTAACGGTAATTGCAGTTCCTGCCACAATGGCACCACTGCCACGGGTAAAAATAGCAATCACATCAATACCAATAACTTATGTGAAGATTGTCATCTAACCAACGCTTGGGTCCCCGTTCCCCAAGTTGACCATGCCTCAGTCAACGGCACCTGTAGCTCATGTCACAACAATGTGGTTGCCCTCGGTAAACCAAGCAATCACATCACTAGCAGTGATACCTGTGATGATTGCCATGTGACGAATAATTGGAACCAGGTGAATTTCGATCATAGTGGCATTACTAGCAATTGTAGCTCTTGCCACAATGGGACTACCGCCACAGGGAAAAACAGCAATCACATCAATAGCAATAATCTATGTGAAAATTGCCATCTAAGCAACGCGTGGGTGCCGGTAGCACAAGTCGATCATGCCTCAGTCAACGGTACCTGCAGCTCATGTCACAACAATGTAGTCGCTTTAGGTAAACCAACTAACCATGTTACTAGCACTGATACTTGCGATGATTGTCATGTAACGACAAGTTGGAACAATGTCAATTTTGATCATAGTGGCATTACAAGCAATTGTAGCTCTTGCCACAATGGCACTTCCGCAACCGGTAAAAATAGCAACCATATTAATACCAATAACCTATGTGAAGATTGTCATCTAAGCAACGCTTGGTTGCCGGTAGCACAAGTCGATCATGCCTCGGTCAACGGCACCTGTAGCTCATGTCATAACAATGTAGTCGCTTTGGGTAAACCCAGTAATCACATCACTAGTGGTGATACCTGCGATGATTGTCATGTAACGACAAGTTGGAGCAATGTCAATTTTGATCATAGTGGCATTACAAGCAATTGTAGCTCTTGCCATAATGGCACTAGCGCCACAGGTAAAAATAGCAATCACATCAATAGCAATAATCTGTGTGAAGATTGCCATTTAACTAATGCGTGGGTGCCGGTAGCACAAGTCGAGCATGCCTCAGTCAACGGCACCTGTAGCTCATGTCATAACAATGTAGTCGCTTTGGGCAAACCAAGTAATCACATCACTAGCAGTGATACCTGCGATGATTGTCATGTGACGACACGTTGGGATGATGTTAGATTTGATCATAGTGGAGTAACTGGCACTTGCAGTAGCTGTCATAACGGCTCAATCGCAACAGGCAAACACAGTGCTCACGTGCAAACCAACGCTGAATGTGAAGAATGTCATTCCAATGTAGCCTGGATCCCAGCGAACTTTAATCACAACGCTGTTATTGGTTCATGCTCTAGTTGTCATGATGGTTCGCAAGCACAAGGAAAACCGTCTAATCACTTTATAACCACTGAACAGTGCGACACCTGTCACAATACCAACAACTGGTCAAATATCGACTTTAACCATTCTTCAGCAAATTATCCGGGTGACCATCGTTCAAATGTAGGCTGCTTAGATTGTCACACAAACAACAATCAAATGTTAAGTTGGCCGCATAGTAACTACAAACCAGATTGCGCAGGCTGTCATGCTAACGACTTTAAAGCAGATGAACACACAAAAATTGCGAGTCCCAATGTACGTTATACCGTTAGCGAGCTTCGAGATTGCGCTGGGGCCTGTCATATTTATACAGATTCATCGCTGACGACGATTAAAACTCGACGCAATAGCAAACACCGCACCACAGATGGCGATTTTGATTAAGGCATGACCATGAACTTTATCCTCAATCTTGGCAAAATATTATTTTTGTTTTTACCCTTGCTGGCAAAACAGAGGTGGTTTTATATTGTGCTAACGCTTGGTTTTACCAGCCAAATCGTGCATGCACAAATAGTCGATAATGTTGAAATTATACCTACTTCACAGGGGTATGAGATTGAGATCCATTTTACCAGCCCCTTACGTTATCAAAATTATGCACCAATAGTAGCCAGTAAAACCCTAGATATTTTTTTAAAAACTGACACAAGAACCAGTCAAGTGGGGTATGAAGGTTTAAATGAAAGAGTCGATCTGAGCTGGGATATAAGTATACCAACTGCTCTAGTAGAATTAACTTATGATGGTGAGCTAGTTGATAACCCAAGGATCACCGCACGTTTTAAGCGGGCGCTAAGGTCTAATGTGCGAGCCAGTGCTGATTTTCGTTCCATCATAATTGCCGTGATTGATCCACAAGTGGCTAACCAACAAGCCACTGAACAAAAGCAAGATACTGGCACAAGCATTGATTTGTTGATCGCAACGTTGAAAGATAAAAGTGTCGTGCTCGCCAAGATTTTGTCTGACGCAAATCAAAGTATGCTGGATAAAGATTATTCAAAAGCGGTAAGGCTGTTGAGTAAAGTCAGAGACGAAAGTGATGGAGAGGTGCAACAGCGCGCGCAAGAATTAATTGGCGTATCTCGTGAATTAAATGAGCAATTAGCCCAGGCAAAAGCCGAATATACTCGGTATTTAGAAGACTACCCCAGTAGTGAAGGCGCGCCTCGAGTTAAGCAACGATTAGATGCTATGCTGACCGCAGCTCAGGCCCCTAAACAAAGACTAAGAGCCGCTAAACCAAGCAAAATTACCAACGATAATGAATGGCAATCGCAGTTTTATGGCAGCTTTGCCCAAACCTACTATCGAGATGAAACGTCTCAGCAAGATCAGCCTAGTCAATTGCTGCGCTCTAATCTAAATAATGATCTCGATTTTGTTGCCAAAGTCAGCAAAGGTGATATTGAATTAGGGTCCCAATTTGTGGGCTCTTACCGCAAAGATTTTATGGATCAAGCAAAAGGCAACGAGTTTATCCCTAGCATATTGTACTTTGATGGAAAATTAAAAGAACAAGGTTTATATGCGCGGGTGGGTCGGCAGTCGTTTAATTCTGCAGGAATATTGGGGCGTTTTGATGGCGCTCGACTTGCTTATGATATCAATGACCACTATCGAATCAACGCGGTGATGGGCTACCCAATCAATTATTCAGATAAGTCAACTATCAACTCCGATGTCAGCTTTCAAGGGTTCAGTGTCGATATTCAATCGATTTGGACGGGCTGGGATTTTAATACTTTTTATATCAGTCAACAAAATTACCAAGTAAAAGATCGTGAGGCGATTGGTGGAGAAATTCGCTATAGAGATGAAGATAAGTCCCTTTTCACCCTGATTGATTACGATATTTTATTTAATGATCTGAATATTTTTCTATTTATTGGCAATTGGAGTCTAAATGAAAACAACAACATTAACCTTGTTGTTGATTATCGTAATAGTCCAATCTTGACCACTAACAATGCCATTCAGGGACAAGGTGTATCGAGCCTAGACCAGTTATTAGAGCGATACACCGAGGACGAGTTACAGCAATTAGCAAGGGACAGAACAGCAAAAACCCAATCAGTTAGTACATCATTAACTCATGAGTTTAATCAAGCGTGGCAAATTGTGGGTGAACTGACCTATTCAAAATATGGCGAAACCTTAGCCAGTGAAGGTATTGAAGCCTACCCCGCCAGTGACAATGAATTTATGTATTCCTTGCAGTTAGTGGGCAATAAAGTGGCCTTTGATACTGATACAATGATCGTGAGCTGGCGTTATTCTGACTTGACGCGCTCGACCACACAATCCTTGAATAGCAACTGGCGATTTAATATCAATAGTGAATTTCGGGTTAATCCAAGATTACGTATCGATTATAGAAAATCAAAACTCAACGACGACGAACGCTGGATGTACAGGCCCTATATGCGTTTAGACTACCGCTATGAAAAATGGCTAAAATTTGAATTTGATTTCGGCTACGAATGGTTAGATGAAACATTTTCAGGGCTAAGTCGAAAAACCACAGGTTATTTTATTAACGTCGGTTATCGAGCCCAATTTTAGTAAAATCCTGATAATCGCAAGGCTTTAAAAACACTAGAAGGCTATTGTTATGACATATTGCCAATTGTTCAAGGAGTAGAAGACCAATAGTGATTAAATCGCTCATTAGCTAACCTAGCAAGCTCACGTTTATCGTAATCCTTGGCGGAAAACTCAACACGACAAACAAGATTTGAACAGTGTAAGTCATAATAAATAGCGTCAAACTCATTATTTTGCATAATTAATCCGACACGGGAAGCGACAATTTCTAGGGTAACATTTTCATCGAGTAATACTGCTGAACCGAATGCGTACCCTAGAGCAGTGTTATAACTAGAAATTTTTGCATATTGAACAGCAGTAGCAGCGGTATCTGTATGTACCGTACTTTCTTTATGAAATTGACTACTTTTACTCTGGATCTTATATTGATTTAGCAACAAACTCATGCAAACTAGAGCAAAGGCAGCGGCATAAAAAACCGTAGTACCAAGCAACAATTCTTTCTTTTCGAATCCATCAAAAAATTTCATCATCCGTGCCTATTATTTTATTGTTTTAATGATAAAAATAGCGAACTAGCGTCTATTTTTTACTCTAACAAATTTAGATATTAAATCAACATCTGCGGTTGATTTGTTCGTCCCTAAAGGAACTCCTACAAGGGGGGGGTTGCTTGTTACTCGCCGCTAGACGCTCGTTTCGGTCTGTTACTCTTGCGCCGCCAAGATCCATAACAACGCATCTAATCCGCCGCGGCGAATAGACACATCTGCTTGCTCTCGCACTATGGGTTTGGCATGCAAAGCAACGCCAAGCGCGGCTGCTGACATCATCAGCAAGTCATTGGCACCATCGCCCATGGCGATAGTTTGGCTGTGTGGGATTGACCACTTCTTTGCTAGGCCTAATAAGGTTTGTGCTTTGACCTGAGCATCAACAATATCACCTGCAACCTTACCAGTGAGCTTGCCATCAACGATCTCTAGTTTGTTAGCAACAGCAGCGTCGAGCTCTAAACGTTCAGCCAAGTAGTCAGCGAAATACGTAAAGCCACCTGAGGCAATGGCCACTTTCCAATGATGTTGTTTGAGTAATCTAACCAAATTAGCCGCCCCTGGCATCAGAGGTAAACCATCCCGCACAGTTTGCAAGATAGCTTCGTCAGCATTAGCTAAACAGGCTACCCGAGTGCGTAAACTCTGGGCAAAATCTAATTTACCTTGCATCGCTAGCGCAGTTACGGCCGAAACTTCTTGGCCTACACTGGCCAATGTGGCGATGTCATCGATACATTCACAAGCAATAACCGTACTGTCCATGTCCATCAGTAATAAGCCACTTTCACTGAGTGTAGGAACTTGAGCAAACAGGCATAACTCTAAACTAAAACGATTAGCCGCGGTCTCAAGTTGTGGTTTTACTTCTTCAGCACTGCTTAGCATATTCACTTTGCCAACTACTGCAAAACCCTGCACGCCTTCAACCCGAACTGCCTGCCAATACTGCACCTTAATACAGCTACTAAGACAGCCTGCAACCTTGTGCAAACTTTGCAAATTGAGACCTTCGGTGAAGACCAACAAATTCTGCTCGTAGGGCTCAAGGGGAAAATCGCTGTCATTTGACTTGTCTTGCGCGGTCTCTAAAAGAACAGAATCTGCTTTTAGCACATTTCCACTTAAAGAAAAGCGGGCTAATCCTTGCTCGACCAACTGGATTAAAAACGCTGATGAAACTAACTGTGAGGGTGAAAGAGTTAATGCAAACACAAACAAGGGATCCTTAGTAAAAATGTACAACGTTTGAACAATAAATAGGGCAACGCTGCAATACGATTAATCCATGGTAACCAAAGGATTAATCATTTTCTACGCGCGTCTTAGTCCAGTTCCGTTTTATCTATACGTTTTAAGTTGAATTTAAACCCTAGGTAGGCAAACATAGCTCAATATTGCTTCATTCACGCCCTACTTATTGGTTCAAAAGTTGTCAACATGACTATTGCCTTGCAGCCTATCGCCACCATTCACACTCCATACAAACAAAAATTTGCCATACCTCGTCAACCCGGTTTAGCCAAACATGCACTTGGTTTGATCGAGTTTTTGCCCGAATTTGCCGATCCTAATTGTTTACGGGGCATTGAGCAATTCAGTCATCTATGGCTTATTTTTCAATTTCATCAAACCGCCCAACAAGGCTGGTCTCCAATGGTTCGGCCGCCCCGTCTTGGTGGTAATAAAAAAATGGGTGTATTCGCCACCCGTAGTACCTTTCGCCCTAATCATATGGGTTTATCAGTAGTGGAGTTTGTTGGCGTTGAACATAGTAACGGCAAACTTATACTTAAAGTGTGTGGCATGGACTTGATCGACGGTACGCCCATATTGGATATCAAACCTTATATTCCCTACGCAGATTCATACCCTGAGGCACAAGGCGGTTTTGCTCAAGAGCAACCTCAGTTAATGGCCGTCAGTTATAGCCCAGTGGCTCTTGACCAACTCAGCCATTGGCAGCAGACTTACCCAAAGTTACGCCAGCTAATTACCGAGGTCTTAGCCCAAGATCCGCGCCCTGCATATAAAGCCAATATTGAGCTTGATAAGATTTACGGCATGAGCCTGTATGAGCTTAATATTCAGTGGCATGTGGTTGATAGCTGTTGTGAAGTACTGGATATTAAACAAAACGTATAATTAGGCCATTTTTGCCTTTAGCCCAGTGATGCCTGCTGATAGAATGGCGCCCGTTTTTTCATTCCTTATATGTGAGATATAGAACCGCATGCGCACAAGCCAATATTTATTAGCAACTCAGAAAGAAACCCCTGCTGATGCAGAAGTCATTAGTCATCAGTTGATGTTGCGAGCCGGAATGGTGCGTAAGGTCGCAGCAGGTTTATACAACTGGTTACCTACAGGTTTGCGAGTGCTGAACAAAGTCGCTGAGATTGTGCGCGATGAAATGAATAAAGCCGGCTCTATCGAAATACTTATGCCAGTGGTTCAACCAGCTGACTTATGGCAAGAATCAGGACGTTGGGAACAATATGGGCCTGAGTTATTACGCATTCAAGATCGCAACAAACGCGACTTCGTACTGGGCCCAACTCATGAAGAGGTTGTTACTGCTCTAGTCAAAAACGAAGTGAGTAGTTACAAACAGTTACCTCTTAATTTATACCAAATTCAAACTAAGTTTCGTGACGAAGTACGCCCGCGCTTTGGTATTATGCGTGGCCGCGAGTTCACCATGAAAGATGCCTATTCTTTTCATATGGATCAAAGCAGTTTAGAGCTAACTTACCAAGATATGTATCAAGCCTACTGTAATATTTTTGAACGCATTGGCTTAGATTATCGTCCAGTTATCGCAGACAATGGCTCAATTGGCGGCAGTGGCTCCCATGAGTTTCATGTATTAGCTGATTCTGGTGAAGATGATATAGCATTTAGTAATGGCTCAAGCTATGCGGCAAATATTGAAATGGCAGAAGCTTTAGCCCCTGTTGGCGAGCGTCCTGTAGGTGAAAAGGAATTAACTAAAGTCGCCACACCTAAGCAGCGTTCCATTGAAGAAGTGGTGGCTTATCTAGATATTAGTGTTGAACAAACGATTAAAACGCTTATTGTTTTGGGCAAACCAGATGATAAAGGACAACAAGGATTAGTGGCGCTTGTTGTTAGAGGCGATCATCAATTAAATGACGTTAAAGGCGAAAAACAAGCGGGTGTATTTAGTCCATTAACGCTTGCCTCAGAGCAACAAATTGAAGACACTTTACATTGCAGCATTGGTTCAATTGGTCCGATAGGCTTAAGCATCCCTGTGATTGTTGACCGCAGCGCAGCTCACTTGGCTGACTTTGTCTGTGGGGCTAATCAAACAGATTTTCACTATACCGGTGTGAACTGGGGCCGCGACGTCAGTGACTTCACTATCGCTGATATTCGCAGTGTGGTGGTGGGTGACCCTTCACCCGACGGCCAAGGTACCTTGGAAATTAAACGCGGTATCGAAGTGGGCCATATATTCCAATTAGGTAATAAATACTCTCAAGCAATGAACTGCGGCGTATTAGACGAAAATGGCAAGTTTCAAGTCTTAACCATGGGCTGCTACGGTATTGGCGTATCACGAATTGTCGCTGCGGCTATTGAGCAGAACCATGATAAATTTGGCATTATTTGGCCTGACGCCATCGCGCCATTTAAACTAGCCATCATTCCAATGAATATGCACAAATCTCCGCGCATCCAAGAAGTAGCTGAAAAACTGTATAACGAATTAAAAGCAATGGGTGTGGATGTGCTGCTGGATGATAGAAAAGAGCGACCAGGAGTGATGTTCAACGATATGGAGCTAATTGGTGTGCCTCATACCATTGTTATTGGTGAACGTAATTTAGATGAGCAAAAAGTCGAATATAAAAATCGTCGAAGCGGCGAAAAGCAGATGTTAGATGTCAATACCGTTAGTGAATTTGTCAAACAATTGTAGTGATCCAACTTTTCTAGGTATAAATTAAACCGTCGTCACTGTGCGGCGGTTTAATTGAACTAAAATACCCTTGGCGGCTAAAATATACTTAAGCTTTGGCTTGAAAATGTTACAGTTTCACCACGATTTAAACTAATTGAGAGTATACTCATTGTGCTTCTAACTGTGTATTTTGAAGTATTATGAGTAGAGAATTAACGTACCAAGTTGAGAGAGATATTCTATGCAAGTAACCTTTTATGGTGTACGCGGCTCTTGTCCCTCACCGGGTGCGGATTTTATTAAGTATGGCGGCAACACGGCGTGCGTGCATGTTGAGTTAGATGATGGCAGCGACATTATCTTAGATGCCGGAACGGGTATAAAAAATTTAGGTCAAAAGCTGGTAAAGAAGACTAACGACATTTATTTATTGTTAACCCACAATCATTGGGATCATATTCAAGGTTTTCCGTTTTTCTCCCCTATTTATCAAAGCGATCGCAACATTTATATCACGCCTGGCCAAACCACCTTAGCCGAGGATGATGCCATCCTAAAACAAATGAGCGGCAGTTGTTTTCCTGTGGACTACACCACTCTTGCTTCAAACATTAAGATTGTTGCCAAACCAAAAGGTACTGATGTTTGGCACATTGGTAGTGCTAAGATTAGTCGTTTACAAATGAACCATCCAGGCAGTGGCAGTTCATTTTCAATTGAAGAAAATGGTAAAAAGTTAGTCTATATTACCGACAATGAGCTCTATCCCCCCTATAAAAAAGCCACCGACTTTCTAGATTGGGTTGAATTTTCCAAGAATGCAGACCTCATTATTCATGATGCGCAATATATGATAGCTGACATGCCACACAAGGCAGGTTGGGGACATTCGGTAGCAGAAGAGGCGGTGAAGTTAGCCATGGCTAGCCGTGCTAAACGCATGGCTTTATATAGTCATGATCACATCCGAACAGACACTGAAATCCAAGCAATTGAGGAACACTGTCAAGACGTCATTGCCATTGGTGGAGCAGATCTAAGTTTGTTCGCCGCAGCCGAAGGCATTAGTTTGAATTTGTAATTATGCAAAATGAAATAAATCGCAATGAATACGCCTTATTACTCTCTGGCGGCGGTGCTAGAGCGGCATATCAATTAGGCGTGCTAAAATCTATCTCAACCTATTTGGCACGTAATCATGGTCTACCTTTCCCTATTCTTTGCGGTAACTCTGCAGGCGCATTTAATGCTACAGGCTTAGCCTGTTATGCATCGTGCTATCATTTAGGGGTTAAGAAGCTCGAATCTGTATGGAAAAACTTTAATACTCGGCATGTCTATGACAGTGGTGTGCGAGATGTATTTTTTCATTTGTCGCGTAATTTTCTGCGCAGCTTTCAATCGGATCAGCATCAAAGAAAAGCAGCTAGTTTGCTTAACAACCAACCCCTACGCCGATTGATCAGACACTATTTAGATTTTCATCGCATAGACCGAAATATCGCCAATGGATATTTACGCGCCATTTGCATTAATGCTTCCAGTTACACGTCTCATGATTCAATTAGTTTTTTCCAAGGTCACAGTGAATTAGAGCCTTGGTTTCGTGAACAAAGAAGAGGTGTGGCCTGCACCATTAACTCTGAGCATTTAATGGCTTCATCGGCTATCCCTTTGTTATTTCCGCCAGTAAAAATGGGCGGAGAATATTTAGGTGATGGTTCGGTGCATCAACTTTCGCCATTAAGTCCAGCCATCCATTTAGGCGCCAGAAAAATAATGGTGGTAGGCGTAGAGCAACCGCAACGTTTATCTCGTTTTGCCGATATGAATCGCTTTCCAAGTAGTATTGCTATTGCAGGCCATTTACTCGATACGATTTTTGCCGACACTCTGCGCTCTGATTTAGAGCGCATGGAGCGAATCAATCAAACCATCGCTCACATGACCCACCAACAACGTCAGCAAACTCAGTTAAAAACCATTGATTGTTTGGTCATTAATCCTAGTATCAGTTTTAACGAAATGGCCGCTCGACACTTCACTTACATGCCATCGGGCATCAAGCTACTCCTACGCATGTTAGGTTTACACGATAAAGCAGATTCGAGCTTACTCAGCTACTTACTATTTGAGAAAGAATTTTGCCGCGAGTTAATTGACTTAGGTTATCAAGATGGTTTGGCTAGGAAAGACGAAATACGGGCATTTTTAAATATTTAGAGTCGTGCCACGCTCAGATATAGGGCATATGCGATATGCCATATGCGATATGCCATATGCGATTTGAGGTATACCCCAAAATAGTGTGATGTTTATGCTCAGCAATAAACATAAACATCGTCCTACACTAAGTAACTTGAGCTTAGCTTAAATACTTAACTAGTCGTTACCATCGCCGCGCATTTTAATTTGTAAACCTTTAAGAAAGTTACGTAGAATTTGATCTTTACATAAACGATATTGACGGTTCTCAGGCTTTCTAAATAAGGCACTTAATTCAGGCTTACTAATTTTAAAACTACTTAGTGCCATGATATCTAACACTTCTTCAGCTTGTAAATTAAAGGCTATTTTCAATTTCATAAAGATAATGTTATTAGTTAAACGGCGCTCGACAGGCGCTTCAACGCCTTCTCGTTTGCCACGTTTTAAGTTAATTAAACCATTCAAAAACAAAGAAAACTGTAAGTCTGTAATCGCGACAAAAGCCGGATCATCATCTTTACGTAACCAACCATGCAATTGTTCCACGGTGGCGGGATATTCAGCTTGAGCAAAAACATCAATCATTTGTGCATCGTTAAAATCTAGAATGTAACGAACGCGGCGCATCACATCATTATTAATCATAATTTTCCTAAAATTCGGCCCAAAGTATGGCCATCTGCAATATGGTGTAGTTTACGGCCTTTATAAAAAAAAACTCAAATATCTTAATCAAAAAGAGTTTTTTTCAGTTTTTTAGCACTTAGAGCTGACATAAATTGGCTGCAATGATTTATTTAACTCAATGGCTAAAAAATAGTAGATCGATTTTTAAGTTTTGCCCGAGAGAAACCAACGATGTATTACAATCACATACAGGTTAAGCATCCAGTAAAAACCTATTTTTTCTCTAGTAATACCTAATTTAGTAAGGCCATCATAAGGATTGTTTGACTTACTATTAACTAAACCAATCATTAAATATTTAGTATTTATAGCCCTCTTTCTACAACTGGTTGAGATCTATACAATGGCCAGCTAACTTGGAGAGAATATGAATCGTCGCACTGCCACATCTGTCATTTTTATTGGCTTTTTCCTTTTGGGTATGGTTTTTATCCTGTGGGGCATCATGCTGCCCGACTTAGCCAAAAGTCTAGTGATGAGCGAGTTGGTGAGCGGCGCATTTTTCACCCTGATTTCTATCGGCGCCATTACCGGTGCCTTTGTGGGGGGGAAATATATTCAGAAGTTCGATTTTATGTCTTTGTTTGCCTGCCTGTCACTATCGGTAGCGTTATTACTGGTATTTATGTCGAGTGTTAATCATTGGCGTTGGCTATTACTCGGCGCTTTTTTGCTAGGCTTTATTTGCTCGAGTCTTTTTACCATCGGTCATACCATGATTGCGCGACTGCATGCTGAGCGCCGTTCTACTATGATGGGCCTGATGGACTTTATGTTTAGTCTTGGAACCTTAGCTGCACCATTTTATATCTCCGCTCTATACTTAATCGAACATGATTGGCGCTGGCCTTTAAGATGGTTAGCCTTAGCCATTATTGGACTAGCAGCGTATGCATGGTACGCGGCACGAAGAGGTAAGAAATTCAATCTGCCCGCGGAGCCACAACACCGCAAAAGTTTGTCATATGGTGAAGTGATTAAACGACCGATATTCTTTTTCTTGGCCTTAGCGGCCATAGGATATGGTGCGGTTGAATTTGGCAATGCCAATTGGTTTGTCAGCTACGCTCAACAAGGCAGAGGTTTTAGTGGCGAAGAAGCTCGTATGACCTTTGCCTTTTTTACCGCGGGTATGGTCATAAGTCGGTTGGGGTTTTCGTCATTATTACGCTGGATGTCGCCACATCGATTAATGATAGTGCTTGCAGGCATAATGGCAGTTGGTGCCTTTACCATTAAGTTCGCTATCGAGCCTCAACTCATGTCTTTAGGTAATTTATTAGTGGGCCTTGGCCTAGGCGGCTTATTTCCCCTAATGTTATCCAGTGCCATGGACATAGATAGTGATAAAGGACCAATCTTATCGGGTATCTGTGTTATTGGCTCATCAGTTGGCGTACAACTCGCTTCGTTTGGTACTGGTTTTTGGGCAAGTTTTGCATCGTTAAACACGGCGTTTTGGACGATACCTATAGGTGCTCTGTGGTTATTAGCGATGGTCTGGATTTATAGCCGACATTTAAAAAGCCATCTTCAACACCAGAACAAAACGATAGATTAATCACACACTGCCTGCTTTATTCGATAGCCGAGTAAATAGCAATAATCACTTATTGCTCAGATTCTCTGGAGAACGAATTCACGGCATCAATGAACTATGCAAAATCACCCAAAAATTCTCTAGTTGTAACTAAGCATTAGACATAGGTAAAAAATGGGTATATTGCCCTAATAGAAGGGCTTTTAACTTAAAAACAAAAACTGTACTGCTGACGCTTGTTCGATCTTGATTTTTTTTGCTGCAGACGGGCTAAGGTACGCAATCTATCCATGCGGCTGAGTATATCATCTACCACCTCAGTGGGTTGATTCTCCGCTATGGATGCATTACGCACATTGTCTTGAACGGATGCTTCAGCACCACCAGTAATGAGATCTGAATTACTTTCGCTAAATTGAGTGTAAGGCATATTAACTCCAATACATAACAACTGTTTTTTTATACAGTATAGCGTTGTATAAAAAACAGTCAAGCTGATATGTTATCTTTGCAATTAGATTGGTTTCGCGATTGTTAATTCGATTAAATAGAACGAAACATCCTACATTTATCGATTTATTTGCTGTACTAATCCCAATATAGTATCCATTAGTAAAAGCAATTGAACGGAGCTTAAGTTGTTAAAAAATACCCACGACGGTTATGGATGGTTATCTATTGTTCTGCATTGGCTCACTGCCCTATTAGTCTTTGGCATGTTTGCATTGGGTCTGTGGATGGTAGAATTGGACTTTTATAACCCTTGGTATAAGGACGCCCCTCATTATCATAAAAGCGTCGGTATTGTATTGGCAGTTTTAATTGGCTTACGTTTGTTGGCTAAAGTACGACAAACCTCTCCTAGTGGGCTGGGTAAGTCATGGGAACAAACAACGGCTAAATTTGTCCATTACACACTGTATGTTGGTTTATCTAGTTTATTTTTAAGCGGTTATTTAATCTCTACCGCAGATGGCCGAGGCATCGAGATATTTAACTGGGCAACCCTACCTTCGATGGGCGAATGGTTCGCAAATCAAGAAGATATTGCCGGCGAAATCCATGAGTGGTTAGCCTACTCACTTATCGCTTTGGTTTCAGTGCATGCCTTGGCAGCACTAAAGCATCACTTTATTGATAAAGACACAACACTGATTCGTATTATTAAACCGCTAACTCAAAACAAGGATATAACATGAAAAAAACACTACTCGCCGCTGGTCTCCTCAGTTTATTAAGCTTTAGTTCGCTTGCTGCTGATTATGTGATTGACACACAAGGGGCCCACGCTTCTATCAATTTTAAAATTAAACATTTGGGTTACTCATGGCTCACCGGAGGATTTAATCAATTTGACGGTAAATTTAGTTATGATGCAGCTAAACCAGAAGCCTCAAGTGTGGCTGTAACGATCAAAACTGAAAGCTTTGACTCAAACCATGCTGATCGTGATAAACATATTAAAAGCGATGACTTTTTAAATGTGAGCAAGTTTCCTGAAGCGAAATTTGTCAGCACCAAAGTAGAGAATCTAGGCGACGGCAATCTTAAGATTATGGGAGACTTTACCTTACACGGCGTAACTAACTCAATTGTAATTGAAACGCAAAAGGTTGGCGAAGGTAAAGACCCTTGGGGTGGTTATCGCGCTGGTTTTGAAGGAACCACGCGTATAGCGTTGGCTGATTATGGTATCACCTATGACCTTGGGCCAGCCTCTACCTATGTCGAACTTATGTTGAATGTCGAAGGTATCAAACAATAATACTTTTGCTTTAACGCGTTAAAATGTAGCCTGTCCTTGAGACAGGCTTTTTTATATGCTCAAATCACAAGCTATGTTATTAATGTGTACCAAAATCGATAAGGATATAAACATGCGTCAAGCTAAATTAATGGGTCTAGTCTTACTTATAATAGGTGCCTTTTTGCTATATTTTGGTTTTAATCAAGCCAATTCAACCTTTGGTGAACTCGGTGAAGCCATTACAGGTAAATACAGTGATGAAACTATGGCTTACCTAATAGGTGGAGTGATAGCCGCTTTTTTAGGTTTATTTATGTTGTTACGCAAATAAATGCAAACCATCGGGTTAATTGGCGGTATGAGCTGGGAGTCTACGCTAAGTTATTATCAGTTAATTAATCGCCAAGTGAAACATAGCCTAAGTGGCTTCCATTCAGCCAAGATCATTCTCTTTAGCCTTGATTTTGCCGAAATTGAACACCTACAAAAACAAGGTGACTGGCAACAAGCAGCTGAGATTTTAATTCACGCGGCTACAACGCTTGAAAAAGCGGGCGCTGATTTCCTGTTAATTTGTACCAATACCATGCACAAACTCGCAGATGAAGTCAGTGCTGCTGTGGCTATTCCGTTATTACACATTGCTGATGCCACTGCGACTGAACTGCAACAACAAAAAATCACAAAGGTTGGCTTGTTAGGTACACGATTTACCATGCAAGAAACCTTTTACAAACAGCGCCTAATTGATAAATTTAACATCGATGTAGTTGTTCCACCCGACGAACAGCAAGCCTTAATTCACTCGATTATTTATCAAGAGCTATGTTTAGGTATTATCAAGCCAGCCTCTAAGGCGTTGTTTTTATCCAGCATTGATGAGCTAGTAAAAAACGGTGCCCAAGCAGTCATACTCGGTTGCACAGAAATTGGTCTGTTGATCCAACAGGATATGACAACCACACCATTATTTGATACCGCAGCAATACATGCTAATAGAGCTGTAGAACTGGCCTTAAGTGTTTCCTAGCGCTTTGGATTAACATCCAGCAACTACTCATTACCACATACTTAACGATGACCTATTATTTAAAAGCCAAACACAAATTCTTACGCTTTGCTCAGAACTAAACGGCGAGCGCAATGACTAATCATTCATGTATCTCTGTAAAACCAATTTAAAACGTCTCTCTATGCTTGCAGTTTACTGCGGTAAATTAAGCCATTAGTGACCTTAATAACCGTCCACAAGGAAAACAGTGTGAATAAATTAGCCACAACATTTATAAAAACCATTAAACAAAACCTGAGCTTCATCTTGGTGCTGTTTGTTCTCTTTGCCTCTCGTAGCAGTTTGGCTGATTGGTATGTCGTGCCAACAGGTTCGATGCAACCGACCATTGTTGAGGGAGACCGCATTCTAGTTAACAAAATGGCTTATCGATTAGAACTGCCCTTTAGCGATATCACTCTATTAAATTTAGCGACTCCCACACGTGGTGACATTGTCACACTTAACTCAAAAGCCGCCGATACCCGATTAGTAAAACGCGTAATTGGATTGCCAGGAGACCATATACAGTTAGTCAATAACCAGTTAATTATCAATGGTCAATTAGTCTCCTACTTAAACACATCTTTAAGTAAGCAAAAGACCGAGCAACTAGCTGAAAAATCCCATATGGTGCAATTTTTACAAACTTCAAATCCGATGGATAATTTTGACATGGTTGAAGTGCCAAAAGACAGCTATTTACTCATGGGTGACAACCGTAATAACAGTGCTGATTCTCGTGTTTATGGTTTTTTCCCTGCTCAAGAAATTCAAGGAAAAGCGCTTCGTGTGCTTGTCTCACTTGACCCACAAAACAATTATTTACCTCGTTCAGAACGTTTTTTGAAACCACTCATTTAATAAATTAAATTTTTCATCAAAAAATAATTAAAATAAATATAATAAATTCAATTACTTAAAAAATAATTTAAAAAAATCACTGTTCTAGAGTTGAAAAAAGCCAGTCTCAACATATATAGATTGGGTAGTCGCTGAAAGGGTCTACAACTTAGTAAACACTAAACCGCCGCCGCTAGTCGGGGCACATAATATTTATATTGCTTAATCTATGAGGATATACAACATGCGTAATATTGACTTAACTCCCCTATACCGTTCATTCATTGGTTTTGATCACTTAGCTTCTATGATCGACAATGCCAGTAGAAACGAAAAACAATCCACTTATCCACCTTACAACATCGAGTTGTTAGCAGAAGATAAGTATCGAATTACCATGGCCGTTGCTGGATTTGCTAAACATGAAGTTAGCATCGAAGTAGTGGAAAACACCTTGCAAGTCACAGGCACTAAGCCAGGCAAAGACGACGAGCGTAAGTTCTTGCATAAAGGCATATCAGAGCGCAGTTTTGAACGTAAATTCCAACTCGGTGATCATGTAAAAGTGCTTGCTGCTGATATGGAAAATGGTTTATTACATGTTGATTTAGAACGTGTTGTGCCTGAAGCGAAAAAACCACGCAAAATTGAAATCGGCTCACAACTACTCGAAAACAATTAATCATTAATTGAATATAAAAACGGCGCTTAATAGCGCCGTTTTTGTTTAAGTATCTTTGAATCTATTGGCTAATATCACTCATAGAACAATGCTTGAATAGGATTCAATTTTGACGCTTTTATCGCGGGTAGCATACCAAAGGTTACGCCAATAAAACTGCAAAAACCCATACCAAACAAGGCCCACTCATAGGGAATATTAGTATCAAATCCGGTGACAGCCGAAACAATATTGCCTAGGCCAAATCCAATAAATATACCGATCACACCGCCAACATTGCAAAGTACCACAGCCTCAATCAAAAATTGCACTAAGATATTGTGTCTT
Organism: Paraglaciecola sp. 25GB23A; assembly: GCF_040012495.1. Lineage (NCBI taxonomy): Bacteria > Pseudomonadati > Pseudomonadota > Gammaproteobacteria > Alteromonadales > Alteromonadaceae > Paraglaciecola > Paraglaciecola sp. 25GB23A. Next base: position 116,446 of record NZ_JBDYKM010000004.1, read on the forward strand.
TTTGCGCCTAAAGACTTACGAATACCGATTTCTTTGGTGCGTTCGGTAACAGACACTAACATAATATTCATTATGCCCACGCCTGCCACAATTAAGGCAACTGTACCCATCACAAAAGCGCCAATCTTAACCGGCTTGGTTGACTCATTAAACTGGTCTATCTGACTTAAACTGGTGAAATAATAAAAATTATCCGGCTCGTTATGTTTGATATTTCGGATCCTGCGCAATACCTGACGCATTTCCTCGATGGCATCTGGCAATAGTTCTGGGGTAATTGCATGTAAGGTCACATTAGCAGAACGCGGAAAACCACGCCCATCCGTTTTGCCATAGAGCTGGGTATAAGTGGTGCCGGGGATCAAAGCCAATGTTTGGTAAGGACCTCCAAATGCCGATTCTTTTGGAATAAATGTGCCAATAACTTCATATTTTCGATTATCAACTTTGACGGTTTGACCGATGGGATCACTAAAGGGAAAAAGCTCTTCGGCCAAAGCACTGCCCAATACCACTACCCGACGCTGAGCGGCCATATCCATTCTAGAAATATTGCGACCATTGGCAATAAAATGGGTATTGTTTTCTGCGTACTCGGGCGAACCACCACATAAGGAGACCATGGGCTCGGTATTGTAGCCTTTAAAGCTCGCTACTTTACCGCCATCCCAAAATTCAGTTCCAACCAAATCAACTGATTGAACCTGCTCGCGGATCGCCTGAGCTTCTTCTAAGGTCACTGGTGGCCACTTCATCGCTGCACGACGTTGCTCATCACTACTGAATCCATTGGGCCATTTTTGCACTTGGAAGGTTTGAGTACCAAGCACCGTCATTTCTTTTTCCATGGTAAGTTGCACTACCGAAATCGCAGTCATTACCCCAATAATGGATGCTACGCCCAGTATGATGCCAAACAAGGTTAGTCCTGAACGTAACTTATTACTGCGAATCGAGCTTAAGGACATTTTGACTGTGTCTAAAAACATCATGCTGGGTATCCTCTTTTTACACCAATCGGTGGCCAGTTATTCATAACGTAAAGCCTCAATCGGATCTAACTTTGCACCGCGATAAGCAGGCACAAAACCTGAAACAACACCTACCAACATAGAGACCAATAGGGCCAAAATAATAATAGCGGGCGATAAACTGGCTGGTAGCAAGGTTTGATTAATTATTTCCGTAATACCCGCAGCAAAAGCAAGACCAATAATGCCACCGAACAAACAAATCAACAAAGCTTCAAACAAAAATTGCATAAGTATATTGCGCCGTTTTGCCCCAATAGCTTTGCGTATACCTATTTCTTTGGTGCGTTCAGTGACTGAAACAAACATAATATTCATCACACCTACCCCACCAACAAATAAAGAAATACTGGTAATACCTAAACCTACGGCAACCACGACCCCCATAATTGAGTTATAAGCATCTAATAGAGTGCCTAATTTATTAATGGCAAAATCATCGCTTTCTATAGGCTTTAAGCCACGAATTTTGCGCATTTCTCCTATAACTTCATATTCAAAATCTTCCATTACATCAGGAGAAGGCGCTTTAATAGCGATATCAATATTGGCTTGTCCCCCGTCGTTGCCAAACACCTTGTTATAGGTGGTGATAGGCACAAAGACTTGACGATCGTAGTTTGGACCGCCAAACACACTGCCTCCTTGCTCTTCCATCACGCCAATAACCGTAAATTTATACATGCCTATCTTGATGTCTTTACCGATAGGATCAAATTGACCAAACAAATTTTCAGCAATTTCGGAGCCCACTACCACCACGTGTTTTTTATAGGTGATGTCAAAAGGCATTAAAAAGCGTCCGGCAGAAGGCAGCATATTAGACACAATAATTTGCTTGTCTGTGGTACCAATAACACGAGCACTGTCGGCCACCACACTTTGATATTTGATACTGGCATTTTGCCCAGTACTGGGGTTAACGACGCCACGATTGAGTAACTTTCTCTCGAGGGCTTCACTGGCTGCAAGGGTTATGGGCGGGCGGTTACGATATTGAAACCACGGGCCATTTTGAATCCAAGGACGCTGTGAGACATACAGCACATCTGAACCCACTGAGGCAAATGACGCCCGAAACGAAATCTGAAGGCCATTAGCGGCTGTCATAGTGGTAATAACCGCAACAATACCGATTATGATCCCAAGGGCGGTAAGCGCACCACGGGCTTTATTGGCCGTCAACGCACTCAGGGCGATTTTAAAGGATTCACTTATCTCTAGGTGTAATTTCATGCAACACTCTCCTTAGTGAACAGACCTTAATCTATTTGGGCTGTTTGTGGATGTGCAGGTTTAGCCGTTTGCGGCTTATCACTTTCGATAATCCCATCCTTAAGACGCACGACCCGCAGAGCATGGGCGGCAATGTCATCTTCATGAGTAACCAAAACAATGGTATGCCCTTTAGCGTGCAGACCATCCAAGATTGCCATAATGTCATTACCGGTTTTAGTATCGAGGTTACCGGTTGGCTCATCCGCCAAAATAATCGACGGGTTACACACTAAGGCTCGAGCAATAGCCACTCGTTGGCGTTGTCCACCAGATAATTCATTGGGTTTGTGGTTTTTATGAGAGGTCAGATTGACTGACTCTATGGCGCTGTCAACTATTTTGATTCTTTCAGCTTTGCTAACACCTTTATAAATCAGAGGTAGTTCTACATTGCTAAAAATACTGACCCGCGGCACGAGATTAAAGGTTTGAAACACAAAACCTATCTTCTGATTACGGATAGTCGCGAGTTGATCCTCACTCATTTGCCCTACCGATTGACCTTCCAAATGATAAGTGCCCGAGCTTGGCACATCTAAACAACCGATCATATTCATTAAGGTAGACTTACCCGATCCCGATGGCCCCATTATCGCCACGTATTCACCGGCATTAATGGTTAATGATACACCTTTGAGTGCATGTACTTCCTGCTCGCCCATCTTATAGACTTTGGTGACACGCTCTATCACCAAGGTGGACTTATCCCTAAGTGCTGAACTTGCTGCGATAGTCATACTAATTCTTCTCTGTTGTTACAATGACGTCACTGTTGTTACTTAACTCTCTGGATATAGCTCGGTAACTGCCCGTCACAATAGTGTCGCCGAGACTTACACCATCAGTAATCTCTATTAGTGTGTCACCTTGTATGCCCGTTTTGACTTGTCTCGCTTCTGTTTTACCGTTACTGACTACAAACACGATTTCTACAAAGCCGTCATCAGCAGCGTTATAAGTTTTGCCTTCTGTTTCTAATTGCTTGGCCGTTCTAACCGTTACTGACTGTAAAGGCACACTGACGGCTTTTTCTCGGGTATCGGTCACAATGTCAGCGCTTGCTGTCATTCCAGGACGCAGTTGCTTGACGTCGTCAGTAATGGTTACAGTCACCTCAAATTCGGTTTTCTGACTGACACTGCCAGCGGCGGCTTCAATGGCACTGCTGGCAATTTCACTCACTTGGCCTTTGATTGTTTGGCCGAGTAAAGCATCGACTTCTATTTCAGCCTGTTGCCCTAATTTAATCGCAACGATGTCATTTTCATCCACTTTAACCAGTGCTTCCATTTCATTTAGATTAGCAATGATCATGATGACGTCTTCTTGAAACTGCGAACCAATGGCAATTTCACCCAGCTCTTTATTTAATTTGCTGACTGTACCCGACATAGGTGCATAAATAGTGGTTTTAGATAAGGCGTCCTGTGATTGTTTTAACAAACCACGACTGCGTTCAACTTGCTGTAATGAAGACTCATAACGAGCAACTTCTACTTCATAAGCGGCTTGCGTACTATCCAGGGTGGATTGTGAATCTAGTTTTTTCTCAACTAACTCTCTCGCTCTATCTAATACACGTTTAGCTTGTTTAACGTTTTCTTGCACTAGTTGCGCTTGTGCTTGCGCTGAACGCACATTGGCTTCTTCACTCTCTAAACTGGCCACATAACGTTCTCTGTCGAGTTCAACTAAAAATTGGCCTTTTTCTACCCAATCACCTTCTTTGACTTCTAATCGGGTAATTTTGGCACTGACGTCAGCGCTGATATTAACTTGGGTTTTTGGTTGAATTTTGCCTGTAGCATTCACTTTCTGGACAATTTTAGCCTCAGCCACTTGCTCAGTTTCAACTTCGATGCCTTTTTTATCTTCTTTTTTAAATACAGCGATACCACCAAATATAACGACTGCAATTAACACTGCACCGACAATTATTTTAGTTTTCATTTATTTACTTCCCTATGCTTGATTTTAATTAGCGGAATTTACCCCTGTTACTGCCAAGGATAGACGTATTTTAAATTTGTGAAAAAGGGCAATACGTAAGTGAAGATGTATAAACGTAACAAGACGTACAAAAAAGTAGCAGGTTTATATAGGTAAAAGGGGGATACAAATTTAAGGCAACTGACCTCTATCAGCCTAAAACAAGGCAGTTAATGCAAAGATATGTGGATGAAATTAATAGTAGTTTCATGCTGCACTTGCCTTCGCAAGGTTGCTTGCGCCGTTTATCACTTACTGGGACTTGCTATGAAAATTCCATAAAAGCCAGCAACTGCTGACTACGTCAACACACTTTGTAGATGCAGCTTGTTACAAATGACTTCTGCAGAAAGGGAATTATTAATCTTTATTGCAACTGCTAGTTTCAAGCTGCGGTTGTTAATACAGTACCAATAAATTAATCACTGCGCTTGATAGCAAGGCATAAAATGTCAAGATCATACCCGACATTCTTTGCCAACTGGTGCCTGGGTGTCGTCGTAAGCCCAGTGAATGCAAAATGCGCCCAAGAAGCAGACTCACTCCGGCTAGATGTAACCATAGAGGCTCAGTGCCATTAATCTCGGCAAGCAGTATCAACACCAAAATAAAGGGCGCGTATTCAGTAAAGTTACCATGTGAACGGACTAACTGTATAAAATGTCGGTCGCCATTGTCGCCAAGTGCAATTTTTTTAGAAATACGTCCTTGAATGACCAGAACGGTTAAATAAAAAAAGAAAAGCCCTAACAAACCAGCATAAAAAGCCGTAATTGGAATATGCATAATTAACCTTTTAATTTACTGACAACCCAACCAATAAAAAAGCCCACAAAACGTGGGCTCATTAGCTTATACGTAACAATGCTTAACCAAGCAAACTTGCGAGCTGTTGGCCTACTTTTTCAACAGGCTGAGTGCCGTCTAACTTATGGTATTGACAATGACCGGCTTGCGCTTCCTTAGTATAATAAGACACTAAAGGCTTAGTCTGGTCATGATAAATAGCGAGGCGTTTACGTACCGTTTCTTCTTGATCATCTGGCCGGATCGCAAGCGCTTCACCAGTCTCGTCATCTTGTCCTTCAACCTTGGGGGGATTGTAGCGTAAATGATAGACTCGACCTGAGCCTGGATGAACACGACGTCCACTCATGCGCTCAACAATGATTTCATCATCGACATCAAATTCAATGACATGATCAATGACGATGCCTGAATTTTTCATTGCATCCGCTTGCGGAATAGTGCGAGGAAAGCCATCTAATAAGAAGCCTTTCTCACAATCGGCTTGGGATATACGCTCTTTTACTAAGCCAATAATTAGGTCATCAGAGACGAGTTTACCTTCGTCCATAACTTGTTTCGCGGCAAGTCCTAGTTCAGTTTCTGCTTTTATTGCAGAACGTAACATATCGCCTGTTGATATTTGTGGGATCCCAAACTTGCCCATCAAAAACTGAGCTTGAGTCCCTTTACCTGCACCCGGTGCTCCAAGAAGGATAATGCGCATACTGTGTCCTCTGCTTTAACCCTGCAAAAAATGTAAGCCCGCAACTTTACACATTCACCCTTGATGTTACAAGAATATTAAGCTGACGAGCATGATACAAATCACAAATTCTGTGATTTTAGTTACTTCAATCAAAAACGGGCACTAAGGCCCGCTTTTACTAACTCAAATATTACAATGTAAGGTCTATTTAACCAAGTTTATTAGTAGCTTGTTTAAATTCTGCACAAAGCTTGCTGGGTCCTTTAAGCTGCCCTGTTCAGACAAAGCAGCTTGGTCAAATAACACTTCAGTCCACTGCGAAAATTGCTCTTCATCTTGCACATCAGCCAGTAATTTAACTAATTGATGCTCTGGATTAAGTTCAAAATGATACTGTGCCTCAGGAACTGGTTGACCTGCAGACTGCATCAACTTTATCATCTGCGTTGTCATACCATTTTCATCAGCAACGATACAAGCTGGAGAATCAGTTAAACGATGAGTGAACTTGACATCTTTTACTCTGTCACCCAAAGCGGCCTTAACACGCTCAGCTAAACCTGAAACTTGTTTTTCAGCTTCTTTCAGTGCATTTTTGCTTTCTTCGTCATCTAAATCACCTAAGTCTAAGGCACCATGGGTAATAGACTGCAACGATTTCTGTTCAAACTCATTTAAATGCGACATCAACCATTCGTCAATGCGCTCAGACATTAACAATACTTCAATGCCTTTTTTACGGAATATCTCTAAATGTGGGCTTGATTTTGCTGCTTTATAACTGTCAGCCGTAATGTAATAGATCTTTTCTTGTTTCTCTTGCATACGACTTATGTAGTCAGATAAAGAAACACTTTGCACGTCAGAATCATTATGGGTAGATGCGAAACGCATTAAACCAGCAATTTTATCTTTATTCGCAAAGTCTTCGGCCGGACCTTCTTTTAATACGTTACCAAACTCGCCCCAAAAACTTTGATATTTTTCAGCATCGTTTTTGGCGATTTTTTCTAACATCTGTAAGACACGCTTGGTGCAACCTTGACGCATCGCTTGCGTTACTTTGTTGTCTTGTAAAATTTCACGAGATACGTTTAAAGGTAAATCGTTTGAATCTAACAAGCCTTTTACAAAGCGCAGATAATTGGGCAGCATCTGTTCGGCGTCATCCATGATGAAGACACGTTGCACATACAATTTTAAGCCGTGTTTTTGATCACGATTCCACAAATCATAAGGGGCTTTTGCTGGAATGTATAACAGGCTGGTATATTCAGTTTTACCCTCTACCTTGTTGTGTGCCCATACCATTGGATCGGCAAAGTCATGAGAAATATGCTTGTAAAATTCTTTATATTCATCGTCTGACACTTCAGATTTATCACGAGTCCAAAGTGCTGTCGCCTTGTTTATAGATTCCCATTGGGCCGGAACTGCCGGCGTTTTTTCACCGTCTGGACCATCGCTCTCTGGCACTTCAGCTTTAAACATCTTAACTGGGATACTAATATGATCAGAATATTTACTCACAATTGAACGCAAGCGCCAATCATCTAAAAATTCTTTTTCTTCTTCTTTAAGGTGTAAAATTATTTCAGTACCGCGACCGACTTTTTCGATATCAGCAATGGTAAATTCGCCTTCACCCGCTGACTGCCACTCAACTCCACTCGCTTTATCAGCACCAGCTTCACGAGTGCGCACCGTCACTTTATCAGCAACAATAAAGGCCGAATAGAAACCCACACCAAATTGACCAATCAGTTGTGAGTCTTTTGCTTGGTCACCAGACAGTTTGCCGAAAAACTCTTTGGTACCTGATTTTGCTATCGTACCTAAATGTTCAATGGTATCGGCCTTATTCATACCAATACCATTGTCTGCAATGGTAATAGTACCGGCATCTTTATCGATACTTAGCTTGACGTGTAAATCCCCATCACCTTCATACAAACTGTCATTTGACAGTGCTCTGAAACGTAATTTATCCGCGGCGTCTGCGGCATTGGATATTAATTCTCGTAGAAAGATCTCTTTATTTGAATAAAGTGAATGGATCATCAGTTGAAGTAGTTGTTTTACCTCGGTCTGAAAGCCGTGAGTCTCTTGATGAACTGCATCAGTCATGGACTAAAATCTCCTATTGTTTAGTGACAAATTTTGTTAGTCAGGAGATAGGGATGAACTTAGAGATTTCAAGTCACAATTTAATTAAGATTATGCAAATGCTGCATAAAAAAGCCATTTAAAACAAATTTAAATGGCGCGACGTCCACTAAAAGCATGTGTCAGAGTATTGCCATCAATAAACTCTAATTCACCCCCTACTGGCACACCGTGGGCAATACGGGTAGCTTGGATTTGCTGGGACTTGCACATCTGTCCAATATAATGGGCGGTAGCTGCACCTTCGACAGTGGGGTTAGTGGCCAGAATAACTTCAGTAATATCTCCGACCTGTAAAATTTTATCGAGTTGATCTAAGCCAATATCAGCTGGGCCAATACCATCTATCGGCGACAAATGTCCCATCAATACAAAGTAACGACCTTTGAATTCTAGGGTTTGTTCAACGGCGAGAACATCTTGCGGTGATTCGACAATACACAGTAATGGTGAGCTTTGACGCTCAAGATTGGCACATATTTCACATAAGTTATTTTCACAAAACGTGCGGCATTGTTGACAATGTTTAACATGCTCCATGGCATTGTGTAATACCGAACTTAATTGCAGCGCCCCCTTACGATTGCGCTCAAGTAGATGAAACGCCATGCGTTGCGCACTCTTAGGGCCGACCCCAGGAAGTATCTTCAGGGCGTCGACTAACTCTTTTATTAAGGGACTAAATTGCATTGTGTCAGTAAACTTAAAAAGGCATCTTGAAGCCAGGAGGCATTGGCATTCCGCCAGTGACATCGGCCATTTTCTCTTTGGTCGTTTCTTGTACTCGGCGCACCGCATCATTAATTGCTGCAGCAACCAAGTCCTCGAGCATTTCTTTGTCGTCCTGCATCAGGCTTTCGTCAATTTCAACACGGCGAGTCGCATGGTTACAGGTCATCGTTACTTTGACTAAACCAGCTCCAGATTGGCCAACTACTTCGACCTTAGCCAGTTCTTCCTGATTCTTTTGCATCCGCTCTTGCATCTGCTGAGCCTGTTTCATGATATTACCCATACCACCTTTAAACATAATGATTCTCTCTTAGTCTGAAATAAAAATTGGCAGCCGGCTTTGGCTTATCTTGCAACAATACTCGCGCTATCGACTTTAGCCGCAAACAACTCTTGCATTAGCGCAATATTTGCATCGGTATTAATCACGTTTTGCGCGTATTCTTGACGTAAATTATTTACTTTTTGCTGGATAGCAAAAGGTGTATTAATGGGGTGGCCCAATTCTATTTCAAGTCCTAAATTGGCATTCAGTGCAGATATAAGGGCCCCGCCCAATTGCTGGCGCGCAGAAGGCGTATCTAAATGCACTTTACTATGCAATAAGGTTAATTTTACCGTATCACCCACTCGCTCGAAAGATGAATGCAAGGCAAGTTGCTTGGTTAATGCCGTTATTTGCATGGTATCAATCAGTTGACTCCATTTATCAACCTGAACGGCAGAGGTCACTTTTTGTTCATTTTCTAAAAAAACTGGAATATCTAAACTAACTTCACCTAGTTCATTTAGCGCCAAGTGCTCATGCGCATCAAGTGCACGATAAGCCTCAACAACGGAATCTTGACTGACTTCTATCGTTTCATCACTGGAGGGTAAAGACTCTTGTTCATTTGAGCGTGGGCGATCGTCGAAATCCCAAGGCGGCATCAAACCAGTATTGGTGTCTACTACTTCATCTTCATCGTCAACATTTGAGCTTAGCTCGACGTTTTGAGTGACTATCGGCCTTGCTGGTACTGGTACTAGTGCTGGTTTTGGCTCTGGCACAGGTTCAACACTAGGTGGTTTTTTATTTACATCGATAGCTTGAGGTTGACGAATTGAGGCTAAATTGGGTACCTCAGTCTTTACTGACTTTTTTCCAGCAAGGTTTTTTTCCTCCGTTGCCGCCTGAGATTGCTGTAGTTTTTTACGCAAGGCAATCATGGTTTCAGTGGCACTTAAAGAAGATGAAGGAGGGGCATGAGCAGGAATATGACCATGTTCTGCTGGCAATTGAGCGGCGAGTGCATCATGACCATAGTCTTCTGCTTGCTGAATTATGCCTTCTTGCTGAGCAAACAATTCTTGTTCATAGGCGCTATCTGCCAGATTCTGTTGTTCATCTTCCATGGCATAATGGTGTTCTGGATAAGACTCATCTGCTGAATCAGACGGGTCAAGCAAAGGCGGAATAGATTCGCCTTGCTCAGCAGCACTAACAATCGACGCTTGAGGTAATTCGGCGGTTACCTCAGGGCTTTGCATTGTTTGCGGCCTTAAGCCTTCTGGCTCTGCTGCTTTTACTGGCGAAGCTGTTACATGAGTTAATGCTTGTGACCCTAGCTCATTTATATCATCCGGCGCTAGTTTTAGATTATCTGGGCAAAAAGCCAGCATTCTAAGTAAGGTCATTTCTAAACCGGAACGTGAATCAGCGGCATGAGGTAAATCTTTTTTGCCGTTTAAGGCAATTTGATACAATAGTTGAATGTGCTCAGGTGCCACACCTTTGGCAATTTGATAGATAGCACGAGCAGCAATAGTCTCTAATTTGCAGGCTTCTGGAACCAACTGCGTTAAGGCAACTTGATGTAATAAACTCATCAGTTCAGCTAAAACTTGAGCAAAGTCAGCCGCTTGCATCGACATAGCCTCGACTAACTGCATAGCTTCATCAGCCTGTTTCTGCAGAACAGCGTTAAGCAGCTTAAGTACCACATTTTTATCCATCAGACCTAACATGTCAGTCACAATAGATAAACTCACAACACCATTACCCTGTGCAATAGCTTGATCAGTTAAACTAAGGGCGTCACGCATACTACCTTGAGCTGCGCGGGCTAACTGATTTAATGCTTCAATTTCACATTCAAGTTGCTCTTGTTGCAGGATAAACGCCAATTGTTGGCTTATCTGAGTGCGTGATAAAGCTTTGAGATTAAACTGTAAACATCGTGACAAAATGGTAACGGGTAATTTTTGTGGGTCGGTGGTGGCCAACAAAAACTTTACATGGGGAGGCGGTTCTTCCAACGTTTTAAGCAATGCATTAAAACTATGTTTCGACAACATGTGAACTTCATCGATAAGGTAAACCTTAAAGCGACCTCTACTGGGCCGATACTGCACGTTGTCTAATAATTCGCGGGTATCTTCAACCTTGGTACGCGAAGCAGCATCAATCTCCAGCATATCAATGAAGTTGCCTTGCTCAATCTCGACACAAGTGCTGCACTTGCCGCAGGGCGTAGCACTTAGGCCCAACTCACAATTTAAACTTTTAGAAAATATTCGCGCGATAGTGGTTTTACCAACACCACGGGTACCCGTAAACAGATAAGCATGGTGTAAACGATCGTTATCAAGGGCGTTGGAAATGGCAGATACAACATGTTCTTGCCCAACTAACTCGGCAAAACTATTGGGACGCCATTTACGGGCTAATACCTGATAACTCATGCTTTTATGCTACTCACCTTCAAATTCACAGATCGAGAAACTGGTTACACCATTTTCTACTAGCTTTTGTTCACCACCGAGAGAGGGTAATGAAATAACAAAACCAGCATGTTCGACAATACCACCCAAACGACGGATTAGGTTTGCGGTAGCAATCATGGTTCCCCCCGTGGCCAGCAGATCATCTAACATCAAAACTTTTTCACCGGGCTTAACGGCATCTTGGTGAATTTCAAGAGAATCCGTACCATATTCTAATTCATAGCTTTCGCTGATCACAGGTCTAGGCAACTTTCTCGGTTTACGCACTGGAATAAAACCTATACCTAGCTCAATTGCCAAGGGCGCACCAAACAGAAAGCCTCGGGCTTCAGTTCCTGCGACTTTATCAAAGCCCATAGGGGCGTAATGTTTCACCAACAATGCAATAGTTTGTGAATAAGCGGTGTGATCCTCTAATACTGAGGTGACATCACGGAACATGATCCCCGGTTTTGGGTAATCAGGCACGGTCTTAATGACCGACTTTATATAGGCGGCGGACACGAATTTCCCCGTAGTTAGTAAAAATTTATTGCGGTTTATAGATAAAAAACAAACCAACCGACAATGGCGTTTAACAATGGAAAGGCTAATAAAACTATCAATGCGGCAAAAACATAAGACCAGTTGAATGGGTCAATGACTTCGTTTTCTTTTTGCATAACCAGACTCCCGAAAAGCAATTAAATATCAATTTACACAAGGGGCAAGATGGTAATGCAAACCACTGCAAATTGGTAGCTTTTACCTTTGCTAAGCCCCTTAGAAAATAAAACTATCTCTAATCAGCTGGTAATAAAATCTCTTTGCGCAACATTTGTTCAACAATGTCTTTTACAGACACGGCTAATTGTTGTGCGCCAATTTGTGGCAAGGCTATGAGCATTTTTGCTATTAACTCTGTTATTTCGATTACCTCAGATTGCTGAATAACAGTAAGCAAATGAGCACTCACCTGATTGACCAAGGTAAAATTAACCTCATCTTCACTATTACGATAGACCACTAGATAGACTGGCTCACAGGGGCTTTTAGGTTGAAAATCCACACTAATTTGATGCACTGGATAATGATAGCTCACTAAGGTGGCAATCGGTGAAAACGAAATTTTATCGGGCAATTGCTCACTAGTCGCTTGCCAAATATGCATCTCTTGTTGACACTTCTTAATACTCACCGACAACTCTAACCATTCATAATGGGCCAGCTCACTCAAAAACGGCGGATCAAACTCATTTAATTGATGTTCAGAACTGAGGTATTCAACAAATTCCAAACTGATATCAATAAAATAGGGCGAACGACAATGGTGTTGAGCAAAAAACTGTCGCGCTAGTACTAACCAATCATCGGCTAAATAAAGAGACTTGAGCACAGGAAAAGCTGAATCCAAAAAACCGACAATATTATTGAAAAATAACTCTCGATAAATATCAAGTCGACGTTCTTCAATGCCATACTTAAAAGAAATTTCATCGGGATTTTTCAAATGCGTCATAAACGCATGCTGAATATCGCTAAAATGTGTCATTAAGCCAACCTTTGAGAATTATTCTGTAAGGCCACCAGCGCCTGAGTAGATTTAATTTTTTCGACTTCATGCAGCAAAGTTTTTATAGGCGGAATATTAAAATCGCGTTCGAGTAGAGTTGGAAACACCCCATGTAATTCGTAGGCACGTTTTAAAAGCTGCCAAACAGGTTCAATCACATCAGCGCCATGGGTGTCGACTTTAAGATCATCAGCTTCATCAAAATGACCCGCTATATGACCATAGGCGATTTTATGACTGGGCATGGAGGCTAAAAATTGCTCGGCATCATAAGCATGATTAATGGAGTTGACATAAATGTTATTCACATCGAGTAACAAAGAACAACCAGATTCATTCAACACTGCCAAAGTGAAGTCTAATTCACTCATTTCTTGTCCTGGCGCGGCATAATAAGATACGTTTTCCAGAATCAGTGGGCGTTCAATAATATCTTGTACCTGCTTTACACGCTGAACTACGTGTTTCACCGCCTCTTCAGTAAATGGAATGGGCATTAGATCATATAAATGGCCCTCACCCGAACAGTAACTTAAATGCTCACTATAAGATTGAATTTGGTGCTCATCCAAAAAATGCTTAACGCTTTTCACAAAATTGATGTCTAGGGGGGCTGGACTGCCAATTGAAAGTGACAAACCATGACAGCTAAACTGATGCTGTTGGGTCAATTGACGCAATATCTTTGGGTATTTACCGCCAAGTGGGATCCAGTTCTCTGGCGCTATCTCCCAAAAATCGACACTAGCAGGAACCGTTGTTAGTTGCCCCAGCATTTCTCTTCTTAGGCCAAGTCCAGCGCCTATAAGCTTGGTTTTATTCAGCATAATTTACACCCAAAAAATAAAGGCCAGCATAAGCTGGCCTCTTACAATTTATAAATATTAAGCTTGGCCGCCGCATTTGCCTTCTTTTTCTACTTTGTCTTTCGCTGCGTCTTTAGCTTTGTCGCCACCACACTTACCTTCGCCGCACTTGCCTTCTTTCATATCTTTGCCCATCGCTTTGGCTTTGTCGCCACCGCACTTACCTTCGCCACACTTGCCTTCTTTCATGTCTTTGGCCATCGCTTTGGCTTTGTCACCACCGCACTTACCTTCGCCACACTTGCCTTCTTTCATATCTTTGGCCATGTCTTTGGCTTTGTCGCCACCACACTTGCCTTCGCCGCACTTGCCTTCTTTCATATCTTTGGCCATCGCTTTGGCTTTATCGCCACCACATTTGGCTTCTTTGTCTTTAGCGTCTGTGCTCTTTTCTCCACCACAGCTACCTTCAGCTAGGGTGAGCATATAGCCAGACTCAAGGGATTGTAGTTCAAATGGGTTGGCATTAGCTTGTAGGCTTACAGAAGCAAGTGAACCAATAACAACAGCACCAATAGTTGATGCGATGGCAGTTTTCTTTAACTGTTTCATTTTAAGTATCCTTTATTTTAACAACAAATTTTGTGAGCTTAATAAATCCAATAATAGAGACCATTGCCGACTTAAATTTATTTCATTAATTATACAATTTACTTTTTAGTTTCATTTTCACCCTACTTACTGGTCTCAAAAACACGCTAAAATGCAACTAGGCTAAGTGGGCTCATACTGCTTATACGGCTTCTTCGTTTTCTTCACCCGTACGAATACGAATAACACGCTCAACATCATAAACAAAAATCTTGCCGTCTCCGATTTTTCCAGTCTGAGCAGTATTCATTATAGCTTCAATCGCTCTTTCTACATCTTCATCAACGATAACAATTTCCAGTTTTATTTTGGGTAAAAAATCAACGTTGTACTCAGCACCACGATACATTTCAGTATGACCTTTTTGTCGACCAAAACCTTTAACCTCGGTCACTGTCATGCCATTTACGCCAATTTGTGCCAAGGCCTCTCTAACATCATCTAGCTTAAATGGTTTTATTATAGCTTCTAATTTTTTCATTTTTTGGTATCCGTGCTGTTAAAATTAATCATAGATGGTTGGAATAGGCACCCGTTTGTGCTGTGTTTTTACAAAAATATTAACCAGCTTTTCTGCAACATATTGAGCAACAACTTTGCCTTCTAAAAAGTCGTCAATTTCGTCATAGCTCAAGCCTAAAGCGAGTTCATCCGCTTTTTGAGGAGCAAGACTTTCCAAATCTGCAGTGGGTGCCTTAGTAATAATGTTAGCCGGGGCGCCTAAAAAGTGTGCTATTTCTCTCACTTGCCTCTTATTTAAACCAAATAGAGGCGCAAGATCACAGGCACCATCACCATACTTAGTATAAAAACCCGTAATATTTTCTGCCGAATGATCCGTTCCAAGTACCAAGGCATCTAACATGCCAGCAATTTCATATTGAATTACCATGCGGGTTCTGGCTTTAACATTGCCTTTTACAAAATCACGTTTCGTTTCACTGTCAGGTAATAAGCCCTGAGCTGCCAGCGCAGCGCAGGTTTGCTGGTCGATGGCATCGGCACCAGGTTGAACATTCACCGCAACACTGTGACTAGGTTTAATAAAATCAATAGACGCTTGAGCATCAACTTCATCGGCTTGCACATTATAGGGTAAACGCACGGCCACAAATTGGAAGTGTTTATTTTGTTGTTGATTTAGTTCATCTACGGCAATTTGTGCAAGTTTACCTAATGTACACGAGTCGATACCACCACTTATACCTAAGACTAAACTCTTCATCCCACTGTTTAGCAGTTGTGTTTTGATAAAATTGACCCGACGGTTTACTTCAAATGCGGGCTCAATGTGCGATAGTACTCGCATTTGTTCAATCACTGTGGCTGTTAACATCGTTCAATACCTATCATTTTTATCAAAATCATCTCTACCAATCTCAATATTGGTTCGTTGTTGTGTATAGCAATTCTAACCATAGCAACACAATTTATACCAAATTTTTCTCAAATTAGTTTATGTTATCTTAATTAGTTTAAAAGGAGTGGCTGTGATTAAGCAAAAAGGGGTAACCCTCATAGAAATGCTAATTAGTTTAGCAATCATGGCAATTGCCATAACTGCAGTTGCACCTAGTATTCAAAGCATTTTAATCAAAAACAGAATAGTTTCTGAAATCAATGAATTAAGTGCCGTTATTCAGTTTGCGCGAAATCAAGCCATTGATCAACAAATCACCATTATTGTCTGTCCTTCTGGGGATTTTTCAGTCTGCAGTAATAATTGGGATGATCCAAAAATAGTATTTATTGACAGTGACAGCAGCGGTGACCGAGGAGCCAACGAAGAATTATTGGCCACAACAGGGGCTATTTCAGATAATAATTATTTAACTGGCCCAGCCAACCCGCTGTTTTTTTCTGCAACAGGTGAAGCGGCGGCCAATTCAAACTTAATATTGTGCCACTCATCAAAAGATAATGAATACGCTAGGCAATTGAGCATTACCTTGCAAGGTCGCGTGAAAATGAGTTCAGATAGTGACAGAAATGGTATTCATGAAGACACCACAGGCACGCCAATAAGTTGTCCATAAGGATAAGCCGTTAAACTCAATTGAATGATAATCTCGATGCGACTTTTGCATAGAGAGCCTTAACGAGTGCCAAGTATCTGTCTATACCAAGCAGATTTTAAGATTTCATTCCACTTTCTATAATTCAGAATAAGCTGCAGGACAGCTTGGATAGAGTAAGTGTCCGAGCTACGGTCCCAATGGCAAGATGAGTGGGCCACACGCTTTATTAGCTGCACAGTGCTAGGCAAATGGTGCCCGACACGTGGTACCCGGCAACCGGTGCCCGACACGCGGTGCCCGACACGCGGTGCCCGACACACCCGAGTCTTGGCAGGCTATGACACGCTTGCTGATAGAGGGGGAGTATTGTAGTTAACAGCGATGACTAAGGATTGAGCGCAGGAGTAATTCATAAAGCAATCGATATTACACAAGACCTAGCAGATAAAAATGGCAACTGTTCTTTCGAATTACTCCCTTCATTTATATCAATATCAGCATAATGACAAAAAACCATTATGCTTGGTTAAAATTGCCATATGCTGCTAGAAAAAAAGGTCTATGACCCGTTCAGAAATATCTTACTCGGCCCTTAGGCCGCTTTCGATTACAGCAGAAAAAGTCTAGCCTCAACAACTCCAACAATATTCTGCAGAACTAATGGCCCCGCTATTGTCTTTGTCCCAAGCGCGTCTGCCGTCGCTGTAGAAGTATAAGCTGCCGTCACCACTTTGATTAGTGCTAGTGACCGGCTTTGCTTCTAACAAATAGCTATTACCCGCGGCTTGATTAATAACTAAATCATACTGACGACTGGCATACGGTTCTGCAGAGGGGCTATGTTTATGGAAAATAGCGGGGCTACCAGTATCCGCGGCTGATGCAGCAGCACCTTTGTAACTATAACTCGCCGCTTTGTGGCGCTCCATTGCGGCAGCTAAGGACATTAAATCAGCCTGCGCTGCTGAACGGTTGCTACCCTTAATAAATCCCTGATAACTTGGATAGGCCAACATACTGAGGATCCCAACGATAGCCACAACTATCATCAGTTCAACTAATGTAAATCCCTGACTACCGCTTTGTTGACACTTAACTGGGTTCATAATTACTGCCTTTCAATTTCAGTTTTCCAACTGCTTTTTTGTACTCGTTCAAAGTTACTATAAATATTCTCGGCTAAACACTCAAAATCCGAGTTACACGCCTTTTTATTGCCATTACTGTCTAATTCAATCACGGTTGAAGCACATTCAGTCCCCAAGCAAACAATTGGTTTAATAATATCTTCAATCAAAATTTTTGTATCTGGCGCAATGCCGGTTTGTTTTAACTGGGCGTATCGGTCTTGATGAGTTGTATTATTATCCCTATTTAAATCGGTTACGGCATTACCATTAATCAATTCAACTAAATAAGCTCGGCTATTACCTGATGGTGGCGCACAAGAACTAGCGCTGGCAGTTGCAGGTAAATAGGTGGTAAAGATAATTTGGTAATCAAGAATCAAAGGAGATGCAAGTACTTTTTCTCCCCCCGCACCGAGTCGAATAAACCAACCAGAGAGTTGGGCAAAACTGTTTGCCTCAACCTGCTGAACAGTTGTATCAGAGGAGGTCAGCAAATGGTCTGTCGCATCATACAAACTTGAAGTAGACAGAGCAACACTGGGCAAACTGTAGTTACCATCAGTGTCTAAGGTAAACACCCCAGTATCTTTTATCATGTAGAAGTGATCTTCTACAACGCTATCCAAAGGATGTGCTCGATATCCAGAACCCAAGGCTACGGCATAATAATGCTCCGCGCCCAAGCTTATTTCGGTAACATCAGGGCCATAATAAAAGCGGCGATTTTCAGTAGCCGTATCGCCGCCAAAATTAGCCATTAAGCCTCCAGTGACTAGATCACTTATGGATTCGCCATTGTGAATATCCAAGCGGAATAATTGAGCGCCGTTGTCTGCCACATACATATGATCGGCAAAGCCGTCATTATCTCTGTCAATCACCGAGATTCTTGCGGGAATACTGTATTGCATTTCAGTTAAATTCAGGTTGGCATTACTATTACTTGCTGACCAAATTAGGGTCCCTGTATCTGCATCCACTATAAATACTGCGTTGCCAATACTATCGGCACTGCGCAAAGTCTTACTATCTTGGTCTTCATCATAACCACCACCGAAGATAAGCACATTTTTTACGGTACTTCCGACCCGGATTTTAGTGACGGTCGGCTTCGACCAAGTTTGTCCTAGTTTAGCAAAGTCCCCTACTCCACCCTCAATTTTAAATTTCAAGGCAGGAGATGTTTTACTAGTAATATCAAAGGCGTAGTAATTTTTTCCACCACGACGCATGCCTAGATAAAGATATTTATTCGACCCCACTGTACGTAACACCATATCGCCATCCAAGCCATATATATGAGAAAAAGTCGAGCTGTCTCGATAAAAATCGTACAAATTGCCCATCAGCTCTTTTGGCATGATGGCAAAATTTTCAGTGCCTGTTTCTGGGTCAAATGAATGCAAGTATCCATGATTAGTTGCTACCAAAACGGCACTATCGGTGAGCGAATAATTCACAATCACAGGTTGAGAGTGAATTGGGTCACCCATTTGTAATCGAGCATCAGTATCTAAGCCATCACCGTCATCATCTCTTACATCAACACCTCGCGCCCACTTTAATAATGACTCACGAACCGCAGTGGCATTGGACACAGAACTAATACCCAAGTCGTTGAGGGTGAAATTATTATTGTTTTCATGCACTAAATTGGCGGTAGTAATAATGGTACCGTTGCCTGAAAAAGCGTAGACATTGCGCGGTAAACCCATTTGACTGGCTGTACCGCCGTCACGCACATCATTACCATCCGCCAATACTGACCAATAACTATGGGAATTATCACTGAAAAATCCGGTTAAACTGTCGACAGCATTATTACCATTTTTATCCAGAATATCGGAACCATCTAACTTGTATTTTTTAACATTACCCGGCCACAATGAGCCTTCTGCCGGTTTAAACAAAGCAAAGTAGAGCTCATCATTGTGAGTCAAACGGTTGAGCTGATTAACCGCAACGCCGGGCGAAACAAAGGTTGCATTAACATCTTTAACGGTTTTTAAGATTGATTGAAACACAGTGACCAAATCTGCTGTATTAGACGCGGTATAAAATCCACCATTACCGTTAATCGCCAAGTCATTTAAAAAGGCATTGGCAGTTGTGTTTGACGCAAAACCAATGGTGTGCGTATAAATCTTAGTATCGATAACAGACTCATCGGCATCACCAATATTTTTTATCAAATCTAAACCACATTTTTCACCCCCTGAACCGCGGCAAGATAGGCCCAATAAACTCTCTATTTTACTGACACTGTGGTTATTGTTAGCCTCACCATCCGATAACAAAACGATGTGATTATTGGTTTGACATTGCCTATCGGTTACCGGCGAAATATATTGTGCGCCACTGGGTATATATTGATTAACACATGAAGAGCTACTCAAATCATCCACACTACAACCATAAGGTAAAATTGAATCCGCACCGATATAGCTTAAGCGGTTACTTACTCTGGTATTGCGTCTAACACTTGAAGAAGTAGAGCTTTCCCCCCTTTTCAAACCGTAGTCAACATTAAGTCCGCCATAATAACTGGCGGCTTCGTACAAGGTATCAACGATAGGTGTGTATCCGTCAGCACTAAGTGAATCAACTTGGCTGATGAGATGATCGCGCACGGTCGAAGTTTGTCCAGGTGTCGCCTGGCCCTCGAATTCAATGACTAACTTAACCGCCCCTGAAGGCTGGCCGTTGTAGCTGTAAGCCCCTCTGACACCAGTGAAGTCTGACATGATAAACATCATATCATTGCCCGCTTGCCAACCGCTGCGATTTACAATTTGCTGTACAATACTGGTCACGGATGGACTTTGATAAGTCGAGTTTCTGTACCAACGTGGTATATTTGTCCATCCTACTGATCCGGTTTTATTAACATCCCTGAGTTCATAACGGTCATATCTTCTAAAATTACCGACATCGTCGACATTTGCTCCATAAATATTAAACGATGCCGTGCTGCTAGAGCTATTTTGATAAGCGGTAAACTCTAAATAAGCATTGGCAACCGTGGCATTTTGCGGTAAAGCAACTTTTCTAAAAATCACCCCTACATAGGCATTTGAACTACTTGAAAAACCTAACTCACTGCCGGTAGATTCATTACCATCTGAGCGCTCTTCGGCATTGTATCTCTGTGAATCTACCTGATAGGTATAAGCACCTTTCACACAACCCGTCGCAGTAGAGTCGTCATAGGTAATCACCAGTTGCGGTGACAAACCCGAGCCTTCTTCAAAGGCCTTTGATTGCCGAGCACTGCCGGTTGAAGTACCAACACCATCTATTAATAAACTTAAGGCGTTACCACCACACCAAGAACTTTGATCAACAATTTCTTGTACAACACTGGTAATATCTGGCGAGGAAACCGTTTCATTCGACACCGGCCAATCATTCACACTGTCCCACAAAACAGAACTGGTTGTTTTAGTGCGACTACTTAAATTATTGGCACTGCTGGAGTACGCACTAGCATTACCGGCTAATTCACCACTTAAAGTAAATACCGTTGCTCCTATGTTGTAAGCATTAGAAGTAAATCGGATGAAAGCACTGGTAATAGTTGCTCCTCTTGGAATATTTAGCCCTTGGTAACGTAAACCAACTAATACTGGCGTAGTACTCTGAGAATGTTTCAAATTATTGGAGTTAGTGGTGACGGTAGAACTAATTTCGTAAGCATCATCATTACCATCACTAATAGAGGTAATAATTTCAGGTCTTACCGCGTCATCAATGGACCTAACAGGATATAAAACCGGCCCGCCATAGTCTGAGAAACGCATCAAACCCGCATTGATATTAGTGACTGAAGCTAAGGTTTGTTTCAGCGCGTTTTGTACTCGTAACATTCGTGATTCATTGGTACCGTCCTGAGAAGCCATACTTCCCGAGGTGTCCATAATAAATAGAACATTGGGATTATAGGTAACCTGTGCACCCGATGTACCTAAATAGATTTCTAGGTCATCTGCCAAAATCGGCGGAATAAAAAACAACGATGCTACTAGCATGAAAAACAATTTTGAGCGACGAAAATAGTTCATATGAGCCCCCTCTTATTGGGCAGCAGGAGCAAACACCGATGCACTTAGGGTATTTGCCACTACAAAATTACTGTCTTTTAGTTGACCACAGCCGCGCACAATAAATACGTGACAACTGATGTTACTGCCACCAATGACATTGCTAGAACCGACACATGGTTGCTCGCGCAAAAATGCTGTTTTTGACCAGCTATCGATAGCCGGTTGATTGACGTAATCGCCTGTAGCAACGTGCCGACTGCCTTTAGACAATCCTTGCGCTGTGACACTGCGGTTAGTCCATGTATTGTTGTCAAAACAACTTAAGGTCTGCACATTCAGATCAAGTTGATTGCCGCCGCGAGCATCAGACAAAGGATCGTTTAAATTAACATCAGCCAAAATAACTTTGTCTTCCGATTCAAAAATAACGCCAGCAATAGCTGATTCTGCGGCATCAAAAGCCATAGAGCTCCTTTCCATCGAAATTGCCATCTTACTTTGCAGTAAACTGCTGGAGACCGACGTCACACCTAAAATGGTTAAGCTCAATAAAATCAGCAGGGCAAAAACCATGACCATGCCAGCCTGTTTGTTAAGATTCGTGTTTTTCATATATTCCTACTGCGAACAAAGTTTTTAACATTTCTTAAAGTAATGGTTGTTTCAAATTGTTTAAATAAACGTTTTTCAGTCGGCTGGTAGGCCGTTTCATCCAATAGCTTAAATGAGGGGACAGGGTCAATCATGACTTCAGAGTCGGCTTTAAGTAATACCGCAATACGAATAGCAACGACCTGCGAACCAGCCGTACGCAATGCATTTAATGCATCTGCTGTCACAAAACGCACAGGCCGTGAACTATTATCCTGCGATGCAAAATTATTGGTTACGCCATATTGAACTTGGAAACTGTAAACGTCGTCCAACAAGGTATAAGCCTTATTACCATCATTGTTAGCCGCTACTTTTTGTCCTCTGAGCACTCGGCCATCGTATCCTCTGCATTGCAGCGAGGTTCCCGATACAAAGTACTGGTTTACCACATAAAACTCCTCATCTGCGGCATAACCCAATTTGTAGCCTCTGCAATCGGTTCTCGCTTGAGCACTGACCACCAAGGTATCGCTTGCACCATTTGCTCCTTCAATAGAACCAATCCCGGCACCGCTAACAAAATCACCGACTAAAGCCACAGGATTGTTTTGCACAACCCCGGCCTCTACAGCAATGTCTACATCACGGTTTAAGTCAGGTGATAAATTATCATAGCGCCCCGTCATTAAAATATCATTGCGCAAGCGGGTAATGATAAAGCGCCCACTTTCTTGCACCGACGAAACCGCTTGATTTAATCTTTCTGTGACATTATTACCTAACATAACTTGAATTAATGCGCCTGAAATCATCAGGCCAATCGTCATGCTGACCATTAACTCAACTAAACTAAAACCCTGTTGTTTGAACTTATTCATAATGTAATGTCTACCGATACACAGTCATGTGGGTTTGTCTGATTCACATTGCATTTTGCATTTAAGGTTCTATTGATATTTTGCCAATTTTCAACTGGCCAGCTTAACGTCACAATATGTTTAGAGCCTACGCTGCAGCTTTGCGTGTCCGTCGTATCATTATCTTCACAAGTAAGCGAAATAATGACATCAGGATTGGTTATGACCGCTGCACAAGACAGTTCATAAGCATCGAATTGTGCAAGTTCACTGGTTGAACATATATTATCGTTGCAATTAGGGATAGTGGCAGGTCGAGTTTGACAAAAGCAGACGTAGGGTTGCGCGCCAGTTGTACAGCTTAGATTTTGAAAGTTATAGATATCAGTATCAAAATATTCATTATCAACAACCAGCCCGTCGCCGGTGACAGAAAAAGCAGCACTGGCTCTAAGACGCTCTGACATTTGTTGCGCAACTAATACGGATTGAGAACGATTTAATGATTCTGAGTTGGTAAACGAGCCGACAAATTGCAGATAAACCACCCCTAACAAGCCAATAGCCAAGATGAAAAGGGTAACTAATATTTCAATCATACCTATCCCCCTAGCAAAACTAGGTGCGGTTTGATGACTGTCTTTTATTGGCAAACGATTTAACACCTTCACCTCATTACTGTGGGCAAGTTTTATCTTCGTATGAGTATGGTAGCTAAATTCCTTGCTGTTTGGTTATTTTTACTTGATGAAAGGTATATATTTTCAGTAAATTAGTGCACAACACACCCGTCTATTGAGTGAAGTTGGACGTGCATGAGCAATATGTCCTTACTTTAAAGACACTGAATTATCTTGTTTGAAGGAGGCTAATTCGAATGGTGTGATGGCCGGCACACCGGCCAAGCTACTATTGTACATAGAAGCACGGGCACTTATTGTGGTTAAACCTGCACTAATAATGGCTAAGCGGCCACGACTGTATACTTGGTAATACTGGTAGCTATCTGCAGGAAACGAAAGGATCGAATCGTTGCTGATGGTGGCAATGGCGGGAACGACAGTAGCCCAATCAGCCAATAAGGTTAAATTGATGTCATAGTAGGGCGTTAAGCTTAACCAGTCGCTCTGTCCAGCAGCAATTTTTGCTTGTAACAAAGCTCTGTCGCTACTGCGTAAACGGTCCAGATACACGCCACGCACAGTAAGTTGTCGACCTTTTAAACTAAGGTCAACATCTCTGTTAACGGGGCGTTCAGGGCGTCGAGAATAATCAATGCTGCTACTCAGCAACGCACTCAGATAGGCTGAGTACGTTGCCTGTTTATTCGAGTCCAATAAATAATCTGGACTCAACACCACTAATTCAACTAACTGCCAGTCTGGGTATAAAACAAAATAACCATCCACTCTTCTGAATCGACAAACCTCATCATACTCATCACCCGGCAAACTAGCTGGTACATAGCTCATATCTGCCCGTCTTTGAAAATGTTTATGGGCTAAGCCATTTTCTGCTCGATAGAAATGTTCATCAATAATAGTTTCTTCACTATCATGGTGATCATTGCAACATTGTGAACACAAACTAGCCTGTCCAGTTGATACCGGTTTACCTGTCATTTTTTCGCGTAATTGCCCTTTTTCAATATCTAATCTGCCATTATGAATAATACTCATAGAGGGAGTCTTTCCCTGCCCTATTCCGACTAGCTCACAACGACAAGCAATAGTGCTAAAGTCACTTTGGTTAATTTTGATATCTTGGCCGTTTACATAACGGTACTTTTCGAAAGACAGGTCAACACGTTGTGCTTGGACCATTTTTGGACTGGCACTTTGCATAAATTCATTTTTACCTAAGGAGTTAATATGGCTATCTGGAATACTACTTGGACTAAAGTTTATTTGAGGGGTTTGGTCTACACTGGCTAATGCACTTAAGGCTAATATACTGCGACTTTGCGGGACGGGAGTAATGGTGCCATTCAGAACAAGCGACTGCTCAGTGCCTTGATAATCTAACCAGTCAATCTTGATGCTAATACTTTTTTGTCCAGCTACGATGGGAATAGGTGGCACTAGCTTGGGATGGTTTAAGCCAACCCATGTATCCGCCTGTTTATCATCATCAGTATCGATAAAATATTTGTTGATCACCTGCCAAGTTCGCTTAAATGTACGAATATTAATTTGATTATTGCCTAATTTGATATCGACATTGCCACTGGGTAATTGGCCGCCAGTATTGGCGCCAATATCATTATAAGAAAATTGATTAGGCTCAGATTCAATTTGGCTAAAACTAGCCAAATCATCCAACTTTTCTTGTGCTAACTGCAGAGCGACATTACGTAAATTCATTTTCGAATCGGCCATTACAAATTCACTTTGTAAGGTTACATAGCCCGTCACCCCCAACATAATCATTAAGGACGCAATCAGTACTTCGACCAAGGAAAAGCCGGCTTGACACTTTGATTTACAAGTCATGCCAACTCCCTGGCACCTTAGCAATACGCATAAACTCAGCAGAATTAGCTAAGGTCACTAAGGTATCTTTATCATAAATCACCCGCATGCTGCCCGCTAAACTACCTAATTGGTAATTTGCGACTAAGGCGCCGTGCACTTCACTTTCAGCCGATATAAACACATCGTAACTCGCGACAGTATTCACTTGCTTTAGCATGACAATAAGCCCATAAACCTCAGCCTCATCACCTAGGTGCAGACTTCCCTCGTTAATAAACAACAAGAGGGGATGAGATGCACTACCTAAGATTGCATTGGCGTTAATGTCGCACTCACCGTCAACCCATACAATGCCAGTGGTTTGTTGATTAAGCATATTGCATGCACTGAGTACTTGCTTAGCTTCACTTCGCAGTGCCATATTATGTTCAAAAGCTACGTTAAATAAGTGTGCGAATACATCACTAGGAAAATTTGGATCGTCGAATATTATATCGTTACCCCATTGCAATGCTGAGGAATAGGCTTGAGTTTGACATTGATCATCCTGATATTCTTGTAGCCCACATGTAAACCCATTAATTGATGTCATATCAATATTCCCACCAGTCCAAACAGACAGAGGGATCCCCTCTCCTGCGCCATTGGGGTTGGCCACCAGCTCAAAGCTAAATTGTTGGTTTAATCCCCCCGCTACCATCAGCGCGGACTGGGGTATTTGAGTTAATATTGGATAAACCATCACCTGTTGCTTTATGCTGGAGCTGGCTAATCCATCAGCAGAGACGCCGACAGAGTTAAGTTCAAATAACTGTATTTCACGAGAATGGCGAATAATAGTTTGTTTGCCCGCACTAACCGAAAAGCGTTCTTGGCCCAACAGAACCTCCTGGAGAGTCGCAACTGGCCAATCTTTTTTTTGTTGTAATTCAGCTAAGCCGCGCATTATTCCAGACTCGGCTGCAGCAAAAGCTAGTTTTTGGTTTTGGCTGTTCAACATGATTTTATGTTCAAAGGATTGAATCTTGCCGGTATACAAAGTGACAAGTGTTACCATCACGAGTAACAGCACCACGGTTACCAGTACAACAGCGCCTTGTTGTTGGCAAATTAATGGTTTACTGAATCTATACGGAGTCATAATTTTTCACCAGAAATGATGTGCTGATCCGCTTTGAAATAGATCTATCCCGTTTCAGTTCTGCCTCTAATATCAGTTCGACACGGCTTGCACTAATTCCGTATGACGCTTGCCGTTGAATTGAAAACTCAAGTTTGATCACTTTAACCACATCAGGATCAGTCAAATCATGCCAGCCACCTGCGTTACACGCTAATCCGTCAATACGCATTTCAATCGCCTTATCTTTTAATCTGAAGCCAAAATGTTCGTTAGTATTTTGTGTATCTAATTGGCCATTCTGATTTCGGTCATAAGCGAAGGTCACACAACTATTTGCCACTTCTGCTGGATAGTTAGAAACCTGTAAAGAATCAGCAAAAGCCGATGCTGGCAAAGTGGGATCGCTCACAAGGCTAATCATATTGGCGTCGTAACCCGCCCGTTTAATATCACTCACTAACAAAGCCGCAATCGCGTTGATTTCTTCATCTAAGCGAGACTTAGCCAGTAATTGACTGTTCAAGCCAATTCCATGCCCGACTAAAGATGCCATGGCCGTCAATGAAGCAAGCCCAATTGCCATAGAAATCATCAGTTCAACCAGTGATGCGCCAAACTGATATGAGCGCAGATTTAACATGTCTCATAGCCCCCCAAACTGCCAGATTTAACACATAATCTGACTCTACCCATGTTACTTAAAATCAACTTAATTTGATTGCTACCGTCGCTAAACACAGTGGATCCCGCATGACCCATCGATAAGCCTCGAACACCATCAAAAATAGTCGCGTCGTTGTTGCCAAATTTTAAGTCTTGCATCTTAATCAGCTTAAAATCTTGTTGTTGAATGGTGGCCTCCACACCATTGACGGTGCAGTCTTGATAGATCTGACAGTCACATAAACCGCCATCACTGACCGCAATGCACCAAGGAGATGAGGAATTAAGGATAACCATAATATTTGACTGGCTTGATATGGCTGCAGAGCGAGCTTTTTGAAAGGCAAAATAACTGACTTCAGCAGCCCCTTTTAATTGCATGCTTTTTTGGGCACTTAATATTGAAGGCACGCCTAGTGTGAGCACCAAGGCCATGATAGAGACGGTAACCAATAGTTCAAGAAGGGTAAGACCAAGGGCATTACGCATAATAAGCATCCATACTTGAGGTTAAAAAACTAATCGCAAAATCCGTTTTATTAACTATAGTTCAAATTATGGAAAGGGGAAAAAGGAATTTTTATGAATGAACTAGATGCAGTCTTAGACTCGAAAAAGTCACTAAAAAACAATGTGGGTATGAGTTTGCTGGAACTCATGGTAGTAGTCAGCATTATTGGTATATTGGTTACTATTGTGTTTCCAAGCTATCAGCAACACATTCTCACATCGCGGCGCGCAGATTGTGCTATACAACTGCTTCGAATGAAAATGCAACAAGAGTCGTTTAGACTTAATGACGTCAGTTATGCAACGACATCCGAACTCAGTTTACCGCAAAATGCCTATTTTGATTTTTCTGTGGTGAATGTCAGCGCCACAACCTATACCCTAGTCGCTCAAGCGAAGGGCTCACAACAAGAAGATAGCGCCTGTCAAACATTGGCACTCGACCAATCAATGAACAAAACGCCGTTGATCTGCTGGTGAATATTTGCCTATTGAGAAGCCGTTGAATAGCGTTAATCGATTTGTTTTATGCGCAACTCTTTTGGAACCGCAAACTCAATGTTTTCTGGACGCCCAGGGCGCTCAATTGCATGGGTTGCGCCCCATTGTTTCAGCCTATTCACCACCCCTTGGACTAATACCTCAGGAGCAGAGGCACCGGCGGTGATTCCGATATTAGTTGCATTTTTTAGCCATTCACGTTGAATACAATTTTCATCTGCAATCAGGTAAGCCTGAGCACCAATTTTCTCGGCTAATTCTCTAAGACGGTTAGAGTTAGAGCTATTTTGCGCCCCCACTACCAACAATACATCACAGTCAGCGGCTAGCTCACGCACAGAATCCTGGCGATTTTGCGTGGCATAACAAATATCATCTTTTCGTGGACCTTCTATGCGCGGAAACTTCTGACGTAAGGCATCAATCACATCGGCGGTATCATCTACCGACAAGGTTGTTTGACTGCAATAATACAAATGTTGCGCATTTTTCACCTCAAGGTGTGCCACATCAGCAACTGACTCAACCAGATAAATACCACCTTTAGCATTATCGTACTGACCCATTGTGCCTTCAACTTCCGGATGGCCATGATGGCCGATCAATATACACTCAGTGCCTTTTTTACTGGCGCGCATCACTTCCATATGCACTTTGGTCACAAGTGGGCAGGTCGCATCAAATACTTTTAGTCCGCGACTATCTGCTTCGTTTCTCACCGCTTGCGATACACCATGAGCAGAAAAAATAACAATACTATCGTCAGGCACTTCAGCAAGTTCATCTACAAACACCGCGCCGCGTTTTTTTAAACCATCAACTACAAAACGATTGTGCACCACTTCATGGCGCACAAAAATAGGCGGAGAAAACAACTCAAGCGCACGTTCAACGATAGTAATGGCACGATCTACCCCGGCACAGAAACCACGTGGATTAGCGAGATGAATTTGCATGTTATTCTTCCTAAAAAGCCGAGATTATGAGTGTAAACTGACGGACAAAATTTCCACGTCAAAAGTAATTTCTTGCCCAGCCAAAGGATGGTTAAAATCCACTGTTACAGAGTCTCCTGCTACTGAGCGAATTATACCAGGCAACTCAGAACCATCAGGTTGAGTAAACGCGATAATCATACCTTCTTCGGCTGGTGTTTCAGCATTAAATTTATTGCGGTCCATATAATAAATATTATCTGGGTTTGGCATACCAAAGGCGTCACTGGGCGCCAAAGTAAAAGATTTTTTATCGCCGCATTTTAAGCCCAACAAACAAGCTTCAAAACTCGGCGTTAAATTACCATCACCGATCACTAACTTAGCGGGTTTATTATCGACTCTTGTACTGTCGGCCGCTGAACCGTCTGACAGTTTTAAATCAAAATGCAGCACCACTTCACTGCCTTGATCAATAACAGCCAAGGATTGTTCAGCTACGAATTGAGAAACATCAGTCATTTTTTTGCTCTTTATTTTTAAACATATCAACAATCAGCAACACTGCACCAAGGCAGATAGCGCTGTCAGCCACATTAAATGCTGGCCAAACCCATTCTTGGTAATAAACCACCAAAAAATCAACTACGTGCCCGAGAACCAAACGATCATAAACATTGCCCAATGCGCCACCAATAATCAGACAAAATGCTACAGGTAGTATGATCTGTGCACGTGATAATTGTTTAAGCCACCACAACAACATTGCCACTACAGCAAAAGCGACGACACTAAAAAACCAGCGTTGCCAGCCACCGGCATCATGTAAAAAACTAAAAGCAGCACCGTAATTGTATACATGGGTTAGGTTAAAAAATGAGTTAACCTGCACCGCTTGATAGAGCTCAATGTGCTCAACAATTAAACCTTTGGTGTATTGATCGAGCACAAAGGTTATCAAGGCCAACCACAAAAAACGCCAACCAGTTTGGCTAAAAAGCTTAAGCATAAGCGCGCTTTTCGCCCTCGCCGTCAACGTTATCAACACAACGTAAACAGATTTCAGGATGTGCAGTATTTGCCCCCACATCTTCTCGGTGATGCCAACAACGTGCGCATTTATGCCCTGCTGATGCGGTTATTTCAACCCATAAACCGGCTATCTCTGTTTTGTTTGCGTTGGCTGGACCTTGCTCAACTTCAATAACTTTAGCGGCAGAAGTAATTAATACAAATCGCAATTCATCGTCTAACTTGTTTAACAAGGTGGCAAGCTCATGAGTTGCATAAATGCTCACTTCGGCTTGCAATGAACCTTTGATCACGCCGGCTTTGCGAGCACCTTCAATATTACGATTCACTTGCTCTTTAACATCAAGAATTGCCAACCAAAAATCATTATCGAAGGTCGATTCGATTTTAAGTTCATTGAGGGTGTCATACCATACATCGGTAAAAACAAACTCTTGTT
This sequence comes from Paraglaciecola sp. 25GB23A, assembly GCF_040012495.1. Lineage (NCBI taxonomy): Bacteria > Pseudomonadati > Pseudomonadota > Gammaproteobacteria > Alteromonadales > Alteromonadaceae > Paraglaciecola > Paraglaciecola sp. 25GB23A. Next base: position 147,231 of record NZ_JBDYKM010000004.1, read on the forward strand.
TTTGCCAAGGCAATTCTTGCCACAGTTCCTGAGCAGTAAAGCTCATGATGGGCGCCATCCAACGCACTAAGCCCTCAATAATATGGTACAAGGCGGTTTGGCAAGAGCGACGAGCGTGACTATCACTTTTTGCGGTATATTGGCGATCTTTGATGATATCTAGATAAAAACTGCCCAATTCGATAGAGCAAAAATGCATGAGTTTTTGAGTCACAACCAGCAAGTCATACCTTTCATACGCCGCAATAATTTCTTGTTGAATACTGGCAGCACGGGACACAACCCAACTGTCTAATTCAACCAATTCATTTAATGGCACTAAATCTGTTGCCGGTTCAAAACCTTTCAAATTGGCCAATAAAAAACGAGCGGTATTGCGAATACGGCGATAGGCATCCGCAGAACGATTTAAGATTTCATCAGACACCGCGATTTCACTGCGGTAATCGGTAGATGCAACCCATAAACGCAAGATATCAGCACCCAACTTATTAATGACATGCTGAGGTGCCACGGTATTACCCAGTGATTTAGACATTTTTTTGCCTTCACCGTCTACCGTAAAACCATGAGTCAATACTTGCTTGTAAGGTGCGCAGCCTTTAGCCGCAACCGAGGTAATTAGAGATGACATAAACCAGCCACGATGCTGATCAGAGCCTTCTAGATACAAATCAGCCGATGCCGGAATATCATCTCTGCGGTCAACCACAAAATAATGGCTTACTCCGGAATCAAACCACACATCCAAGGTATCAGTGACTTTAACGAAGGTCTTGGCGTCTTCGCCTAAAAACTCGCTGGCATCAATATCCCACCAAGCCTGAATGCCCTTTTGTTCAACTAACAAGGCAACTTTTTCAAGTAACTCGTCAGTATTGGGGTGCAATTCACCGCTGTCTTTGTGCACAAACAAAGCGATTGGTACCCCCCAAGTTCTCTGTCTTGAGATACACCAATCAGGGCGACCTGCTACCATTGACTCGATGCGATTTTGGCCCCATTCAGGGATCCATTGAGTCTGGTGAATTTGTTCGATTGAGGCTTCACGTAGGCCCTTTTTATCCATACTAATGAACCACTGGGGGGTGGCGCGAAAGATAATCGGTGTTTTATGGCGCCAACAGTGCGGATAGCTGTGCATATAAGCATGGTGATGCATTAGTGCACCGTGTTCGCTCAAAACATCAACTACATGTTGATTCGCTTTAAATACGTGCTCACCTGCAAACAAAGGCGTACCTTCAACATACACGCCATTGGCCCCAACGGGGTTCGCAACTTCTAAGTTATAATGGCGACCCACATTAAAATCTTCTACACCATGGCCAGGGGCGGTATGCACGCAGCCCGTACCCGATTCAGTGGTAACGTGATCACCTAAAATCAGCGGTACTTGAAAATCATAAAATGGATGATGTAATGCTTGGTTTTCTAAAGCATCGCCATGACAAAAACCAATCGCATGGTAATGATCAATGCCAAAACGTGCCATGCATTCAGTGACTAAATCAGAGGCAATAACTAAACGCTCTTTGCCTGACTCAGCATTAACTTGTACCAAGGTATATTCGAGCTTAGGACTTAAACACACAGCGCGGTTAGCCGGTAAGGTCCAAGGTGTCGTCGTCCAGATAACCACTGAAAGTGGGCCTTCACCCACTAATTTTTCAGGGTGCGCAAAACACGCCACTACCTCGGCTTCGTTGACAACCTTAAAACGTACATCTATTGAGGGGGATGATTTGTCTTGGTATTCAACTTCAGCTTCCGCCAATGCAGAACCGCAGTCAGTACACCAATGCACTGGCTTAAAGCCTTTCTCAACATGGCCTGAACGTACAATATTGCCCAATTCACGGATAATGTCGGCTTCAGAACTAAAGTCCATCGTTTTATAGGGGTTGTCCCACTCACCTAATACACCGAGACGAATAAAGTCTTTCTTCTGACCTTCAATTTGTTTCTCTGCGTATTCGCGACATTTTTGTCTAAAATCTGCGGCACTGATTTTATGCCCAGGTTTACCGACCTTTTTTTCAACCATCAATTCAATAGGTAGACCATGACAATCCCAACCTGGCACATAGGGCGCATCAAAATCGGACAAGGTTTTTGACTTAACGATGATGTCTTTTAAAATTTTGTTAACTGCATGACCAATATGAATATCACCGTTTGCATAGGGAGGGCCATCATGCAAAATAAAAGGTGTTTTACCTTTCTTGGCTTGGCGAATTTGCTGATAAAGTTTTTTAGTTGTCCATTGCTCAAGCATCTTCGGCTCGCGTTCAGCTAAAGCGCCACGCATTGGAAACGCAGTATCAGGCAAATTTAAAGTATGTTTATAATCGCTCATTGTTGGTTTAATCCAAGTTGGTCATTGGTTTGACTAAAAGTGTATCAAGACATGCTTAACAATTGTTGAGCTTTTTTGGCGTCTTGTTTAATTTGTTTATGCAATAATTCGAAGGAATCAAATTTTATTTCATCTCGAATTTTATGTTTGAGAACAACCGAGATGGTTTGTCCGTATATTGTTTCGTTGAAGTTAAATAAATGAACTTCTAACTGTGAACGTGTGCCATTAACCGTGGGGCGATGTCCGATATTTGCCACCCCATTGTGCAATTGACCTTTGACGATCACCTCAACGGCAAACACTCCATTGACCGGCGCTTTAACCCGTTTTAATAATACATTAGCCGTTGGAAAACCTATAGTTCTGCCACGTTTATCACCATGTAATACTTTACCCGATATAGTAAAGGGTCGGCCCAGCATCTGTTGCGCCAAACCGAAATTTCCATTGGCGAGCGCTTCTCTTACCGCAGTGGAGCTTATACGGCAATTTTCTACTCTAAAACTCTGGGTACTGGCAACATCAAAGTGGCACTTTTCACCTTCTTTTTGCAAATAGGCAAAGTCACCCACTCGGCCTCGCCCAAAGCGAAAATCATCGCCCACCACTAAAAACTTAACATCGAGTAAATCAACTAATAAGTTTTCAACAAATTGTTCAGCTGAATAAGCGGCAAATTCAGGACTAAATTTAATACATAATAAACGATCAATACCCAAGGCTTGCAACTGAGAATATTTATCACGTAATACGCTTAGTCTTGCTGGCGCATGCAGTGGTGTAAATAACTCTTCAGGTTGAGGTTCAAATACCATGACGGTGGCAGGCAGACCTAGTGCCTTGGCTTTTTCAAGCACCTGACTCAACACAGCCTGATGGCCTAAATGCACACCGTCAAACTTACCTATGGTTAATACACAACCTCTGTGTTTATCTCTGAGGTTATATAGTCCGCGGATCAATTCCACCTAAATTCTCGTTATTGCGTGTCAAAATCCAGTACTAAAGTAGCTAAATATTGAAGATGATTGTTATTTCAAAGGCGCGGATTATATCGAACTGCGCCATTATTGAAAGTAGTTAGCCCGACTTATTAGCAATTACACTCAAGGTTTATCTACCTCGTTAACATTGCGGGTAGATTACATACCACCAAAGAGCCTAAACGTGAGCCACAAAACTATGTTTACGCACGCCCATGATCAGCATTGCTGAAACAAAAACGGCAAAACCTAGAGCAATTAGCTTAAACAACTCAACTATTTTTACCATAAGTTCAAAAGCAACCCATACTTCAAGTATAGGGCTCATTTGCATAACCACTATGCCCATCAATATGGCGCTAACAATGATTTTAACAAGTAAGTAGATAGTTTGTTTACTGGCACAATAGACTTTGTTTTTATGTAAGGCCCAGTATAACAGCCCCGCATTCATCGCAGCTGACATAGAGGTTGCCATGGCTAAACCAACATAATCATAGGGCCAAACTAGTATTAAATTAAACACCATGTTGGCTGCCATGCACCAAATACCAAATTTAACGGGTGTTTTAGTGTCTTGGCGTGAATAAAAACCAGGAGCGAGTACTTTCACCAACATAAAACTCAATAAACCAAAGGAGTAAGCTTGCAAACTTGCGGCAGATTGGGCCGCATCAAACGGAGAGAAGGCCCCACGCTGAAATATGGTCAGTAACATAGGCTCAGCTAGTACAAATAAACCTGTTGCGGCAGGTATACCCAAAATACACACCATTTTAATCGCCCAATCAATGTTATTGCTAAAAGCTAAATCATCCTTAGCTACATGATTGCGTGAAAGTGTTGGCAAGATGACTGTTGCAATGGCAATACCAAACAAACCGAGGGGAAATTCCAATAAACGATCTGAATAATACAACCAAGAAATAGCACCGGTGCCAAGGAAACTGGCAATCATGGTATCGAGCAGTAAATTAAGCTGTCCCACAGAAACACCAAACAAAGCAGGTATCATCAGCGTTCTAACTTTTTGAATATCAGGGTCTGACCATCCCCATCTAGGTCGAACTAACACCCCAGCCTTAATTAAAAAAGGGATTAAGAATAGTAATTGCGCAAGGCCGCCAATAAATACGCCCCAAGCGAGTGCAAAGCCGGGTTGAGAAAACTGCTCAGACAAATAAATAGCACAACTAATAATACTAATATTAAGTAATACAGGGGTAAACGCCGCGGCGCCAAACTTGTTAAGAGTATTGAGAATGGCACCTGCCAAGCCCGCCAATGAAATAAAGAGTATGTAGGGAAAAGTAATTTTTAACATGAGTGAAGCAAGTTCATATTTAACCCCACCTGGCTCGTCATTCAGATATTCAACAAACCAACCTGAGGCAAATAAGGCCGCTAAAATAGGCGAGGCAATAACCCCCAGCAAGGCAACAAAGGTCACAATAATGCCGAGTGTGCCTGAAATTTTAGCAATAAATTGTCTTAAATGTGCCTCGTCGCCGGCATTTTTAACTTCAGTGAGTACGGGAATAAAGGCTTGAGAAAAGGCGCCCTCGACAAACAGACGGCGTAAGAAGTTTGGAATTTTGTTGGCCAGTAAAAAAACATCAGCATTGGCGCCAGCACCAAGTAAGTTGGCAACAACCGCATCGCGCACTAAACCTAAGATACGAGAAATAAAGGTCATGACACTCACTATCACACCCGATTTAAGCAGTTTTCTCGACACTCAGTTATCCCTTTAAACAAAAGCCAATAGTATGCGTTATCTCAACCTTTGCAGTCTATGGATTCATTAAACAAAGATACAAACAAGCAAACTTTAATTATGATACCCCACACTAGTCAGCCCAACTAACAACTCCCTAAAGTCGCAAAAACAAACTTTGCTTATAAATGCGACAAAACCATTTGACAGGAGGGCCTCTAATCTGGATAATCCGCACCCTTGAATTTTGACTAGAATTTTTTGGGAGTTACAACTTGGCTAACATCAAGTCTGCTAAGAAACGTGCCATTACATCGGAAAAGCGTCGCCAACATAACGCTAGCCGTCGCTCTATGACACGTACATCTTTGAAAAAAGTAATCGCTGCTATCGCATCAGGTAATAAAGAAGCTGCAACAGCTGCATTTGCTGCTGCTACACCAATTATTGACCGCATGGCAACTAAAGGCCTAATCCACAAAAACAAAGCTGCTCGTCATAAGAGCCGTTTGTCAGCACAGATTAAAGCACTAGCTTAATTTTTGTTGTGTAGATTATGCAAAAAAAGCGCCTGTTGGCGCTTTTTTATTGCTTAAAATTTACAACTTAATCTACATCAGGCTAAATATTTCACTAAACTTTTAACCCATGTAACCACTTCCAACTCAGGCTCTAAGGTTTCGCAGGCATCAACTTCTAATAAATCAGCAATTGGATTGCCTTGCAATTCTGTTAACAAGGTAAAAATCTGATTTCCAGCACCACAATAGGTATCACCATAACTGCTGTCACCTAGACCCGCTACTGCAAAAGGTTTATTTGCCATTAAGGGCATTTGATCGCGCAAGTCTTGAATAAAAAACTCTAGATTGGGCGGAATATCCCCCATCCCAGTGGTTGAGCTAATAAAAATCACTTTACTGGCGTTTTGAAAGTCATCGATACTTGGATCATTATAGACCTCAGAGACAAGACCACTGTCTGTTAATGCTGCTTTTACTTCTTCAGCCACATGTTGCGCGTTTCCATAAACGCTACCAACAAAAATCCCAATATTACTCATTATTTTGTTTTTCCCCATTTTTTCGGTTTGCAATCATAGTTTCTAAGCCGGCTAAATCAATTCCCCATTTTAATAATAAACCACTTATATGCTCTGCTGGATCACAATTTAAGGATAAATTTGTATGGTGAATTGGATGCTTAAACTGCATCGTTTGACAACTTAAGGCCAGTCCTGAAAATCCGTATTGTTGCTTCAAAAATTGATTATGTTTGCCATCGCCATGTGTCGTATCGCCCACGATGGGATGATTAATGTGACCCAAGTGACGTCGAATCTGGTGTTTGCGGCCTGTTTTTGGCTCAACAGATAAGAGAGAATAACGAGCAGAAGGATAACGACTAACCGCAAAAGGCAACTCAAAAGTCTGTAAACGACAAAAAGTCGTAAAGGCCTGCTGCGCCTCTTTGTCTTGTTTAGCTTTTTTGTCAGCTATCTTATCTAACTGCTCTTTAAGAGCGTAATCAATTTCCCCCTCTGTAGGCGCATGACCACGCACGATAGCGATATAACGTTTTAGCACCTGCTGTGTACTAAACTGTTCACCAAGCATCCTGGCTACTTCAGGGCTTAAGGCAAAGACTAAAACACCAGATGTGGGGCGATCAAGGCGGTGAACAGGAAATACATGCTGATTTATTTGATCTCTAACAAGTTGCAATGCAAATTGCGTTTCATGTTTATCTAGCATACTACGATGCACCAACAATCCGGCTGGTTTATCGATGGCTACGATGCTTTCGTCTTGGTAAATAATTTTTAAATTCAATGGATTATACTTTAAAAAAAAGATCAATTTGGGCAAGTACTGGCAGTACAGTTGCCCGGCTCAAAGATTCAGAGAAACACTGTTCCCCCATAGGATGCAATCCCATGGCATTCGGTAAGGGCTTATTAGCCGTCAGATGTTCCCGAAGTTTAGGAATAAATATAAATTGTAACCACTGTTCAAATCTTAGGTGATCGCAAGCAAAGGGGGCACTACTGTGCAAAGCTTCCGATGTTGGCGATTTAGCTGACCAACAGCCTGCATGCTGCAAGGCATGTTCAAGTTGTTGCAACAGAGCTTCGACTTCTATAAGGCTACGTGGCATGATCACCGTTCTACATCACAGACTAATTTTATAAAAGGTGCCTTGCACCACACGATAGCGTCAAGGATATCATGAGTCGTATTAATACAATCAGCGAATTTCTTTTGCATGGTGGCACAGACTACCGAGTTTTTGACATGGGTAGAGCTATTCGCCCCCAATCGAGTCAAACATTCTTAGACTTTGAATTAACCCATATTCCAGCGCCTTATCCACGTCAGCAACATGCTTGGTTTGGTATTATCTTTATTAATAAAGGCCTCAGCCAAGAACACTATATTTGGTTTGTTAAACTTCCTTTAGATGAGCAAGGCAAATTAATTAGTGCTGCACGTAATCAATTTTTACAAATTGTTGTGGAGGCCCTCGGTGCTGAAATGGAAAAAAGTAAGAATGCGCAAGCAGGTTTACCAGAAAACCCTTTTACTTTCGTGCCCAATCAACAACAGTTGGCCAGTTTTAATAGTATTACTAGGCATGCTTTAGCATTAGCTCCTTCTCAGTATTTTGAACTGACTCAACAATACTTACACAACCCACAAAACATAGATTGGCAGCAATTATCATTACAAGGTATCGCAGACCTTGGCGCTAGAATTAATGAGGAATCAATCCATCGATTACTATTGCAGCAATTTGCGTTTTTAGCTGTAGAGGTGCAACGGGCACTGTGTGATTCACTAGAAAATCATCCGGTAGATTCTGCTCTCGGTAAAATAATTGTTAGCGAATGGCGCAAGCATCCTGCAGAAAACGATTTTTTATTGGCGATGTTACGTGCCCTAAGCCAGTGTGAAGACACTGATTTAATTACTTCAGTATTACTAGACGTTCTTAGCCACGACGAGCGAATTAGCGACAACTTATTGGTTCTGATTGCGGCAAGACATTGGCAACAACTAGCCAACCAACAAATCATGAGCCTCTTTATCCATCGACTTAGTCAAAGCGATGTAAATTTATTTGGCGGACTATTCCGAGATTTAGTACAAATCCCTAGTTGTCGAGATGCAATGTTGAACGTACTACGATGGCCAACAAAAGAACCCGCCTTGGCCCTTCGCATAAAAACACTTTTTGAGAGTCAACATCCATGAATTTATTTGATTTAGTTGTTTTACTGTCGGTTGTTGTTGTTTGCCTACTATTTTGGCGTTTTAGAGCTATTGCTGAAACGGCTAATCAACATTTAAACGACTACTGCGAAAGACAAAACCTGCAGTTATTAAGTATCGCCCGCATAAAAACCAGAATAGGCAGTTACCGCGGAAAACTTGATTTCCACAGTGAATTCTCCTTTGAGTTTTCCGGCAATGGTGAAGATAGTTACCAAGGCGTGCTAACTATGGTCGGTTTAAAAACTCTCGATTTATATACACCGGCCTATCGCATTCAATAGAGGCTTACGCCAAGGAGCTCACCTAGAGCTCCTATTTCAAGGTCAACCTAGCTTGTTAAGGTTTAAGAACCAATACGTCGCAATCAACGTTATTAACTAAATTAACCGCCGTATCGCCAAACAGGCGATCCATAATGCCCTGATCAGCATTGTTACCGATAACGACCAGTTCAGCGTTTAAACGTGAAGCGGTATCAGGAATAGCAAAGTCGGGTGTGCCAGCAATAATATGCAGTGATTGTTGAGTTAAGGCATATTCAGCGATATAACTTTGAATAAGATCTTTATGTTGAACCTGCACACTGGTTGATTGTTTAAAACGACCTGAGTTGTCTACTTCAAATGACATTGAACCCACTTCCCCCCAAAAACAATCAACGACATGCAACTGGCCCTTAAGGTGTTTGCCTAATTGCTCACTCGTCTGCAGAATGTCTTTGTTGAGCTTGTGGTTGATTTCACTCCTATCATCAACGTCGAGACAAGCGAGTACCTCAATACTGTCATCCCAGCGTCGGGGCTTAACTATCCAAACTGGCAACGAACAATCAGCAATAAAGTACTGGTCAAAACTAGAGCCAAATACCCCATCTAAAAAGCGCTGCCCACTGTTTAAGCGAAAAACGACATCGGCCTGACTCTTTTCTAGGCTTTGTTCAAATTCTTGGGGAGTAAAGCTTTTGGCAGTAAAAATAAAATCTAATGTAGGCAAAAGATCGAACTTTGCGAGTACCGCCTTAAAAGAAGCGATTTCAGTGCTTTGCCATTCTGACCACGCTTCTGTGTTTTTGGGATTTATAAGCTCAGTATGGCGATAGATGGTGATAGATGATAAGACCTTACCCAAACATTCCGCTGCTCTTACCAGTGGTGCTAGCTCTTGATGTTGGTCTTTTATTACGATGAAAGCATGCTTAAACGTTGTCATTAAACCTTCCTTACTTGAATGATGCCCTAGCTAAATCCTTGCATCAGTTTAGCTGAATAAAAAACATACAGTAAAATGATATTGTTATGCAAGATGAACCAGTCACTAAATCTGTGCAGTAAAGGAAATAAAAAAGGCGCATTCTGAATTGTTATTCAAAATGCGCCTGTTTGCTGAATTTTGAGATTCCCTCTCTGCTATCCATTGCAAAATCTATCCTGACAATGTCCCTATTACGCCCTTTCCTTCAAGTCTCACTTTTCCCAGTGAGGCACCATCCCTTGCGTATCCGTAATTCCATCCAACTCGCCATTCCTTTGCGAGGCACTATCCTTAGTGTGTCCTTCAATCCAGCTGACTCGTTATTCCCAGACGAGGCACCATCCCTTGTGTATCCGTAACTCCGTCTAACTCGCTATTCCTTTGCGAGGCACCATCCCTTGTGTATCCGTAACTCCATCTAACTCGCTATTCCTTTGCGAGGCACTATCCCTGGTGTGTCCTATTCCTTAGCCTGTATCCGATACAAGCAGCCATCCTAGCTGTCCTTCCATGATTTACTCTCCGAGTAAACTAAGCTTCCTGCTTATCCAAATTCCATTTTAAGTAACATCCGTTACCTGCCACTTTCTTCCTGAAGTTATCCTGTTTCATCCTTGTGTCATCCTGACTCGTCGTGTTTCCTTGTGACCCAGTAACTATAAATCAATCACAAAATTTAGCCAGACAGGGAGAATTATCTTCACAGATAAAAGTGTCTATTTTATGAACGATGAAATTTAAGTTGTTTTAAAACAAGGTGTTAAAATATGACTTGGCAATGACGTCGAAGAATTTACGTAATGACTTACATTCATGTAAGAGATCTCTTACATGAAGGGGAGGATATTGACTATGATATTAATTGCTCAGGCGCATCAGTTAGACTCAAGAAACACATTTATCTGTGTCTAAACATAATATGACCTTTAATTCGGCCCACTTCTAATGCTTCAATTAAACTATAATTTCCATCTTCAAAAAATGATAAACACTTGGGTAAGGTAACAAACATGCCCACACCTTCACTTTTAGGATCTTCAAGCATAACACTGTCAATAGCCCCCATCAGCACATGCCCAAGGCCACGATGCTGGTGATCTGGATGAACCCCTATAAATGACAACATATGAAAATACTGACTCGGCATGTGAGCACGCACCACTGACTCTTTTTCAACCATCTGCTTGGTGCCAAGAAAGCCAGCGGTTAACAACATTTTTAAGCGCCAATGCCAGAATCGATTGGGCCCCAATGTGGCGCTGGGATCACTTAAACATGCCACAGCCAAGAGTCTCTCTTCTTCAAATAAACCGATCATGGGTTGTTTCGCTTGCCAAAATGCATTTAATTCTTCGCGAATGGCTGAACGTAAACGAGATTCATAACCTTCTTTTTCTAACTCAAAAATGTCAATAAACAAGGGGTCGTCGTGATAAGCTTTGTACAAGATAGAGGCCGCTATTTTCAAATCTTCTGCGGTTAAATAAATCGCTTTTATGTTGCTAATATCGGTCACTTGAGCCTCATTAATATAATCATTGAAAAAATCCCTAATGATTTTTAACTACTGTATCCTAACCTTTTATACTTGTTAACATTTTATTAATAATTTAAACGAGGAGAGATAAATAATGGAACAAAATCATACTGCATTGAGCGAATTGTTTGCACAACTCGGCTTGCCCAACCAACAGCAAGAAATTCAACAATTTATTAAGCTAAACTCTGGTCTGGCGACTGAAACAAAGATCGAAGATGCACAATGTTGGACATCATCTCAAGCCGATTTCTTAAAAACCGCTTTAGCCGAAGACGGTGAATGGGCCGAATTGATTGATCAATTAAGTACCCGACTAAGATGATTAATGCTTGTTATAGCTTGGCCTCTAACAAATAAGCTCAAGCTATAACAAAGTATCAAATAAACAAGGTGACAGGTTTATCGTGATGACTTTTCCATCAGATGATAGGCCGTGTCGCCCCACCCCGTCAAAATCCCATTTTTAAAAATAAGCGGAGTACACTCATCTTTGGTTGTGACACCATCACCTTCATTGCGATGGGTACGAAAGTATAAAATTTGATAGTTATCTCCCTTATTTTCATAATACTCATTAAAATCAGGGCTTGTCATGCGGGACGATACGTCGTTAAGTGTTAATGAAGGCTGTAACTTGGAAATAGCACGACGATTTTTTTGTTCGATATCTTGCCAATCTGAACCGTAACTCTGCTCGTTTTCACCATCGATTGAAATAACACAACCACTGAGTGTCAATGATGCCCCTATGATTGCAGCTAAAATTAGCTTCTGCATGTAAATCTCCTGCTATTGAATATGGAAGTAGGTTTAAAATAGGCGAAATCTGCTATTATTTCGACCACAGACATGAGTCTATTCAAAATTGAGGCCAATTAGCTAAGTGTTTGTTTTATATTAATTAATGCCATTTATTGATTAGGCGATAAAAAATAAGTTAGTGAATAAAACGATTTATTGAGGATATTAACCAAAAATGCGAAATACCAACCACGCCATTGCTGTTTGCCAGCAAATACAGCGTTTAGGCAAAACCCCAACGGTTGCCTTAATTAAACATTATTCAACCCAAACTCTTAGCATTCCAGAAATTATCAAAGCATTGCAAATGTGGAAAAACAACCCCCACACTATTGTTGAAGAGCCGGCGATAGTCACACCAGCTAACCTAGGTTTAGAAGATCGGGTGCTTAGTTTAGAGAAAAAAGTCGCAGAACTTAGCAGTCAACTCGCCGCGTTTTTGGCGCGCTGAGCCTATGTGCTGCGCTTTTTTATACAAGGCTCAATGGACAAGATAAAACTTGCCATATCAGAGGCGATCACTTTTTTAGGTTCTAACCCAACCTGCTCAAGCACGACTTCACCAGTGACATTATTAATACAAAGGATCTCATCCTCTTCATCCGTAAGGGCAAAAAACAGGGTTTCGCTTTGTTTTAAGCGTCTTTTCATCAATATATGGCCTATCAGGTTTTGTTGCAGACGCTCAATATCTGCCTCATTCCAAACCTGAATAAGTTCTAGTTGCCCAAAGTCATGTTTGGCCGCTAAATTATCGCTCCAATAACAGCCAAAATAATATTTGATACTGGGGTGTAAACAAATCTCTAGGGCAGTTTCAAAGGCCGACCAATCCACTGCATGACTTTGTCGCACAGGCTGCCACTTAACCTCATCTCCTTCAGTGGCTTGCTGTAAATAACATAAAGAGGGCCATTGCGAGTCAAATTCAATCAACAACTCTTCTTTCTCACTTTGTACTTTTTGTAAAAACCGATGTACAAACCCATCCAAGGCATCACTTATTTCTTGATCCATAACCCTTCTCATCAACATCTGTAATATAAATAACAAAATAACCGATCCAAATGTTCTAGTCATTTATGATGTAGGCTAAACTCTCAAATATTTTGCAAACAATGATTTAAGAGTGAGTACATGGCGAGCAGCACCGATAAAAATGCCATTTTAAACAATTTGAGCCTCGGAAAAATTACCGAATACCACGAAACCTATGCACCTGAACTATTACAAGGCGTGCCTAGAAGTTTAAATAGAGAAGAAATTGAGCTATTTGATGAACTTCCTTTTAGCGGGGTAGATCGCTGGACAGGGTACGAATTGTCTTGGCTTAACCCCAAAGGTAAACCGCAAGTTGCCATATTACAATGTGAAGTGCCTGCGTCATCGGCCAATTTAATTGAATCAAAGTCATTTAAGTTGTATCTCAATAGCTTCAACCAAACTCAATATGAATCCTTAGAACAAGTCCAGTCGGTGATACAGCAAGACTTATCTCTATGTGCTCAGGCCCAAGTAAAAGTTAATCTTGTCAGTCCAAAAGATTTTAGCTCACTTGTTATGTCGACTTTACAGGCTGTGTCTATTGATGAATTAGATATCGAAATAAACGAGTATCAGCTCAATCCAGCGCTATTAACCACCCAAGATGAATGGCTTGAAGAAAGTATTTGTAGTGATTTATTAAAATCTAATTGCCTGATCACTAACCAACCCGATTGGGGTAGCGTATTTATTCGCTACAAGGGTAAAAAAATAAATCATGATTCGCTACTGCGTTATTTAATTTCATTCAGAAAACACAATGAATTTCATGAGCAATGTGTTGAAAGAATATTTTGTGACATTATGCAGTATTGCGCACCAGAGCAACTAACGGTGTATGCGCGCTATACTCGCCGAGGTGGTTTAGATATCAACCCGTTTCGTAGTAATTTTGAAAGTATTTATCCTGAGTTTAGGTTAGCGAGACAATGATAATACCTCAGCAAAACTTGTCGCCTAGTTTAAGACCCTTACTCTCCATCATTAAAGAGATCTCAATATGCACAGTATCCAGCTAAACCCCCTAGGCTCGATGAGTCAATTATCTCAGATTGAAGTTGATTCATTAAGCAACTCGGCCGATGGAGAGCTTTATCAGGTATTCAGAAACTGCTGCTTAGCGGTGCTGTATAGTGGCGCTGAAATAGACAACTGTGAAAATATTTTTGAACCTCATCATGACTTTGACATTAAATTAATTTGTCGTGAACGCGGCGTAAAAATTGAATTAATCAACCCACCAGCCTTGGCATTTGTTGATGGCAAATTAATCAAAGGGGTACATGAGCATATCTTCGCTGTACTGCGCGATCTGCTGCACATTGGTACCAAGTATACCTTTAAGTCGCCATTAGACGGCATAGATAGCCCCTATATCACCAGTTCGGTGTTTGACATGCTGAGACATGCCCAGGTGCTTAAAAATACTGGTGAGCTTAACCTAGTAGTGTGTTGGGGTGGCCATTCTATTGGTGAAACAGAATATCAATACACCAAGGAAGTAGGCTACCAATTAGGTTTAAGAGAACTCAATATTTGTACTGGATGCGGGCCAGGTGCCATGAAAGGACCAATGAAAGGGGCCACCATAGGCCATGCCAAACAACGTTATAAAACGGGCCGCTACCTAGGTATTACCGAGCCAAGCATTATTGCCGCAGAACCACCCAATGCCATAGTAAACGAACTGGTGATCATGCCTGATATTGAAAAACGCTTAGAAGCCTTTGTCAGAATGGCTCATGCCATTGTTATTTTCCCCGGCGGTGCAGGCACAGCTGAAGAGCTACTCTACCTCATTGGTATCATGCTCAATCAGCAAAACAAAGAACAAGTATTACCTATCATCCTCACCGGACCTGAACAAAGTAAAGGGTATTTCGAATCACTTGATAGTTTTATTGGCAAAACCCTCGGTAAAGAAGCACAAAATCTTTATGAAATTATCGTTGGAAATGCGGCTAAAGTTGCCAGTACCATCAAGCAAAAGCAAAGTTTGGTCAGAAATTACCGTCGTGAAAAAGGCGATTCATTTGATTACAATTGGTCATTGAAAATTTCACCAGAATTTCAGCTTCCTTTCATTCCTAACCACGCTAATATGTCTGGGTTAAATTTACATTTTGACCAACCTAAAGCCGAATTAGCCGCCTCACTGCGTAAAGCATTTTCTGGCATTGTAGCGGGTAATGTAAAAGCTGAAGGCGTTAAATTGATTAGAGAAAATGGTCCATTTATACTGCACGGCGACGCTGACTTGATGGATTTGATGGACACCTTGCTAGAATCTTTTGTTAAACAACAACGCATGAAGTTACCCGGTACTGAATATCAACCTTGTTATAAAGTAGTAAAATAATATTGCTAAGTGTATTTGAGCTAAAGTCACAAAATTTTACGCTTAATAATTACCTTATCAAGGTTAAATAAAATACACTTTGTTAGTGCACAATGACTGAATTAGATAAAAATGAATAATAAAATTGCAGTAAGAATAGGGATAGGCGTGTTTTTATATGCGGTATTTGTGGTCGCCGTATTGATGTTTTACCCAGACAAACCACAAGATATGGATTGGAAAGACCGCGAAGAATATAACAAGATTCAAATTACAAAAATTGAACTTGGTTTAAAAAAGCAAGATATTCTCGCGCTGTTAGGCAGCCCAGATATTACTGAAGCCAAGCGCCTTGATGGTAAAGAAATGCAGGTGATGTTTTATCGTACTCAACACAAACAGGCAGATGGCATTACCACAGTGGACGAGTGTACGCCCTTACTATTTGTCAACGACCAGCTAATTGCATGGGGAGACAGCGCCTACCAAAGTTATATAGATGGATGAGTTCAGCCACTCGTCCATCGTTCAACTTTACCAACAGCTAGAGCAACTGCAAACTGAGCTGCAAAATCCACCGTTTGAAGCCACTTTAAGCAATCGCCTTAACTTGTTTGCCAAAGACTGGCTTAGTTTTGCAAAAGCTAAGCCAGACCTACTATTTGCGCAACCACAGTTACACAAAGTTGATTATGCTTCATCACTCAACTTGAGTTTTAATATTCTGGTTTACACTTGCCTATTAGCCAGTCGCAACAAATTAGATGATGCGGTGCATCAACAACTTCTCATTGCGGCTATTTGTCAAAGTGCTTATATTCCTCTCACCCACAAAACGAAAAAAACGCACACAGCTAGGACCTTTCCCGGCCACGCGTTATTTGTCCTTTTTCAGTCTCCTCGTTGGCAAATATGTCGCCATGGCTTAAAAATTAATAACTATCTCGTACGGTCTATCGATATAGGTAAAAATCATCTAGCCACATTAGATAGGCTGCATTCAGTCTTATTTATTGCGGTACAGTTAGCTAAATTAACCACCAGCGACCAAGCTAAAGCACCCGACAACTTTGCTCTGGCGCTTAAAAAAGTGTGTCTCGGCGCGCCACAAAATTGGTACCCAAGCTTACGGCCGTTGCTAAGCTACCCCTCAGTGCTCCCCCCCGGGTCCTGCGTAGCAGACGAGCATGATGAAAGGCAACTTTGTTTAGCTTTGCAGTCAAATAAGCTTTTGCTTATTGCACTTGCGCCAGATAATGAACCAGTGAATCAGCACTCTATGCGCCTAGTGCCACAGACCAAGATCACTCAACTTTACCCCGCACTCAGGATAACAAACAGCAATAAACTCAAAGAGTACTGGGCAATATCGACTCAAAACGCAGAGAGTTCAACAGCCAAGATTATTAGTCCATGGAGCAACAAAACCAGTTTAAGCACCGTGCCCCACAGTCTTATTGCCATACAAACCGAACTAAGCTCAACCTTGCCTAATGTTGATAAAATCGTCGATATACTCGAACAAGAACAAGCCTTTTCAGCACAATTGCAAAACATCGCCAGTGCCAACAGTCGCTTAATGTTACCGATTATAAGCTCACGTCATGGTTTATTGATGAATGGCTTTGATCGTTCCTATCAAGCACTACTTCAACATTGTTTATTGTCTAGGCTGACTCAAGACGTTTTTCCACTGCAAAATAAATTGCTTAATTTCACCCAGTTGTTTTGTTTTACCGCAGATGAGTTGGCCAAACTCAGTGGTAAAAACGCCAGTGATTTGGCTTCAACTGTGTGTTTATTTGCTGTCTCTTATTACTTTATTGCACCTAGCATCAGAACGCGTCTTCATTGGCAGTTGCACCCAGACGAACACTACAAATTGAGCCACCTGTTTCGTTTGCAACAAGCTGAACAGTTCAGTCAATTCCCAATCAAGTTAGCTAAAGCGTGGCAGCAACCACCACAAGTGCTCACAGTATTACAGCAACTCTTTAGTCATACTTGGCAAGATACGCTAAAACCTACAACCAACCCCATGCTCAATATTATTGGTTTAGCACTAATTGCTGCGAGAAAAATTTATTTTGCTCAAGCCCCTGAATGTAAACAAACCGCATTATTTGAACAGAATGCCTTAAGACAGTTAAAGCTAGAAACCCAACAATTCACTCAACTACGCACAGAAATAGCCCTTAAAAACCAAGTTTTTTGTAGTTTTAACGCCTGAGCAATTTGTCTCTGAGCTAGAAAACACGAGGGTTTTATGGTATAAACGCGGCCTAAATTTGGTATATGCCAGCACAATAACAATACTCTACATCTACATTATTTCTTAAACGACAGGAACAATTATGACTAAGCAAAGAATAACCGTCATCCGTGGAGATGGGATCGGTCCCGATATTATAGACTCAGCCTTGCAAGTACTTGATAAAGTCGGCTGTGATTTCGAATATGACTTTGCTGATGCAGGACTAATGGCCTTGGAGAATCATGGTGAATTATTGCCCCAAGAAACCTTAGATCTAATTGCAAAAAATAAAGTCGCGCTCAAAGGACCTCTAACGACCCCCGTAGGCGAAGGTTTCACCTCAATCAATGTTAGTTTGCGTAAAAAGTTTCAGCTGTATGCTAACTTACGCCCAGTCATTTCATTTAAAGGTACTAAGGCGCGCTATCAAGATATTGATATTGTGACTGTGCGTGAAAATACCGAAGGCATGTATTGTGGACTTGGCCAAACTGTGTCGGCCGATGGCAGCCATGCAGAAGCTAAAAGCGTTATTACCCGTGCCGGAGCCGAACGTATCTTAGTATACGCTTACGAAATGGCCCGCCGTGACAATCGTAAAAAAGTCACCGCAGTGCACAAAGCCAATATCTTAAAATCAACCTCTGGTTTGTTTTTGAAAGTCGCCCGCGAAGTCGCGCAGCGTTACCCTGATATTGAATCTAATGAGATGATCGTAGATAACGCCTGTATGCAGTTAGTGATGAATCCTCATCAATTCGATGTGATTGTTACCACCAATTTATTTGGTGACATACTGTCAGACCTCTGTGCTGGTTTGGTCGGTGGTTTAGGTATGGCGCCAGGTGCAAATATCGGTACTGACTGCGCCATTTTTGAGGCCGTACATGGTTCAGCTCCTGATATTGCAGGAAAGAACTTAGCCAACCCAACCTCAGTTATTTTGGCTTCGGTACAAATGCTTGAATACTTAAAAATGGGTGAACAAGCCGATAAAATAAGACATGCACTTAAAGATGTTATTGAATCTGGTGACAGAACCACGCGTGATCTAGGTGGTGTACACGGCACTAGTGACTTTACTCAAGCCTTGTTAGAACGCCTTTAAATTGTAGAAAAGGTGCCGACAAATACGGTCGGCATCTTATACCAATCACACTCTTTTAAATTTTTTAAGCCTATTTACTTTACCAATCTAAAAGTCTGAACTAATGTTTCTTTGATGCATTTGCATCATCAAGGATCTATTAATAAGGATTATTTATGAAAAAACTCATTCCTGTTTTACTTCTTTCCGCTACGTTTTTATTTTCAGTTTCGCCCCTCGTCTTCGCCCAGCCTGTTGCAGACAAGGCCAAGATGGAGCAAATGAAAATGCAAAAAATCAATATCAACACTGCAAGTTTAGAAGAGCTGACTGCATTGCCTGGTGTGGGTAGTAAAAAGGCCGCGGCTATCATTGAATACCGTAAACAGTTCGGCAATTTTACTTCTTTAGAGCAAATTGCAGAAGTAAAAGGCGTTGGTAAAAAAATGCTAGAGAAGATGAAAGATCAAGTTAGTCTTTGAAGGGAGTAAGTAGCTCGGCAACCTTTATTGCCGAGCTACTTTATAACAGTAACTACAGCTCTAAATTTTTCAAAAAAGCTTTAAACTCAGTGCCTAATTCAGGATGACGTAAGGCATATTCCACATTAGCGGTCATGTATCCCAGCTTACTACCACAATCGTGGCTGCGGCCTTTCATGTAATACGCATCAACCTGCTCGGTTTTCATCAAGGTTGAAATAGCATCAGTCAACTGAACTTCATCACCTGCGCCAGGTGGGGTAAACTCTAACAAGCCCCAGATTTCACCGGACAATACATAACGCCCCACTACAGCCAAATTAGAAGGTGCGTCTTCTAAATCTGGTTTTTCAACCATGTTGTACATTTTTCCAGACTCGCCAGGCTTCAGCTGCAAACCTTCTAAATCGACGATACCGTATTTACTGACATCTTGTTCAGCCACTTGCTCAACCATAATTTGGCTTACGCCGCTGGTGTTGAACTTTGCCACCATATCAGCAAGGTTGTCTTTTTTAGGATTGCTGGTGTACTCATCAATAATAACGTCAGGCAATACCACTACAAAAGGCTCATCGCCAACCATAGGTCGTGCACACAAGACTGCGTGCCCTAAGCCTTTAGCCACACCTTGGCGTACATGCATAATCGTCACATCTTTAGGACAAATAGCCTGCACGGCTTCAAGCAACTGACGCTTGACCCTTTTTTCCAAGGTCGCTTCCAATTCAAAACTGGTATCAAAATGGTTTTCAATGCTGTTTTTACTGGCGTGTGTAACCAAAATAATTTCTTTAATCCCAGCATTCACACATTCAGTTACCACATATTGAATCAGTGGCTTATCCACTACCGGCAACATTTCTTTAGGAATGGCCTTGGTGGCGGGTAACATTCTAGTGCCTAAACCTGCAACCGGAATAACCGCTTTTTTAACTTGTCCCATTTTACTGCTCCTTAATAGATAATCCGCGCCCAATTGCGTAATAATGCAATCCGTATTCCACCATCATTTGAGGCTCAAATAAATTACGACCATCAAATATTAGCGGTGAGCTCAGCTTACTTTTTATTAACTCAAAATCAGGGGCTCTGAACGCCTGCCACTCAGTACAAATCACAAGAAAATCAGCCCCTTCTAAGGCAGATTCTTTAGTCCCCATCAAAGATAATTCTGGACGATTACCATAAATACGCTGTGTTTCTTCCATCGCTTCTGGGTCATAGGCCTTAACCTTAGCGCCTGCTGCCCACAACTTCTCCATTAATACTCGGCTCGATGCTTCTCGCATATCGTCAGTATTAGGCTTAAACGATAAGCCCCACAAGGCAACCGTCTTGCCTGAAACATCACCACCAAAATGGCGCATAATATATTCAAATAATTTTTCTTTTTGCGCATAGTTAACCGCTTCTACGGCTTCTAATACTTGTGCGGTGTAACCCACACCTTGCGCACTGCGCACCAAGGCTTGCACATCTTTGGGGAAACATGACCCACCATAACCACAACCGGGATAAATAAATTGATAACCGATCCGCGGGTCAGAACCGATGCCTTTACGCACATTTTCGATATCAGCACCAAATAGTTCAGCTAAATTAGCCATCTCATTCATAAAACTAATTTTAGTGGCTAACATACAGTTGGCGGCATATTTAGTTAATTCAGCACTACGAATATCCATCACGATGATCTTGTCGTGATTACGATTAAACGGAGAGTATAATTCACGTAATTTCTTTTCAGCTTTCGCGCTATCCGTTCCTAGGATGATACGATCAGGTCGCATACAGTCATTAACTGCAGCGCCCTCTTTAAGAAACTCAGGGTTTGAAACTACATCGAAAGTAACATTTTTAGCTAGTTTTTCTAACGTCGCAGTAACCTTGGCTTTGACCCGATCCGCGGTACCGACTGGCACCGTTGACTTATTAATAATGACCTTATGTTTAAGCATATGCGTAGCAATCGTTTCTGCCACCGCTAAAACATATTTTAGGTCAGCAGAGCCATCTTCATCAGGCGGCGTACCCACAGCAATAAAAATAACTTCACCATGCTCAACACCACGAGCAGCGTCGGTAGTAAAATCAACTCGACCAGCTTCATAGTTCGACTTAACCAAAGGGGTTAAACCAGGTTCGAAAATAGGAATATGACCTTGCTTTAACTTATCCACCTTAGCTTGGTCTACATCAATACACACCACGTCATGGCCTACTTCCGCCATAACGGCAGCTTGCACCAAGCCCACATAACCGATTCCAAATACTGTTACTTTCACCTGCTAGCTCCCTTCTCTTATAATTTTTCGGTACGACGTTAGAGTCAAATTAAAACATTACCATTTGAACGTTACATTACAAAATGTATTAACAACTTTCCAATAAAAATCTGTCATTTGTGGCGGCAAAAGCGAATAAACATTCTCAGCGCCCAAATTGACTACCAATGTTCGTTAAAAGCGCCCTGTCTTTTAAAAATACCATCCCATATGCCACATAACATGTAGCGAATTCTGGCCAATCTATTTTCTTGCAACAAGGCATTCGCCATAAATCGAATGGGTAACACTAGAATATTGCGCAACTTCCAATACCACGGCACATAACCGCGTCTGGCGAGTAATAATATATTACGAAATTGATAATACAAACGTATGGGAGACCCAACCTTGTAGGTGATCCCCGCAAATTTACTGCGTGAATCCCCCAAGCGATGCACCATTTCGATATTTTCAGCAATAGCGACCAGTAAATTTTTGGTTCTCGCACGCCAACACCACTCATGGTCAACGCCGTCAATAAATAAACCTTCTTCTTTAAACCCAATACTGTCGAGTTTAGATAGGTCAATCATCATGCCTGAGGAAATAATTTGAGTTACGCAGACCAACTCATCATAAACGGAGATTTCGCGTTGTACCCTAGGTTTGACAGATTTCTCAGAAAACGAACAGATAATTCTAGGCCCAATGGCCACCAAAGGTCTTTTCTCGATTTTTGAAGCCACCATCAGACTGGATAATCTGAAGGCAAAATCGTCGTCAATAGCACTATCTTGATCGAGTAATAGACCGTATTCACAGCCAGCAGATTTCAAATCTGTTAGCCCGACGTTATGAGCGGCAGCAATGCCAATATTGTTAGGAAAATGATGATAGTGAAAGTTGGTGCTGGGGAATTCAATAGGGGTAGGTTCAGGTGAGTTATCGATGATACTGACCACATCAATCTGATCAATAACAGACTGTATAAGTTGGCGCGTAACATCCATATCTGGCTTGTACAAAATTATGGTCGCGCCAATCACTCGTGTTTTACCCACCTATTTAATAAATAACGGTCCAGTTTATATGCCAATTTTACAATTTTTGCAGGCATTAAACGCAACACTAATACCGCAAAGGCATAAACCACATTGCCCATTGTATACCGATTTAATTTTTTCATTGTATAAAAGCGTGCTTTAAATTCATTTAATGATTTACTTAAACCACGTCGTTTATAGAAATCATTGACTCGTCTGAATTCTAACAAAGGTTCAGGAAGATTAGCAAACCGGTAACCTGCAGCTATCAAGTCGGTCCAGAAAAAATAATCCTGAGTGTTTTTTAATTCTTCTCTGTATCTAAAACCTGCAGAGAAAACTCTAAAACGAATGGCTACCGTCGGATGATTGATAGCACATCTACGGGGGAAAACACGTAAAATTTCCCCATGAGAAGCAGGTAATTTACGCTTACCCACCCTTTTACCTTCTTCATTAATTTCGATTAAAGAAGTACCAAGTACATCGACATTAGGATTATTCTCAAAATATGAAATTTGACTCAAAAAGCGACTGGGTAAAGAAATATCGTCTGAATCCATACGGAAAAAGTATTCGATAGAGCTAAGCTTTGGATTTGCTGTCACCCAATCGATAACAAAATTCATGCAACAACTTAAACCAACATTTTTCTCACTAGTAACCAAAACAACATTACCATTATCTTGTGAAAAACAGTTCAGGAAGGAAAATATTTCTTCACTAACTTGGCCATCAATAACAATAACAAAAAAGTAATCTTCATATGTTTGATTTAGAACACTAAACACAGCTTGTTCAACCCAACTTAACCGGTCTTGGCTGTAAACAGCCATTGCAACCACGAGATCAAACGAATGATGCGGTTCAGCTTCGAACAATACAGAAAATTTACTTGTCAAATTATTAAAAAACCTAGAAAAGTTTAGCTAACTCACAAATGAGAACTGACTCATATTAAGCACTGATTGAATAGCCGCGCAGTATAACAAAGTAATTCGATTTTTCATCAACAAAAGCGTAATCGCTTTTCAGGCCCTAAACTCAAATATTCAATCTCGAATAGCAAAGTTTTCTCTACGTAATGTTAAGTTAGAATTATAGGCAGGGTCTTTTTTTATATAACTCGACCATTTAGTTTGTATATAGCTTAATTCGTTTTCAAACCTCTGACGTTTTTCTTCGCTAAGGTCGAGCCCTCGCGACACCGATTCGTGGTGAAAAAGTTCAGCTTCAGCACAATATAAATTTCGTTTACCTAACTGCAATACCTTTAGACAAAAATCCACATCATTAAAAGCCACGGTTAAATTTTTTTCATCTAAACCACCGACAGCTTGGTAGTCAGCTTTTTTGACTAACAAACATGCGGCCGTGACTGCACTGAAATTATGTGATGCAACAAGTCGATTCATATAGCCTGGGTGATAACGAGGAAAGTATTTGTGAGCATGTCCTGCTCCACCGCCGTATCCCATCACAACCCCTGCGTGCTGAATTCGTCCGTCAGGGTAAAGCAGTTTTGCGCCAACACAGCCAATATCGTCTCTAAGTACATGCCCAACCATTAACGACAACCAATCAGGCGTGATAACTTCCACATCGTTATTAACCAAACCAATTATGTCGCCGGTCGCATGCTCCATTGCAAAATTATTAATGGCTGAATAATTGAAAGGATACGGAAACTTCAACACTCTAATCTGAGGGTGTTTATTAAGCTCATCGAAGTATTTTAAACTTTCAGAATCGTCAGAGTTATTATCTATCAGTAATATTTCAAAATTTTTATAGCTAGTTTTTGTCAAAATTGAATTAATACACTTTTCAACCAAATCATGTGAATTTTTAGTTGGAATAATAAGCGAAACTAAATTATTGGCCAAATGGTTCCACTGCAATGAAGTGACACCAGGGCTTTCATTGGCAATCGTTGAAAAGTAACCTTTACTTGACTCAGGTAAGTTCAAATCCCAGTCACTCAGAAATTTGGGCGATTGATGCAGCAAAGTATAAGCAAGGTGTTCAATCTGCACATCAAGCTTGGTTAAATAAACTGACGCAAGCCAATTTGGAATTAAATTTTTTGCCTGTGTCTGCCTTAAAAAACAAATTAAGTCGCCAATCAGAGCTTGCCCATAGAGAAAAACGGCTGTTTTAATGTATCCAGTACTCAGCTGCAAATCTGGGTTCCAATCAGGCAACAATTCAGCATTGTAGCGTTTACCGTTATCATCTAAATAATCACAATCGCAATACAAAATAGCATCGTTTAAATTAAGCTCAGACTGCTTTTGTAGGAAAATAGGGATTGCTGCTGGATGCAATTTATCGCCACTTCGTATCATCAACAGAGGGCGGCCACTATTCTCATCCATTTGGTCAAAGGTAGTTAGTTTTATGGTGTTTTTTGGCGAAGTAATACCTTGACTTAAAAATGGTTCATTCTCTTCAGCACTAAAGATATATATAGTGTGAATTCGCTCTTCCAAGTAAAGATCATAAAGAGTCTCTTTTCCTTTTTTCATATCACCCAGCAACACTAAAACCACATCAATCTTCTGTTTACAATCGGATTTCAGCAACAATGAGTCTATTTCTTGGGATTGTCGCCTTATTGTGTTCATGTAAAGAACTTGTAATTTTTCAGGGCTTGGAAATCCATAAAACAAGCCAGAGCGTTGCAGAAGCTTAGCATATGTACTATGTAACCAAAGATTTTTGCGAAATTTGGCTTTGACATTATCAGGAAACAGTCCTATGGCATATTTCACTAAACGCATGATTTGCCTTCGAGGGTATTTTTTATCCACTACAAATTAACTTCACACATTATTATTTACTTATTTCCGTAAAAAAATTTAACTGAAAATTTAATTCTTCTTTTAAGTGAATTAATAAGCCTCTTCACTTTGCTTTGGATAAGCATGTGTAAGTGAATAAATTTATACTTATCCTCACAAGAATTAATAAAAATTTGATAATATTCATCGCCCTGCTTAGGTTCAGAATTTTTCACATCTTGTATGAGCAAATAATAATCAACTTTTAGAGTGCTTTGAAGAAAATCACAAACAGAACGAAAAGACTTTTCATCTAATTTTTGTACTAAATAGTTTTTGGTTTTGACATTTTTCATATCAGAAACCAATGGAGCCAGATTATCTGTCTCTAACTCTAGCGCATAGCCCTCTATAACCTTTGAATAATGTAGATTATCGTCTATATACTGCTCTGTTGAAATCAAAGAATATGAAGCGGTGCCACTTTTATACGCTTGCAAAGCGCGGTCAACAACAACTTGATGTTTTTCAAGTTCAAATTGGTTTAACCACCGTTTAAATTCGAGCGCTTCAAATTGGTAGGAACTGTTTACAAGAGGAAGGTCTACATTAAACTCGATACCGAAGATATGCAAAATATCACTGACTATATTGCCGTATTTAAAATATTTAGCGCCGTACAATCTCAAAACCAAATCGTCAGTTCCATATTGGTTCTTAAAATTGACAAACCTATCCATAAAAGGTAGCCGTTTACTCCTTCCAGCATTCAAAATTTGTTTTTGAAAATGGCGCTTGACGGACTGATTGTAGCTAGACTCCTTTATTTCCATTGGATTTCGAACATAAGCTATAAACTTAGCCTGCGGTATGTGACTTTTTAGTTCAAGCATTGCTCTAAAAAAGAACTCTGAAGATAGAAATAAAGTTTGAAACTCACTATTTTCAAATTCAGTTAGTAATTTTTCCAAACGTTCTTGATTTAATTCTATTTGTTTTTCGTTGTTAACGTCATAGAGTAAACTCACATTTCCAGAGCTAACCCCATTCTGATCGACGTCATGAGAAGGATAATATACCCCTTCTTTACTTAGCAATTTCGTGTTGTCACTAAACCATTTTTGTACAGCTGATGTACCGGTTTTGGGTGGACCAACATGAATAAAAATTTTTTTACTCAAGATGCATCTCTATTAAACATTCTACTATCGACTAATATTCATATGTAAAACATGCATAATTCTAATCGTAACAATAAAATTACCTATCGTGAACTTGCTCACTTTGACTACAAAATTTACAGTTATCTGCAACAAACAACATTAGAACACACTACAGTTCTGCAAACAGGCATTTAAATTACCCGTAGAGTACAAAATGTTGTTCTACTACTTGTTTTACTGAGAGTCGTTCATCGATCGCATCGACAAATTCTTTTCTATTAGAATGATTATTGACTGCGTAGGTTATTACATCTACTAAATCGACTGAGCTTCCAGTCATAAAATGTAAACCGGTCTTTCCGTGCTCTACTTTTTCAGCCATTCCGCCAATGTCACTCACAATTACAGGTACTTTGTGCTGAAACGCTTCTTGAATAACCATAGGCGAGTTTTCCCACCAAGTAGAAGGTACGATTACCCAGTCTGTCCTCGATATCAACTTTGACATCATATCCTGCTCATATGCGCCGTGATACGAGACAATGTTTTTTAATTTTTCAAGCAATTCACTTATTCTTTCTTGAAACAAACTAGGTTGGAATGAAAGATTAGCACCATATATATCAAAAATAGCCTTTCTTTGAATTTTTTTGGGTAACTTACTTATCGCTTCAAGCAAAATTTCAACACCTTTATTGGGATTTAATTGACCAAAAAAAGCAAAACGTATTCGGTCCTCTCCACCAATATTTAATTTTGTCGATATCGTTGAAGTTGATAATCCGTTTTCAATAACAGATATTTTTGTTTCATCTATTCCCCACTCAACATATCTGTTTTTTAAAAAATTAGATGGCGCAATAAATTTATCCACATTGTTCAGAATGCGTTTAATATATTTTTCCCGTAAAAAAAAGTCAGCAGGACTTTTATCAGGAAAGCAACTTGAACAATCTTTCGGTGACGCCCTATAACAAAGGGCACTATTGGTCTTAATCATTAAGCCTTTGTTGTGGCATATGGCAAGATACTCATGCAAGGTCAAAACGATTTTTACATTTGCTAGTGTGCGTCTTGCTACTTCTAAAGCTTCAATGCCCATACCTACATAATGATGAAAATGGATAACATCAGGTGACAAGATTTCAAGCAAGTCCTTGAACTCTTTCCATAATGCCCGAGAAACATAATTTGAGTACAAAAAACCATCTTCAATTTTTGTATGAAATAATATCTCCCTTGATGAATTATGTGCAGAAAAAGATGTGCCACCATGCGGCAACTGCTCGGAACATGCCAAATAAAAAGCATCCTCTCCTCTTGATTCTAACTCTTTGAAAAAATTATAAGACGCTACTTCAGCACCGCCTTTTTTTATATCGGGATGACCGTGGGATATAACGAGTATCCGCTTACCGTATTTCATACTCACATAGTCACCTTATCAATCAGCTTACTCCATTTGCGTTCCTGATACACCGCGTTAGCCATTGATAACTTCCATTTCCAATCGCCATTGGAAACCAAATTTTGAGACAACCTCTCCAAATGATAGAGCCGAGTGCTACCCGAACAATATATATTACCTCCGAGATTATGGACCTTTAAACACAAATCTGAATCTTCAAAGTCCCCTAAAATATGTAATTCATCAAATCCATTTATACTCTGAAACAGTGTTTTGCTTATCAACATACAGGCGCCTGTTACTGCTTGCACTTTGAACAATTCTGAATGCACGACCAGGTCAACATGTAATCCTTTAAAAGGATGATGGTTCATCCTTACCCCACAATGACGACCGTCTGGTTTAAAAACCATTCCACTATGTTGTATTGATGAATCTTCATAAAGCAAAGTTGCTCCGAGGATCGCTGGCTCATCTAACTGTTCATATTGTGCAACAAAGTCTGGTAACCAATTATTCTTAAAAGGTATGACATCAGAATTAATGAGCAACAACAAAGGTGCAGTACAAGACGCAACACCTAAATTATTAGCCCCAGAAAACCCTCGATTATTCGTTGAAAGCACCAACTTAAATGGGTATTCAAACGTGTTGAACAAACCCTGTGCTGCAATTGAAACTTCATGTATTAATCTGGGGTCGTCGAGCACATAAATCAGCTCAACATTGCGCATCGATTCGTCACCGGAAAAGTGCGCCAATTGATGTTGCATAAAGTCATATCTGCCATAAAGCGGCACCACAATACTCACTTTAGGTTCGCAATCTAGATGTCCAAATGATAATAACTTTGGTGATGCATAACTCGTTATTCTTTTCTCCCATAATCGATGCATTGCGGGTAACGCGTTTGTTTCTAACTGATGCAAAAAACCGGCATCGTTAGCATCTATCCGATTCAAAAGTTCTATAACTTTTTGTATATCTTTATCTTTATTTTTGCTTTTTTTGCTACTGGCAACTGCAGAAACTAGAGGTTTATTAGACAAAACACTATTCTCAAAATTAAGTTTATCAGGATACTCCGGCACTTGATTTCGCACCTCATGTAGTGTGTCAACTTCTTCAAAATCTAATTTTTCCAACAAAAATTTGCGCCCGCTCCAAGCCAAACTTATATCCGACATAATTCCCGAACAATTAGTCGCTTCAATAATAAAACCGAAACAATTTTCTAAGGACTGCACGCCAAACCGCTGAGCGACATCAATTCGTTCGAATGTATGGATTTGTGCATCAAGAGAACTTGCACCGGCCAGTAGCTTGATTTCTCTGCTCGCTGAATGGGTTTTATCGAGTACCCACCCACACAAAGCTAGATTTGAATTTTGAAAATACACGTAATCAACATACAAGAGCGTATCTTTGTCGAAAAGGGACTTCATTTTTTTGACAAATCTTTTGTACAGCACTTTGTACTCCAAAATCGTTTAAACTAAGACGCTTGAAACTAAATCGATGTATTTTCTATTTATTGATAACGCAGGCCCTACCTCGCCACTTTGTAACTTTGGCAATAATATTAATTGAGAAGCGTTAATTGATTCAAAGGTACTTTTAGCAATACGAAGAACAAATCCAAAATTGCGTTTTTCAAAACCGAGTAGTTTGGCAATATCTGGTCTGAAGACATTTTCATCTGCGACAATATCAAGCTCTCCCGAACTTCCAACTAAAACAAAGTTGCAAATAGGTAGACTATTCATCTCAGCGCTCCAGCCATCAATTCTTAGGGTATCGTCATTAAATATAACCTGGTCTACGCTGCCTCTAAATCTATGATCAGCAACCCGATGTAGATTTTTTACCGTATCAGAATTTGCAAAATCCGCTGACTCATCTAGAGCATGTAAAGAGCGTTCCATGTATTCTAAATAAGGCCAAGCAATACCTAACTCGTCAAATTTTTCAGCTAAAACAGTAATATTAAAATGAGGAGCTACTAAGACTTGCTTTAGATATTCTTTCTCAGAGAGTAAAAAGTATTTAGTTAAATGCTCACCAGGGCCTTTATAAGTAGCTAAATAATCTATCTCAAAACTTTTAACTCTTAATGCTAACTTGTTCCGAGCATATTCTTGTGCAAAAACAAATGGCTTATAGTGGAAGTGGAAATGCACCAAATTAGTTTTAATTTCAACCTCAGAATTTTTTACTTTACCCCAATGAAAACCAACATCCATAGATTGGAAAGTGTTCTTCATAAATAAGACTTTTCGATTCTCGTAACGATGAAACCAACTATTACTTATTGGTGAATTAAAAAACTGAGCATCAATCAGTAAAACATTCTCACTATCAACGTAACGAGCAAGTTCACCCAAAATATTACTTGCCTCACATGAAAAACCACCGTTTTCTAGCCTTACTGCTAAAAATTCATCGCAGTCGAGGGGCAGATAACAGTCATGTTTTCCTCGTTCGTCTAGCTGTTTAATTTTGTCACCTAAGATTGTCCCTTTATTCTCAAAGTCCTGTTTTGTATTGAAATCCCAATACACCTCCAAGCCTTTGGCTTCCCAATCTTTTAACAGAGTTATTGTATTTTTATCATCACTTCCGTTGTCAAATACATATAAGTTTTCTAGCCCCAAAATTGCGGAATGATAAACAATCCATTTTGCCAAGAGCTCCCTTTCATTTTTTTGCATCATTAAGGCAGCTGCTTGCATGTTGATTTTTTCCATATTATTTACATTCTTCAATAGTCAAATACATCACCAAGTAGTACCGGGTTTATAAACTGTGGTTATTTCAAACCCACTACTCCTGGCAACATGAGGTAATAACCGTTCAATGGCATGCATATACGAGCCATCATAAGGCAAAGGTTCTGCTTGTTTAAATGGGCTTAAGTCTAATTCGAATAATAATGACAGTGCTTGAGGTCTTGCCCAAAACATCGTTCCCAATGGGAAATTAGCTGCATATTTCATCGGTTCAATATTCATGGCCTTACACAATTCATCTGCAAACTGCTTATTTTCGCCCAAACCAACATTATGGTGATCCGCTGCATACACAATTCCACAATTACGATCCTCAAATTGAGACAATAATTGAGCTACATTAGCTTTATCACCAACCAAATTATTCATTAAATAATCTAGCCATTTGTCACCAAATCCAGGTTCATTGTCTACAGACTTCTTACTATGAAAATGCCCTACAACATCATAGTCATCATTACTGAATAATTCTTTTTTCAAAGCCGATAAAAACGGCACAATATCTCTGCCAATGTTTTCAACATAAATAACTTGGGTTTTATTGAAATTACAGACTGAAAACACCTTCTCAACATTAGACACCGATTCTTTGTGACAAACGGTTATATACAAATCAAAATGTGCAGGTAAAACAGCGAATTTTTCAATAAAGAAGGGATACATATCTTCGTAATAAAGGTGCAAATGAACCGCGCCCTTGAGCACTACTTCTTGATTAGAACCATTTAAAATAATGTTGCAATGTGTGCTCTCTATTCCTTGCTCAATTGCGGCAACAAGAGGTACTAAGTTTTCTGTCTCTTGATGGTTTTGCAGCCAAACTTCCTCATGAAATGCCGGAGATGGATTCGATACGTGTATCCCCTTCATGGCGCATTTCACATAATGATCAAGCCCTCTTGCATGAGTATCCAATAGGGCATAGTAGTTAAAATCAAACAGACCTGATTCATCTATGACCAGCTCGTGTTCCTTTCGCTTATTAATGATTTGTTTAGCTAAACCAATTTCACTTAATATTTTCATCGAGTATTGTTCAAAATCTAATTTAGTTTTAACTAACCGTCGATTTAATATATACGCTTGGCTTTTAACGATATCTCCTGAACAAGCATATTCATGAATTTTCTTAGCCATGCCTGCAGTGTCCGCATAATCTGATACAGATGAGCTGCTCTCATTATTAGCCAGAAACTCAGCACATCCAGTGCTATTTTCAAAACAAGCAACATGAACACCCGATTGCAAGGCATCAATCACCACATTAGGAAACGGATCCAATCTGGAAGTTAATAGGAATACATCTGTAATAGAAAGCAAGTTTCCAAGGCTTCGCTGGTGTTTTAAAAAGAAAAAGTTATCTTCTAGATTCGACTCTAAAATCTGTCGTTTCAACCAGACAGAATAAGACAAATCATGGTCAGGATCATACCCATCACCAGCCCATACAAATTTATATTTCCCTGGCGCCATTTTGTTCAGATAGCTAGCCACAGAAATAAACAGGTCAACCCCTTTCCTTATCTGCACATAACCCGCACCGACGACCAAAGTTTGATCGATGGCTAATGAAAACTTTTCTCTTAATTCCGAATCACTCAAATTCTCACCATAGAGAGCTGGAACAAAAGGTAAATATCCTTGCGGACACACAACAATATTGTTGGGAACGGCGGTAATGCCGAAGCATTCGTTTATTTCTTTAACGATGGACTTCTTGATTAGCTCAGCAGGCACTACAACACGATCAGCAAAACATACGGTATTACTGATCTTCCCTTTGGGCAGGGTATAATCGCTAAACTCATGAATCAGCGCAACTGTTGGGACTTTAAGCTCACTAAAGACATCCAATACTTCGATTGTTTCTACTGAGTTACATACAGCCGCCATTAACGGATATTTACTAATCACCGCTTCTAATAATGCTTTGACATAAAAACGTGGGTTATCAGCCAACCCCTTGAGGGTAAAACTACTGCCAGCAAGAAAATCTGGGTGCAATTGTTTTTTTCTAACGATAAAGTGAATAATGTTGTGTTTATTATTTAGACTGTTGCCTAAATTCAACCCAACTAATGGTGCGCCTGTTGCAGAAGATTCATGGCTAACAATGGCGATGGTTGGTAAATTTTCATCAAAGCCTTTATCACCAACGTCTAGATACTCATCCAGATCAAGAAATCCTTTACGCCCTTCTTCCATTCCATTCGTGACATAATGGAACAGTGGATTGATACCAACAGCAGCTATATCAGGATAGTTTTTTAGGTAAAAACCTGTATCAAAAAAACCTTCAAGCTGCAGGTTTTCGTAACGCCAGTTGTCAACGTAATATTCAACAGCTTCTTTTTGTCGTTTAAGTGTAATGTTATTATGTTTAAAAAACCCATCCCAATTGACATTTTTAGAGTGAATGATGTCTATTTCAAATTTTCTGTTTTCTATGTTTTCTCTCGCAGTACGTTTTTCTTGATTTCCGTACTTATAAAAATGTAGCAGAGGATTCAATCCTGCTTGCTCAACATCTTTATTATTTTCTAAATATACCTTTGAGTCATATACACCTTTTATGATAATACGCTCAGTTTTCCAAGACTTTATGACATAGATGATTATGTCTATATAGTCTTTTTCAAGTTCTTCTGTATGAAAGTTAATCCACGGAATGGGAGCGGTGAAAAAAAAGAAGAAATCTTCTAGCTCCTGCGGCGAAAGTAGCACTCCGTCTATCTCCTCCCTTTTCAGCTGCGCTATTTTTACTTTTTTTACTTTTTTCGAAAAAAAAGACGGCTTTTTAGGGCGGCCACCATTTCTGATAGCCTCCTCATAATGAACTACTGGGTGTTTGTCAGACTCAATTGCCTCTTTGTTCAGCGCTAAATAGTCAGCAGTGCTGAAATAGCCAGGAACATATACATCATTATACTTACCATTTTTCACACAATGAACAACGGGTTCATCATCAGGACGAAGTTGATTTACTTTCTTATATTTACGCCAATTTATTTTTAACGACCGAATAAAACCATAGTCTTTCAGTTCTTGCTTACTAAGATTGAACATCTTTATTTCGCTTTAAATTTAGTTTCGAATACGCTTCTTTATTGAGCGAGCCCAGGATCACTTGCAGCCTCTTCACACTCTAGATCAATTAACTTTGCTGAAGATGACAAATCACTAGTCGCTTTTTTGGAAGGCGTCACATCCTGAACGTTTACAACAGGGCGCGTAGTTGCATTTTCACAACAATGAATTAATGCCATCATAACGGTGTCAATAGCAATCTTACTTACATCCCGTCGGTTGTCCTCAAAAAAAGCGGCAGGAGCTTGTGGTCCTGTCACTATTTCGTACGAAGGAAAATAGTTTACATAAGGAAGGGTATTAACCACTTCTTGTGCAGACACACGTAACACGGATTTACTATAGACTGTAGCAGAAACAACATGATTGTTAGTTGCCGTTGCAACAAGTGGTACTGGTGACACAGTCAGAATAATTTTCAAGTTGGGATTAATGCTTCGAAGCAGTGAGAACGCATCCAATAAATCTTGAGTTATTTCCGAGACACTGAAGTTTTTAAACGTGTGTTGCTCGCGGTCATATTTCCCAGCAATAGTACCAGGACAGGCTGGGAATACAGCACCGTCCAATACAGAAACCCAGGCTTCTGTTAACCCCAAAGTAAATACAAAAACATTCATATCTTTAAAGGCTGACACTACGGTTTCCAAATATTGAGTCGTTAACTTGTCAAACTCCACATCATTGCTCGATTTGAAACGAAGGCCTGGACGAAAGGGATCGACAACTTCATTATCAATGTACCAACGATCTTCAGCGGGTTTGAATAGCCCTAAAGCTCGTTGAATCAACTGCAGCAAATGACGTGCTGTGTAGATATTACCGTATGCGGCAGAAAACGTATGGTAGTTGAAATTCTCTTCGTAAACGTCTTTGAGCCCTTTGGGCACCTGTGTTTTACGAACATAGTCGAATCCAGCACTTTCAAGATATGGAATAATGTTACCTGCAAAACAACTCCCAGCTGAACCTACAGTATCCCCCTTACGGATAAGTGGAAATGTCGAAATGAGTTCATTTACATTAAAATTAGTCGCTACCGCCCTATTCCAAAAAGAGGTATTCGGTGCGCTTTTATAAGGATGCGACATTAACAACTCCCTGAATTAATCAAGACTTCATCAGCAATACATTTGAGCATTGCCTTTCCGTAATTTGAATTTGCATGTGTAACATCGTTTGCCCAAAACTCTCTTTTCAACCCACCCTCTTCAGTATGGAACTGTTCGGGTATTCGCATGTAAGTGACGTCCTGTGACATGGCAACATCTGCTAGTTGAGACTGAATGACTCGCCATAATTTCAATCTAAAACCCAGAGATGATATGGATAGATTTTCAATATCTATTCCAGATTTTGTCGCTAACTCGACGAAATGGGCAGAGGATTTAATAAAGGGTAAGATAAAATCTCCATCACCTTTTGGACGAGGTGTTTCCAACAATATGATGTCGTGCGGTTTACCCTTTTTAAGTATTTCTAAAACGCGGGGTAATCCGCCTAATGAAGACTTAAAGAGTTGTTCGAGTACCGATTTAGGGACAATCGTTTTGTCGTTTGACAATGACTCAGAGTCTTTTGGATTAGATACAAAATCAAAAGTCTCTTCATTTGCAAAAATGAAACCTGAATTATGCTGATTGCCAGCCCATAAAATGACAATACGTTTATTCTGAGCATGTTTAGCTAC
Organism: Paraglaciecola sp. 25GB23A; assembly: GCF_040012495.1. Taxonomy (NCBI): domain Bacteria; kingdom Pseudomonadati; phylum Pseudomonadota; class Gammaproteobacteria; order Alteromonadales; family Alteromonadaceae; genus Paraglaciecola; species Paraglaciecola sp. 25GB23A. The sequence goes on from NZ_JBDYKM010000004.1 coordinate 182,598, forward strand.
AAACTCCCAGTAGGCGTCATTTCTAGAGCCGTCCCACCCCCCCATAACACCAAAAACACCAGGCACGTCGTTTTCAATTCGCTCGAATCTTAGCTCACCAGTTGGGGTAACTCCCATACAAAAACAATGGGAGTGTCCAGTAATAATAATTTCCATTTTATCAACCTTTTCTACATATTCATCTGATGATATTTGAAATTTTTTTATTAATTTTTTTATCATTTTAATGTACTAACGGATAATTTATGAGCGAGCGTTTTTTCTAATATTTTGTCTATTGACTGAGAGGCTTTCCAACCTAGATCGTGGTGTAATTTACTGCACTCTAAAACTGCGTATTCTGGGTCAACAAAACGACGAGGTAAATATTGTTTCACTGCAGTTTTACCGACAATATTCTCAATTTTGGTTACTAGCTCAATCGTAGACGTTGCTTGACCAGACCCAACATTCCAAGTGGTGAAGCCGAAATCAGCTTTTGCAACCCGAAGTATTAACTCGGCCAGTTCATCGGCGTCTAGGTAATCTCTAACCTCTAATCCAGTGCCAAAAATTTTAACAGGGTTATTGTTCATCAATGCTTGAAAAACAACATTGACTATTCCCTGACGCAATCCTGTCTGCCATCTTCCAACCGGATTAGCCACTCTTAAAACTGCAATTCGTGTTTTCTTTGTTCGATGTAAGTAGGCGAGACTTTCTTCGACCATCAACTTTCCGTAACCATAAGGGCTAACAGGAAGGCACTTGGCTTTTTCGCTGATTAATTCGTGATATTCGTTGCCATAAACCTGCCCACCACTGGAAATATAAATAACCTTAAGCGCAGGATTAAAAGACGTGAGCCTGTCTATAAGCTCAATAGCCGGCTCAACGTTCTCTCTTATCTCACGCGTAAAAGATCCAGTAGCTGGTATTGAAGATGAAGCCAAATATACAACTACATTGTGTTGCAATGCCAAGTCGAATAGCGCTTTATCGTCTAAAGTGTTATCTAACACATAAGGATAGCTTGCCCAATTAACTTCAGGATCTTTTCTCGATATCACCGTAAAATCTTCACAGCATTTAATTGCCGTATCGATAAGGTGTTTCCCTATAAATCCAAATCCGCCTACAAGTAAGAAAGACACCAACACCCCAGCGTAATTTTCATTTATCAAAACAGCCGCGAACTCTATCAAAATCTAGTTATTTTTCAATAATAAAAACCACTTAAGCGCACTTATATCAAAATACTAACAATTTGGTATACCTTGCCATGACATTATCACAACGCGGTGTTTATTTGTTTATTTGTAGCCTTTTATCCATCTTGATAGTGGCTTTATCGCGGCAATAATATTGGGATTTCGTTTCGTTGTGGGGTTAACTGCGATAATGAACTTAAAAAACCACAGTATAAATAGGGATGAATCCACTCATGAATGCAGGCCCCTGATCCTTTGGTATTTCAACAAGATCAATGTTTATAAAAAATGACCGATGATGCCTATCATCAACTGATCACTAAGCAGCCCCAAATCTGCTTAGCTTTGGACGATAAATCAAATATAGCGAGCTTTCACCATCTCATACAACGCCATATCGTCACGATTACTGTCTAATAATTGTGCAAACGTTTCATCGCCTAATTGTTCTTTTATACTGGCTATTTTAGCTTCAATGGGCACGCCAGTATTGCGTGAAACATTTTGTTCTTTAGCAGCCAACTGCACATTCTCTATTCCTTCGTCGCTTAGCCAAGTTTCCAAACGCTTAAGAGAGGCATCAAATTGTTCAACTAATCCGACAAAGGGCAAAGACTCAATCGCCTTTTTGGCTCTTTCTACTTCAGTGCCATGTTCTGGGCCAAACATAGGAGCAAAGCGTTCTACATGAAAATTCCGACATTGGCGGTCATAACCCAGTGCATTTCTAGATTCAACGTACCCTTTAAACGATGTATTTCTTGCCAAAACAGCACCAAATCCATCACCGCCCTGTTTTTTCTCAAAAGCATAAGCTGATGCGATTCTATCAATAGGGTGGCGAATAAAAATGACGGGCAATAAAAGTCGATCTTCAAAAGTTGGCACCGGCAACATTGCTGTATGTGAAGAAAAACAAATTGCTTGTGGATTATTTAAAACCCATTCTTTGACTAATTCTCGATTTTTTGATGGCTGCCCTGGAAATTCACTTGTAACCCATTCATCATTGCTAAAATTGTCTTTAAATGCTGCATCTAAGGATGTGCCAGCATTCTTAAAAAGATGGAAGTGAAAAATCGCTTTTTTCATTAAATTACCTTATTACTTAATTTTTTATCTACAAACATTATGAAATTTACCTTTTAAAGTTTAACAAAAAACTGCTAACGAACTAAAGATAGACACCAATCAGCAAACGATTGACTAATTGCTCCAGTATAGTTATTAGCTACAAATGTTACATTTTCATTTTGATTCCAAACCGCTAGACATTGCTTAAACGCTTTTGTATTTCCATATTCAAACGTAATAGGTTGCCCCCCAAGTTCGAGATACTCTCTCTCTACCCAACTATTATTACTGCAAAATAGATTTATATGAGGGTATCTGACAGCGTCCCACAATAGACCAGACGTTTTGTTAGAGTAAATTGTAGGGTCATACATCAATACCAATGCATGACTTTTTGCTAACTCACTCTCATATTCAAGTTGTGACATAGCCGAGAAACACACTGAAAGGTGGGGAAACTTATCACTTAAATCTTCAAGTTGCGTTTTAAACGAAAGAAAATTGCGGGCACCAGGTGATTGCTCATTAAAATGAATAAAAAACGCGATATCGCTAAATTCAGCTAGCAACTCGGGCAAAATATCGACCAACCAAGTTAGACCTTTATCACGTTTCACACTGCCAAAATACAATATAACGTGTTTAACTGCCTTGGCATCATCCAAAACGGCGATAGGCTCAACAAAATTAATAGCAGGGTGTAACTTAAAATTTAAATTAGTACATTGTTTGTAAGCTTCAACAAAGCGTTTACAACTTGTCGCCAACATCACCTGATTATCATTTTTAACACTACTAAGCATATTAAATGCGAGGCGATAACGGGTATAAAGTTTGAAGTAATCTAATTCAGATTGATGTTCAATTTTAAGCCGCCCAGGATAAAACATTGCACAAAGTAAAATTTTACCTTTGAACCCACACTTAGTTTTATTTAACCAGATAGCAAGCCCCAATATATGAAAACTATAGAAGGTATGCATAAGCAGATTGTCAGAACTACTAATAAGCCCTTCATTTTGTGCCTGTTGCAATTCCGTACAAAATTTATTTGCCAACATTTGTTCTTGAGCACAATCGAGTGGTTTTAAATTATTGGTATAACATGGCGTGTTAAAAAAACTGATAACGGTATCAGGTATAAGCTCATCAATTTTTGTAGGCAAATCTAAACTATGTGACGCTAAGATTCGTAAGGTCAAACTCGCTTGTTCGCAGGCTTTAATGAGTTGCTGATTAACATTAACGTGGTGAGAATTATTATCTTCGTAACCAGGTTCTAGCACAATTAAAGCCATATAGGTGACTAAACTTTTAAACTACTAGAAGTCGATAAATCACTCATCGTAGCTGTAATAGCGCCCAATGCTTCATCAAAATGCCCAGTTAATTGTTTAGTCATGGCAACCAACATTTGTTTTTGATCAACTAATATCTCTGCTTGATAAACAGAAATGGCGCCGACTTTAACTTCTATACTATTTTTATTTAATTCAAAGTCTTGCCACGAAACAGCCACATTAAATCCGTGACATCCACTACCAAACCCAGATTCTAACAAGTCAGATCGATACTGGTTTGCTCTAACATCTAAGCACTTTTTACCATTTATTAGTAGTGTTAAGCTACAGCACAAAAATTGTTCATCGTCCTGCAGATAAATCCAACCAGCAAATTTGTCAACCGTTAGTTCATCAATGTGAAACTTAATATTGTGCGGTGTAATTTGACTATGTTTTGATTTGGCAACTAAGCGTCGGCCATACTTTTTCATCGTTGATTTAATGTTCATTACACAGTCTCTAGCATATTCTGAGATAAAAATACTACTTTACCTCAGCACCACGCCATCTAAAACCAAAATTTAACTCAAATACCATTTACTATGTCTGTGCACATCGTCCCGGGCTAAAAAGTCATCACGAGTTAACCAAACATATTGGTTGTGTTGTTCTTTAGGTAAATCATTTAATGTTAAATCTACCGTAAGCTCATAGCCCAAAACCACATAGTGAGTGGAATGCTCAATACCAAAAACACAATCAGTATAAAAATGCTCATAAGGCCCCATAAAGACAGCCGATTGCCGAGATAGGGCGATACCTAACTCGTCTTTAGTCAGCCTTAAAAAAGCCGCATCCATAGATTCATCTTTCAAAATCCGACCACCTGGCACAAACCAAACCCCTTGAGCAGGACGGTTATTGCGATAACCCAACAAGTATTCACCATTGGAATTTTTAACGACTAAATCAATCGACACCAATGGTGTACTGACAATCACGGTTTTAAAAACGTCTTTATCTAAAAACATATTTATAAAACCCTTATCACCAGGTGGCCACAGTATCCAAGCTATTTAGCACCGAAAATAACACAAGCCAGCTTGTAAGAGGCCACCCCGTAACGGATGTTATTAGGGCCGAATAAAACGACAACCAATAGCAAATTAAACAATATTAAGCACCATACACGCCCATCAGCATTCATTCCCACCTAAAGGTAGTCCCACAAACAGACAACCCAACCTTGTAGGAGGTCACTCCGTAACGGATGTTATTAGGGCCGAAAAAACAACCACAATTGACAAACTAACCACTAGGGTAAATCAATCAAAAACAGGCACCATACACGCCTATCAGCAATCATTCCCACCTAAAGGTAGTCCTACAAACAAACAACCCAACCTTGTAGGAGGTCACTCCGTAACGGATGTTATTAGGGCCGAAAAAACAACCACAATTGACAAATCAACCACTAGGGTAAATTAATCAAAAACAAGCACCATAATCGCATCTTTCCATTCGTTCCCACCTAAAGGTAGTCCTACAATTACCTACTCTACGCCTGCCTAAAACTATCCTGGTTATCTAAAAACCACTGATAGGCGTCTTTTAATCCCGCTTCTAAGGTATAGGTATATTGCCAACCCAACGCGGCTAACCGGTCTACATTCATCAGCTTGCGTGGTGCGCCGTCAGGTTTACTGGCATCAAACACAATCTTGCCCTCAAACCCGGTGACATTAGCCACCGTTTCAACCAATTCACGGATAGTACAATCAACACCTGTCCCAACATTAATATGGCTCAGCATCACTTCAGTATTTGCATTATAGGTAGCTTTATCTAATTCCATCACGTGAATAGAGGCAGCCGCCATATCATTAACATGCAAAAACTCTCGCATGGGTTTACCGCTTCCCCACGCCACTACTTGCGCATCACCATTAAGTTTCGCTTCATGAAAACGGCGCAGTAATGCAGGAATAACATGGGAGTTTTTAGGATGAAAATTATCATGTGGCCCATACAAGTTAGTCGGCATGACACTGCGGTAATCTCGGCCGTATTGGCGATTGTATGATTCGCACAACTTAATACCGGCAATTTTTGCTATCGCATAAGGCTCGTTAGTAGGTTCCAATGTGCCTGTTAACAGAGCGGTTTCAGACATAGGCTGCACCGCTAGTTTAGGATAAATACACGAAGAACCTAAAAACAGTAACTTATCGATACCAGCCACATGAGCAGCGTGAATAACATTGCATTCAACGACTAGGTTTTCATAAATGAAGTCTGCAGGATAAGAGTTATTGGCGATAATTCCGCCTACCTTCGCTGCAGCCAAATATACTTCATCGATTTTTTCGGTCTGAAAAAACTCTGACACAGCTTGCTGATTGATTAAGTCTAATTCACTGCGTGTCCGCAATACCAATTCACAATCACCACGTGCCTGCAATAGCCTAACAATCGCTGAACCCACCATGCCACGATGGCCCGCTACAAAAATTTTTTTCATCTCTATTTCACTTCTTCCCAAAATTTGTTTTCGCAAAAAAAATAACTATTTTTTGTCGAAGCAACACGGGTGTAACTTTTTTGAACTAAAAAGTTACACAATTCAAATAATGCATGCTCATTGAGAGCCTCAACTATAACAAGTAAAGGGCGATATTTACTCCAGTCGTTCGATTTCAAAACATTAATTTCTAAACCCTCTACGTCAATATTAAAGAACGTTATGACTTGTTTATTTTCTATGCATTCATCTAGCACAGCGGTAAGTGGTTTAACTTCTATACTCGATTCGCCTATTAACTCAGTGCGGGTTTGGGCATAGACAACACTTGCTTTATCAAAGGTGTTAAAGGCAGGCTCCTTGAATTGATAATACGTAAGCAACGATTTCTCATCAGAAATACCAATTTCCAAATTATTATCTCTCGGTCTCATCCTGTCAAAACGCTCTTTCATACCCTTTTTAGGATCAATATTTATTCCTTTCCATCCCTTCAAATAGTAGTGGTAGGTATTAGAAAAACGTATTGGATCGTGTGCCCCCACATCAACATAAAAACCAAGTTTATGGTAATGCCATTTTAAAATTCTGCGCACAAGAGCGTCTTCACCCTCTTGTGCACAAAAAATATCACTATGGTTTGGTAAAAAATAGTTTTTCAATAAGGGATACAATTCTGGCAATCTAAACGCTTTGTCATCATCTACTTTTGTTTTTATATCATCGTCAATAATATATTTTGCAAAATCCCTAGATTTAGAATTAATAATAGCATTATTCGCTGCCTGATCACTGCCCAACACACTCGCTAAATATTCTTTATATGCTTGCTCAGAATCAACTCGTTTTGTATGATTTTCTGCACTTATTATATCTTCAGCATCAATGCCTTTTGGATGGATGCGAGATCTAAATCGAGCAAATTCTTTGTTAAAAGAGAGGTCAGTAGCAATTAACGGGGCAACTGTATAAGCCAGAACACCTGGTTTATTTGCAATCCAACTATGAATCCAAATATCAGAAGTTGTTTCAATACGTTCAAATTTTTCGAGTAACAGTTGAGCAAATATAGGTGTCATTATATGAGCGACATTACTCATAACCACATTGATTCCTAACTCTAAATTTGCATCATTTTCTAAGTTTATGCCTGTAGATAATCCAGAATGTCCTAAGCGAATTAATAGAGGTAAATGTAATTTATCTAACAGCAAATCATCCAATAAAAGCTCTAATTTCTTGAGGCCGCCACTATAAAAAAACACATCATCTTCACACACCAATACCGGGCCAGTTGCTTCGGCAACTATTTCCCAAATCCGTTTAAAAGACAACCAATTTGCTACTTGATGGGGAATAATAATATTGTTCCCACACTGACATGCAGACTTACCACATCTGAAACATGATGGAAAACTCTTAACGACTCCCTTTTTGTATGTTGCAGTAACTAGAGGAGAGCCATGAGGGATTGCATCAACAAAATGATAGTTTTTTATGCCATTTTGTTCAAAGTGCTCCTTGATATGAGCTCTTCTCATTTCATCATCAAAAAGTGATAATACTAGAGTTTTTTCTACATAATTATCTAGCAAAATAATGCTCTCTAACGTGACTGTAAGTACTACTTTCCATCACCATCATAACTACTATTCTTTCGAAACAGCTATTGCATAACCGTGCTGTTTCAACAACGCGTGCTGCTTGGCTTTACTTAAATCATGTTCGACCATTTCAGCACACATTTCTTCAACGGTGATTTCAGGTACCCAGCCGAGTTTTTCTTTAGCCTTCGTAGGGTCGCCCAACAAGGTTTCTACTTCTGCAGGGCGGAAGTAACGCGGGTCAACTTTAACCAGCACATCACCCACTTTAACGCCAGGGGCGTCGGTGCCACTAATTGCGGTAACAGTGGCCACTTCATTTAAGCCTTCACCATTAAATTCCAGGGTAATACCGGCATAAGCGGCTGACATACGCACAAATTCACGTACTGATATTTGTTTGCCTGTGGCGATAACAAAATCTTCTGGTGTATCTTGTTGCAACATCATCCATTGCATACGAACGTAGTCTTTAGCATGGCCCCAGTCACGTAAAGCATCCATATTACCTAAATATAAACACTCTTCTAAACCTTGGGCGATATTGGCTAAACCACGAGTGATTTTGCGGGTAACAAAGGTTTCGCCGCGGCGTGGTGACTCATGGTTAAAAAGTATGCCATTACATGCATAAATACCGTAAGATTCGCGGTAGTTCACTGCTATCCAATACGCATACATTTTGGCCACAGCATAAGGCGAGCGCGGGTGAAACGGCGTGGTTTCTTTTTGGGGGATTTCTTGTACTTCACCATATAGCTCGGAAGTAGACGCTTGGTAAAACTTAGTTTTCTTTTCAAGGCCTAAAAAACGGATGGCTTCTAACAAACGTAAAGTACCAATAGCATCAACGTCAGCGGTATATTCTGGTGCTTCAAACGACACAGCAACGTGCGACTGTGCGCCGAGGTTATACACCTCATCAGGCTGCACTTCTTGCATGATACGAATAAGGTTAGACGAGTCAGTTAAGTCACCGTAGTGCAATTTAAAATGCGCATTTTGCACATGAGGGTCTTCATAAATATGGTCAACACGCTGAGTATTGAACAACGAAGCACGACGCTTAATACCGTGTACCTCATATCCCTTTTCTAATAAAAACTCGGCTAAATAAGAGCCGTCCTGTCCGGTTACCCCAGTTATTAATGCTTTTTTCATTAAACTATATTCCTTTTACTACTCGATTACCCAGGAAGACCCTGCAATATTGAATTCTTGTTAGCACTTGTGCACGGTTATAGCCGAGTAGTGCCTATGATTGAGTTTCAACACCCTTAATTCAAAGCTATTGGACCCACTAAATAACAACATTATTCCAAATTGACCAGCAAATGTCTTGTACTTAAGACATGATAATAGCAATTATTGAATCATTGACTATATCTGTCACTGTTTTTAATGAGTGCTACAGGGGCAATACTTGTAATTTACAACAATGCGACTTATTTGCGAATAATGTAAGCCAAAATAATCACCGTTTTTTTGCGCAGAACCACCAGAGCGTTAGGCGTTACAGATTGCTTGGTGCTTATCAACAACTTGAAATTGGTAGCTGAATCTTCTATTTTCACTTGATTTATAAAAACCAATAAATTCCAAATACATATTAAAACTGTCACCTAGGTTAAAAAAGTCGATACGCATACTACAAGACCTGACCCCGTCATTCGTAAAGAATACATGAGCCGTATACGAGGCCCGTAAGTACTTTTATGTGAGAGGGATGAGGCGTGAGCCTCACCGTACTCGATGAAAAATGACGTTGTATTTTGGTTATACTTTACCTGTACTCCGCATGCTACTTTACCTATACTCACAATTTTAGAATAATAAGCATCACGGATTCTGGCAGCTGCATTTTTTTGGCGCGACTGAATAAATGTGCGAGACTTGGCGAGAGCGCTTTCAACTTTTATCCTTACGTAAATTCCATCTCAGGAAGAAAAATGACGAAAAAAATAATACTGTTCGCACACATCCCTAAGACCGCAGGTAGTAGCTTACGCGCTATAGGAATGAAGAACTGCGAGCGAAGCCTAACTTTGCATGTCGCACATGACCAGAGTGGACAGGGCATTTCTGAACAGATAAAGCAATTCAATCAGCTACAAGCCGAGTCGCCGATTGATGGTCAGACAATTGTGTTGGGTCACTTTGGCTTTTCAATGCATGAGTATCTTGGGCAATCCGATTTTCAATATATAACAATGTTACGAGATCCTGTTGACCGAGTTGTAAGCCACTTCTACCACCTTAAAAGCACAGCTCATCCTGGTGTTTCAGGTTTATCTCTCATAGAATTCGCTCGCTCAAATAAATTTGAGGTAATACTCGATAATATGCAAACCAGATTTCTGTCGAATTATGGCTGGCGTTGTTATAACCCCTATTACTGGCCCTTGTTCGAATTTAGTACTAGAAACCCAAAAAAAATTACAGCCTGTGATGACGATATGTTCCTATGCGCAAAAAACAACCTCCTCAATAACACGTTGTTCGGTCTACAAGAGGAGATGGCTGATAGCTTGAGCTTATTTTCAAACCGTTTGGGATGGGAAGCCAACGAAGTAAGACTCAATCAGAGAAAGGTTAATTCTGATGAAAAACCAGCGCTCATGTCGGAAGCGATCAGTATCATACGCGCAAAAAATAAGTATGATTTGAGTCTGTATGAACTAGCCCAGAAAACATTTCGAAATCAGGTCTGAGTTACCTTTGGGATGCAACTCAGATAGTGAGCATCCATGAAACTTTGACATTTTTGAGTTGTTCGTCTGACCATAATGGGTTTCCTCAAAGTTGAAAACCCAAGCTTGTTAAATTCAGCCTAGCCCATCAAGGTGGGGTTGGTCGGACTGACACCTTACTTTTCTTTTATTTTATTTTATTTTATTTTATTTTATTTTATTTTATTTTTTATTGCAAAAAATGCCATCATTTTCGCGCAAAAAATCGAATAGCTTTTGATCTTCTTCAAGCAAATCTGTCAGGAGAGGCCTGAATTTTTCGTATTCTTTTAAGTAGGACTTATTTGGGTTTACGTTTTCATTTTTCGCAATATTAGATTGTTGATTTGTAACAACATCAGATTGTTCGTTTGTGGCTGGTTTGAGCTTAATATTAGAGTTGTCTTTAAACAGTTGTCTAATTTTAGTACTAAGAGAACTCAATTTATCTAACTCTATGACTAGGAAATTTTTGTTCATTAAAACATGTAAGGATTCGTTAAAACTGCGTTTCCCAGAAATATAACAATTCTGTTCCCAGGTACAATTTGTAAAAAAACGATGCTTGGATTGCAGCGCTTCCTCAAAGCTTCCATCAAACTTATAAGGGTGTTCATTTTTACGTTGACAAAACTCCCAATAAGAAATCAGTCTCTCAAAAGGATCCCTGATCACTGCTACGTGAAGTGAAAAGTCTTCCTGGTCCAAACCTTGTAACAAATCGACATAATTAGGATAGGTAAAATGACCACCAATGAATTCTTTTTTTGAAATTTCATTTTTAAGCTTCTCCCGCACCTTAGCAGCATCATTTTGAGCCAAACCTTTCAAATTACTAAGGTTCACTAGCGAAACAAAATCGAATACTTCGATTTCTAACTTAATGGGAGTCGAGTAATGCCAATAAGATTGTTTTAACTCAAATAACTCTTCAAAGAAAATCCGCCTCAACGAACTGCCAGCTGTTTTAGGAATGTGATGAAAAACCATTTTATTATACATTAGCTGCCTCGATAATTTCTTGTGCTAGTTGGTATTCGTTTGATAGTTTAACTCCTGCGATTCTTTCCTTAAATCCCTGTGATTGATAAAAATTGCTGTAAAAATCATATTTTTTAATAGTCTCTTCGATAACAAACTCATGAGCACTTTCAAATAAAAAAGGATATACAGGTAATTTGGGGTGTGCAAACTCTTCAACCGTATTATCCTTAAAAACAGCTCTAGGTGTTCCGGCAAGTTCCAAAACAGCAATAGCAACCCTATCCATTAATGCATTGGAAGGATGGTTAAAAGAACTGAAATTGCTTGGTGAGAAGTCAGCTGAACTTAATAAGTCTGTTGCTTTAACATCGCAAACGCGATCCCTTTTCTCTAATTCATCGTAACTTTTGTCGAAAAGTTTTCCGATAAATTTAATTGGCAAACTACTATTGACTAGGTTTATGAATTCACTGGAGCTAAAACCTTTATTGGCAGAAATCAACATTAAATAATCGTGATAATCAGAAAACGGAGGCTTTTGTCCCTCCCACAATTTGTCACGGGCTAGGATTCTATTGTTATTTTTATCACTCAGATAACCAAATGTAGGGAATAGACCGCCAAAATATAAGTTAGGTATGACTATAGATTGCGCATCATTTCGCAAAATATTTTTTAAGAAATTGGTACCTAACCCAACAGTTCCTCGATAACTGTCGCCAATTGGTTGAATTGCTAAACAATCACACTCTGTAACTTTTTGGTGCAATTCAATAATATCTTCGTCACTGATAAGATGAATGGGCTTGGGAATATAAATTTCTGAATTTTGTTGGAGTCCTTGCCTCAATCTTTCACCTATATATGTTATTTGACAATTACCCACTATTACTAATTTCAATTTATACTCCTCTTTTATGAATAATTAATAAAACCAGCAGATCGCTGCCGCTCAAAAACAGCTTTCCAGTGTTTGGTTTTTTGTTGGATAACCATAATTATCTCATGTTAATTTACTGAGATAATTATGCTGAAGCTCGCTTAATATTGGTATCTAGGGGTAATTACACACTTACACTTATAAGTGCGCGTTTTTAACATGGATGCTTTCATAAATATCCTCAACGCCGGCCATGCACCTCATATTATTTTTCTAATAATAATTAGGCTAAATAAGAACCATATTGACCGATCATCCCAGTAATTATCGCTTATTTTCAGAATATTTATACTTCACATAAATCAACATTAAAAAAGCCCAAATCTATCTTTTTAAAAAAGCTACGATGTAGGTAGATTGCCATACCCTAATCTAGTTAGTCTCGCTTGGTGGTCTGCGATAAAGTTGGATATGGTCTCTTTAGAAAAGTAATTCACATAATAGAATGACGACATTTTATTATAAAAAATACCCGTATCACCTTCACCTTTTTTACTAAGCCCAACATTCCTCTCATTAATGCTATTAACAGCATTAATAATGGTTTGAGTATCAATCTGAAAAATATCTTTTAATTGTATAAATGTATTAGAATCTTCCAACATATCTTCATACTTCAAAACGATGTTAGGTATCTTATCTCTGACATTATAGTAAGATTCAGAGTGCTCAAACCAAGTACCACTCATATTATCGACATTTGGTATTTTGCCGTTTCCCGCACTAAATTTTTCAAGTGCATGGTCTAAATTAAACTGCGGTATATCTTCTAGTTTTGTATCCAACCATTCTTCGTATGGTACTATCTGATCAAAGCCCATAAAATCAATAAAAAATCTTGTTGCGCATGCTTCCCTGTTTCCCCACAATCTATAATCGATGCGTGAAAAGTTAATGTATGAAAGCAAAACATCCAATGGATTTCTTATCACATGGATAAAAGCAACTGTATTGAGATTGAGTGTTTTGTGCATAGAATCAGCATACGGTGCATGTGTTTTTAGGACAATAGTTGGTTCTTGTGAAATTTCTTTATTTATAATAGGACAAATTGATGGGAGCTTATCGGAACTCATTACATTATATACATCCATTTCTCCTTGAGGGTATCCAGAGTCCTTAGCTGTTTGCAACACATGATTTACCCATGTATTTCCTGACTTAGGGTAAGAGCTAATCCATACAACATTCATAATAAAATCCTATAAGCTAATCTTTTTTCAAGCCTCACGGCCAAATTAATTACAAAAAATAAATCTGCCACATTTAAATTATACATTCATTTTTTTAATTATTTCTTTCAGTAAAATTTAATCTCTAGTAGATATTGGTAGTGAACTATTCACTCATTAAACGCACAACGTCAGCCATTTTTATTTTTGCGTTCCAGTTTAATAGCTGCTTTGCTTTCGCTGGATTTCCACCACTATATAAAATGTCTGTAGGGCGATAGAACTCTTGGGAAATTTCTACATGATCTTCCCAATTTAAGCCATTAATAGCAAACGCTTCTGCAACAAACTCCTCAAGACTATGGGTTTGTCCAGTCGCTATAACAAGATCTTCAGGCGTTTCTAACTGCAACATACGCCACATAGCATCTATATATTCTGGTGCCCACCCCCAATCTCGTTGAATATCAAGTCGACCTAAAACTAATTTATCCAATTCACCACTGGCAATCTTCTTTGCGCTATCAATGATTTTTTGCGTAACAAAGCGCTTTGGTCGCAAGGGTGACTCGTGATTAAATAAGATACCTGTGCTGGCATGTAATGCATATGACTCTCGGTAATTTGCCACCAACCAGTGCGCTGAAGCCTTGGCGACAGCATAAGGACTGCGAGGTTTAAAAGGGGTTAATTCGTCCGCTGGCAATCCATCGGTGTCACCAAAACATTCACTGGAGCCTGCATGATAAAGTCGAGTATTACGATGTCTTAAGCGCAACACTTCAAGTACGTTTAAAGTACCAGATACAATACTTTCTAATGTTTCAGCAGGCTGTTCAAAAGATAAACCAACTGAACTCTGACCTGAAAGGTAATACACTTCATCGGGATCACTTTTATCCATCGCACTAAAAACACTTCTAAAGTCGCCAGGTGCCATTGACACTAACTTTACCGAGTCTTTGATAGCTAAGCGTTCAAGATTATTTAGGCTACTTGCTTGTACATCACGGGATGTACCCCATACTTCATAACCTTTTTTTAGTAAGAATTGCGCTAAATAGCTTCCATCTTGTCCATTAACACCACAAATTAGCGCTTTCATTCTATCAACCTCTTATTTTGGCTCATCTACTTCTGCTTGAAGCAACCTCAACTGTTTCCAGCCTTGTAAAAAATTACTTGTATCTTCGCCTGAAGATTGCTGAAAAAGTATCTTGGTTTCCGCAATAAACACTTCAGCCATATGCTCCCAATTAAATATTTCAATATGCTCCAGCCCTACTTTTCGCAATTGTCGTTGAGTTTCTGGATCGCGTATATGCTTTAAAGCATCAACCATTTCTTGAACACAGGTGCCTTTCAACGTTAATGCAGCATTTCCTGCAGCTTCCGCCAATGAGCCGTGATTTGTTGTAATGACTGGGCAACCTGATGCCATCGCTTCGACAACTGGCATACCAAAACCTTCATATAGCGATGGATACACTAATGCTATAGCACCAGTGTAAGCCATGGATAGCTCTTCATCAGTCAGCCTTAATTGAATATAATTTACGCCTGCTGGGAGTTTCGATATTACTGCTTCACTAACGTGTTGTTCACCACCTACAAAAACCACATCAAAGTCTGGCGACAAAGATTCCAACGCATCAAAAAACAGATGACTATTTTTATAATTACCGGGCTCACCTCTTGAACCTACAAACACATAATAATCTTTTGAAATTCCGTTTTCTTTTTTAAAACGTTCAATTTCTTTTTTACTTCTAGGATAAAAGGACTGCCTATCAACGCCACAATAGGCCATGGCCACATGATTCTCGGGTATTTCCGGGTATAAAGCTAATAAATCATACCTAGTGTTTTCAGAAATACATAAGTATCGCAATGCGTAATTAATAGTAACATCCTTTTCCAACCAAGGCCTCGGAGTTAAATCGTAGTTAAGTAATTCTGGTATCATATCGTATACCATCATTAACATCGGCGTTGAAAGAGGTGTCGTATAATAGCTTGAAGTAAAAACATCTATCTCGTATGAGTCACAGATCTTTTGGATTTCTATCGAATCTTTAGCACATTGCAATTCAGCATATTTCATAAAAGGAATATATGTAATTTCTGCAATTTCAGGGGCATTACCTCTGTCCAAGAAATAAACCTTAATTTCATCTGATCTGGCAATACTTCCAAGAATAGTCGCCCATACTCTGGCGATACCAGTACTATTTAGTTGAAAGAAAACTCCGTCTACAAGTAATTTTATCATTTAGTTCACCACGCTAATCTTATTAGAATATTTATTATTAAGCGCATGATTCCGCAGCGCTTTTTGTAACATACTATATGGCGAGAGTATGGGGTGTCCTTTTTCTAGAGAAAGTTGATTGGATGTATCTATATACTTACGCGCTTCCTCACTATTATTGACAGCACTAAAGAAACTTGTCGATGTTACAATATGTTCAGACAAGGTGTTTTTCCAATTATTTATTTCTTCATGAGTTGCTTTCCTACCTAATAGATATATGTATGATTCTTTAATAAGAAGTTCATATTTATCATCAAAATCATTTTGGCAGTCAAAAGCCATATCTAAATGATTTCGCTGAAGTTTTTTAAGGTACCCGCGAATATTAAATGCAACTCGCATGTAAGGGACAGAATCGATAACATATTTTTGATTCATAATTATGTCACTTAGCCTGTGAATATATGTATATAAGGCGCCGGCAGCAACACTCGTACTTTTTAGAAAGTCTATAGCTATCAGGTGCTTTTTAGAAAATCTCGAATGAAACAGTATCTCTACATAACTGCCAATGACCGTAATATCGTGCAGGGTCAAATACTTTGAAGATTTACTTAAAAGCGAACCAAAGTAGTCAAGGTCAGCATACTTTTTGACACCGTCTATATTTGATAGCAAAGAATGACTCGTTGCGCCTGTAACACATAGTTCAATATTGTTGTGTTGTGTGTTTGTTTGTGGCTGCTTTGCTAAAGTCGAACCGATCACAGGCTGATTATAAGTATCGTACGCTCTTTTAATCTCTAATATGTGTGGAGCATCGGCTGCAGGGCTCTGGCTACTAGCACCGTCGAAATTATATGTAGATATAATGGCCGGAAGATACTGAGATTTTGCTCCTTCTTTCAACAAGACTCGCATAAACCATTCATAATCCCCCGCATACTGATATGACAAATCGTACAGTCCAAATTGATCAAACAGCGCCTTTTTAATAAATGTTGCTTGATGAGGCAAACTACTTCCAACGAAGAAACTTAGGTCATGAGATTGTGCGCCAGTTTTCCATGCCGGGTATGGCATTAATCCTGTTTCTTGTGTTACTACTTCACCATATAGTATGTCTTCAAAAAAAGGATTATTAAAAATATTATGTTTACCAAAAGGAACTGAAAAAGAAAAAATATTCTTAATAGTATCAGGTTGATATAAGCAGTCACCACCATTTAGAAAAAGTAAATATTTTCCGGAACTCTTTTTAATTCCTTTATTCATAGCATCATAACGGCCATTATCTTTTTCAGATATAAAAACGTTCATTCGATGCTTATATTTTTCTAATATTGCCAACGTTGCATCGTTAGAACCTCCGTCAACAACGATCCACTCAAAGTATTGAAAAGATTGTTTTAGGATCGATTCGCAAGTATCTTTTATTTGTTCTTCATTATAACAAATTGTAATAATACTTAAGTACGGAGTCACCTGTTTATATGTTTTGTCTAACTGCTTTATAAATTCTTGACCAAATTTTTGCCAAGAAAATAACTTCGCTCTCTCTATAGATTTAGCTGATAACTTATCTCTCATATCTTTAGAGTTAATAATTGAGTTAAAAGCCAACGAAGCACCAAGAAAATCAGTTGCGGCAACTAATATTCCTGCGTCTCCGATAACTTCAGGCAATGATGATGAATTGCTAGAGATAACAGGGATACCGCACGACATTGCCTCGAGTGGCGGCAAACCAAAACCTTCATAATATGACAAATAGATAAACGCTTCTGCACCAGAGTATAATGCGGGTAAATCAAGTTCGTCTACAAAGCCAGTAAAAATCACACGTTCAATAATTTTAGGCCATTTGTTTAACTCAGCTTTCAGCTTATCTAACTTCCAACCATTCATGCCTGTAAGCACCAGAAGTGCCTCATTATCTGGATTCTTATTTACAAATTCAGCAAACGCCTTAACGGTTGTTTCCAGATTTTTTCTTATTTCTAATGTTGCAACACTTAAGAAATAACTTTTACCTTCAGGTATGTAATATTTTGCTCGCACGGCTTTTTGTACTGCTAATAATATATTGGGCTTATAATTATCATCTGCCCCTAAATACAACACAGTTATGTTTTCGGCATTCAATTCAGGCCTGAACTTGAGTAGGTCTTGTTTTGTGCATTCTGAAATTGCAAATACCTGCCAATCATTTTGGATATGGTGGTAAAATTCACTCACCAAATCAACTATACCTTTTTCACAGTATTCAGGACTTATAATCGGGATTAGATCATAGGCAATCAATAACTTTGTAACTCTTTGCTCATTCGCCCAATTTTCTGGAACACTAAAAAAAGGAGTTAAGTAGTAATCCGCATTAACAAATGCAGGATCAAACTCAATAGTTACAAATGGAGCTGCAAAGCCGGTTTCTTCTACATACCGCTCTAATCCGTCTCTTAAATTAACATTATGTTGCCGTAAAAATTCCTTCTCTATAGATAACGTAAAAACCACGTCATAATGTTCATTGTGAATCAAAAAGTTAACTAACTCATGTGCCACTCTATAAACGCCAGTTTTGACTCCCTGAGCTAAAACCGCCATATCAACTACAATTTTTTTGTTCATGTTTAATTTCACTTATTCTTCATCTGATCCATAAAAAATTTACATCAAAGTGTATTTGGTTAATATTTACACAAAGCAGTAAGAAACTGATTTTTGTCCAAAAAACCACCTAATATTTCAAGTAATGATTGGTAAGTTTTGAATTTTATTCTTTTTAAAGTAACAGGCTAATTCAACCACAACCGCAACAATATAACTATAAACATTCTAATATAGCTTTCGAGATCATCCATTCCAATGGGTTCTGAAGCACTGCACCTCATTATTCAATATATTGTGCACCAATCAATATGAATTTCAAAAAATCTATATAAAACGCTCGTTGATTCAAAAAATTCAATTCTAAACCGTACCTTGAAATTCATAATCGTTGCATATCAATCTGAAATACTCTGAATCTTCAATTTCATTTTTCAATTCAGCTGAGACTTCCCGTCTTCCTCGTTTGGAAATGTCACTGGTCTTTCGACCACTATCACCTGAGACTTTAAACTGATCATATAAGTCTAAAAACGACTCGTCGTATTCAATATTCAGAATCGAGCACATTTTTTCCATTATTTGGGGGGGGCAATCAACAAAATCTTCATAATAAATAATATTTTCCTTTTTGAATTGTACTAAAAATTGACTTAACCGTTCGCAATAAGCATCGAAAGTTTGTGGACTGAAATGCACCCAATCGTTCGCAAGCAATGAAGAATAAGCATCTATGGGATTACGCACAGTCGCAACCGAAATAACATTGAAATCATCCTTTAATAATTCTGTAATCAGGGTTTTCTGTCTATATTCTGCCCCAACACAAAAATCGGAATGGCTATGATCACGTAGGACCAAAATCCCACCTCGCTGGTCGACATGTTCATGTGCTGACTTTACTGACTGATGGAAAATTTTCCTTGCTAATTTATTTGGATCGGGAACACCAGCTTGCATAGCAAGGGTTGCAATATCGGAGGGTAAGAATGTTGCCATATCAGTTTGTAAGTGCTGATAAAAATGAGGATGCACTTCACTAAGTATGAAGGTATTGGCCATACTTGATAAGCACTTGGTAAATAATGTACCACCGCTGCAGGCAAAATGGTGTATAACTCGCATTATAGGCTTAGCACTTTGGTAACTGTTAATGACTTGCTCGCATTTATCTAACAAAGAGCTTGCGTTGGTAAAATCAAGAGTATTTTTCGAAAGTTTAACAGATCGTTGTTGAATCGAATCTTCACTTATTATCTGACTTTTATCAATCATATCAACTGCTCGTGATAGTGACTCTTGAAGAGATTGAAGCGTAGTCTTCATCACTTACCACGACTCTTTTTCTTAGACGGTTTAATACGCTTAGCTTTAGCAATTGTTGGCGCACTCTGCATTGGCTCGGCTACATTAAGGGCTTCAACATTTTCTATATCAGCCTGATTTTGTGTTACTTCACTGAGCTCAGGGTGACTTTCTTGTAACTGGTAATAATACTCAGCAGCTTGTTGCAGCTTTGTTCGCAGCTCACCGACCAAATCAACTAATTGCTGTTCATTGTTATGTTTAATCTGATATTTTTCGCGCAAATTGTCGAGATCTATCTGCGCTTTAGTTTGAAGTTTTAATGCCAAATCAGCGCTTCTTTGGCGTTCAGCGCTATAAGTTTTTAGTTCTTCGCATTGTTTGTTGAGACTTTCTGCCCACTTTTTATTTTCTTGATGCCAATGGGTCTGCTGCTCACATTGTTTAGTTACTTCTGCGATTTGCGCATCTTTATTTCTATGGCTTTCAACTAATTCGTTCTGTTTAGTTTGTAACTCTGAACTATCAATATCGAGTTTTTCGTTCTGAAGAGAGAGTGTCGCTATCAGCTCTCGACTCTCTTCATGTCCTTGCTTTTGCAGGTCATGCTGTTTTGTCAGTTCCGCTATTTGCGCGTCTTTATTCTTGTGGCCGTCAACTAATTCGTTCTGTTTAGTTTGTAATTCACTCACTTGTATTGTCAGTTGCTCATTTTTAGTTTGTAACTCTGAACTATCAATATCGAGTTTTTCGTTCCGAAGTGTGAGTGTCGCTATCAGCTCTCGACTCTCTTCATGCCCTTGCTTTTGCAGGTCATACTGTTTTGTCAGCTCAGCTATTTGCGCATCTTTATTCTTGTGGCCGTCAACTAACTCGTTTTGTTTATTCTGCAAAGCGGTAACTTGGGCTGCTATTTGTTCAATCGTAGTTTGCTTCTGCGTCGCATCAGCACTGAGCTTTTCGTTATCAACTTTAAGTGCCTCAGCCCATTGCTTAGTTTCTTGATGGCCATTGGCTTGCTGATCACGCTGTTGGATCAGTTCGGCTATTTTGGCATCTTTGTGTTTTTGGGTTTCAGCTAGTTCTTCCTGTTTAGACTGCAAAGCAGCAACTTGAGCTACCATCTGTTCAATCGTAGTTTGCTTCTGCGTCGCATCAGCACTGAGCTTTTCGTTCTCGACTTTCAGTGCCTCAGCCCGTTGCTTAGTTTCTTGATGGCCCTTGGCTTGCTGATCACGCTGTTGGATCAGTTCGGCTATTTTGGCATCTTTATTTTTTTGGGTTTCAGCCAGTTCGTGCTGTTTATTCTGCAAATCAGCAACTTGAGCTACCAAGTGCTCATTCTCAGTCTGTTTATGTGAGCTTGATGCACTGAGCTCTTCGTTCTGGGCTTTGAGTGCCTCTGCACGTTTATGACTCTCATCATGCCTTAGCTTTTGCTGGTCACGCTGTTGCGTCAGTTCAGCAATTTGCCCGTCTTTATGCTTATGCCCTTCAACTAGTTCGCTTTGTTTGTTTTTAAATTCAGTCAACTGCTGCTCTAACTGAGCGTTCGTGGCTTGGCTTTGCGTCAAGTTTTCTAAGAGTTGATCATTTTCAATAGTGATTTTATCTAGCTGATTTTTATGCTGTTCGTTTATTTCATTGTTGTTTTTTTCAGCTTCATTGTGTGATTTTTCAAGAACAACTACCTGTTGTTGAGTATGCACGAGTTTATTTTGCAACTCTTGCTGCTGAATTTGTAATTCGTTGGTTAATTGTTGTTGGGTAATCAGTTGATTTGTTGATTCTGCCCAATTTGCTTGGCGTACCGTAATTAAGTGCGAATAAGGCGGTGTCGCTTCTTGTATGCTTAAAAATGGAATACTGTGTTGTTGATAGTATTTCCAAAGTGTTGAAACTTTTTCAACGTTTTCATATAGCGCTTTTTCGCTCGCCCTAATAATTAAACATGAAAACTGCTGCATAGCTTCATCTGTTAGTGATGATAATTCTAGCCCATTAATATCAATGATTAACAAGTTCGCTTTACTGGCATCAATATTATGTTCTTCAACCAACTGGGATAATGTAGTAGCGGCAACTTCTATTTGCTCAAAAATTAAGCCTGGTCGCAGTTTTTTAATGAGCTGTGGAGGTAATACTGCACTAAATTCACTCGCGCTTGCCGAGTAAAATTTTACTGCTGGTGCGTCTTGTTCAATAAGGGCTTGCTGCTTTAAATAAACGTTTTTTAATCCCAATAATTTTACTTGCCGTTCTAGTTTTGTGAAGGCTTTGGGATCGGGTTCGAGTAATATAAACTGCTTGCTATCAATTTTTTCTAAGTAAGATAATGAGCGGCCATCACCGCCACCCGCAATGAGTACGGTATCAAATTTATAAGCTAAACCCGCAGCAAGTTTTAAGGTTTCACTCATAATTTACCTCTGTGCCAAGGTCAAGTGGCTTTTCGTTTAATACACTTATCATAGTCATTATCAGTTGGTGCCAATTTGCTAAGGGTTGATTTAGCGCTCGTTCGTTCAAATCTACTTTGTGCAAGTTTTTTGCAATTAAACTAAGCAACTTCATGACAAAAAGCCGATTATCTGGGGTTAAATTATCTAATTTATTCTTCTGCTGTATTGTCAGCTCAGGTCCAAAATCTAATACAAGTTTAGGACCCCATTTGTCTTGCTCATCTAATTGCCAGTTAGGCAAAGCGGCTTGTTGATTTTTTTGCTCTCTAAATTCTAAACTACCAAACAAGGTAAAGGAGTCAGTTTTAATCTGTTTTGCGCCCACCTTTAGTTGATATGATGGAAACACCATTTTATCAATTTTTAGCTTATCTAACTGCAGGGTTAAATGCTCGTTACTGCTTGCCACCATATTTTGTAGTAAGGTTACTTTGCGCAGCGATGAGCTGGGATCGTTCTCAACTTGCTTGGGAGCGGTGATAATTTTCTCACTGGTTTCTTTTGCAATTACTTTTTCAAATACAAGTGGCTCTTCCGATGGAGAAAGTTCTTTCGTTTCTGCTTTCACGCTCGTTGATGTTTGGCTAGCACTTTTTACAGTTTCTATCTCAGGGGCTTTCTCTGCTAGTAATAATGCTGGCTTTTGCAGATCTTGTATAAGATTAGTGATCTTAGCAACCCATAGTGATAGTTCAATTTCATTATTGGCATTCATTTTACTTATATTTTCAGTTTTAAGAAAAAATAAAACCTCGGATAAAATCGCCCTAAGTAAACCTTGCTCGTTAAGCGGTAATTGCATATAGGTACTAAGTCCAATAGCGCTATAGGGACTTATTATGCTGTAATCACATACTTTATTAGTACCGGTTTTTATAAAAGTCGACAAGGGGTAAACTCGGCTACTGCTGGGTTCATGAAATTCAATATCAACAACGCCGTTGCGGTCATTGATCACAAAGCTAAACGCTGACCAGCTTTGTTCAAAATTTTGCACCTCGTGTAATTTTACAATTAAACGGTGATTAGGAGACTGATCAAAGCCACCGGTAATACTCATATTTTTAGCTTCAACTAAGTAGGGATAGCGTTGCTGTACTATTTGCTTATAACTTGTTAGTTCCTGTTCAACAGCGATTTCATTGCTACTCGCTAGTTTATTAAATTCAATAAAATAATATTCTAGCTCTTCTTGCAACTGCGCAATTTGCAGGGTGAGCAATTCGATTTCTGCTTGTTGGTTATTGAGAGTACTTTGCCCATCTTCAGCGATTTTTTTGGATTCGTGTTGAGCTTTTTTCAACTCGGTGGCACTTGTATTGGCAAGTAATTGTGATTTTTGTAAGGCGATAAATTGTGTTTCTAACTCTTCTTGCAATTGCGTAATTTGTAAACTCTGTATATCGCTTTTTTGTTCAACCTCACTTAGCAAGCTGTCCTTTTGCAATAAACCTTGTTCTGCGGTTTCAAGCCTAAGTGCAAATTCAGCAAGATTGTGTTGAGACTGTTTAAGCGCGTCTCGCTGTTGCATTAATTCAGCTTCAAGTTCTTCAACTTGCTGCGCAGCTTGTGTGTTTAATGTATCAATCTCTTCCATCTTGAGTTGTTGCATATGTTGAACTTGCTTATGTTGTGATTCTAATTCTTCTTGCAGTTGTGCTACCTGTAAATTGAGTAATTCAGATTCCTGGCTTTGTTCAATTAGCTTTTGCTCAGATGCTTCTTTCAGCAACTCGACTCTCTTAAATTCACTTTCACGTTTTGTTTGGTTTTCTGAAAGTTCTGAAACTTGACTATTTAATTGAGTAGTGCGTACTTCATATTGTTTAATTTGTTGTTCAAGGCTGCTAATCGTATTTTGTTGCGCTTGATCATGCTCGGCTGCAGTTGCAGTGATTGCTGCAATATTTTTTTGCTGCTGCCCCACCTTAGTTTCAAGTGACGTTTTTTCGGCCAGTACATTTACTAAGCCAGCAATACTCTGCGCCAGTGAGTATTTACTGCTGTCGGCGTTACTCACAAACGTGGACCATTCGAGATGTATCTGCGCCATTTTGTCATCAGACATAAGCAGCGATTGAATAGTTGATAAAAGAACTGACTTACCTACAAAGGCTACATTTACCGCTGAAAACAGTTCTGGATAAGTTAACAATAGCTGTTGAATTGCCTGAAAGTAACGGGTCCACTGAGCAAAAAGCTGTTTTACCTCAACGTCACTTACCGTTTTGTTGTTTAAATGCAAGGCCGAATAACACGCTAAAGATGGTAACAGTAACTGAACTGTGTCGACGGTAGTTGCATCGTTGTGAATATTCACAAAAACGATCTTGACGCTTCCTTGTGGATGACAAATAAGTTGCTCTACCTGTATTTGTTCATTTTGCTCGTCAGCCCATCCTAAATTCTCAGCTAATGCACCAAATTTAACGTTTGCCTCTTCAAAATTCTGACCACAAAAATGGCCTAAGGTGAGTTTATCGGGGCCAACAACTATTGTTTTACTCATGAATGCATACCTGAAAATTAGGAGAATTATTTAAAAATAGACTGATTTTTTTGCACTTCAGACCAATGTTCTTTTCGATACTCAAGTTCACCAATCAACTTAAAGCTCTTGATATCTTTTTGGTCTATCACTGCTATATTAGGTGCATAAATCTTGTCGTTATTAATCTGATTGAAAGACAACGGGCCGGTCACCTCCCATACATCACCACTACTTTGGCTACGCAAATTGTGCAGTATTTTATTCCAAATAGCCTCTAAAGCTGGATGGTTTGGCTTACAGGCAATCATGCCATTCCAAATGCCACCATGCCATTTCCGCATTAGCGCTAATTTGTTATCGCTAGGCAATATACTTAATATTGAACCTAAACATTGTGTTGCTACATCAATGTAGAAGCCCCCATTGCCCAAGCAAAATGCTACACGAAATATATCTGATTGCATGGCTGGCAATGCCGCGCTTAAAAACAGCTCTTGCGCTTCAGGGCCAAATTTTACTTTAATAAAACTCGCTGCTTGCTCTTCAGTAAAAACAATGTGCTTGAATTCCGGATTGAATTTTGACCAACTTGATATTAATGGTTTAACATCTGCTGGAATAATTTCAGAATTCCAATATTGTACAATAATCCTAGGTATCATATTTTTCCCTAATAAATTGATCATTTTTTGCATAGATATGATAAAAACACTCAACTAACTCGATGTCAGTGTAGTACTTAGCTTCTGAGATACTAACGTCAGGACCTACGACATTTGTCACTGCTTGCCCCTTGTGTTTATCACTATTACCATTTAATTCTGCCACGGGCATCGCTAATTTAGGAATTATTTGGTCGAGTTGTTCAGGCAATTTCAGACACTTTGTGGGGTCGCCTCTGTCACCAATTTTATATTCTAAAATGCGCTGGGCATATTCGGTTAATACTAATGCACAGGGGTGATTAAACGTAAAAAACAACCTTTGTTTAAGCAAATTATGTTGTATAAAATCTGTGATTTTAATATCTACACTAAGTTCGCGGTCTTTTAGTTCAGCTAAAGAAATAGACTGTTGTTCAGCATATTCTTGTTGATTATAAAATGGGTCACTAAGCCAATTTACCACTTGCTTTGGGTCTATACCCAATAACCAACCATCTAATATTGTTTTGCTGTGATATTCGCCTAACGGACCTCTTAATGTGCCGACAGTGGGATGGCGGATATAAAGTAAGTCAGGCGTGTAGCCTGAAAAATACAAATTAAGGATGGTATTAACTTTGGCACCAAATTGCTGTTTTAATAACGATGTACGAATAAAAGAACAGGGATAACTGTCGGCAATATTTTGGCTAATAATAAAGTCAGCCTGTTCTAGTGACCTAAGACAATCATCACGCTCATGTTCTTTTAACAAGTGCACGATTGGTGTCGCAACAATTTCTATTTCAGGCTTGAGTAAAGACAAATAACGCGCCAATGGTCTAGCTTGACAGTTTCCAACTATTGCCACTTTCATTTTTGTTCAGCCGCTTGTAATATAGATTTCAAACTCAATACATTTAGTAAAAATGGGGAAACCTGTGCATTTTGAATCGCTTGTTTCGCCGTGTCGATAAAATTGTCAATCGGCATATCACATCGTTGATCGTGTATTAATTCTGCTAACTCAAAGTTCCACCAGGAAAGAGTTAATAATTGCTCAATTTGTTGTTCAGTGAAGCGATATTTAATTACTTTTGCCGGGGTACCTCCGACAATGGCATAAGGTGGTACATCTTTTGTGACGGTGGCTTTAGCGGCCAAAATAGCCCCATGACCAATTGTTACTCCTCTTGCCAAGGTTACATCTTCACCTATCCACACATCATGACCTATAACAACACCAAGGCCATTTTTCGCTTCGTTATTGGGTACTTGCTGCACCCTGTATTGGGGATTATCATTAAAGTATTGTTGGCAAATAACAAAATTAGTGTCGTAGGTCACCGAAGCAGATGTAAATCTAGATTTGGGGTGATCAGGGCCCATCACACTAACTCTTGCCCCGATAGAACAATAACGACCAACTTTAGTATTTAATGGTAGTGGGCTTCTTGAGAAGCTAAAAGCGCCCATATTGAATAAAAAACTACCATTTATGTAACATGCATAAGGCTCAATTTTAAGATCTTCTAAAAATAATAACGATTCACCATCGCGAAACCGACCTGCTACTTTGTCAGCACCTATTGTCGAAAAATATACGCGATTATCATTAAAAAATTTCAATAGTGCGTCTGTAACTACTACTTTTTGCATCAAAACGTCTCTTAAATTGACAAATAAATACTAGTTTGTTTTTGCATCTCTGACCAATGCGCCTGCTTTTTGTGCTCTAGATCGTTGACCAAATCAAAATAAGGATTAATTTTTGTTTGAGGAATGACACAGACGTGATTTTTATATGTTTCTGAATCGATAACTTGATTGAAATTATATGGGCCGGTTGCTTTCCAAACATCATCAAACCGCCGAGATTTAAGGTTGTCTAATACATTTTTCCAAATCTGGGTTAAAACAGGATTGCCGGCAGCACAAGCAATAAATCCATTCCAAATTCCTCCATGCCATTTTCTCATTACTGTCAGAGAATCTGGTTCAGCGAGTAATTCATCTATTTTATTTTTACACCTCGTGGCCATATCAACATAAATACCGCCTTTTGCAAGGCAGTAAGCAAGACGGAATATATCAGACTGCATAGCGGGTAATGCAGCCACTCTATACAAATCTAGAACATCTTGTCCAAACTCTTTTAATATTAATGAGTTTGCTTGCTCACTGTCGTACACTTCGACCGCAAAGGAAGGATTATGATGCAGCCAAGTGCTCTGCAATTGGGCAATATCATCCGGCAGCTTTTTATTGTTCCAAAACTGAACAATGGTTTTAGGGATCATACTTTTCTCAAACTAATATTGAATGTAAAGCCTTACGCTTGCATTAGTCATTTTCAAAATAGAATTTTTAAATTCACCTTAAATTTGAACAAATACTGACGGACTAATCAGTAAAGATGTCAACGCTCGCTAATATATCTTGGAACTTGCGTTTACCAAATTCAAAGGAGAAGGAGCTTTCTACGATAATCGCTTCATTACTTGATATCTTGGCCCAGAGTTCAGCGTTGTCATAAAGTTTAATAATACTCTGCACAACATCATCAGCCTTATTGGCTATTAGTGCACTTATACCATGAGTTAAACCGGTTCCCTCTGCTGCAACGTCTGACAAGACACAGGGCACGTTATAAGCCATTGCTTCAAGAATTTTACCCTTGATACCCGCACCAGAGTGAAGTGGTGCAACAAACACTCTGTGATTGTGATAAACCTCATCTAAATGCTCTGCGTAGCCAACCAGCTTCATATTGTCTGTTTCAAATTCGCTAAAAGCATCAGGCATGTTGCTGCCATAAACATACAAACAAATATCTGGTCGTTGTTCTGCCAGCATTGGCATAACTTTGTCAGCCAAGAATTCTACACACTCAACATTCGGGAAATGATTAAATCCACCTAAAAACGCGATGCCTTGACGTTGTTCAAAACTAGGACCAGCCGATTTATTTTCTAAGACCCAAGGCGTTAAATGGAGTTTTTCGGTTTCTAGAATATGAGATGCAATAACCGCATGTTCAGTAGTGTTATAACATAAGATAGCATCCACTTTTTGGCAAACATCCAGCTCAGCACTGCGTGTTTGTATCGCTCCTTGTAATTTTACTTCGTCTCGACCATTTTTTAGTGCTGAACGTAATTCTCTTAAAAAATGTAAATCAGCATTATTAAAAAGTATTTTGCAGTTAGAATGCTGTTTGATTAAATCAATGTATTTTTCTGCAACACTGTAACGAGTAATGTAAACCGCATCCATTTCTTTAACGCGTTTTTGAATAACATCAGGAACCGAAATATAAAAGGGGGCATACAGTACTTCAACACCCATCGCTTGTAGTGCTTTTGTATGTTTACCAAAGAAGGCTAAGTTTTCAGGCACAAAAGTGACTTTAAAACCAAGGGAAATAAGTAGTTTTATCTCTTGAATAGCAGCATATCCACCGGCATCTTTATTCAATTCAGGCGTAGCGTAATCAATCACTAATATTCTGTGATTGATATTGCGATCTTTTACAGTTTTGCTGTTTTCTATGCCCTCAACACCATTAAGTCGGAAAGCTTTAAACCATTTTTTGCCGAATACTTTTTGATTTATAACTTGGTTCTTTTTTAAACCTTGGGTTACATCGGTTCCATGGCTTTGACCTTCAAAATGCACTACTTGTGAAAATGGCGTGTAAAGTGTTTTAAAGCCTGCCTGTCTGACTTTAAAGGCCAAGTCAGTGTCTTCAAAATAACACGGTGCTAATTCTTCACTAAACTTGTCTACTTGCAACCAAACATCAGTGCGAATGCACATGGCAGCACCAGTTAAATAATCAACCTGCCTGACATAATTGTATTCAGGAGCTTGAGGATTGGCATTACGACCCACATTCCAAGGCATACCATTTCCCCAGACTGTGCCGCCCGCTTCTTGTAAAGAACCGTCTAGATTAAGTAGTTTTGAGCCAGTCATACCCACTGATTCATCTTTTTCCATTATATTGACTAGCTCGTCTAACCAATAAGATGTGACTTCAGTGTCATTATTTAAAAATACAATGTATTTGCCTTTAGCTAAATCTGCGGCTTGATTACAGCTTTTTAAAAAGCGCAGATTTTCTGCGTTTCGAGATACCACTAAATTATCGATAATATCTTCGGCTTCTGCTGTTTCATCCGTTGAGCAGTCGTCTGCCAATATGACTTCATAACTGGTTTTATTAAAAGCAAAAACAATAGAGGCAATGGCGTGATAAGTAAGCTCAAACAGATTGTAAGCAGGTACAATAATGCTCACCATCGGCTGTTGGAATTTGGGCAATGAAAATTTTGGAAAGACTTTTCGACCTTCATAAGACTCCACCAGTACATTATGCAGCAATGATAGTTGCCCAACGCTTAATTGCGACTCACCGTCAGCTATAGCCTTCATTTGAAACTCTAAAGTTTCGTAACGATGCCCAGCTTGTTTTGGCAATGACATCATGCCAGGTTGGCGATAACTGTTATTCAAATATTGCCACGGAGTTTGAATTGGCTGACATTCAATAATTTGGCTGCATATAATATTTGGGTAGCCCTGAAGACCCACTTTGATAAGACGACGGTTGCCATCAAGTAAGGTAACTGGGAGTTGAATATCCACCAACAATTCAAGTTCTTTGCTATCAATTGGAAATTCTACTAGTGGTTTCTCATTGTCCCAAATAATAATACTTCGTTTGCCAAAGGCTATGTTTGAACTCAGGTAAAGCGACAATACGCCACGCTGAAAATTGACTTGTTTAGCTGAGATAATTGGCGTAGTTGACGGTACTTTAAATGTACTATTGGCGATAAGTTCATTGGTTTTGCTTTCAACTAAAGATAAGACCAGCTCCTCACCATCTCCCCACAATTCGCATATATCAATTTGAAATGCATGATTACCTTCATGTATGCCAGCCTCCTTTAAGTCTTTTCTAAACTTGTCGGCTAAGCCTACACCTAGCCGCTGTTCACCGGCAACAACGACAATAGCCAATGGTTCCTGATTATTAAGGTCAACGGCCCACCCAAGGACCACCCCATTCTCTATAACGTCAATGCTACCTTTGAACATTTCTACCTCTAAATTTTAATGTAAGCTTGAATGCATTTTGTAATTACGCGAAGTTAACATATTTTAACAATCATTAAATTCCTTACTGTTTCATAATATAAAAATAGCACTCAAATAGATTCAGTATTTTTAAGTTTATCTACAGTTAAAAATCGTTCTTGTATAACTCTTAACTTGAATTATGCCGCGTAAACAGACTTTAATAATGGCTAACGCAATTCTTCAACCGTTGCTAAGATAATTTTACCTATGCCAAATAGCATCAGTTGAATAAGTAAAAATAGACTTATATTGTAAATAACTGATGGATACTTTGCGTCTTCAGGTAAGGTAGATGACTCAACCACTACTAAATATTTCAACTGCCTGTAAGCTTCAATTCGTGATTTTTCAAGAGATACCTGTGAGACTGTGTAGGACTTTAGCGCCAGTTCTAAATTAATTTTTAAATCACTGAACTTAGCGAGTATTTCACTAAGATTATCTTTATCTTCCCTCAGACGATTGGCTGATGAATTTTGGTCTGTCAACCGCCCTCGCTCATTATCAAGCTGTTTCTTCAAACTGTCTAACTGTGCCATCGCTTTTAATACTAATGGTGCATCATCGCTCATGCTACTGCGTAAAGCGCGTAATTCAGATTGTTGTGCAGCAACCTGTGCTTCTAGCTTATACGCTATCTGCTGCAACGCCATTCCTTCAGCTTCAGGATCAAGTAAATCATAACGACTTTGAAAATCTAAAAGTTGAGACTTCGCTTTTTGTAACTTTTCTTGCATCAATTCATGCTCTTTTTGCACAAATTTCAATTGTTCTTTGGCTAAATTATGCCCTATTTCATTAATGTACCATTCTGCTCTAGCTACAATAGCCAGGCTTAATTTATGTGCAAATTCAGGTTCAAAAGCCTGTGCTCTAATATTGATGACTTGTGATTTTTCATCTACTTCAATTAACACTCTACTTTGATAGTATTTAAGTTGTGTCTCTCTACTTGCGGAGCCCGACAAACGACTTAAGTAATCATATTGAGTGTCTTGGAAGTGCTGATTGATTGCTATATTTTCATCAAGGTAAATGAGCATATCATTCGACAATACATAAGTTTTCATGAGTTCAGTATCACTGCTACCACCAGATATACCAAAACCAGACATAATAGCCATAGTTGCATCAAGGGTTGCCATACCATTGGGCTCTCTCATAATAATTTTAGCCTGACTTTCATAGCGAGGGCTTGCTATTATTATCTGATAAATGGCAAAAACAAAAAACGGTAGCCACACCACTAACATAAAAGGTGTTCGATATTTCTTAAGTGCAGTGTTGTTGAGTATTATCAACAATTGCTCGGCAATGCCCTTACCTTTGCGAATAATGAGACTCTTCCTTTCTTTAGATGTAACAGTGGCTAATTCGGGCTTTTCTTTCAGCGTACTGCTTTGAAGCTCATTAAGATATTTTTGATTGTCTTCGCTTGGATCTAAATTTTTCACACGCTTCATTAGACGATAAGCCAAGGCAACATCATTGATTGCGATATTTTTAACTTCTTCTAATAAAAATTGACCATCGGTCCATTGTAAACTGGTATACCGCTTACGAAGTGTCAAAAACTGTGTTTCTAATTGCTGTTGTGCCTGTTGGGTCATGCCTACAATGCCTGATATTCCGTGATCCCTTGTTCGAGATCGTTATAAAAAGTAAGTTCGCCTTTATTTAGTACAATGGCACTATCGCAGAACTGTCTTATTTCATCCATTTCGTGGCTAACCATGATCACGGTCGCTAGTTTGCTCCTTTCTAGAAGAGCCTCTTTGGCTTTTCGACGAAAATTAGCATCGCCGACAGAGGTTACTTCATCGATTAGATAAACATCAAAGTCAATTGCAATAGAACATGCAAAAGCTAAACGAGGCCTCATTCCACTAGAATACGTTCTTACAGGTAGGTCGTACTTATTGCCTAACTCTGCGAACGCTCTAACCCTTTTCTCATAAGCAGCCAAATCGGCGACTCCATTTACACGACCGATAAAACGAGTATTCTCACGCCCTGTCATTTGTGGGTGAATGCCGGTTGCCAATGCAACAGGCCAGGACAAACTTAAATCGGTAATAACCTTGCCTTTATTCGGATATTCACTACCAGCCAAGAGCCTAAACAACGTCGATTTACCGGCTCCGTTAGAGCCCAAAATTCCAATATTGTGACCAGAGGGTATCTCAAAATTTAAATTTTTAAAGATATACTGATTACCTAAATTTGATGGGTAATACTTGGTAAGATTGACTAGTTTAATCATCGGCTAATCGCTTGGCGCCAAAAAAGTTGATAAATCGCCAGTGCAAAAAAAACAAACACAAGGGTGATAAAACTCAAAAAAGCTAAACTGACACCGTTATCACCATAAGAAGAATAAGCAGCAAATCGAGATAGCTCAACAGCATGTAATATTGGATTCCAATTTAACAAGTACCAATATTCTTGCGGAAAATCTTGTAAAGCGAAGAACACCCCAGAGATAAAAAACAGTGGCCGGGTTAAAAGCTCGCGGATTTTTTTTACTTCGCTCACATACATTTCAGCAATACCGAAGATCAAACCCACTGCCAGTGCAAAAATCCATAGAAGACCAAAACAGGTAATCAGCAGGATTGGATTTTCAATCTGTATTTCCATATTCAAAAAG
The DNA here is from genome assembly GCF_040012495.1 of Paraglaciecola sp. 25GB23A. Taxonomy (NCBI): domain Bacteria; kingdom Pseudomonadati; phylum Pseudomonadota; class Gammaproteobacteria; order Alteromonadales; family Alteromonadaceae; genus Paraglaciecola; species Paraglaciecola sp. 25GB23A. The sequence continues at coordinate 215,659 of NZ_JBDYKM010000004.1, forward strand.
TACATAACAACAAAAATACCCAAGACTACAAACACTTTAGTCAATAATTCAAACAAACCAGCAGCAATAGCCGCACTGATGGGCTGAACCTGCCTGAAAGCAAATAACGCTTTATTTTTACTTATCGAATTTGCTGAAGCACCTAAGGTTTGCAAAAAGCTCTGAATAAGTATCATGCCATAAGCCATAAAAACAAAGGTCGGTATAGTGTGAGTTTCACCACCTTCCATACGACCACGTAGTAATGACAACATTAATATAAAAATTATAGGGTTGATCACTGCCCAACTTATACCCAGTTTATCATTAAACCCAGTACGAATTTCTCTGGCAAACAAAGCAAAGATCACGTCTTTCCAGATTTTCCAAGGGCCGCGTTTGACTACGGTGGTCATTTTTCAGCTAGCTCGTCTTGACATGGGCTATCTGGTTACCACATTAGCTGCAATAGCCACTTGATAAACAATCTGGGTGATATCTTTAACCGCTTGCAATAACTTGGTATCAATTTTAGGTAGTACCAATACTTGGTCACCCGGTGATAATTTGTTTTTACTACTTTCGCCAAACCATTGACCACCGTCTATCGATACAAAGCTGGTTAGGCCATTAGCATGCACAATGGCTATGCGTTCGTCTTGAGCGCGCTCACTGAATCCGCCTGCCCAAGCGACATAATCACCGATGGTTGCATCAGGGTTATACACAATAGCTTGCGGCAACAATACTTCACCGGCGACTTGGATTAAGTCAGTGTGGGGAGGAATAATTATTTCATCACCTTGCTCTAGGCGAATGTTAGCTACTATGCCGTTTTCAGATACAATAACTTTACCTAGTGGTTTGATTAGGCGGGCTCTGGCAACAAATTGCGCGACCAATTCCGCTTCTTGCGCACGAATTCGTGCTTCGCCATCAGAAGAAGCAGGCGCGGTAAAAATACTGCGTTCGAGTCGGTTCAGGGATTCATCGATGAGTGCCTTTTGTTGCTCAACCACGCTCTCACGTTTGATATATATCGCACCATAGTTTGCTTGACTTGGATCAACTTCAACATAACTGAGCAAGTCGAGTAAACGCGCATCTTTGTCAACCGTATAAAATGATGGGCCTTTGTAGCTGCCTGATAATTGCACACTGATAACGTTGCCGCGTATATCATCATTAAACAACACCACATCGCCATCTGATACCACAAAATTGTCAAAATCATCTATGGGTATATAAACTGATATTGGCCCTTGTGCACGATTACCGGTAACCGCAACATGACTTGTTTTAGTTAAGGGGCGCGAATAATACATCAGGTCTTTGCCACTGGAGTTTTTGCTTTCTAGCTCAAAGCGAAAAGGATAACGGGCAGACCCTTCTACCGTGACCATTGCGCCTTGTTCTGCCACTAATATCACATCACCGTCTTGAAAAGAGAAGGTCGTCATCTTGCCTTCTTTCAAAAAGTCATACAGATCATATTCGAGCAGTGACTCACCGTTGCGAACAATACTGATATCGCGATAGCTACCGCGATGAGGATCGATGCCACCGGCTTGTTTTAAGAAAAACAATAAGGAATCAGAGGCTAAACCGGCATATTGACCAGGCCTCGCCACAGGGCCTGCCACATAAACACTGACAGGTGTAGCGGTAAGTAAATTGATATAGACACTGACATTGTTGGTGTAAATCGATTTGATTTTTTGGGTAACAACGGAGTTTATTCGATTGGCGGGTATATCTTTAACTTGAATCGGACCAACATCTGGAATAAAGATATTGCCTTGATTATCTACAGTAACCACTTGGGCATTATTAACCGTACCCCACATTTGTACAGATATTTTATCGCCTGGCGATACAAGATAAGAAGAGTTTAAGCCATCGCTGCGCTGCGCGGCAAAACCGCCATTAAATAAGTTTGCACCAAAGGGTGGTGGTAGTCCTTCTTCACCTGCAGGTTGCGGGCCGTATTCATTGACTTGATTACTGGTGCCATTACGCCCGGTACTGTTGCCAGAAGACTGCATATATTGAGACACATCAACCCGTTGGCTTGCGCCCGCCGATTTAGCTTGCTGAAGTTGCTCTAAGGTTGCGGCATCTTGTGCTGCACCATTTTTAATGGGTAACAATAAAATGGCAGACAGTAATAAACCACCAACTATAATTTTAACGCTAGGAGAGTTCATTATTTTGTCCCCATGGTTGAAGCAGATTCGCTATATTCAGAAATGACCGGTTTGACCAAATACCATTGAGCAGAACCATCAACACGACATGCTACGCGTAAGAGGTTATTATTAAAGGTGAGCTGGCGACATTGATTACCGCTTGCTGAAAAAAATAATCGACCCAGCTCGACCTGTTGTGAATTAAAATTGAGCAACTCGCCATTTGATCTATTTTGCAGACTATCCCAAATAGACTCAGGTAAAACTTGATAAATATTGGAAAAATTTTGTTCAACGAGAGGACGCGAGGCAACAGGTTGTTTAATGCTGGTGCAGCCTTGCAGCGATACCAAGACCAACAATAATGAAAAAAGGGTTTTCATAAACGAGGTTCAACTTAAATAAATTCTGCAAATACTAACCCGTAGGTCAGCATTTGCAAAGCTTGAAAACAGAGAAGACTAACAAAGCAGGGCGTTAAGAAACAGAAGTAACTTTGTTTCCTCGCACGAAGCGCAGAATTGTCCAAATATTTTGTAATGCGAAACTGTAGACAAACAGCGTCACTAAAAAGCCAACAAACATGATAGTTTCAGAGATTTGCAATAATTCACCTACAATACCAATGCCAGCGTAAGTACAACCCATCAATAAAATAGCAGCTAAGGCACGTCTGGGTGACAAACCAGCGCGTATAAAAATATTATGTAAATGTTGCTTGTCGGGTCTTAATACTGACTGCCCTTTTTTCCATCTGCGATACATGATCGCAGCCATGTCCATCAAAGGTAATCCAATCAGCCATACTGCGGTCACAGGGCGCATGGCAGCTTCCGCCCCTTGAGTATATTCAACAAGTAACCAAACAATGGTGAGACCAACAAACATGCTGCCGCTATCTCCCATAAATATTTTATTACCTTTGAAACCTTTCCAACTTAGATTGAAGGCCAAAAACGGCACTATCGCACCAATAACAATCATAGGGCCCATAATCGCTTTGCCGTTCTCTGAAATCAGTAGCAAAAAGACGACACTCAGCAATACCACCAAACTCATGCCACCGGCTAAGCCGTCAATGCCATCTATCATGTTGAAAGCGTTAATTACGCCGACTACACAAATTAACGTGAAAAAGTAACCAAAAATTTCGAAAGAAATGGAACCGAAACCGAACAAATCACCTAAATCGGTAATATAGTTTTGCGCGCTCCAAGCCATGATGGCTGCAACACCGAATTGGCACATTAAACGGCCTTTGGGACTGAGGTCAAACATGTCGTCTAACATACCCAGTAAGATAATAAATGCAGAAGCAGTAAAGAATAACGAACCGTTTTTAAACCATACATCGGTTGCAACACTCGCGATGAGTACCGCACCAAAAATGGCCAAACCGCCGGTCAAAGGCACCATACCTTTGTGGTTTTTACGTTCAGTTGGATGATCAACCAAACCTAATTGATGTGCCATTGGTGTCATGATAACTAGCAGAATAACGGCCACAAAAAATGCAGTGAAAACCGCTATAACTAATGGAACGAATTCCAAATGTGTAAACATACCCTAGATTTTCCCTGTTTTTTACTGCTTATCAATAGAGCTAGCAATAATCAAGCCTCAATATTTTATTTCAGAATCAACTCAGCAATTACGACTCAAAAAATAATTTTTTAGACTAGTCACTTAAGCAAAACAGGATATTAACCCTCTGTTTTAACTTAATTTGCTACCTTTACACAAGCCTTCCGATGGCGCATAGAGTAACAAATAGTTACCCTGTTTAGCTAGTAAATTAGTGTTAATTCTTTTCATCAAAATGTTTCTTAAATGCTACATTTTGTAACTAAATCGAAAAAACCGAAGCTAACTGTCTCTGAAAGATAACAGTCCCAGCAATTTTTTAAATTTCAGTCGATGTTTTATTGCTTATCGCAAATTTGAGCCGCTAGTTTAGTTGATTTATCTGAACTGCACCACTTTAGTTGCACATTAACGCACTATTATGGTGACAAGCATGATTGTTTGGAGTGCAACGCTATAAAATTGTGTGTTCTAGTGCAATATAACCATGACTTAGTGCCTCAATATGATAGTCATTTTTAGCATCACAGTTGTTTTAGTGTCTTAGCTCTAGTATAAAACGCACAACGCCTTTCAGAATTTCTCGGCATACTCCCTAGCAACCAAAAATTATCGGCTTGGGCCGTATGATGCGAAGAAATAAAGTTAGGTAAATTAATAATAAAAATTAAAAGGCAATTTTAATGACGACAGAAAAAAATGTTGAACCAATTGATAGTAGTTTCTTTGGCCATCCCAAAGGTCTATCGACCCTCTTTTTTACAGAAATGTGGGAGCGTTTTAGTTATTACGGGATGCGGGCACTATTAATATTGTTCATGACCGCCAGTATTCAAGAAGGCGGACTGTTTATTACCGTAGTATCCGCGTCAGCAATTTATGGTCTTTACACCGGTGCGGTTTACCTGATGGGTTTACCGGGTGGTTTTATCGCAGATAGACTATTGGGTTGCCAAAAAACAGTCTGGTATGGCGGTCTTATCATTTTTGCTGGTCACGTAGTACTGGCTATCCCGTCGAACGATACATTTTTTATTGGCTTAGTTTTAGTTGTGTTAGGCACCGGCCTACTCAAACCTAATATTGGCGCCATGGTCGGTCAGCTTTACAGCAAAGACGATAAGCGACGAGATGCCGGTTATACCTTATATTATATGGGTATCAACATTGGTTCTTTCTTGGCTTATTTATCTATTGGTCCTTTAAAAGAGCAAGGTTTGTGGCATATGGCTTTTGGTCTTGCTGCTGTTGGTATGGCTGCAGGTTTAATTCAATATAGAAAAACCATCTACAAACTTAAGGGTGCAGGCGCTGAACCAACAGTGGTTAGCAGCCCGAAAATGATCAAGATTAGTTGGTCAATAATCACGGCTTTTTTAGTGGGTTTAGCCTTATTGGTTGGCGCCATAATGACTGGCAGCGTGGTGATTGATCCGGTTGTCATTGCTGAATATGCTGCTGTGCTGATCACCGCTATTTTTATCTTGTATTTTGCCGGCATATTTTTTCTCGGAAATCTTAGTGGTAATGAGAAAAGAAGTTTAAGTGCCTTGTTTTTAGTCTGTGTTGCTTCTGCCTGTTTTTGGGCGGGTTTTGAACAAGCGGGCTCTTCACTGAACCTATTTGCGCAAGATTATACCAATCGCTTTATTGGCTCATTTGAAATACCGACCATTTGGTTTCAACTGTCAAACTCTGCCTTCATTATTATGTTGTCACCCTTCATTGCTGCGCTGTGGATTAACCTAGCGAAGAAAATGATCACCCCGTCTTACGGGATAAAGTGTGCCTTAGGCTTGATTATTATGGCTTTAGGATTTTTAGTTATGTTCTTTGCCGCCCAATACGCAGCATCGGGTATGAAAGTCGCGCCTTATTGGTTGGTTGCCACTTACTTTTTACATACAGTTGGTGAGTTATGTTTAAGCCCTGTAGCACTGAGCGCCGTCAGTAAATTATCACCTAGACGCTTTGCCGGACAAATGATGGGAGTATTTGTACTAACCTATTCTATTGGTAATGTTGTGGCTGGCTTATTGGCAGGCAATCTTGATCCTAACAACTTAAGTCAAATGCCTGAGCTGTTTTTACATATCTGTTTGATTACTATCGGTGTTGGTGTTGTGGTTGCCTTATTTACCCTGAAAACCAGCAAATGGGAAAAACTAGCTGATAGTCCTGAGCCTGTTTCAGTAGAAAAAGCCCTAGCGTAAATATAGCTACTGCAATAAATAGTAATTATAGTATAATTAACGCCTGATATGGTCATCGTATCAGGCGTTTTTAATTTCAGCGCAATGCTAATATAATCATCGATTACCTCAAAATGGTCTCAACATGAAATTGTATTTTTCCAGTAAACAGATACCACAACTTCAGTCGTACTCTTTAACCGAGCGTTTAACCATGCTACGTGAGGCGCAACAAAAACTCACTGGCCCTGAAAAACTGTTACTTAATCTGTTAAAACTGCTTATTTTTATTCCGGTATTTGTACTGATTTTACAATCAAGCGCCAATTGGTGGGCACTTGCCTGGGCATTGTTGCTATTCTTGCTTTATCCCATTGTTATTAAGCCGATACAATTCGGACTTTGTGCTAAATATCTTTCCCACAATAAACCACAAGGAAATTAGACATGCAGACTATCTTAGTTACAGGTGGTGCGGGTTACATTGGCAGCCATACGGTGTTGCAATTATTGGAAGCGGGTCAAGATGTGATTGTGCTCGATAATCTATGTAACTCTTCTCAAGAGTCGTTACTTAGAGTTGCCGAATTAACCGGTAAACAGGCGCGATTTATTGAAGGTGATATTCGAGATGCGCAGAAACTAGCAAGTATATTTGCTGAAAATAAAGTTGATGCAGTTATCCATTTTGCAGGTTTAAAGGCAGTGGGTGAATCAGTTGAGATGCCGCTGAATTATTATAACAATAATGTCTATGGCACCCTGATCTTATGTGAAGCCATGCAAAAAGCAGGCGTTAAAAATATCGTATTTAGTTCTTCAGCCACGGTTTATGGCGATCCCGTCTCTTTGCCCTTACGTGAAGATATGCCAACCGGACATCCGACCAATCCCTACGGCATGTCAAAGTTGATGGTTGAACATGTATTACAGGATTTATTTAAATCTGATCCGAGTTGGAACATTGCCATTTTACGTTATTTCAATCCAGCAGGCGCTCACCCGTCAGGACGTATCGGCGAAAACCCCAACGGTATACCCAATAACCTTATGCCTTTTATTACCCAAGTAGCAACGGGCAAACGGGAGTTCTTATCGGTGTTTGGTAATGACTACAATACCCATGACGGCACTGGCGTACGCGATTATATCCACGTTGAAGATTTAGCCGCCGGTCACCTTAAAGCCCTTGAAAAGCTCTCACAAAATGTCGGCATCGTGACTTACAACCTAGGTACCGGCCAAGGTTATAGCGTATTAGACATGGTCAAAGAGTTTGAAAAACAAAGCGGCAAAGCCATTCCCTATAAAATAGTCCCTAGACGCGGCGGCGATGTAGCAGCCTGCTACGCAGACCCCCAAACAGCCTATGAAGCACTAAACTGGAAAGCCGAACGAGGCCTAGCAGAAATGTGTAAAGACTCATGGAAGTGGCAGTCGAGTAACCCTAACGGGTATTAGAGCGACGAGCGAAAAAGTATAGTGCGGCGTGATTGAAGATAAAGGGGAATTGTTTAACTATTGCCCTTTTTTTATACCACAACATGCCTATTGTAGGAGCTGCTTTAGCTGCGAACAATCAACCTCGTTGTTAAAATGGACACTGATGTTAAATTAACATTTGTGGTTGATTTTTATTTTGTAGGAGCTGTTTTAGCTGCGAACCGAGATAATAAATCAGTATTGTTACACAACAGGCTATCGCCGTGAAATCAATCTCTGTTGTTGATTTGTTCGTCCCTGAAGGAACTCCTACAAGGGTGGGCACTTGTAGGAGCTTGCTCCCCAACGGAGTTGCCGTAACGGATGTTATCAGCTGCGAAGCTTTCAACTACGAACAATCAACCTAGTTGATAAATGGACGCTGATGTTAAATCAACATTTGTGGTTTATTTTATTTTCATTATCACTTTTAACTAACTATTCTGCTTTTTCAAATCATCTAACATAGTTGATAATTGTTCACGCCAATGTACGGTTAACATACCAGAGGCAGCTTCTGCGGTGCTTTTATCTATTACCGAAAAACTAGGGCGTTTTGCCGGCGTAGGATAGGCGCTAGCGGGTATGGGCCTTACCGGAATGGCTTTATCCAGCATGCCTTTTTCAATCGCCAACTGTTGAATGGCTACAGCAAAATCGTACCATGATGCTACGCCTGCATCTGTCCAATGGTACATTCCTTTGATATCGGGTTTTGCCACAATCTCCCATAACCATTGGGCGAGTCCTGCTGCCCAAGTAGGTGTACCCACTTGGTCATAAACGATACCCAGCTGGGGTTTTTCAGCCATAAAGCGCAGCATGGTTTTTACAAAATTATTACCATGCACCGAATAAACCCAAGCAGTGCGAACGATGACTGCGTCAGGCAATATCCCGTGAACAGCTATGTCACCTGCAAGCTTTGATGCACCATAAACACCTAAGGGGTTAACCGCTGCATCGGTTTGGTAAGGGGCAGTACTAGTGCCATCAAATACAAAGTCAGTAGAGACATGTAACAGCCTTACGCCATTATCTTTACATGCTTGAGCAAGGTTAGCCGCGCCGGCTTCGTTCACCGCGTAGGCGGCATCTTGTTCACTTTCTGCTTTATCAACCGCTGTGTAAGCAGCAGTATTAATAACAACATTAGGCCTATGGGCACTTATCGCTTGATTAACAGCGTTTGCATCTGCGATGTCGAGCTCGCTTCGACCTAAACAAACTACTTCAAGGTTAAGGGGGGCACTATTGACTACTTCCCAGGCCAATTGGCCGCTTTTTCCTGTTACTAATACTTTCATTTTACCACTTCTTTATTTGAACTTAGGTGCATCAGCAAACGACATGCCCGCGATATCTTTAGCTGAAAGGTTTGGTCCTTGCCCATTTACTAGGGGCCAATCAATATTCAAACTCGGATCATTCCAACTAATCGACACTTCTGATTGTGGATGGTAATAATCGGTGCACTTATACACAAATTCAGCGGTTTCACTGGTAACATAAAAACCATGGGCAAAGCCTTCAGGCACCCAAAGTTGACGATTGTTTTGCGCGGTCAATTCAATCCCCATCCATTGACCAAAGGTCGAAGACGACTGACGTAAGTCAACCGCCACATCAAATACCGAGCCTTGTACCACGCGTACTAATTTTCCTTGCGTATGCTCAAGTTGATAATGCAAGCCGCGCAGAATACCTTGGGCTGATTTACTGTGATTATCTTGAACTAGTGGCTTTGAACCCGTTTGTTCACTGAAAAAATCAGCGCGATAGGTTTCCATAAAAAAACCACGCTCATCACCAAAAACCTTTGGTTCAAATATGAGTACATCGTTTAACTTGGTTTTGATAACGTTCATTGTTTACCTGTTTTTTATAAACATGAGCAAAAGTCTTTATTTGACATGTTCTTTCTCTTGAATAAGTGCATTTTACTAAATTTTTCTTGTGTCATCCCGACAGAGTGCAACGAAGAGGGATCTTGCTTTTGTTAACAACCAAGACCCCTCACTGCGTATCGGGATGACAAACCGCGTAAATATTAGGCTTACAAATAGCAAATTTTACTCGTCGCTCACTTGTCACAACTCATTCCTATATTACTACTGGTAGCCATCAGCTACTTTAAGCAGATATTGGCCATAACCAGTTTTACTCAAACTATTACCGCGTTTTATTAACTGAGCGTTAGTGATCCAGCTTTGGCGATACGCAATTTCCTCTAAACAGGCTACCTTTAAACCTTGGCGATGCTCGACTGTTTGAACAAACTGCCCAGCCTCTAATAAAGAATCATGGGTGCCGGTATCTAACCAAGCAAACCCTCGCCCTAGCAAAGACACGTTCAATTCGCCTTTTTGCATATAGGCCAAATTAACATCGGTAATTTCTAACTCGCCTCGCACGGAAGGTTTGATATTTTTCGCAATTTCAACCACTTGGTTGTCATAAAAATACAAACCAGTGACCGCATAGCTTGATTTAGGCTTGGCTGGTTTTTCTTCAATACTGACAGCTTTGCCGTTTTCATCGAAATCAACTACACCAAAACGCTCTGGATCATTAACATGATAGCCAAACACCGTTGCACCAGTTTCAACCTTGGCAGCCGTTTTTAGGTAAGTAGAAAAATGTTGGCCATAAAATATGTTGTCACCTAAGACTAAGGCTACTTTATCATCACCGATAAAATCTTCACCTATAATAAACGCTTGCGCTAAACCATCTGGGCTAGGTTGAATGGCGTAACTCAAATCCACTCCGAATGCGCTGCCATCACCTAAAAGCTTCATAAAGTTGGCTTGGTCTTCTGGGGTAGTGATAATTAGCACTTCTCTGATGCCAGCTAACATCAATACAGATAAGGGGTAATAAATCATTGGTTTGTCGTAAATAGGCAATAATTGCTTAGACGTACCCATGGTAATAGGGTGCAAACGCGATCCTGACCCACCCGCTAAAATAATACCTTTATACTTTGCCATTTCCCTTCCTTAATCATGTCAATTTATTAAAACGTTAAATCCTAAAGCAAACTCTTTATTTTTTGAAAGCCAGAGCATTTCACCACAGAGCGCTTCGCTCACAGAGGACAGCAAAAATATCAGATGTTAAAAACACATTGAGCAAGCACTGCACTGCAACTCACAAAAAACTTATTTTTTGTCGTTAATCTTAAACAACTATATTCCTTATCTTTCCTCCGAGCCCTCCATGGTTCAAATGCTGTTGCGGTTGCTCTTACCTTTTCTTAACCTCTATGTCCTCTGTTCGCGGCACCCGGTGGCCTCTGTGGTGAGATCGCTTTTGCTTTTGCTTTTGCGTTTGCTGTTGCAATTGCTTTTTCTATCTACTATTGACTATTTACTAGCACCTATACACTATTTATTCGCCCCTAAATAAAACCGGTTACCGGGAGCTCCTACAAAAGAAACCTCTGTGAGCAGCACCCGTTGTCCTCTGTGGTTCAAACGCTCTTGCTCTTTCCTTTTCTTAACCTCTATGTCCTCTGTGGCCTCTGTGGTGAGATCGCTTTTGCTTTTGCTTTTGCTTTATCTATCTACTATTTACTCGCAACTATCTACTTATCCCCTAAACGATCCAGTTGATAGGCACCTGACAAGACTCGTTGCCACCATTGTTTATTGTCTAAATACCACAATACTGTTTTGCGAATACCAGACTCAAACGTTTCTACTGGCGCCCAACCTAATTCAAGCTGTATTTTACTGGCATCAATGGCATACCGTGCGTCATGGCCTGGGCGGTCTTTTACAAAGGTAATCAATTCACGATAGAAATTAATGCCCTCTGGTTTATGCGGTGCCAGTTCATCAAGCAAATCGCAAATAGTTTCAACTACCTGCAAATTACGTTTTTCGTTATGGCCGCCAATATTATAGGTTTCACCTACTTTGCCCGATTTTGCGACTAAATATAAAGCACGGGCGTGATCTTCAACAAATAACCAATCTCTAATTTGGCTGCCATCTCCATAAACAGGTAGGGCCTTTCCCGCAAGGGCATTTAAAATAATATGCGGCACTAATTTTTCTGGAAAATGATAAGGCCCATAATTGTTTGAACAATTGGTAACAACGGTAGGCATACCATAGGTACGTTGCCACGCTCTTACCAAATGATCAGAACTAGCCTTGCTTGAAGAATAGGGTGAGCTAGGCGCATAAGGCGTTTCTTCGGTAAACAAAGGCAGTTCAGTACCTTCAGGTAATTCGTTAGGGTGAGGCAAGTCACCGTAAACTTCATCGGTAGAAATATGGTGAAAAATAAAAGAGGATTTTTGATCTTGAGCAAGCCCTTGCCAATAAGCTCTGGCGGCTTCAAGCAAAGTGTAAGTACCAACCACATTGGTTTGAATAAACTCGCCAGGGCCATCAATCGAACGGTCAACGTGTGATTCGGCGGCTAAGTGCATGATGACATTAGGCTGATGTTGCTCAAACACACGCTTTATTGCAACTGCGTCACAAATATCAACTTGCTCAAAAATATAACGCTCTGAATTAAGTTCCGCAGGGATTGATTCTTTATTACCGGCATAGGTTAGTTTATCAACATTAATTACGGTATCGTCTGATGACGTCAATATATGCCTTACTACCGCACTTCCAATAAAACCAGCACCACCAGTCACCAAAATCTTCATATTTATATCCCTAAACCAAACTGACTTTTTTACAAACTAAAAATTAGGGGTGCAGTGTACCCAAAATTCACATTAATCGAAATAAGATAGCAATAAAAACATGTCAGGTTGATCAATTTTATCTGCACATCTAGGTTTTCAGAAGTGTAAGAGGCTGCTGTGTTTTAGGCTCTGCCGGTGGCGCAGTCTGTAACGGATTTTGTTAGCCGCGAATATCGCGGGATAACATAAAATTTCGACAGTGTATTTTATATCGGATGGCTATTTTTCGGCCATAAACCAAGACGGGTGTCGCACATCGGTTACCGAGAACACACATAAGGGTAGCGGTTGATTTTTCTTTTTAGGCGTTGCCGGTGACCGGTGCGACCGTAACGGATGTTTTAGCTGCGAACCGTGATTATAAATCAGCCTTGTTGCTAATTAATCCTTGGTTGTCAAATCAATTTCTGTTGTTGATTTGTTCGTCCCTGAATAATGCCGGGTGCCGCACACCCGTTACCGGAAAATCCTACAAGGGTGGGCACTTGTAGGAGTTTGCTTTAGCTGCGAACCGCGGTGATAAATCGACCTCGTTGATGAATGGATATTGGTGGTTGATTTTTGTTCGTCCCTAAACCACGCCGGTTACCGGGAAATCCTACAAGGGTGGGCACTTGTAGGAGCTGCTTTAGCTGCGAACCGCGGTGATAAATCGACCTCGTTGATGAATGGACATTGGTGGTTGATTTTTGTTCGTCCCTAAAGGAACTCCTACAAGGGGGAAATCATCCTCGTTGGTGAATGGATATTGGTTGTGTAATCGACATTGGTGGTTGATTTTTCGTCCCTAAACAACGCCGGTTACCGGGAACTCCTACAAGGGTGGGCACTTGTAGGAGCTGCTCCGTAACGGATGTTATTAGCTGCGAAGCTTTCAACTACGAACAATCATCCTCGTTACTAAATTGGATGCTGATGTTAAATCAACATTTGTGGTTGATTTTTCGTCCCTGAACCACGCCGGTTACCGGGAACTCCTACAAGGTGGAAATACTTGTAGGAACAACTAGTTCGTCCCTAAACAACTGGTTCGTCCCTAAAGGAACTCCTACAAGGTGGGTCCTTTTAGGACTTTCTGTTGCCGATAACCTAAGCTGTCTAAAGGCCTTCCAAATAAGCGTCTATATCGTCTTCTAAGGATTCTTCTTCTTGGGTTTTTTCTACCTTACCGTCTTTAACTTTGTATTCTAAATTTTGGAAGTAAGCGTTTTTCACAAAGCTATAGGGGTCTGCTGAGTTATCCAGTTGCTGCTCTTGTTGGATTAAGCTGGCTCTTGCTTCTAGCGCTTTAATACCAAATCGTAGTGCGCTGAAGTAAATATTTAAACTGTCTAAAGGGCCATAGGCGCTATCAATGTAATCGCCTACCCCGCTTCTTGGATCGTTTGGTCCTATCGCTGGCACCATTAAATAAGGACCTGTACCAACGCCCCAACTGCCCAATACTTCACCAAATTCTTCTTCTTCGGCAGCTAAACCAATTTTGCTGGCCACATCAATTGAACCTAGCAAGCCCACAGTAGAGTTAAGCAAAAAACGCCCTAAACTTACAAAAGTACCGCTAACTTTGCCTTGTAGTAAGTTGTTTACAGAGTTGGAGGGCTCTTCTAGATTTAGGGCCATGTTAAGTAAACCGGTGCGAGCAAATTGCGGCATGTAGTCTGCGTAAACCACCGCTGTCGGGCGCAGGATATAAGCATCTAATACATCATAGTTAAAATCCCACATCGTGCGGTTTATCGACTCTAATGGATCTTTTGGATCACTATATTGCTGAGCTTGCTCGCCAGCCTGGTTTGCCGCGCAACCTCCTAGCGAAAGTAAGGCCAATACAACTAAAAGACATGAAGCATGTTTCACATAATTTCCTTATTTATCATAATATTTTCTGTAACGAGTTTATCAGCTTGTAGTTCCAGAATAATTTCGCCTTGTAATTCACCAGCCGCTTGCATTACGTTGTCGTCACGAGATATGCGAGCGACTAACTTTGCCGTACTTAAGCCCGACAAGGTATAGGTTGGCATCATCGCATTTGCATCAGATAACTCAACGGTCACAGGGAATTTCCCTAAAGGCAATTTAACCACAGCTGCTGGCATTCTCACCTGTCCGGTAGGATCTTGCGCAAAGACAAAGAGCACACCACTGTCTGGCAATTTAGCCTTTAACTCGTCACTGACATTAATCGTAATTTGCACACGTTTAGAGCCGCCTTGCTCGCCAGCTTGCGCCTTAGCAAGCTCACCATCGTTTTGCCCTATGCCTTGGAACTCATTTATTTTTTGTTGCACTGCAGCGTAATTCGGATCGTCTTTAGGCAAAAAGCTTTGTAATTTCAGCCAGTACTGCAACGCTCTCTGATTATCACCCAATTCAGCACTGACAATAGCCAAAGTCCCCGTAGCATTGATGTTATTAGGGTCAAGTGTAATTACCCGTTGGAGTACCCGTCTAGCCTGTTTTAATTCATCTTCTGTGCCTAACAGGATCAGTGCTTGCGCATAACTAAGTAAGGTTCCAACGCTATCTGGCTCTAGGGCTAAAGATTTTTCAAAGGCTTCTTTGGCCGTATTAGGCTGATTTAACGCCCCCCAAACCCGCCCCAGTAACATCCAACCCGTCGCATCTTCGGGATCTTTATGCAATTTAGTGCGTAAACCTAAGGCAAAATCTTGCAAGTCTTTACCTTGAATATCTTGTCCACTATTAATGGTTTGCCCAAGGGCATTTAATTGTGTGACCGCCGTTTGCCAATGATTGATTTGCTGTAACTGGTTAGCTTTAAAGTACACGCTACCGGCAATCACTAGGGCAATAATAAGCCCTACGGATAATATCCATATTGTTTGACCGGTCCCAACTACATTTACTTTCACCTCATCCAATAAGGCGAGTTTCAATTCTTGTTCAGCTTGCAGGCGGTCAGTTTCAGACAATAAACCTTGCGATTGCTCTACTGTTAACTCAGCCAAACGTTGTTTTATTAGGCGTGTATTGGTTAATACATCTTGTTGTGCTTTTTTACTGCGCCTAAGCCACGGTAAACAAACCAATAATACACCGCCCAACAGCAGTACACTGGCACCAATCAAAAACTCACTCACTCATCACGCTCCAGTAATTCGTCCACTTTTTTTTGCTGTGCACTGTCTAATTTGACATCAGCATTAGTGTTTTTGCGATTCATCAATAACCACAACAAGCCAGATAAAACAAACAATGCAGGCAGCAACCACAACCAAATTGTCATGGAATTTACTGGTGGTTGATAATAAACAAAATCGCCGTAACGTTGTTTCATATAAGCAATAACCTGCTCTTTGCTCTGGCCCTCTTTGACTAAGTCATGCACTTTACGTTTTAAATCCGCAGCGATCATCGCGTCTGAATCGGCCAAATTTTGATTTTGACATTTAGGACAGCGTAGCTCCTTACTCAATTCAAAAAACAAATTTTGCTGGGCCTCAGTATCGAATTGGTATTTGTCTTCGGTCGCACTTACGCCGCCAGCAAACAGTATCAGCAAGCTAAAAATAGTCAGCAGTTTCATTCAGGCTGCCCCATCAACGATTGATACACGGGCTCAAATTTATTGCGCCACACACGTGGGTTAAGGTCACCAATATGATGTAAGCGAATATGCCCTTGTTGATCAATTAAGAAGGTTTCAGGTGCGCCTGTAACGCCCAAATCTAGGGACAAATTACGTTTTACATCAAAAATATTATAGGCATAGGGATTACCCAATTGGGCAAGCTTTTGAGTGACTTCTTGTTGCACTCGAGCCACGGTTTTAAGCCCAAAGTCAGGGTCAATATCTTGGTCGTAATATAAACCAACGATGTGTTTTCCTTCTTGTTGCAACTGAGTCAAATACGGTAATTCAATGGCGCAGGTGATACACCAAACGCCCCAAACATTGAGTAAAGTGACTTTGCCTGCAAACACATCTTGGGTATATTCACGTTCAGGTTGCATTAAATCAGGCAAAACAAAGGCAGGCATCGGCTGCTCTAATAAACTTGATTTGTGCTCTCTGGGATCAGAAAACAATCCTTGGAATAAAAAAATCAGTAGTACACCAAAAGCCAATAAAGGCAGTAAAAACACTAACCACTTTTTCATTACGTCAACTTTCCTAATTCTGTTACACCGCCATGACTGGATGATGAACTGGCCGCCATTTTCGACATGCGATAACGTTTATCACTAATCGATAACACCCCGCCAAACGCCATAATGAAGGCCCCTAACCATATCCAATTAACAAAAGGCTTTACGTAAATTCGGATCGCCCAATCGCCGTTTTCAAGGGGTTCACCTAAGGCCACAAACAAATCTCGAGTTACGCCAGAATCGATACCCGCTTCAGTCATACTGTTACGTTGCACCGGATAAAAGCGTTTTTCAGCATACAGATCAGCAACTTGCTTGCCTTGTTGATTTATCACAAAATGTCCACGGTCAGCCGTATAATTTGGCCCTTGCTCTCGCGTAACATCATCAAATACAAACTCATAATCTTGCACTTGTACTGAATCGCCAATGGCCATTCTAACATTGCGCTCAACACTGTAGGCGCTAACCAAACTGATGCCGATCAGTGAAACAGCAAAGCCAAGATGGCCGCACACCATGCCCCAATGACTTGGCGCTAATTTGCGCAAACTTTGCACAATAGTAAGCTGACTTGCTTGTTGTAATGGCTCGATACGCTGCTGAATTTCCATGATAGTAGTGATCATAATCCACACACTCAGAAGCATACCTAACACAGCTAAATAGGATAATTGGTCAAAACTAAAATTGATCAGTATTGCGGCACTTAGGCCCAGACCAAATGCCAATAACAATTGCTTATACAGGGCCTGCGGACTCTGGCTTTTCCAGCGAGATAAGGGACCAATACCCATAAAAAACACAAAGGGTACTATTAAATAAGTAAACATGGTGTCAAAAAACGGCGCACCAATAGAAATAGAGCCCAAGCCTATTTCTTTATGCACCAAGGGTAGCAAGGTACCTAACAACACCACTAAGGTCGCGGCAGTCAGAAAAATATTGTTGCCCATTAATAAAACTTCACGAGAGAACAATGAGTAACGTCCTGAGCCGCGCAATTGTCTGCCCCTAAAAGCAAACAGCGCTAATGAACCACCAATAATGACCACCAATAAACCCAAGATAAACAATCCTCGACTTGGATCGCTGGCGAAGGAATGCACCGACACCAAAATGCCCGAACGCACCAAAAAGGTCCCCAATAAACTTAGAGAGAACGCGGCTATGGCTAACAGCACTGTCCAAGCTTTAAATATCTTACGTTTTTCGGTTACGGCTAAGCTATGCAACAGAGCCGTGCCGACTAACCAAGGCATAAACGAAGCGTTTTCAACCGGATCCCAGAACCACCAACCGCCCCAACCTAGTTCGTAATACGCCCACCAACTGCCGAGTGCGATACCTACAGTCAAGAAAGACCAAGCTGCAATCGTCCACGGTCTAGACCAACGGGCCCAAGTAGAGTCTAATTCGCCCGATATTAAGGCGGCTAAAGCAAAGGCAAAAGCAACCGAAAAGCCCACATAACCCATGTACAACATCGGTGGATGAATGATCATGCCAAAATCTTGTAACAAGGGGTTTAAGTCTTTACCGTCGATGGGAAAAAACGGTAAGAGCCGATCAAATGGGTTCGAGGTCATTAACATAAACAGGTAAAAACCACAGCCTACCGCCCCCAAAATAGCCAGTACGCGAGCGACCATTCTGACTGGTATCGCTTTACTAAACAGTGCCACTGCCACTGTCCAGATAGAAAAGATCATAACCCAAAGTAAAAAAGAGCCTTCATGGCCACCCCATACTGCAGTAATTTTATAATAAATGGGCAGGCTGCTATTGGAGGTATTAGCCACATAGGCGAGAGTAAAATCGTCGTGCAAAAATGCATGAGTTAAACAGGCATAGGCGAAAAGCGTAAATAAAAACATGCCAATCGCTAAGGGTTTTGCCATGGCCATCAGTTGAGGATGTTGTTTATACGCTCCCCACATGGGATAAATGGCCAGTAGTAATGACATCAACAAAGCCATTACCAATGAAAAATTACCTAATTCAGCTAACATAATAAAACGACCTCAATTAACACTGGTTTTTTCGCCATAACTGGCATTATTCGGCTTGATGTGTTTTATTCCTTTCATTTTTTCAGCCAGCTCCGGTGGCATATACTCTTCATCATGTTTGGCTAATACTTCGTGCGCTTCAATATGATTACTTTCGGTCAATATTCCAGTAGCAACAATCCCCTGGCCCTCTCTGAATAGGTCAGGTAAAATCCCGTGATAACTAACGGTCACACTAGGCCCGGTATCGACTAAATCAAAACTAACTGCAAGGGATTCTTGATTACGTTTAACACTACCTGGCACCACCATTCCGCCAATTCTAAGACGCTGCCCAACTTGCGGCACATTACCGTCCTTGCCTTCAAATATTTCTGATGGGGTGTAGAATAAATCGATACTTTGACTTAAAGCGTAGAGCGTCATACCAATAGCTCCACTGAGTACTAATACGATGGCCGATACCACTAATAACCGTTTTTGTCGTCTGGGATTCATCATTAATTCTGCTTCAATTAGGGTTTAACGGGCTGTTGTTTAGCTTGTTGGATACGCTGTTGTCG
The DNA here is from genome assembly GCF_040012495.1 of Paraglaciecola sp. 25GB23A. Taxonomy (NCBI): domain Bacteria; kingdom Pseudomonadati; phylum Pseudomonadota; class Gammaproteobacteria; order Alteromonadales; family Alteromonadaceae; genus Paraglaciecola; species Paraglaciecola sp. 25GB23A. Next base: position 234,496 of record NZ_JBDYKM010000004.1, read on the forward strand.
CACTTGTTCCCTTAGCACCTGCTTAAATAAACGTTTTTTTGTTGACCATGACGACAACCACAAGATTGCCACACTGAGCAAACCTAAACCAAAAGACAACCACACGTATAATCCATAGCCACCCATGGCTACAAATTCATTCATACTGGCAAAGTGCATGTTACTTAACCTCTATCCGTTGACATATTATTCGGCGCTTGTTGCTTGCTATTTTGCAAGGCAAGTTCAACCACCCATGGACGCTTAATTTCGCGACGCACAATTTCATTTTGCAAACGTAATAAAAAGATCGCACTACTGACTAACACCCAACTGACAATACACAGTAATAAAGGCCACAACATGTCTGGCGCCATCGAAGGTTTACCCATTTTAAGGATTGTGGCGCCTTGATGTAGTGAATTCCACCACTCCACTGAATAATGGATGATAGGTAAATTGATGATACCTACCATGGCCATCACACCGGCGGCTTTACCACCTTGTTGAGCATCTTCAAATGATTTGTACAGTGACATTACGCCAACAAACAAAAACAATAGAATGAGTTGTGAGGTCATTCTGGCATCCCATTCCCACCAAGTGCCCCACATGGGCTTACCCCAAGCCGCGCCCGTAATGAGCGATACAAAGGTCACCATCGCCCCCACTGGTGCTACTGCAACCATCGCCATAAACGCAGTTTTGACTTGCCAAACCAAGCCTACAAACGCGGCTATCGCCATAGTGCAATACAAACTCTTGGACAAAATAGCACTGGGCACATGGATATAAATAATCCGAAAAGCGTCACCCTGCTGGTAATCTGCCGGAGCAAAGGCTAACCCCCACATCGTACCAACAAATAAACTCAAACCTCCTAGGACAGCAAACCATGGCAGTAATGTTTGGCAAAGCTGGTAGCTTCGTTCTGGTTTAGCGTAAGGGTGTAACCACTTCCACATTAGTTCTGACTCACTTTTAAGGCGTATGCAATGGCAAAAGGAGCCAAGGCAAAAGCAAACAATAACATCGCTGCAATAAAGGCTAATTGCGCAGTATACGGTAATTCCATGGCTGCGGCATCGACCGCTGAAGTCGCAAAAATCAACAATGGTATAAAAATAGGTACCAGTAACAAGGCCAGCAGCACCCCACCTCTATTCAAACCTACCGTTAAGGCGACCGCGATAGCACCAATCAAACTCAACAATGGTGTGCCTAATAATAAGGTCACTAGTAAGGCCCAATACATCGCTTCATTTAAATGTAAAAACACCGCTAACAGAGGTGACAAACAAATTAAGGGCAAAATACTAGTGAGCCAATGTGTTGCCACCTTAACCAACGCTATCGCTGGTAACGGCGTGGTTGATAAAATCATTTGCTCTAAAGAGCCATCCTGAAAATCATCACGAAAAAGTCGTTCAAGTCCAAGCAGTGACGACAAAATGGCTGCTACCCAGATAACGCCTGGCCCGATTATTTTTAAGGTGGCGGCATTAGGTCCCACTGCCAAAGGAAATAAGCTGATGACCAACATAAAAAACATCATAGGTTGCATGAGTTCGGCCCGATTATGATAGGCCAATATTAAATCACGCTTAAATAAAGCAATTATCGGAGACATTAAATACGGTACTCCAACACCAGCTCTTGCTTAGGATAATTAAATAATAATTCTTGATGCGAGGTCATCACAACTGCCCCACCACTGCTTAAAAAACTCAGAATTTTTTCAGTCAACAAGTCAATACCATTACTGTCTAGCGCCGTAAATGGTTCATCAAGGACCCACAAACAGGCACTCTCTTTAAGCCAAAAGCGCGCTAAGGCGACACGTCGTTGCTGCCCCGCCGATAAGTGCGCTACTGGGATATCTTCTAAACCAACTAAGTTAAGCTGAGTCAAGACACTGTATATTGTATCAATGGAGCATATTTGCTCTTGTTGTTTACACCAAAAGTCTAAGTTCTCAGTGGCACTAAGGCGCAAATTAAGACCCAGTTTATGACCAAAGTAGACTAAATTTTGGTGAAACAGAGTTTTACAATCCAGCACATTTGCCTGTAAAAAATGCACTTCACCTTGCTCGATTTCATGCAAACCAATGAGCGCTCTAAGAAGGCTCGTTTTGCCCGCACCATTGGGGCCTTTTACATACAATAGACCATGGGCGTCAAGGGAGAAATTCACCTTATCAAACAACAACCTGTCGTTCTTTACCAGTGATAAATTATGTGCACTCAAAACACCCAAAATAACCCTTAATCGATCAATACTAAAACCCCGCGATGATAGCATAGTGACTTAACGATACCTACCAAGTGATAGCAATTTGTTGGCTATAATACAGGTCTATTTGTAACAGAAAATTGTACTTTTAGACCAAATAAAATAGACAATATGGAATAAAGTCTTGTTGGTTTATGCGATAACGTTTAGCGTTAGTTAATAAATCTGAATTTTGGCCGATAGCGCTGTTATGACAGATATACCTTTAAATACTAATGTCCAATTAAATCAAGCCTTAACTGAACTGCTAAAAGCAGCGCCCAATTCGGCTGTCGCACGTCAAGCGATTGAAGTAGTGGTTCAACAACTTGAAGGTAAGTTAATAAGTTTAAGTCCAGCCCTTAGTGACCAAATTAAAACGACTTTATTACCCACCACTAATTTACAAGGAAGAATCAATAGTGGGCAAAATTATCAAGTAAAGCTCAGTCAAGAGACGCTCAATCTATTACAGTTCTTCACTAATACAAAAGGGGCTGAGCAAACTAAACTGCCCGTTTCAGATGAGCTAATCCAAGCCCTGTTAAAATTGCCAGCCGCTCAATTAAGCCAGCTTTTTACCCAAAATAAAATCAGTTTAGGCACAGAGCTAAACCCTAAAACGGCTAATCTATTTGCTGTTTTGCAGGGTATTATTACTGGTATCACTGCAAGCGAACAAGCAAACAAACAATTGGAGATTAAATTAGATACATCTAAGCCAGGCCCACTGCTGACAATCCCTGTGAGTCAAAGTAGTAATGTGCAAAAAGGTGACGCTGTTATTATTGAGTTACTGACAAAGGGCAAAAACTGGCAGGTCAACGTAAGTGTGACAGATAAAAACCCAGCCATACGAGCCAATGCTGCCGATCACGTTATTTTAAGTAACCAAGCTAAGCCTGAAGTTTCAGGTACAAAACCACTTTTGGCAGAGCCCACGATATTGCGCAGCGACCCACCAGCTAAACTCCAAGCTATGCCGCTAAATTCAAATAACCCAGCTGCAAGCATCAAAGTGGCATTAGCCCCAGAGGTCGCCAGTGAGTTGATTAAAACACTGTTACAGCAACAAGCCAGCAAACATAATATTGATATTACTTTGCCATTAAAGACCTTTATCACTCAGTTGAGTCAAAGCAATACAACAAGTAATCAGGCTTTACTAAACCAAGTGCTCAACTTACTACCAGAAAAAATAAGCTTACAAATGCGCCAATCAGGTGAAAACACCTTACAAGTTCAGCATCCTAAACTAGTAGCTAACTTACCTCTTTCGCTCTCGCAGTTAGAAAGTTTAATCCCCTTAAAGTTAGTCACTTTGAGCCAAGTAAGGGCTCAATCTCAAGTGGACCAGACTTTGGCTAATTTAAAGCCTGTTGGTCAAGGGCAAGTTAATGAATCAAACCTTAAATCAAGCGATGCCACAAACACAAAAATAAACCCGCTAGTCAGTCAGGGGCAAAACAACGAAAGTAATTTAGCGCCTAAAATAGTAAAACAAACACTGGCAACTGAGGCACCGTTAGTTAATTCTAAAAATATACTGAGCGCTTTAATAAACTTGGCTAGCAAGCTATCTAGCCCAGCTATCGAACCCAGTGTGGCCACCGCTGCCCCATTAACTAAGCCCTCTAGTGGTAACAGTGAATCAGCAACAGCGGTTAATGCCGGCCCCCCCTTGGTAAAAGGCTATCCAGTTTCCTTGCCTGAATTCAAAACGGCCAACAATAGTGAGCAGATAAAACCCAATGTAAACACCCTTGTCACGCCTGACTTATTAAGCAACAAACCAGCACAGCTTGCCTTATTGCAAAATCTATTACGTTTGTCTCAGCCAAAAGCAGAATTACCCAGCATCGTTCTAGCTAATATTGATAAGGCATTAAATCTACCTGTTACCAGCAATACCCTTACAGAGCCAGCGACTCAAACCTGGGTTAAGCAAATTGTGCAAGATTTACAACAGGCAGTGCCACAAGGTAATGAGCAAGATGCCAGTCGAATCAAACAATTAATCAGTGCACCGCCGCTATCTTTAACAGCCGTGCAATTGATTAGCCCGCCTACTAGTCAGGGCTTACTCGCCGGTTTAGTGACATTATTACAGGTCTCATTGGCCTCACGTTTAATACGCAGCCAACCAAGTCAGGCCGAGCGATTAGCGCAAATATTGCCGTCTATTTTCAGCGAGCCAAGCAAAGGAGAAACCACCGCCAATCCTGTAAAGGCGATGCAAGAATTTGCGCAACTGGAGCAACGAGGCCAGCTCATGCGCGAAATTTCTCGCCTACTGGCTGATCATCAAAGTAGCAAACTAGTCAACGCTGAAAAACTTTTACAAGGGCAAGATACTTTTTATTACAACCTACCGAGCATGTTTGGCGATAAGTTTAATAATATTGAGTTACTGATTAAACGTGAAGAACAAAATAAACAAGAAGCTCAACAAGACGCCAATGCAACAAAGTCATGGCAATTGACCATGAAGTTAAGTGTGGGCGAACTGGGTGAATTACTGACTAAAGCCAAACTACGACCAGATCATGTTGAAATTGACTTTTACGCCTCTAATGATCCGGTGAAACATCAAGTAATGAACTTTATGCCCTTACTGAAAAAACGTCTTGCGTCACTTGGTATTGAAATCACTAAAAGCCAGTGTCAATTGGGCAAAATACCGCAAACACTGGATGAACGGCCCTACCATATCTTTATGGCCAAAGCCTAAGCTGTTAAGAAATCAGGAGTTAAAATTGACTGAAAAAGCGAAAAACAAAAGTGCAGTTGCTCTTAAGTATCAACAAGGAGAAGCGTCGGCGACGCCTACCGTTATCGCAAAAGGATTTGGTGATCTAGCACAAGAGATTGTCGACCTAGCCAAACAAAACGGCGTTTTAGTGCATGAAGACCCCTATTTAAGTGATTTCCTAGCCACCCTCGATTTAGGCCAAGAAATACCCGATCAGCTTTATCACATCATCGCCGAACTCATCGCCTTCTCATACGTATTACAAGGCAAGTTCCCCGATAGCTGGGCAAAAGATTTTGGCAAAGTATCGAAGATTGTTTGATGTCGTAGGGGCTGCCGGTGACCGATACGACCGTAACGGATGTTATTAGCTGCGAAGCTTTTATTTAAAATATTCAACAGATGTTGATAAATGGTTATTGGTTGTGGAGTCAACATCTGTTGTTGATTTGTTCGTCCCTAAAGGAACTCCTACAAGGAAGGCATTTGTAGGAGTTTGCTCCCCAACGGAGTTGCCGTAACGGATGTTATCAGCTGCGAAGCTTTTATTTGGAATATTCAACAGATGTTGATAAATGGTTATTGGTTGTGGGGTCAAAATCTGTTGTTGATTTGTTCGTCCCTGAACAACGCCGGTTACCGGGAACTCCTACAAAGGGGGGGGGGCAGTACTGCAACAAAAAAGCCCCACCGTAGGTGAGGCAAAGACAGCATTACGCTAAAAAGTATGACTATGCGTCAGCTTCAACCGCTGGTGCGGGTGCTTCTGGTTTAATGGTTTTAGATAACAATAGCTCTTCACGCAAACGTTTTTCAATATCGTTAGCCATCGCAACGTTTTCTTTAAGGAACTTGATGACGTTGGATTTACCTTGACCAATACGTTCACCTTTGTAGCTGTACCAAGAGCCGGCTTTTTCAACCATTTTTTGTTGTACACCTAAATCAATTAATTCAGCCTCTTTGCATATACCTTGCCCGTACATGATTTGGAATTCGGCTTGTTTAAAGGGCGGCGCCACTTTATTTTTTACTACTTTTACCCGTGTTTCACTGCCGACTATCTCATCACCTTCTTTAATCGAACCAATACGACGGATGTCTAAGCGTACAGAGGCATAAAACTTTAAAGCATTACCACCAGTTGTGGTTTCAGGTGAACCAAACATCACACCAATTTTCATACGAATTTGGTTAATGAAAATGACCAAGGTATTAGAACGTTTAATATTGGCCGTCAACTTACGTAAGGCTTGAGACATCAAACGGGCTTGCAAACCCATGTGAGAATCACCCATGTCACCCTCAATTTCAGCCTTAGGTGTCAAGGCGGCAACTGAGTCAATAATGACCACGTCAACGGCACTAGAGCGCACTAACATGTCACAGATTTCTAGAGCCTGCTCACCCGTATCAGGTTGTGATACCAATAAATCATCAATATTCACGCCCAAGGCTTTGGCATATTGCGGATCAAGAGCATGTTCAGCATCTACGAATGCACAGGTTTTACCGGCTTTTTGCGCTTCTGCTATAACTTGTAAGGTTAATGTGGTTTTACCTGATGATTCTGGACCATATATTTCAACAACACGACCACAGGGTAAACCACCTATGCCAAGGGCAATATCAATAGTCAATGAACCGGTGGATATCGTATCAATATCCAAGGCATTATTATCGCCTAAGCGCATAATGGCGCCTTTACCAAATTGCTTTTCAATTTGACCTAAGGCCGCGGTTAACGCTTTACTTTTATTGTCATCCATAAGAAATCCTTGCTGCTGTCTAGTGAACAAACTGATTAAGGTTTGTTTTGTTATTCTTAATTTATATGCGAAGTATACTGTATGGTTATACAGTTACAAGAGAGTTTAGTAAATTTTTCTCCACTTGGGCAAAATTTAAGCATTTAAAATAAAACAGCTTTGCGAACTCACGGGCAAAACACCCATAAATTTTATTTAAATTCATAAAAATAATTTGTTGCCCAGATTTAAAATATTAATCTTCGTAGTGACTATATGAGACTCGTTGCCCTAATGTTCAACCTTATTACACACTGTTGTGTAATTTATACTGTATTCACTCAATTAGCGTAAACACTGAATCGCCCAAAAACTGTCTACTGAGCAAGTAACGCCGTGCAGTAACGAATAAAATATGGCTTGTATTAAAGCGGCATGTATTTTGATGTACTTTTACCAATTTAAGCTGTGTAAACATACTTTCTGTTATAAATTGAGCTTTGTTCGACAGCCTACCCTTTTTGTAAGCAAAACTAGGATTTGAAACACAATGTCAGAATCACCGCATCAGTCGCAGGCAAACCAAGATAATTTACCACGCTCATCAACCAAGATAAGGGCCTTAAATTGGCTGGTTGTGCTGGGACTATTGTATACCCTGTATTTTGCTAAAACCTTGTTGCTCACCTTAATCGTTACCTTTTTATTGGCTTTACTGCTCAGTCCGCTGGTTACCTTATTTAGGCGGGCCCATGTGCCACGGGTTATTTCTGCCTTGGTCTTGGTTACTTTGCTGTTTGCTCCATTTAGTTTTTTGGGCGTTCAATTGGCGCAGCCAGTGCAAAAATGGGCACAATTGTTGCCCGAATTATCAAATGTTCTGGATGAACAAATAGACTCGATTAACTCGGCGATTCAGAGTGGAGGTAAGCCGGTCGTTAAGCCTCCTCCCAAGGAACAGAGCAATGGTTTTAGTTTTTTTGGCTGGTTTGATGATGAGCCGGTCGAAGCACAAGATCCTGAACAAAATATGGTAACAGAGCGCATTAAGCAAGGCGGGCTAGAAGTACTGGTTAATATGTTAGCAGCAGCCCCCTTGATGATTGCCCAACTATTAACAGGTTTAGTCCTTATTTTGTTTTTGCTCATATTTGGCCCGGGGTTATTTCATGCCTATGTGCTTGGCTTAAAAAATGCGCACAGCGAGCAACAAGCCATTCATTTAGCAACCACAATACAAACCGAGTTGTCGCGTTATATTGGCACCATTAGCCTAATAAATGCAGGTTTAGGGGCCTGTACTGCGATAGCATTAAAGATTTTGGGCGTTGAAGATGCCTTGTTGTGGGGAGTATTAGCTGCCTTACTTAATTTTATTCCTTATGTGGGCAGTGTCATCTGCTTTGGTATTTTATCCCTCGCCGGTTTAACCCAATATGGTATCGAAGCGTTGGCACTATTACCGCCGCTCACCTATTTGGTCCTTAACCTTGTTGAATCACAGGTAGTTACTCCCACAGTGTTAGGTCACAAGATGCGTTTAAACCCATTAATCGTCATGCTTTGGTTAATTATTTGGGGCTGGTTATGGGGTGCAGTCGGTGTATTACTCGCCGTGCCTCTACTGGTATGTATCAAACTGATCATTGGCCAACTCGGCATATGGCCACAATGGATAGCCATTATTGAGTCAGAGGGTTAAATGCCAAATCCCCCCTTGTAGGAGTTCCCGGTAACCGGCGTTGTTCAGGGACGAAAAATCAACCACCGATGTTGATTTCAAAGCAAATGTCCAATTATCAATACCAATTAAAAGCTTCGCAGCTGAAGCAGCTCCTACAAGTGCATCCCACCTTGTAGGAGTTCCCGGTAACCGGCGTTGCCCCAACGGAGTTGTTCAGGGACGAAAAATCAACCACCGATGTTAATTTCACAGCAAATTTCCAATTATCAATACCAATTAAAAGCTTCGCAGCTAAAGCAGCTCCTACAAGTACATCCCCCTTGTAGGAGTTCCCGGTAACCGGCGTTGCCCCAACGGAGTTGTTCAGGGACGAACAAATCAACCACAAATGTTGATTTCACAGCAAATTTCCAATTATCAATACCAATTAAAAGCTTCGCAGCTGAAGCAGCTCCTACAAGTACATCCCCCTTGTAGGAGTTCCCGGTAACCGGCGTTGCCCCAACGGAGTTGTTCAGGGACGAAAAATCAACCGCAGATGTTGATTTCACAGCAAATTTCCAATTATCAATTAGCAATTAAAAGCTTCGCAGCTGATAACATCCGTTACGGCAACTCCGTTGGGGAGCAAACTCCTACAAGTGCATCTCACCGTGTAGGAGTTCCTTTAGGGACGAACAAATCAACCGCAGATGTTGATTTCACAGCAAATTTCCAATTATCAATACCAACTAAAAGCTTCGCAGCTGAAGCAGCTCCTACAAGTGACCCCTTGTAGGAGCTCCCGGTTACCGGGACCTCCTACAACAGAAACCTCTGTGAACTCTGTGGTTAAATGCTTTGGCTCTTGCTCTTGCTAGTTTCTAACCAACCCTAGTACCTTCGATAAAGCAAACTCAATTGACTTCAAACGAACCTGTTGTCTGTCGCCTTTAAACAGCTGCTGCACGCAGGTGATTTGGCCATCGACATAAAAACCAAAACACACGGTGCCTACTGGCTTTTGCTTGGTTCCGCCATCTGGGCCGGCAATGCCGCTGACTGAAATGGCTACTTGAGCTTGGGCTATTTTGGCGGCACCTTGGGCCATTTCTTTTACGGTTTCTAGCGAGACAGCACCAAAATTGTCTAAGGTCTGAGCAGACACACCCAACAGCTGCTGTTTTGCCTCATTGGAATAGCTAATGATACCCTGTTTAAACCAAGTTGAACTTCCAGAAATAGCAGTGATAGCGTATCCTATTCCACCTCCGGTGCAGGATTCTGCACAGCTTATAGTCCAGTTTTTGGCAAGTAATTTTTGGCCCAACAAATGAGAGAGTTGGTCAATTTCAAGATTCATGTAGTCAGCCTAAGTCACTAGTCAGTGGATAAATGCTTAGTATTTATCCCTTAACATTAAGAAAGTATTCGTATTATGGCGTTGAATAAAACTTCAGAGCAAGAGCAAATCAGTCCAGCCTTGCAAACCCACACCCCAATGATGCAACAATATTTGAGTATCAAAGCTCAGCACCCCGATATTTTGCTGTTTTACCGCATGGGTGATTTTTATGAATTGTTTTTTGATGACGCCAAAAAAGCCGCTGAACTACTCGACATTTCATTAACCGCTCGTGGCAAGTCCGGTGGTAATGCCATACCCATGGCTGGTGTGCCCTATCATGCTGTAGAAAACTATTTGGCGCGTCTGGTGAAAATGGGCCAATCTGTGGCTATTGTTGAACAAATTGGCGATCCGGCCACCAGCAAGGGTCCGGTAGAACGTCAAGTACAGCGCATCGTTACGCCAGGTACCGTATCTGACGAAGCCTTACTAGAAGACAAACAAGATAATATCTTGGCGGCCATTGTGGCAGTCAAACAAGCACAAAAAGAGTATTTTGGCTATGCCACTTTAGATGTGACCACCGGACGTTTTGCTATTTGTGAACCACAGGATCTCGAGGCCTTAGCGGCGGAAATACAGCGCACTAATCCAGTTGAATTACTCTATCCAGAAAATTTTAGCCATTTATCTTTAATTGATTCACGCAAAGGTTTACGTCGACGCCCACAATGGGAGTTTGATTACGACACCGCTGTTACCCTGCTTAACCAGCAATTTGCTACCAAAGAGCTCACTGGTTTTGGCGTAAATAACAGTCAAACCGCTCTGTGTGCCGCAGGTTGCGTGATGCAATATGTTAAAGATACCCAGCGCGCCGCCCTGCCCCATATTCGTAAAATTGAAGTTGAAGTGGCCAGTGATACGGTCTTGATGGACGCTGCCACCCGCAAAAATTTAGAGCTAACGCAAAACCTAGCAGGTGGACGAGAACACACCTTAGCCAGTGTATTAGATAATACCTCTACGCCCATGGGTAGTCGTTTATTGCAACGTTGGTTGCATCGCCCGCTAACCAATATAAAAAAGCTTCAAACCCGGCAAAACAATATTAAGTCTTTACTTAATACAGACTATCCACAGCTGCAAAAACTGCTGAAACAAGTAGGTGATATGCAGCGAGTTTTGGCTCGTTTAGCCTTGCGCTCAGCCAGACCTAGAGATTTCACTCGTTTACGTCAAGCTTTCCAACTACTTCCTGATATTCAAAGCTTTGTTAGTGAAGAGTCGGCGCAAGTTGCCAATGTGGGTTTAATGCAATTGGCCACAGACATTAGCCAATTTCCACAATTTGCGGACTTACTTGAGGCCGCCATTGAGGAGTCACCGCCCGTGTTAATTCGCGATGGCGGGGTGATTAAAACTGGTTACAACCCAGAATTAGATGAACTACGTGCGCTATCCCAAGGCGCAACTGATTATTTAGATGAATTAGAACAGCGTGAAAAAGAGCGCACCGGTATATCCAGCCTAAAGGTGGGATATAACCGCGTCCATGGCTTTTTCATCGAAGTTAGTCGCAGCTCAGCTCACTTAGTGCCTGCTGACTATATTCGCCGCCAAACGCTAAAAAACAATGAGCGCTTTATTGTGGCCGAATTAAAAGCCCACGAAGACAAGGTATTGACCAGTCAAAGCCGTTCTTTGGCCCTCGAAAAACGCTTATATGACGAGCTATTTGACCTACTGTTACCTGAACTTGATCGCTTAATGCAAAGTGCTGATGCTTTGGCCGAGCTTGATGTATTAACTAACTTAGCTGAGCGAGCCGATACCCTCGATTATCACTGCCCTAGCTTGAGCACCCAAAGCGGGATTTATTTTGATCAAGGCCGCCATCCGGTGGTTGAACAAGTGATGAAAACACCGTTTATTGCCAACCCCATTGCGATTAATCCAAAGCGGCGTATGTTAATCATTACCGGTCCGAATATGGGCGGTAAATCCACTTATATGCGTCAAACCGCCTTAATCGTATTGATGGCCTATATTGGCAGTTTTGTGCCGGCTGAAAATGCCCAAATTGGCCCAATCGATCGCATTTTCACCCGTATTGGTGCCTCTGACGACTTGGCCTCTGGCCGTTCGACCTTTATGGTAGAAATGACCGAAACCGCCAACATCCTCAATAATGCCACCTCAAATAGTTTAGTCTTAATGGATGAAATAGGCCGCGGCACTAGCACTTATGATGGCCTATCGCTGGCTTGGGCTTGCGCCGCTTATCTTGCCCAACAGTTGCAATCTTATACTTTGTTTGCCACCCATTACTTTGAATTAACCCACCTAGCCCAAGCCATGCCTGAGTTGGCTAATGTGCATTTAGACGCGGTTGAGCACGACGATAACATTCGTTTTATGCATGCGGTACAAGAGGGCGCGGCCAATAAAAGTTATGGCTTACAAGTTGCTCAATTAGCTGGTGTACCCAAAGCGGTGATCAAACAAGCTAAACTCAAGCTACATGAGTTAGAAAATAACACTGCGGTAACGATCGAGACACCCACTAGAACCACTAAACAGCTCGACATGCTCAGCCAAAGTGATGAACTACGTTTGGCCTTACAGAACATCAATCCAGACGAGTTGACGCCCAAGCTTGCCCTTGATTATTTGTATCAACTTAAACGTTTAGCAGAAGAGTAGAGCAGCTGCGAGTCAGGAGCTGCGAGCTACTAGCTTTGACAAAGCGCCATCTCACTGGAACATGCACTGATGCATAGTACCATCGCGCGCGACGGCCAGATTGCACTGAGCCAGCAATAAATAGTTTTATTTCGATTTATCCGCGCTTTTAAATTGTGAGATAGCCCGCTTTTAAGTATACTATTTGCCCGTCTGGGGCTGCAAAATTAAGGATCAGCAACATTGTGCTATCCCGTGCCCCAAAAAAGTAAAAATCTTTTAAACTCCAACGCCTTAGGGTTCTCATGACAAACTATATTTTCGTCACAGGTGGTGTTGTTTCATCACTTGGTAAAGGTATTGCTGCTGCATCATTGGCTGCAATTCTAGAAGCACGTGGCCTGCGTGTCACCATGCTCAAACTTGACCCCTATATTAATGTTGACCCCGGAACCATGAGTCCGATTCAACATGGTGAAGTATTTGTGACCGATGACGGTGCCGAAACCGATTTAGATTTAGGTCACTATGAACGTTTTATTCGTACCCGAATGACTAAACGTAATAACTTCACTACCGGCAGAGTGTATGAAGAAGTCATCAAACGCGAACGTCGCGGTGATTATTTAGGTGCCACTATTCAGGTTATTCCGCATATCACTAACGAAATTAAACGCCGTATTATTGCTGGTGCTGAAGGCGTTGATATTGCTATTGTAGAAATTGGCGGCACAGTAGGTGACATCGAATCACAACCATTCTTAGAAGCCATTCGTCAATTAGGTACCGAAGTGGGCCGTGAACATTCTATGTACATGCACCTTACTTTAGTACCTTATATGCCTGCGTCTGGTGAAGTTAAAACCAAACCCACTCAGCATTCGGTTAAAGAATTGCGCTCTATTGGTATTCAGCCCGACATTCTAGTGTGTCGTTCAGTGAATGCCCTGCCTTCTAACGAACGCTCTAAAATAGCCTTGTTTACCAACGTAGCTGATAAAGCAGTTATCTCCTTAAAAGATGCTAGCAGTATTTATAAAATCCCTGCCGCGCTGAAAGCGCAAGGTATGGATGAACTCGTGGTAAAACGTTTTGGTTATGATTGCCCAGAGGCTGATTTGGCCGAATGGGAGCAAGTGTTATTTGCTGAATCTAACCCTTTAGGTGAAGTCAATATTGGCATGGTCGGCAAATATGTTGAATTGCCAGATGCTTACAAATCAGTCAATGAAGCACTTAAACATGCAGGCCTTAAAAACCGTCTTACCGTCAATATCAAGCACATTGATTCACAAGATGTTGAAAGCAAAGGTGACCAGTTGCTGAAGGACTTAGACGCTATTTTAGTGCCAGGCGGCTTTGGTGAACGGGGTATTGAAGGCAAGATTGCCACTGCAAAATATGCCCGTGAAAACAAAATCCCCTACCTTGGTATCTGTTTAGGTATGCAAGTGGCTTTGATTGAATTTGCCCGCAACGTAGCTGGCATGGAAGGCGCTAATAGCACAGAATTTGACCCACAAACCCCCTACCCTGTGGTTGGTTTAATCACCGAATGGCTTGAAACTGATGGTAGCACTGAGCTTCGTAATGAATCGTCTGATCTCGGTGGCACCATGCGTTTGGGTAGCCAGCTTTGTCATTTAATTCCCGGCAGCAAAGTTCACGAATTATATGGCTCAAATGAAATATATGAACGCCACAGACACCGTTATGAAGTAAACAACAAATTACGCGCTGAATTAGAAGCCAAAGGCTTATTAGTAACGGGTTTGTCTACTGATAAACGTTTAGTGGAAGTCATAGAATTACCAGATCATCCATGGTTTATTGCGGGTCAGTTCCACCCAGAATTTAACTCTACTCCTCGCGACGGACATCCATTGTTCGAAGGCTTTGTAAAAGCGGCGGGCGAGTATTTTAAACAAAATAATTAAAATAATATAAATAACAACGAGTCTACTTGACCTACAAAGATTAGACTCAAGGTACCCATACTCCTTCAAAATTTGCGTTTTAGCAGGGTAGTAAAAGAGCATGGGTATTTAACTTTTATCCAGACTAAGTAAGGTAACGTTAATGTCAAAGATCAGTAAGATTATTGGCCGTGAAATCATGGATTCTCGCGGTAACCCCACAGTAGAAGCAGATGTATATTTAGAATCAGGCGCAATGGGACGTGCGGCAGCACCCTCAGGCGCATCAACCGGTTCTCGTGAAGCATTAGAGCTGCGTGATGGTGATAAAAGTCGTTATTTAGGTAAAGGCGTATTAAAAGCTGTTGCCGCTATTAACAACGACATCCAAACTGCTCTTATTGGCCAAGTTGCTTATGAACAAGAAGCCATTGACCGCATTATGATTGCCTTAGATGGTACCGAAAACAAAGAAAAGTTTGGTGCAAACGCAATCCTAGCGGTATCACTTGCGGTAGCTAAAGCGGCTGCAATTGATAAAAAAATTCCACTTTACCAACACATTTCTGAATTAAACGGTACTGCTGGTCAATATTCAATGCCCGTACCAATGATGAATATCATCAATGGTGGTGAGCATGCTGATAACAACGTTGATATCCAAGAGTTTATGGTTCAACCCGTTGGCGCTGCAAACTTTAAAGAAGCATTGCGCATGGGCGCCGAAATATTCCACAGCTTAAAAAAAGTATTAAGTGCGAAAGGCCTCAATACGGCGGTAGGTGATGAAGGTGGTTTTGCCCCTAACCTAAGCTCTAACGAAGAAGCGATAACCGTTATTATCCAAGCAATCCAAGCTGCTGGTTATGTTATGGACAAAGACGTTACGCTGGCGATGGATTGTGCTGCCTCTGAATTTTATGTAGATGGCAAGTATGACCTTAAAGGCGAAGGCAAGGTCTTTACTTCTGAAGGTTTCAGCGATTATCTAGCTGAGCTAAGTGAAAAATACCCTATTATTTCTATTGAAGACGGCCTAGACGAAAGCGATTGGGATGGCTGGGCTTATTTAACTAAGAAAATAGGCAGTAAAATTCAATTAGTCGGTGATGACTTATTTGTTACCAATACTAAGATCCTAAAACGCGGTATTGATAATGGCGTAGGTAACTCTATCCTGATCAAATTCAACCAAATCGGTTCATTAACTGAAACCCTAGAAGCTATTCGTATGGCTAAAGCTGCTGGTTTCACCGTAGTTATTTCACACCGTAGCGGCGAAACTGAAGACGCCACTATTGCGGATTTAGCTGTCGGTACTGCTGCAGGCCAAATCAAAACAGGCTCATTGTGTCGTTCTGATCGTGTGGCTAAGTACAACCAATTACTTCGTATTGAAGAAGCCCTTGGTAGTGCAGTAAGTTACAACGGCCGTAAAGAAATCAAAGGTCAATAATTGACCTTTGCTGACCGGTTGAATGCCGGTCAGCTATTTTTATGCAGCACATCGACAAGCGCCAAGTTAATATTTTTTCTGACGATCTTCGTCAGCTGCATTTTGCTGAGTTGTGTAATGCGCTGTATGAGCGTGAACTAACACATATAAGTCAACAAAAACTCAATAATATCAGTTTATTACAGCGCCAAATAGGTGGTTTAAAACACCATATCAAACGTGCTGCCTATAATTTACTGCAACATCAAGCCCCACTTGAAATCGATATTCATAATGCCAGTTGGCAAGCGAAACAAGCGGCTAAATGCCCAGCCAAATTACTCGATTTCGAAAAAACCCTGGCTTGGTACCATCGACCTTTAGAATTAGGCGTCTGCGCTTCTGTGCATGTGAATGAGCTGGGAGTCGAACACATTGAACTTGATTCCATCGACCGTATTGATACTGAAGCGGCCAAATTACACTTAAATAAATTTGGTTGGTTTAGCCTAGATGGCAAATCTTTATCCATACAAACAGATAGCAAATCAGCAAAAACACAATTACTCAAGCCAACAAAAGGGGTCTTAACGGCTGCTTGTTGTGGGCATAGTTGGAATCACAAAGGTCGCAGCCAACCACGCTTATTAACCTTACGCGAGTTAATGCTGTCATTTTCAATCAACTGGCAAACGTTTCGATAAACAGCCCGCTTGTTGAACTGGTTGAGCAGTAAGTATTTATCTTCGTAATTATATCATTAAGTTATAACTCTATTGCCGCTTTAGTATTGACCCACAAGGCCTTACAGGTTACAAATACCTTAATGAAACTTTACTTGCATAAAATTAGACCTAACACTTTATGAAAACGTTATTTCTCTCTATCCTACTCCTTCTGGCAGCAAGACTGCACGGGTAGGTTGTAAGTAAACTAAACAAGTTTAAGTATTACAAAGCCCGTGCCCAGCACGGGTTTTTTGTATGTAAAGTTTTAAAAACATAGACCCAAAGTAATCATTCATCATCAACCACGGAGCAAAAGGAAAGGTATGTCAAACCAAGTCAAAATTTTCGACACAACCTTGCGGGACGGCGAACAAGCCTTACCTGCCAGTTTAGGCGTTAAAGAAAAACTGAAAATTGCTCTGGCCCTCGAACGTCTTGGCGTAGATATTATTGAGGCCGGTTTTCCCGTGTCTTCACCTGGCGACTTTCAGTCAGTGCAAACCATTGCTCGAGAAATTAAAAATGCCACAGTGTGCGGCTTATCTCGTGCCTTAGATAAAGACATTGATGCCTGCGGTGAAGCCCTAAAAGTTGCTGATCATTTCCGTATTCATACCTTTATTGCTACTTCTGAAATTCATGTGGGTGCAAAGTTGCGTAAGTCACAAGACGAAGTGGTTGAAATGGCCGTACGTGCAGTCAAACGAGCGCGTCGATACACCAACGATGTGGAGTTTTCTTGCGAAGATGCGGGGCGCACTAACATTGATTATTTATGCCGTATGGTTGAAGCCGCGATTAATGCGGGTGCGACTACGGTAAATATTCCCGACACCGTCGGCTATACCACGCCAACCGAGTTTGGCGGCATCATTAAAACCCTGTTCAACCGCGTACCGAATATCGACAAAGCGATCATTTCTGTGCACTGCCATAATGATTTAGGTTTGGCGGTAGCCAACTCTTTGGCCGCCGTTGAACAAGGCGCCCGTCAGGTAGAGGCCACTATCAACGGCTTGGGTGAGCGAGCAGGTAATTGTTCTCTTGAAGAAATTGCCATGATTTTACAAACCCGCCACGGCCTATTAGGTTTAACCACCAATATCCGCAGCCAAGAGATTTCACGCACCTCTAAGTTAGTCAGTAACTTATGTAATATGCCGGTGCAAGCTAATAAGGCCATTGTCGGCGCAAATGCCTTTAGTCACTCTTCAGGCATTCACCAAGATGGAGTCTTAAAAGCGCAAAATACCTATGAGATCATGACACCTGAAAGTGTGGGTATTAATAAAAATAATTTGAATTTAACCTCTCGCTCAGGTCGCCATGTTATTAAACATCGCTTGATGGAGTTGGGTTACAAAGAAAGTGATTTTGACTTAGAAACCGTTTACGAATCCTTTGTAAAATTAGCGGATAAAAAAGGCCAAGTGTTTGACTATGATTTAGAAGCCTTGTTGTTTTTTAGTCAGCAAAAACACGACCACGCCTATTACGAGCTAAAATATTTGCACGCTTCATCAGGTAAAGAAATCATTCCTAGTGCAACCGTGAGTTTATTGGTCGGCGACAAAGAAGTCACCGAAACCGCCATTGGCAACGGTCCAGTCGATGCAGCCTACAATGCGATAACTAAGATACTTGGCCATAACCGCATCGATATCGTCGACTTCAAGCTCGATTCAAAAGGGGAAGGCGCCAATGCTCTTGCACAAGTAAGTGTGATTGCAGAATATAATGGTCGGCGTTTTAACGGTATCGGACTGGCCACAGATATTGTTGAATCAGGGGTTAAAGCATTGATTTATGTATTAAATAACACCCACTTGGCCGATCAAATAGACCATCAAAAAAAACAAGTAAAGATAGCAGGGGTATAGAACACAATGTCTGAGTATAAAATCGCAGTATTGGCCGGTGATGGTATTGGCCCAGAAGTCATGCACGAAGCCAAAAAAGTATTGGCCGCGGTCAGCACTAAATTCAAAATCGACTTTAAATTAAGTGAATTTGATGTCGGTGGCATCGCCATTGATAATCACGGTCATGCCCTACCCGACGCCACACTCAAAGGCTGCGAAGCTGCTGATGCTATCTTATTTGGCTCAATTGGCGGTCCAAAATGGGATGCCTTACCCTTAGAGCAGCGCCCAGAGCGTGCCGCCCTGCTCGCTTTACGCGGCCATTTTGATCTATTTAGTAACCTGCGCCCGGCTAAAATCTACCCAGGCCTTGAAGCGCTATCACCTTTGCGGGCAGATATTGCAGCAAGTGGTTTTGATGTCTTGGTTATTCGCGAGCTCACCAGTGGTATTTATTTTGGTAAACCTAAGGGTATAGAAGGCGAAGGTGAAGAACAAAACGCCTTTGATACTATGCGCTATAGCCGCCGTGAAATTCGTCGAATTGCTATTAGTGCCTTTGAAGCCGCCCTTAAACGTGGCAAAAAAGTCACCTCGGTAGATAAAGCTAACGTATTGGTATGCAGCCGTTTGTGGCGAGAAGTCACCGAAGAGGTCGCCTTAGACTATCCTGATGTCACCTTGGAACATATCTATATCGACAATGCGACCATGCAACTCTTGCGCGCTCCCAGCAGCTTTGACGTGATGCTGTGTTCGAATTTATTTGGCGACATCATTTCTGACGAATGTGCCATGATCACCGGCTCTATGGGTTTATTGCCCTCTGCCAGTATCAACGGCAGCGGTTTTGGTTTATTTGAACCCGCCGGTGGTTCTGCCCCTGACATAGCTGGCCAAGGCATCGCTAACCCAATTGCACAAATTTTATCTGCGTCGATGTTATTGCGCTTTAGCTTGAACGAAATAGCAGCAGCCGACGCAATTGATCAAGCCGTATTACAAACTCTGGCAGATGGCATTCTGACCGGCGAATTACTGGCTAAAGAGCATCGTCATTTAGCCAAGTCCACCAGCGAAGTTGGTGATTATATTGTCAGTTTATTAGCGTAGTTTACGCCCAAGAACGCCAAGACATTAAAAATTGAGTAAAGAGTAAATAAATATGGCAACAACTTTATATGACAAGATATGGCAAGCCCATATCATAGATTCTCAACAAGCCTCAGCGACCGGCGAAGAAGGCTTAATTTATATCGACCGTCACCTTATTCATGAAGTGACCACACCTCAAGCCTTTGCAGGGCTTGATATGAAAGGCCGCAAAGTTCGCTGCCCACAACGCACTTTTGCGACCATGGATCATAGTATTTCTACCCGTTCATTAGCTATCGATGCTTGTGGCCCAACCAACAAATTACAACTCCAAACCTTGGCCGATAACTGTGCGAAACACGGCATTGAATTATTCCCAGTCGGTCATCAAAAACAAGGTATTGTGCATGTTATGGGCCCAGAACTAGGCTTAATTCAGCCTGGTATGACAGTGGTATGTGGCGATTCTCACACCGCCACCCATGGCGCCTTTGGTGCACTCGCTTTTGGTATTGGTACCTCGCAAGTTGAACATGTATTTGCTACCCAAACCTTAAAACAAAGCAAAGCCAAAAGTATGAAAGTACAAGTCAATGGCGCTTTGCCAATTGGTATTACGGCCAAAGATTTGATACTTGCGATTATTGGTAAAATTGGTCATGCCGGTGCTACCGGTTATGTTATTGAATATACTGGCGAAGCGATTCAAGGTTTGAGCATGGAAGAGCGCATGACAGTGTGCAATATGAGCATAGAAGCCGGTGCCAAAGCCGGACTCATTGCCCCGGATCAAACTACTTTCGACTATGTACAAGGTCGTGAATATGCGCCTCAAGGCGATAATTGGCAGCAGGCTCTTACCTACTGGCAGAGCTTAAAATCTGACGACGACGCCGTATTTGATACCATAGTGGAATTAAATGCCAAAGAAATCACTCCCCAAGTGACCTGGGGGACTAATCCAGGTCAAGTTATCGGAGTCAATCACCCAGTGCCTGCTCCTCAAGACTTTAGTGATCCTATTGATCAAGATTCAGCGGTTAAAGCCCTTAAATATATGGGTTTAAACCCAGGTCAAAAGTTATCAGACTTAGCGGTAAACAATGTCTTTATTGGTTCGTGCACCAATGGTCGTATCGAAGATATGCGTGCCGCAGCTGCCATTGCTAAACAAGGCAAAGTAGCCAAAGGCGTAACCGCTATCGTGGTGCCTGGCTCTGTTGCCGTTAAACAACAGGCCGAAGCTGAGCAACTCGATAAAATATTTATCGATGCAGGTTTTGAATGGCGTTTGCCTGGCTGCTCAATGTGTTTGGGCATGAACGACGATATTTTGCTCGCAGGTGATCGTTGTGCGTCTACCAGCAACCGTAACTTTGAAGGTCGTCAAGGCCGCGGCGCACGGACTCACTTAGTCAGCCCCGCCATGGCAGCAGCAGCGGCATTAGCCGGTCATTTTGCCGACGTACGCGACTATCAATAGCTAAGGAATTGAATATGCAAACAACTGAAATGAGTATCAACATTCATAGCGGTCGCATCGCGCCCTTGAATCAAGCCAATGTCGATACTGACCAAATTATCCCTAAACAATTTTTAACTGCGGTCACCCGCACTGGCTATGGCAAACATTTGTTTCACGATTGGCGTTATTTGGATCAACATGAGCAAGTATTGAACCCCGAATTCGCCTTAAATAACCCTGAATATCAAGGTGCCAGTGTCTTATTGACCCGTGAAAACTTTGGTTGTGGTTCAAGTCGCGAACACGCACCTTGGGCCCTAGCCGACTATGGATTTAAAGTCGTTATCGCCACCAGCTTTGCTGATATTTTTTATGGCAACTGCATTAATAACCAATTATTACCGGTGCAATTAGCCAGCGATGAAATTGATCAACTTTTTGCTTTAGTCGAAGCCGATGCCAATGCAGAAGTAACGATTAATTTGCAAGAGCAGACTGTTAAAGTGAATGCCCTTAGTTTTCATTTTGATATTGCCCACCAGCACAAAACCAACTTGCTAAAAGGTTTAGACGCTATAGGCTTAACCCTTGAACTGAATGACAAGATTACCGCCTTTGAAAACAGCCGCCCACAGTGGCAACAGGCCTAGTCTTGTAACGAGCCTTTTGGTGTTTATATAAACGACCCAATAGGGTCGTTTTTTATGGGCAAACTAATGAGATAGATTAAATGAACACCCATCATCCAGCCTCTTATTTATCTGCATTACTGCTTGCTCTTGCTGGTACCTTTTTATTTTCTATGAAACCGATTTTGGTTAAACAATTATATTTACTGGGTATCGATAGCAGCCAACTTATTGCTTTGCGCATGTTGTTTGCAGGTCCCGTTTATTTAGTTATCGGGTGCATCTTGTGGCGCAAGAATACTCAGTTGCATGGACTATATAAAAATAACCTACTATTCATTTCAGGCTTAGGTATTTTGGGTTATTACATCGCCAGTTTTCTTGATTTATGGGCTTTGCAGTATATCAGCGCCCAACTAGAAAGAGTGGTGCTGTTTTGCTTTCCAACTATCGTAGTATTGCTCTCACGCTGGGTATTTAATACGCCCATGCCACGCAATATCTGGCTCATTCTAGGTTTATCTTATGCGGGCATATTATTAATTTTTGCTCACGATATGGCCACCTTGGGTGACGAAGTGCTGTTTGGTAGCGTATTGGTGTTTATTAGTGCCGTCAGTTTTGCCATTTATACCTTATGGAGCAAACCACTCATGACTAGAGTAGGCAGTATGATGTTTACCTGCTTGGCTATGTTGTCTGCAAGCGTGGTGATCTTGCTGCACTTTAGTTTTAGCCATAGTTTTGATGAACTTAATGTGGGTACTGAGGCATTACTATGGTGCGCAGCTATCGCGTTATTCGCCACCGTTATTCCATCATTTTTAGTAGCCGAAGCCATAAATAGAATGGGCCCAGAACGCACAAGCGTAATTGGCACATGTGGGCCGGTGATTACCTCAATGGTCGCGGTTTTTTGGCTAAATGAGGCCTTTACGCTTTATCATTTTGCAGGTTTAACGATGGTGATGTTAGCCGTATGGTTAATGATTAAAAAGCCCAAATCATCGACTTTGTAGGAGGCTCTTTAGGGCCGAACCAATCAACAACAAATGTTGATTTCACAACCAATATCCAATTTATCAATGTATTGTTGATTTTTCGCAGCTGATAACATCCGTTACGGAGCAGCTCCTACAAAAAGCCCCACCCTTGTAGGAGTTCCTTTAGGGACGAACACTTTCATATCGCATCTAAATTACCAAACTCATCAAACACGCGATGACAGAGGCCGTAGCACAAAACAATAGATTCAACTTGAACTTAAGATGTTAATTAAATTTGCTTACTTTAATGAATGACTGGATATTTCATGCACTTAGTATTAGGGTAAATAGCCAAGGTTGGGTTTTCGCTCATAAAACCAAAGGATCACGTCGTAACGTTTGCTTGTGCTCAGATAAAATTGTCAATACCCACCTGTCTACTAATAAAATTATTCACAACAAGGCTTATATACTATGCAAAAACGTCTTATCGTCAGTTTAGTGCTTATTGCCGGGGTGGGTTTATTCAGCCTATATGCTTGGCATTCTCCCATCGAGCCGATTTCATCTCCCGACAATGCCCAATTTACCTCCGAAGAAATAGTCGAGGGCAGAATACTGGCCGCCGCTGGCTATTGCAGCACCTGTCATACGCCAGCAGATGGTCAGTTGTATGCGGGAAATTATGCCATGCATACCGAATTTGGCACTATTTATACGAGCAATATCACCCCTGATAAAGAAACCGGCATTGGCTCTTGGTCTTTAGAAGCTTTCGAGCGAGCAATGCGCAGTGGTGTCAGTCAAGATGGTCATCATCTATTGCCCGCCTTCCCTTATGAGCATTTTAATAAGATGAGCGATGCCGATATCAAAGCCATTTATGCTTATATTATGACCTCAATCCCAGCAGTTAATCAGCTCAAAAAAGACAATGCCATTCCCTTTCCCCTCAACATACGTTGGTTACAGGCAGGCTGGAAATTACTGTTTGCTGATACCGCTCCCTTTGTTGCGCAATCAGCCAAGTCACCTGAGTGGAATCGGGGCGCTTACCTAGCTGAAGGGGTATCCCATTGCGGCGCTTGTCATACACCGCGCAATGCCGTGGGCGCTGAAAAACGCGACAATATGTATGCTGGCGCAGCGATTGATGGCTGGATAGCTCCATCGTTAACCACAACTAATCCGGCTCCCTTGCCATGGCGAGCCCAAGATATATTCGAATATTTAACTACCGGTAACTCTCCTTATCATGACAGTGCGGCTGGTCCAATGGCACCGGTTGTGCACGATGGTATGTCTGCATTAAGTGATAGCGATGTGATGGCAATTAGTATTTATTTTGCCAATGTAGCGGGGGTTAATAGTGATCAAGATTTTACCGCCAACTCACAATTAATCAGCGCTATCGATGCACAACAAACACTTCCCGACTTACGACTCGATCAAGGCGCTAATTTGTATGCAGTTGCTTGTCAGTCTTGTCATTACAGTGGGCAAGATATAGTAAAAGGTCGTCCCTTACTCAGTCTTGGCTCATCATTGCATTTGGCTGAACCGACTAATTTAATCAACGTTATCCTGGATGGCTTTCATGCTGACCAAGGTCTTAAGGGCATCGTTATGCCAGCCTATCGAGAGGCATTCAGTGATGAGGATATTGCGCTAATTGCGGGCTACCTGCGTCAATCAGCCGGTGAAAAAGCATGGCCCAATCTAATCAGTAAAGTGGGTGAAGTCAGAAACCAACCCCAGTTTGCACAGTAAGTTCGCGGAGAAACAAATTATGGCAACATTTAAGTTAAACGGTAAAACGATGACCGCTGATGTGGAAAATGATACCCCCTTGTTATGGGTTATCCGTGATGAATTAGGTTTAACCGGCACCAAGTTTGGTTGTGGTATAGGCACCTGTGGTGCTTGTACTGTGCACGTTGGTGGTAGAGCGACGCGCTCGTGTATCACGCCAGTCGTCGCTGTGGAAGGCGCTAATATTACCACCATCGAGGGTTTGTCTGAGCAAGGGGATCATCCTGTACAAGTCGCGTGGCAACAATTGCAAGTTCCCCAATGTGGTTACTGTCAATCAGGCCAAATAATGCAAGCCGCGGCCCTGCTAAAAGATATCCCCTCGCCCAGTGACGAAGAAATAGATGCGGTAATGAGCGGTAACCTTTGTCGTTGCATGACTTATGTGCGTATTCGCCAAGCTATCCATGACGCGGCAGCAGCCACTGGGGCACCAGCCACTAAGGAGAGCAGCCATGCGTAAATTAGGCAATAAACAAGGCGATTCATCCAGCATCAGCCGTCGCGGCTTTTTAATTGCGATGACGGCGACCGGAGTCAGTTTTGGTTTCCCACGCTCTTGGGCAGCTATGGACCCAGCCTC
The DNA here is from genome assembly GCF_040012495.1 of Paraglaciecola sp. 25GB23A. NCBI lineage: Bacteria > Pseudomonadati > Pseudomonadota > Gammaproteobacteria > Alteromonadales > Alteromonadaceae > Paraglaciecola > Paraglaciecola sp. 25GB23A. The sequence continues at coordinate 259,456 of NZ_JBDYKM010000004.1, forward strand.
GCCAAACGGTGAGGTATTACCCAGTGCAGCAGACGTATACGAGCCCTCCCTGTGGTATTCCATTGATAGCGCGGGGAAAATAAAAGTTAATATCATCCGTGCAGAAATGGGCCAGCATGTGGGTACCTCAATCGCACGTATTTTAGCGGACGAACTAGAAGCCGATTGGCAAGATATCGAAATTATCCATGTTGATAGTAATGAAAAATGGGGTTATATGGTCACCGGCGGCAGTTGGTCTGTGTCGCAAAGCTGGCCCGTCTATCGTCAAGCCGGTGCCGCGGGTAAAACTGCATTAATTGAAGCAGCCGCCAAACAATGGGGCGTAGCTGCCAGTAAATGTAAAGCACAAAAGGGTAAGGTCGTCTATGGTACAAAAACCCTGAGCTATGGTGATCTTGTCGCCAAAGGGCTCAGTCGTCAATTTAGCGAAGAAGAACTTAAGGCCTTACCCTTAAAACCTAACAAAGATTTAAGCTTAGTCGGCCAGCAAGTTACCTCTTTAGATATTACTAACAAAACCAATGGTAAAGCCATCTTCGGTATCGATGCCAAAATCGAGGGCATGGTCTACGGTTGCCCAATACTGCCCCCTACTCGCAATGGCTCAAAAGTATCCACCCTTGATGATAGTGCCGCCAAATCGATAAAAGGCTATCAACAAACTCTGATCTTAGAGGATCCTAGCGATACCGTTCCCGGTTGGGTAATGGTGATTGCAAGCAGCTTTTATGCTGCGCAAAAAGCCGCGAAAAAAGTCAAAGTCAGCTGGCAAGCTGGTGCTGCGGCTTATGTGTCTGAGTCAGATTTTATGGCCGAAGGCCGCAAGTTAATTCAGGATGCAAGCCAAGGCGCGATCCTCGATACTGGCAACAGCGACACCGCTGCGGCTTTTGAACAAGCGAGCTCAACGCTCACCCAAGAATACACAACCCATACCGTACTCCACGCGCAAATGGAGCCGGTCAATGCCCTAGCCTTTCAAAATAGCGACAAGGTGTGGGAAATCCATTCTGGTTGCCAATGGCAATCGTTGACCCTACCCTCGCTAGCCAGTGCATTAGGGGTCAAGGAAAACGACATCATCATGCGGAGTTATCTACTCGGTGGTGGTTTTGGTCGCAGACTTAACGGCGACTATACGGTTCCGGCAGCATTAGCGTCTAAAGCCTTAGGCGGTAAACCGGTTAAAATGGTGCTGTTGCGCACAGAAGATTTTCAGTTTGACAGCCCACGTTCGTCCTCGGTGCAACTGCTTAAAATGGCTTTTGACCAAGACAACAAAGTCAGTGCGATGGAACATCATGCAACAGCAGGCTGGCCCACCAAAGTCATGGTACCGGCGTTTATGCCCAAAGGTATCAATGGCGAGTCATTTGATCCCTTTTCAATTTCAGGAGCAGATCACTGGTATAGCGTTGGTGCACAAAAAGTTCGAGCTATATCAAACGAACTAGCCAATAAGTCTTTTAGACCAGGCTGGTTACGCTCGGTTGGCCCCGGTTGGACAAACTGGGCCCTAGAAAGTTTTATGGATGAGGCCGCTCATCATATAGGTGCAGACCCACTGACCTTTCGCTTAGATAAGCTGATTGCAGAGGGTCGCAACGCAGGTGTAGAGCCAATATCTATTGGAGGCGCTGCACGTCAAGCAGCTGTATTGCAACGCGCCGCTGACCTAATAGGCTGGGGCCAGCCACAAGCCGCTGATACCGGTTTAGGTCTTGCCTCAACCTTCGGTCAAGAACGCAATATGCCCACTTGGGTTGCGGTTGCCGTGCAAGTACATGTCAACAAAAGTACCGGTATCGTTAAGGTACAAAAACTCCATGTTGTAGTAGACGCCGGGATTGTTGTTGATCCCAATGGTGCCGAAGCCCAGTGCCAAGGCGCTGCTTTATGGGGCTTATCCATGGCCTTGTATGAAGGTACCGAGTTTGTAAATGGCAAGGTGAAAGACGCTAATTTTGACACCTACACGCCATTACGTTTAAGCCAAACTCCTGAGGTTAAGATTGAGTTCATCCCCAACACAGCAGCACCTGCTGGCTTAGGCGAACCTGCTACAACCCCAGTTGCACCAGCCATCGCCAATGCAATCTATCAGGCAGTAGGCATTCGTTTACGCAAAATACCCATGACCCCAGAGGACGTAAAAACCGCCCTTAGTAGGGTTTAGAGCAAGCAAAGATGTTGATTTGACAACCATTGCCCGTTTATCAACTAGGTTGATTTATCACCACGGTTCGCAGCTGAAGCAGCTCCTACAAGTCCCCCCCTTTGTAGGAGTTCCTTTAGGGACGAACGAACCAATCAACAACAAATGTTGATTTCACAACCAATATCCATTTTATCAATGATGGTTGATTCTTCGCAGCTGAACTGAGCCGGTCACCGGCAGCTCCTACAAAAAGCCCCCCCCTTGTAGGAGCTGCTTTAGCTGCGAACAAATCAACAACAGATGTTGATTTAACATCAGCGTCCATTTATCAATGATGGTTGATTCTTCGCAGCTGAACATACCGACCACCGATGTGCGACACCCAATGCGCAGCACCCATTGTCCTCGTTGGTAAAAAGCTCTTACTCGCACCCCGCACTTAGCAACTAGCACCTACCCCCTAAAATACCCAACTTATTAAATACGCGATGACAAAAGCAATGGTGCCTAATAATGTTTCCATTACTGTCCACGTTTTCAGTGTGGTGCTTTCATCCATGTTAAACAGGCGGCTGACCAGCCAAAAGCCCGAATCATTAAAATGCGACAATACCGTTGCACCACCCGCGATAGCGATAACAATACAGCACAAATCTATAGGCGACAGTCCGGTAGTTTGCAAGACAGTAGGCGCCATTAGTGCAGCCGTGGTGGTTAAGGCCACCGTAGCTGAGCCTTGGGCAACCCTTAGACAAGCAGAAATCACAAAGGCAGCAACGATAAGAGGTAATCCAATATCACTTAATAGGGCCGCTAAGGCGTCACCGATGCCACTCGCACGTAGCACGCCCCCGAACATCCCACCAGCGCCCGTGACTAAAATTACGCCACATATCGGCGCTAATGAATCACTGCATATCTGTTCCATTTTTTTCATACCAAATCGTGCACGAAATACTAATAAACACATGATTAAGGTAATGAGCAGAGCGACAGGGGTTTTACCCAAGAGGCGTAACGTATCAATTAAAACTGAGTCACTCTCAATAACCCCAGCCAAGAGTAAGGTATTTAAACCCGTATCGAGAAATATCAACAAGATGGGCAACAACAAGATAATGATGACTTGAGAAAAAGCCGGCAAAGGTAAAGAGGGATCATCAGCACTCGGTTGAAAAAGAGTATTTTGTATATTAACTAAGAATTTTTTACCGGCATACAGACCAAAAAGATAAGCTCCTAAATACCAAGTCGGTATCGCAATCAGTAAGCCCACTAACAATAACAAGCCCATATCAGCGCCGAGAAAATTAGCCGCGGCTACAGGTCCAGGATGAGGCGGCACAAAGGCATGCATGACTGCAAACGCACCCGCAGCAGGCAAGGCATAAGTTAAAATCGAACCACCAAAACGCCGCGCAACACTAAAAATAATCGGCATCATCACGATCAAACCAGCATCGAAAAAGATCGGAAAGCCAAAACATAAAGACGCAACCCCAAGAGCCAGTGGCGCCTTACTTGGGCCAAACAAACTGATTAATTTATCCGCCAATACTTGCGCCCCGCCCGAGGCCTCCAGCAATTTACCAATCATCGCCCCCAAACCTACGAGCAATGCAACTGAAGCTAGAGTACCGCCAAAACTAGATAATAAGGTGGGCACAACAGCATCTATAGCGATGCCTGCAGCCAAGGCTGTTGCTAAACTGACTAAGCAAAGGGCAACAAAAGCGTGTAATCTAACAAATACAATCAGCCACAATAAAGCAGCAACAGCAGCCAAGGCCACCAGCAATAAATAACCACCGTCAGTGGGTGATAATAGTGTTTCCATACTTATTTCTACCTAGTTTAGCGAGAAAGTTTAACCTACAATTTATTAACAATTGAATACACTTACTCGGTGCAATGCTAGTTTTATTTTAACTAGTGCTATGTCGAAAATACGTCACTTCGTTTGTACATTAAAGCTAAGCAACACTAAGGAAATATAATGCGCATGATTAAACCACCTTTAAAACACGTTCATATCCTTGTTTTTACTCTACTAAGTTTAGTATTCAGCCACACACTGTTTGCCGCGTCTCAATTTCCCAATACCTATTCTTACCAAGCATCAGAGGGTTCTCCTCAGGCTAAAATAGGTGATATCAGTTGGCTGCAAGGATATTGGCAAGGTGAAATATGGGGAGGCCAAGCAGAAGAAATTTGGTCAGCTCCACTAGCGGGTAGCATGATGGCCAGTTTTAAATTTGCCGCTGACGAGCAGGTAAACTTTTACGAAATCATTACCCTGTTTGAACAAAACAACAGCCTAGTCTTGCGCTTAAAACATTTTTCAGCTGACCTGAAGGGCTGGGAAGAAAAAGATCAATATATGGAATTTAAACTGGTTAAACTTGAAAAAAATATCGCCTATTTTGATGGCTATACTTATCAATTAGTTAGCCCAGACGAGTTGCATGTTTTTGTTGTTATCGACGACGATGGTAAAAAACAAGAAACCAAGTTTGCCTTTAAGCGCAACAAGTCTCGTTGAACTTAGGCTTGTCAGTCGTGTTGCAAATAACGTATTTTAAGCTTGAGTCTAAGCGCCATTCATCTTGATAAACATTAACCATCAATGAGTGCAACAACGCTATTACCCACAAAAGGAACAATCACATGCAGATAGGGAAACTGATAATAAGTGCAGCACTGGCGCTAAGTGTATCGAGTTGCGCAGGATTACAGGGGAATGAACAACTTAAAGCCAACTCCGCTACCCTCATTAATTTTAAACAAGACAGCGACAGTGGTACAAAAGTCGCGCAGCTAATGTGTTTCAAGCGGCATCTCGCCCCTTACACCGAAATTGATCGCAACCTCTCACCCGCAGCACATGACATTTTTATCCGAGTCGTCGATTATTCATACATGAACCCAGCCCTGAGAAATCGCACACAATGGGGCGGTATCGTCAGACAAGGGAGTTATATCATGCTCAAAGCCCCCTTAACTGCCGGACAAATTGTCACCATTCAACGACGTGACAAAGACGGAAAAAGTTATATCTGGCTCCAAGACAAGCTCACCGGAAAAGCAATAACAGACGCGGTTTACACTACCTTGCAAAGCCAATTTAATATCGACAGCGATTACCTCGATAAAGAATGCGCCAAAGGTTCGGTGTGAAGGGGGGCTTGTAGGAGCTGCTTCAGCTGCGAAAAATCAACCATACATTGATAAATTGGAATTGGTTATGAAATCAACATCTGTTGTTGATTTGTTCGTCCCTAAACAACGCCGGTTACCGGGAACTCCTACAAGGAGGAGGGCACTTGTAGGAGCTGCTTCAGCTGCGAAGCTTTTACCTACGAACAATCATCCTAGTTGATAAATAGACGCTGATGGTAAATCAACATCGGTGGTTGATAGAGGGGCAGTGCAGGGAAATCAACATCTGTTGTTGTTTTATTCGTCCCTAAACAACGCCGGTTACCGGGAACTCCTACAAGGGGGGGGCTTTTGTAGGAGCTGCTTTAGCTGCGAACAATCAACCTCGTTGATGAAATGGACATCGTTTGAGAAATCAACATCTGTGTTTGATTTTTTCGTCCCTAAAGGAACTCCTACAAGGGGGGCATTTGTTGTAAAATCAACATTTGTTGTTGATTTTTCGGCCCCAACTCCGGTGACCAGGGCCTTTTACAAAACCTGTTTACATCCACTTTTTCCAAACCATGTAGCCACCAATACCGATGGCAATGGCGACCATGCTAAAAGCTAACAAAGTAAACGCTATGGGGTTTTCGGTGCCGGGTAAGCCGGCGACATTCATGCCAAATATACCGGTTAAAAATGATAGCGGTAGAAAGATGGCGGTGACCAGCGACAAGACGTACATGCGCATACCTTGTTGTTCAGCAATGCGGTTACGTAATTCATCTTGCAACACCATGGCGCGTTCTTTGGCTAGGTCTAAATCTTCCACATAACGTGTCATACGATCGTATTCGAGGCGCAGATTATGAATTTGTTCATCACTAAGATGTTTAGAAATGCGTGTAATGGCATCAAGCGCATCCCGCTGAGGAGCCAGATAACGTCGAATAGCCGCCGCTTGTCGTCTTGCACACGTCAAACGAATGCGGGATTCATGTTGCGGTACGTCTAAGGCTTCGAACTGTGTGAGCTCATCATCCAGTTCATCTACTGTATCGCTGATACGATCAGTGACGCGGCGCACTATATTTAACATCAGCTCATTTGGCGAATTAAGTACCAAGCCCCGTTCAAGGTTTTCTTTTACATCTAAAATCGACAATAAACGCCGGTCTTTGCGCCGCAATGAGATGATTTGATTTTCTTTCACCCACATGCGCAGCGACACCATGTCTTCAGGATCAGCTTCAGGATTACGGTTGATGCCCCGCAGGTAAACCAACATGCCATCGTCAAACTGTTGCGCTTTGGGTCTAGTATCAAGGGCACAAAGGGCATCTATTTGCGGCTTGTTAAGCCCCAAACGACTCAGCGTCAGGCCTGATTCAACTTCGTCGCTTTGCATATGTATCCAGGTAAAACCCTGACCACGATAGGCTAAAAGCTCTTCAAATGAGCAACACTGACTGGTCTTTCCTGGCTCTATAATATAACACCAAAGCAGGCCATCAGGGCCTGCCACAAATATTTTGTCACTGGAAGTATCGGGCATTACTTTTCCTTACGATTTCTACATTTACTTGCTAGTAGTGCAAAGTAAACACGTTCAAATCACTATTAAAATGATGAGTATGGTGCTAGCTTATTACTATAATTAAAAGTGCTTTTTCAGTGATTAGCACGCGTTAGGTTTAACATAAGAGGATAAAGTCGTAGCAATGAAATATTTACTCGGTAGTGTATTAGTTTATTTGCTGCTGAATAGCTCAATATCATACGCAGAACAATTTACCGTAACGGCCGTTCAACTTAATAAGCAAATCCAGCAACGTTTTCCTATCGTTCGCCAATACGATGACGTCGAAGCGACCTTTTATAATCCTAAGGTTATCGTTAGATACCTTGACAATGAAATTGAAATAAAACTGCAAGTCAAAGTCACGTATCAAGGGCAGAGCTTGGAAGCCAATGGACTGATTAAAGACACTGCCACATTTCAACCAGTCAGTAATACCTTGCGATTTGATCGTCCACAATTGGATGAATTTTTTATCACCCAAAATAATATGTCTGATTCAACAGAAGCGGTTAAAGTGGTCAAGCAATCAATTAGTCGCTCGCTGCCACCCATCATTTTACTCGACTTTGAGCAACTCGACCTCAACTTGCTCAGCAACGAACCCATCGCGATTACCTTGTCACCGCTGGGATTGGAGTTGGAGTATTAGCCTTTCAACCTAAGGGCCATCACCTATCAGTATTAGCTATCAAAAAAGCTTAAAGAGTAAGTGCTTGCTTACGTTGTTCAAACCATAAATTCATGAAATCAGTGGTCAATGCTCGTTCAAGTTCTGCCGCCCGTTGCGTGGGGCAAAATAAGGTAAAAGTCACCACCGTATCACCTACATTCGAAGTCGTTACGGTAATTTCTGGCTCGGGTCCAGTAATATTGACATCTAAACGCCGTTCAATCATTTGATTATAGCGTGCAGCTACCTCATAAAAATCGGCACAATATTCTTGGGCATTTTCCTGCAGTTGGGCCAAAAAAACATAAGGATTAACACTTTGGTCGCGGGTAATCGAAAATTTATGTGAGGCATAACGTTTTAGAAAATTGAAATTCTTAATCGGGCTAGCAATCAACTTATTATTCGGAATAAAAAGCGTTTTTCCGGTGTATTGATAAGTTTGTGGCGCCACTTCGATCAGGGTGGTTTTGATCCAATCGGTAGCAGAAACCTCACCCACTTGATTTTCAACCTCTATCCAATCACCAATGCGAAACGGGCGAGTCGACAGTAAATAGAAAAAACCAATAACACACTGAATAAATTCGCGGGTAGCAAGCACAATAGCCACCGCAAAGGCTGCGATCGATAGGGCGAATTTTTGTAATTCTGGCGCCCAAACCGCCAACAAAGAAACAATCAGGGTAAAATTAATAAAGTTTTTAATATTATTAATTAAGTCGCGCTTGTCATCATCTTTGCTTTTAGCACGGCGACGACACCAACTCACCAAGGTATATTTAATAGTCAGCGCCACGAAGGGGATGAAAAAAGTAAGAAAAAACTGATTGTTAACAATACTAAACACTAAATCCACTGATTAACCCTTAAATCTAATCACTTATAAAAATGAAATTTGCTTGTTCAAGCGACCTGATTTCAAGCCAAACGTCGCTATCTTGGTCTTGTTAATAATTAAGCCCGACAAATAAGGATAATCATTATGTGTCAGGATTATTTTAACAGGCTTGTATAACTGCGATCCTATCATGTAGGATGCGGTAGTGATTAAGAAAAACAGCCAAAATATAATGAAAAATAACTGTAGTCTGGGTCAAAGCATCGCATTCAACATAGGTAACGGTATAACTTTCCTTAGCCGTAGCTTAAAGCCCACTTTATTTATCACTTCTTTAATGCTTAGTGTCGCAGTAGTGAATGCACAATCCATTGTATTGCTAGACAAAGCAGGCAAGCCCATCACCGATGCCGTAGTCGGGATCGCAATGCCCGACAGCTCCTCCTCTTCGGCCACCGATGAAGTGGCAATCATGGACCAAATAAGCAAACAATTTTATCCTCGGGTGCTGGTTATCCAAGAAGGGCAACGCGTAAGTTTTCCAAACAGTGACGATATTCGTCATCATGTTTATAGTTTTTCCGCCGCAAAACCCTTTGAAATCAAACTATTCAAGGGTGCGGTGACACAACCTATTGTATTTGAACGCCCTGGTATTGTAGTGCTTGGCTGTAATATTCATGACAATATGGTGGGTTACATCTACGTAGCCAAAAATGAACAAACCTTTGTCAGTGATGCATTGGGGCAAGTAGACTTACCCGCAGGAAGTGATCAAATAACTATTTGGCATGCTAATCTATCCACGCAAAACAGCCAACGTGATACGGTGAGTATTGCCAAACTGAGCCCCTTACCCGGTAGCAATGTTATCCCGATTACCTTAGACATGTTGCTTGAGCAAACAGATACAGAAGTACAACAAAACAGTACCTCTAAATTTAAGAAAAAATTTAATTAATGGCCGCAATTACCCTCAATAAAAGTATATTTAGATTAGTCGTTGGTACAGTACTTTTTATTACTGTAGGCGTGCTTGTCAGTATGTGGGCAACCACCTCAAGTCATGCGCAAAAACAACTCAATCGCAATCTCAATGTTGCCCAAGGTGTATTACAACAAGTACTCGGCAGTCGCGAACAACAACTGTATATAAGTGCCAATGCCCTAACCTTAGACTTTGCCTTTAGAACCGCGGTTGCGACCAACGACGGAGCCACCATCCAAAGTGTTTTGCAAAATCACGGTAACAGAATTGATGCTGATCTGATGGCCTTAGTCTCCTTAGATGGCAATTTAACCGCCAGTACTGCTAAAGCACTGCCCCAGGGTAGTCCTTTTCCCTACCCTGAATTGATTCAAACTACCCTGCAAGAGGGTGGCAGTTCCAACTTAATGTTAATTGGCGGTAAACTGTATCAGGTTATTATTCTGACTGTTGATACACCAAAACCTATCGCCTTGACCGTTGTTGGATTTGAATTGGAGTCAGAGCTACTGACCCAGTTAAAAAAGATTACTCAATTAGAAATAAGCTTACAGGTCAGGCAAGGCGAAAATGTGATTTTTTCCGAATCTACCTTGGCACCAGACGCTCAAGCTGAAGCCTTAAATCAGCAAGAGGCGGAATTTAGTTGGTTTGAAACGGTGCTGTTAAAAAAACACGCCTATATCTCTAAGCAGTTTTCTCTGTCACAACTGGATGACCAAACGGTATGGGCCGTACTATCAGAAAATGCCGAACAAATTTTTTCAGAATTTAACCAATTACAAGTGACTATTTCAATCGTGGCGTTTTTGTCGATGCTAATTGCCTTGATATTTGCCGCGCTGTTTTCACGTCGCCTATCTAAACCCTTGGGCAACCTAGCCCAGATTGCTAATCGTATTTCCCACGGCAACTATCAACAAAATTTAGTCAGTGAACAACAAGACTTAGCGGAAGTTCAAGAACTGTCGTCTGCCTTTGCCCTGATGCAAGACAACATCCAGGCAAGGGAATCAAAAATCATATTCCAAGCTAACCACGACTTGCTTACCCGCGTGAATAACCGTTACCACATTGAACAATTGGTTGATGACAAACTAAAACTCAAGGACGAGTTTCAAGCCATCGGTATTAACATTTTTGGTTTTCGGGGTATCAACGACATTTTTGGTTATCAAAGTGGTGATGTATGCCTTAAAATTCTTGCCTCAAGAGTCGCTGAGCTCGGCGGTTTAGCCGCTCGCTTAACCGGCGGTGAGTTGCTGTGGATCCCTGACCAAGTGCAAACACCAGTGCAGCTAAGCGCACTCAAACTAAGCCTAGAACAACCGATTGATGATGTTGGGGTTGTGATTAATTTAAAAGTGGCCATCGGTATTATTCATTGTCCAGAGCAAGCCGGTTCCGCGCAACTATTGTTCAGACGTATGAACATTGTCTTGGATGAGGCGCAGATTACCCGCCAATTACTCCTCAACTTTGACCCCGCTATAGAAGAGCGATATCTGCGCCGTTTATCCATTATCGTTGAGCTTAAAAAAGTCCTGGTCAGTGAACAACAAGAGCTCAGTTTGTCTTACCAACCCAAACTGAATATTGGTGCCAATAAAATAAAAAGTGTTGAGGCATTAATTCGCTGGAATAGCCCAACTCTTGGCTTTGTCTCACCTGAAGACTTTATCAACATTGCTGAGCAAGCCGGTTTCATTGATAAAATAACCGAATGGGTGATCAATCGTGCCATTAGCGATGCCCTGCTCATTCAACAGGCTGGCATAGATTTGTGCATTGCTATCAACTTGTCGGCAAACGATGTCATGAACGAAGATCTATTGCCCTATGTGGTTAACTTGCTCGAGCAAAATAACTTACCACGCAGCGTCTTGTCCTTTGAAATTACCGAAAGTGACGTAGTAAAAGATCCTGAAAAAGCCATTAAACATCTGTCTGCTTTCAGAGAATATGGCTTTATCTTAGCCATTGATGACTTTGGTACAGGTTATTCATCCATGGCTTATTTGAAAAATTTACCCGTGGATACCTTAAAAGTAGACAAAAGTTTTATCCTCAAATTAAATACCCAAGTGGGTGATCAAAATATCGTGCAAACCGTTCTAAAACTAGCGAAAAGTTTTGGCATGGATGTGGTTGCTGAAGGGGTTGAGAACCAAGCAACCCTTAATTTATTACAACAGTGGGGCTGCGAATATGCTCAAGGCTACCATATTTGTAGACCGATACCCGTTGCGGCCTTGCTCGACTGGTATCAAACCAATATAAATCAAGATTGGCTGGAAAACTCATGAGCATCTTCTCACTCAAAGGCTTAACCCAAACTTTTATCTGCGCCGCTGCATTGTTGGGCCTATCGATGAGTGTTTTGGCCGCGGATGGTAAATTAATTGGTACCGCAGGACTCACCCAAGTCGAAGGCAGTGGCGGCGGCGGTATCGTGCCTTGGGCAACTATTTCCGGTTATGACAGCCGTGACCAAATATCGGCCAGCGCCACAGCCACGCAGGTAGATGTTGATGATTTTCGTTTGGTAATGTTTGCGGCCAATGTCTCATTTTACGACACCTTAGAAGTCAGTATCGCCCAACAACGTTTTGAAATTAAAGGCGCCGGCGTTGAAATTAAACAGAATATCCTAGGACTAAAATACCGTGTATGTGGCGACGTGGTCTATTCAACTTGGCCACAAGTCAGTGTTGGTATGCAATATAAACAACTTGAAGACTCTGCGGTAGCAAGCTCAGTGGGTGCAGAAAATAGCAGTAATGGCACCGATTTTTATGTAGCCGCCACTAAGGTTCACCTTGGCGCGATTGCCGGCTATAACGCGGTGTGGAATATCACAGCACGAGCGACTAAAGCCAATCAAATGGGAATTTTGGGGTTTGGTGGTGTGCAAAATAACGATTACGAGTTGATGTTAGAGGCCTCAGCAGGGATCCTATTTTCGCGCAATATAGCAGTGGGCGTTGAGTACCGACAAAAACCCGATAATCTTGGTCTCGGCGAAGATGATTGGACCGACTATTTTGTCAGTTATATCCCCAGTAAAGATTTCAACTTAACCTTGGCTTGGGCAAAATTAGGCTCTATTGCAGGCGCACCAGGACAGTCAGGTCTTTATCTCTCTTTTAACGGACAGTTGTGGTAACACCATGAAAAAATTATTCAGCCTATTTATCCTGTTAAGTGCCTTATCTAGTTGTGCTAACACAAAAACCACTCTTTATGCCGAACTAGGTGGACAACAAGCCGTTGCCACTATCGTCGATAATTTTATTCACGAAATAGAGTTTAACGACACGATGTTTCGTTATTTCGCAGAATCTGACATCGAACGTTTCCGAGAAAAACTGAATGAACACCTATGTCTATTAGCCAACGGCCCCTGCGAATACACCGGCGATACCATGGAACAAGTACACGCCGGCATGAACATCACCGAAAGCGATTTTAACCTCGGCGTAGACTTATTCATCGCCGCCATGACCAAAGCCAACATCCCCCACCCAATTCAAAATAAATTATTAGCCAAGATGGTCCCAACCCGCAAAGAAATTATATATTTGTAACCCTTTTTTTTTGTGTAGGAGTTCCCGGTAACCGGCGTGGCCACAACGGAGTTGTTTAGGGACGAAAAATCTACCACCGATGTTGATTTCACAACCATTTTCCATTCATCAATGATGGTTGATTGTTCGCAGCTAATAACATCCGTTACGGCCGCGCCGGTCACCGGCAGCTCCTACAAGTGCCAAATCCCCCCTTGTAGGAGTTCCTTTAGGGACGAACAAAACAGCAACAGATGTCGATTTACCATTCAATATCCATTTAAAAATGATGGTTGATTATTCGCAGCTAAAAGCTTCGCAGCTAAAGCAGCTCCTACAAGTGCCAAATCCCCCCTTGTAGGAGTTCCTTTAGGGACGAACAAAACAACAACAGATGTCGATTTACCATTAAATATCAATTTAACAATGATGGTTGATTATTCGCAGCTAATAACATCCGTTACGGCAACTCCGTTGGGGAGCAAACTCCTACAAGAGCCCCCTTGTAGGAGTTCCTTTAGGGACGAACAAAACAACCACAGATGTTAATTTGATATCACAATGTCCATTAATCACCACGGTTCGCAGCTGAACTGAGCCGGTCACCGGCAGCTCCTACAAGGTATGCGCCTTGGTGCGCGGCACCCGGTGCCCTCTGTGCTTAAATTGCTTTTACTCTTTGCCTCCAAACTCAAACTATCTTTTTTTATTTAACCCCTTTTGACTTTCAACACCGTTACTCCTACAAACCACAGGAGAAAACCATGAACGCAAGCCTAGCACTGCCACAAACCACTATTTCTTTTACTAAAATCGCCGTGACCGTATGCATCGCATTAACCGTTACCTTCGGTCTATTTGTGATGATGCAAAAATTGATCGCCAACAATACAGTTTCAATTGTTAAACCTGAACAACCAACCGTTGTGACCTTTCTACAAAACATTGATGAGCCGCAAACAATCGTGCGTCCGAAGCTCGCACCTAAGCCAGAAATCAAACCCATCCCTAAAATAGACACTCGGGTTATTGAAGACACCCCCGACAACACGGGCTTAATCGCTAAATATATACCCGATGTGAATATAGGTCCGATTGGTTTAGGCATTGGCACGCAAATGTCACCAGGAGAAGGTGATGCCCGTCCCATCGTAAGAATGGAGCCAAAATACCCAGCACAAGCCGCTCGCGATGGTATTGAAGGATGGGTTAAATTATTGTTTTCTATCGATGTACTTGGCCAAGTCGAAAATGTTCAAGTGTTAGAGTCTGAGCCGAGTCGTATATTCGACCGAGAAGCAAAACGCGCTTTAAGCAAATGGAAATATAAACCACAAATTGTTGCTGGCGTTCCACAAGCCCAAGATGGCATGATGGTGGTACTTGATTTTAAACTCGCTCAATAAATAGATAAGCACACAGGCAAAATAATCATATTCAAGGAGTAGCAATGAGTATTGGCTTGTCATTAAAAACCTGGTTAAACCGTCTTTCGGTCGATACCCACTGGAGTAATGAAGCGCTTATGCTTCGTTACGCCAGTAGCGGCGACACTATCTTACTGAGCAAGTTATATGATGTGTGTGGCAATGATCTCTATCATTTTATGTTAACCCTGTCAGAGCCCACATTAGCCAAAGATATATGCCAAATGACATGGCTCAAAGTCATCGAAAAGAAACATCTCTACCGTGACTCGGGTTTATTTAAAGCGTGGCTGTTTACCCTAGCCAGAAATCTGCTGATTGATGAATACCGCAAACAAAAGAATACCAGCGATGACTTAGATACCTTGTGCGCCGAGCAAGCACCCCAAGCATTAGAGGGTGAATTATTACAGCGTTTTAATGGGGCCTTGCAACAATTACCTTTTGCCCAACGAGAGGCTTTTTGTTTACAACAAGAAGACTTTAGCTTAGAAGACATCGCTAGCATCACCCATACCAATATTGAAACGGTTAAAAGCCGCTTACGTTACGCCAAAGATAACTTACGTGAGCAACTTAAACCTATCATCGAGGACAATCATGCCTAATTCCGATAAATACTCAGATGAAACGCTAGACCGTTTATACCAGCAGCGCAAAGCACAACATGTCGCGCCTGCCGGCATCAAACGTCAGGTTCTGGCCAAACATCAGACTTTACTCAGTAACCAGCAGATTTGGCGACGCATCACCCATGTCGCTGTCGCAGCTAGTACCTTATTACTTTGTGGACTGGTATTTTGGCACCATTATTCATGGCAATCGATGGAGCAACAAATTGCTTCAACTCACTACACCAGCATCGAGTTGCACTCACTAGCGCCCAGTAAACAATCAGACGCCATATCAGAACGCTACGCCAAACACTATAACGAATATTTGTCGCAGCGAGAGATCCTAGCCTTCCACCACCAAAAACAGGCGATATTGCAGCAAACCGATGACGGCTGGCAATTACAAACCTGCGATCAGCAAGTGGTAAAAGTGTCGCAAGATCTTATTACTGCCCTGCGCAATATTCACCAAATTGAAGGCACCTTCAAAACCGGCGACCATGTCGCTTTGATGTTCGACAAAACCGGCTTAATTTTAGGCATAAAACCCAGCCCCAAACTGGCACATTGTTGAGGAAAAGATAGGTGCGAGCTCCCCCCTTTTGTAGGAGTTCCTTCAGGGACGAACAAATCAACCACAAATGTTGATTTACCATCCAATGTCCATTTATCAACTAGGTTGATTGTTCGCAGCTAATAACATCCGTTACGGAGCAGCTCCTACAACAGATCGTCACCTTGTAGGAGTTCCTTTAGGGACGAAAAAATCAACCACAAATGTTGATTTACCATTCAATATCCATTTATGAATGTATGGTTGATTTTTCGCAGCTGAACCGCGCCGGTCACCGGCAGCTCCTACAAGGGACGAAAGAATCAACCACAAATATTGATTACACAACCATTGTCTATTTATCAACGAGGATGATTGTTTTAATTAAAAGCTTCGCAGCTAATAACATCCGTTACGGAGCAGCTCCTACGAGTGCCAACTCCCCCTTGTAGGAGTCCCTTTAGGGACGAACAAATCAACCACAGATGTTGATTGCACAACCAATGTCTATTTATCAACTAGGATGATTGTTCGCAGCTGAACCGCGCCGGTCACCGGCAGCTCCTACAATTCCCCCCCATCATCGATGGCTGTGATGGCTCACTTTTGCTTTTGCATTCGCGCGCAACTCAACGCTATCCACTCGTCGATGGTTTTACCTTTCATATTCAATGTATTAGTCAAAAATTAGATTTATTGATCGGTTTATTTAGCGCTACAATGGTAACTTCATCGTCAATACTTTCGCACTAGGAATCAACATGGACAAAGATAAAAATGTCAGCGAACGCACTACGTCGCAAAAAGCCCTACGTTTAAACTTAGATGAAAAAAAGTATGGGACTATTGTTGAGATAGGTGCAGGCCAAGAAGTCGCTAGGCAATTTTTTATTGCAGGGGCTGCTGCCGGCACCATAGCTAAAACCATGTCAGCCTATGATATGAAATTTTCTGATGCCATTTACGGCGTACAAGAAGACGGCCGCTACGTCAGTAAAGCCCGCGTAAAAGCCATGATGCACCAAGAATTTGATTTGGTTTTAGAGCGTGTTGGCGATATTCGTTCAAAGTCTTCACGTTATTTCGCATATGCGGCCACGGTAGCCGCCAAAAGTTTTAATCGTCAAAATGAATGTCATGCTTGGTGTGGTATTCGTATTCAGATGTATCCTGGCGCCGAACCGTCCAATATAAAAATTCACGCACGTATGCTTGATGATAATGCAGAAGCACAGCAACAAGCGCTCGGTGTGCTAGGTGTTAACTTAATTTATGCGGCTTATTATTATTTTGAAGATCCTAAAAAAATCATCGATTCACTCACTGATAACATTAAAGCTGGTCGCATAGAAATTGACTCCATAGAGTTTCTTGGCCCCTATTTTGAAGACATCGATAACCGCGCCATCAACTTGCATTTGATCAGAAGCTGGAAAACCCGCGCAATCATGTTCCGCCCAGATGGTTCAATCTCGGTGCCTGCAGAAATGCTTTATAAAAAGAATGTGCTGACTATTCGAGGTTCATTCAGGCCGGTAACCAAACTCAATATAGACATGATTGAGCAAGGTAAAAAATCATTTTATGAACTGACCGATGTAAACGAAAAAAACACCATCGCCATTGCCGAAATTTCATTAAATGACGCCAAAGGGCAAGATGCTAAAGTGCCTGAAGAAGATATAATTCAACGCGTTCAATTACTGAATTTGTTGGGCTACAACGTGATGGTTTCGGATTACACCCGTTATTTCTCACTACGGGCTTACTTTCGCCAATACACCAAAATGCAAATCGGCATCGTGGTGGGTATGGTTAATATCAAACAGATTTTTGATGAAGATACTTACCGTGGCGTAGAAGGCGGAATATTAGAAGGCTTTGGTAAACTCTTCCCAGATAATACCCGTTTGTTCATTTATCCAGAGTTAACTGCCGATGGCGAGCTGAGCGACTTCACCGCCGTGAAAGTGCAAGAGCACCTGCGTTTTCTCTACCGCCACTTGCTGGAAAATGGCTTCCTAGCCGGCATTGAAAGCAGTGACGTAAATCTGTTTAAAATCTATTCTCGCGAAGTGCTCAAGCAATTGAAAAACGGACGCGGCGAATGGGAAAAAGCCCTACCAGAAGAAATCGTCCAAGAAATCATAGATAAGCGCCTCTTCGGCTTCAAGCCTTAAACCCTATAAAATAAAGGCCTAGTCAACAAGCACTAGGCCAAATTTTTAACAGTTGGCAAAGCCCTATCGGCATTACCGTTCCGCACAATTCCAACAAGTGCTAAATCCCCCCCTTGTAGGAGTTCCCGGTAACCGGCGTTGTTCAGGGACGAACAAAACAACCACAGATGTTGATTTTTCAACGAATGTCCATTTATCAACGAGGTTGATTGTTCGCAGCTGAAGCAGCTCCTACAAGTGCCAAATCCCCCCTTGTAGGAGTTCCTTTAGGGACGAACATGCCAACCACAGATGTTGATTACACAACACATGCCTATTTTATCAACGAGGTTGATTGTTCGCAGCTGATAACATCCGTTACGGAGCAGCTCCTACAAGGGACGAACAAAAATCAACCACAGATGTTGATTACACAGCAATGCCCATTTCATCAACGAGGTTGATTGTTCGCAGCTGAAGCAGCTCCTACAATTGCCAAATCCCCCCTTGTAGGAGTTCCCGGTAACCGGCGTGGTTCAGGGACGAACATGCCAACCACAGATGTTGATTACACAACACATGCCTATTTTATCAACAAGGTTGATTATTCGCAGCTAAAGCAGCTCCTACAAGAGCCCCCTTGTAGGAGTTCCCGGTAACCGGCGTTGTTCAGGGACGAACATGCCAACCACAGATGTTGATTTTTCAGCAAATGCCTATTTCATCAACGAGGTTGATTGTTCGCAGCTGATAACATCCGTTACGGCCGCGCCGGTCACCGGCAGCTCCTACAACAAATCCTAAATTTGTGCTTATTTTTTACTCACCCTATTGCACTGTGTATACATGTGTATATACTGTGCATATTGTATATATACAGAATAACACTTAATAGGGAAGTCTATGACTTTTGGACTGTTTCTATCCTCAACTGATAAAAAACCGATGTATTTACAGATTGTGGAGCAGATCACCAGCAAAGTAATGGTCGGCGATTGGCTTGCAGATATGCCCTTGCCATCAATTAGAGAGCTAGCGGCTAGCACACAGGTCAGCGTAATCACTGTTAAGCGGGCTTATTTAGAGTTAGAACGCGCTGGGGTTATCGTAACCCAACCCGGGAAAGGCTCCTATGTATCGACCAATAGCGAGCTAAATCAAGAACTTAGAAAACAAGAATTTGAACAACACTTGGCAGAATCCATCAATCTTGCCAAACAATTGCAGTTGAGTGATGACGACATCATCACTTGCGTAAAACAACACTTAGGTGAGCACAAATCCCCTAAGTAGGGAATAAAAGCTGGGAGAATAATCATGCAAAACTATGCATTTGAAATGCGCGACGTATCGATTCGCTATCCGCATTTTAGTATGGAGAACCTTAATTTGAGCTTATTGCAAGGGCAAGTTATGGGTTTAGTGGGTGTTAACGGAGCGGGCAAGTCTACAACCATTCGTATTCTAATGGGTTTAGTTAAAGCCAACGCAGGTGAAGTAAAAGCGCTGGGTTACGACCTGCCCAGTCAACAAGTACAAGCCAAATACGATATCGGTTTTGCTTCAGACGATATGCGTTTATACAAAAGCCAGACCCTTCAATGGCATATGGATTTTGTTCAAAGCATTTACCCTAAATTTGACTCAGCCTATGCCAAAGACTTACTCAAGCGCTTTGACTTAATTGCCGATCAGAAAATTAAAGGCATATCTCATGGCCAACGTGTTAAAGCCTGTTTGTTATTAGTACTGGCCAGAAGACCAAAACTGTTAGTGCTGGATGAGCCCACTACCGGTCTTGATCCGGTAGCCCGTGAAGAGGTGATAAGCGAACTAGCTGACATCCTGCGTGATGACGAACGCAGCGTACTGTTTTCCTCACACAATACCCATGACATCGAAAAACTCTCAGACCAAATTGCGTTTCTAGACAAAGGTAAGTTATTAGCCTTACAAGACAAAGAATCATACTTAGAAAGTTGGGGCCGATTCAGATGCCAAGTTAAGGATACTGCAAGCCAATCGGTCGTTGGAGCCGTCAGTATAATACGTCATGGCCAAATCGCTGAAGTAGTGACTGATCAATGGTCAGAAGGCTATGCCAAGCAACTGCAAGAAGCCGGTTTTAGCGTACTAGAACAGCACCGCATGTCGCTCGAAGAAATCTTTGTCGCCAATGTAAAACGCAGCCGATAGGAAGGTATAAAATGACAACGACAATACACAACAGCCAAATGATAAAACACCTAGTAATGAAAGACTGGGCATTAATGAAAAAATCCATTGCTGCTTATATGCTCGCAGGCATTGTGACTCTTGGCATCATGGGCATGGCGACAGCGATCACCTTCAATATTGCCGCGATCCTGATGATTACCTTGTTAATTGTAATAGGGGCCCGTTCAGCAATCGAATCCATCGTAAATGAAAAGAAAGAGCAAACCCTACCCTTTATTTTAAGCCTACCCGTAACGCCGCAAGACTATGCCTTTGCCAAACTATTATCAAATTTGGTCTTATATTTTGTACCTTGGCTGATTCTGGTGCTCGGTATGTTAGTTATTATTGTGAGTACACCCATTTACAACGGTGTCATCCCCTTAGTGATCTTAGTCAGTGCTTACATTCTCGCAGCCTATTGCTGTTATCTTGCCACCGCATTACTGACGTATTCAGAGGGTTTTACCATCTCGGTCATGATCGTAACAAACCTGCTTTTAAACGGCTTTATTATTCTCATAATGAGATTACCCGAATTAAACCAAACCTTTGAAGCGGCTACAGCTAGCTGGAACGCCACATCTCTGTTGATTTTGGCCGCATTAATTACCTTTTCTGCAGCCATATTACTGCTAACCGGTATCTTACAAAAACGCCTGACCAGCTTCTTATAATTCACTAAATTTCTAGTCTAAAAAGGAAACATGCCGATGAATTCATTGCAGGGATCAACACGTCTATTTTTTATGGACAACCTGCGCGCAATCGCCATGATAACAGGGATTTTTTTTCATGCCGCCTTAGCGTATAGCCCAATGGCACATTCAATATGGCCAAGTGCTAACCCACAAAATCATTGGCTGTTTGATTTGTTTGCCTGGGGCAGCCATTTGTTCAGAATGCCGGTATTTTTTGTGATGGCAGGCTTCTTTTGTGCCTTGGTACTTAAAAAATCAGGCGGTTTTACATTTATGAAAAACCGCTTAATACGCATTGCCCTGCCCCTGGTGATATTTTTACCCATACTCAGTATTGCCATGATGTTCGTCATTCAATACGGCCTTGAGCAGGTGCAAAACAAAAACCCATTTTTAAATTTCATTCAAATGCTTATGGCCCTGCCAGAACCACCCGCAGCGCCATTAAATACCATGCATCTGTGGTTTTTATATCATCTGTTATTTTTATATTTACTCACTTACGTTGGCCATATTTTACTCAGTGCCAAGCTAGCCATTTGGTTTACATCGCGTAAACCAACACAACTTCTACTCCTACTAATTGCAGCCAGCATCCCAGCCTTATACGCAGTATCCGTGCCCTTCCCAGCACCTGAATGGGTATTTCCAGCGCTGTGGGCACTGTGGTTTTATGGATTATTTTTTGCTCTAGGTTACGGCTTTTTTACTAAGCCCAAACTTATTGAACAATTTGAAGAAAAATTACCACTGTGGCTCGTGATTGGCCTGATCACTTATCTCATTTATTACTATCTTCTGCCCAGTCAACTATTCCCCGAGCAACAACCTCAAGGACTAGTCAAACTGGCAATAATCGTGCTTGAAGCAACAAGTGCAGTATTATTAACCCTAAGTGCCGTGCTGTATGCCAAGCGCTACTTAAATAGCAATCGTGCGTTTATGCGTTACATATCAAAAGTGAGTTATTGGGTTTACATCGTACATTTACCGCTACTGTTTTTTATCCAATTTTTACTTATCGATGTCACATGGCATATGAGCATTAAATTTTTAGTATCAAGCCTTGCCACACTGACCATCAGCATCATCAGTTTCCATCTACTAGTATCTTGGACATGGCTATCACGCATGTTAGTGAGCAAAAGCAGTTAGCAAAAAATGTCGAACAGCAAGCCCCTCCCCTTGTAGGTGGCTCTTTAGGGCCGAACAAAAATCAACCACAGATATTGATTTTTCAACAAATGTCCATTTCATCAACGAGGTTGATTTCCCCCCCTTGTAGGAGTTCCTTTAGGGACGAACATATCAACCACAGATGCTGATTTGACAACAATGCCCTTTATCAATCACCGCTGTTGATTGTTCGCAGCTAAAGCAGCTCCTACAAAAAAATACTATCCCAATGTGGGTAATGTCTTAACGTTGACACCAATCCTGCTCGTAATGGATTTGCCACGATGTAACGCATGTTTTTGATCAAATCTTCATCATCGCGCAGACAATGATCGTAATAACCTTTTTGCCAAATCGGTTCTTTATTATTTCTAAACAGGTTTATTTGCCTTGCACTACGACCTTTTATCATCATCATCAAACGGCTTAATTTTATTGGGTGATTTAACCTTACCATCCAATGTAAATGATCTGGCATCAGCACAAAACCAATCGTCTCAGACTGCTGCTCGAGTTGCGACTGACGTAGGGTTTGAATGAGTAATCTAGCGGAACCAAAGTCATCAAATATGGTTTGGCGCTCATACGTTACCGCAGTGATAGAGTAGATTGCATCGGCCTGAGAAATACGACCCCTGCGCAATTCCTTTGCATGAAAATTCATCTTAAAATCCCTTTTAGTTAGCTATTTAAAACTAGCCGCTGAGATAATTTTTTCAAGTATTAATGCAATTTAGAAGCTTCGCAGCTGATAACATCCGTTGGGGCAACGGGGTTGCGGAGTAAACTCCTTCAAGAGCCCCCTTGTAGGAGTTCCTTTAGGGACGAACAAAAATCAACCGCAAATGTTGATTTTACAGCCATTGTCCATTAATTAACGAGGTTGATTGTTCGCAGCTAAAAGCTTCGCAGCTGAAGCAGCTCCTACAAGGGACGAACAAATCAACAACAGATATTGATTTACCATCATTGACGATTTATCAATGATGGTTGATTTTTCGCAGCTGAACTGCGCCGGTCACCGGCAGCTCCTACAAATAGCCCTATGCCCTTGCGGCCTTTTCCATTAGCGCTTTCAAGGCTTTTTTATGTGATTCAAACGCCAATGTTTCGGGGGCGATTTCACTTGGTTTGAGCCAGCAGTAATCGCTGAGTTCTGATTCTTGAATGATAAGCTCGGGTAAGGCATTGAGTTTAATCATAAAAAAGCTATCTAAGGTGTGATAGCTTACCGTTTTGTAGGTATAGACATTGGGGTAAGAAAATAGATAGTCCATGGCATCAACCCGCAGTTGCAACTCTTCCATCAATTCACGGACTAGGGCTTGTTCGTTTGACTCGTGGGGATCAACAAAACCGCCTGGCAGATCTAACATACCCAAACAGGGTTGTTGGCCACGTTTGACCAGCAGTAACTTATCTTGATAAAAAATAAAACCAGTTACGGTGGCAGCCACATTATGAAAATAGGTAAAACCACATTCACTGCACACTAGCGATTTTTCACAGCGCTGGCTAAAACTTTGGGCCCCACACTGGGGGCAAAATCGTAGGTTATTGTTAATCTGAATCATTTAAATGGGCGATCCTGGGGGTAAAGGTAAGGCTTTAAACAAGGGCTTCCACTCGCCATTTTGCCAATAAAGTTCAAGTTGCTTGGCCATAATCTTATTCTGCGGATTGCGTTTGTTGTTTTTAAGCCAGCTGTACAAGTTGCTTAATTGCAATTCAACATCAGCTCTAACTTCAGGTGCCAGAGTGGTTTGTAAACTGGCTCTGACCACAGCATCCAGCACTACAAAATTAATGCGTTTAGCCAACTCACTGTCCGACTTGCTTTGAATGCTGGTCTCAAATAACTGCGCGACAACGCTTTGCACATCCGGCACACCCTTTTGCTGCTCGGCCTGCTGGGCTAAACGGTTTAAACGTTCGGCCTTGAGCAATAAATCAACAGTATAATTTGCCGCAGATTCACCCGCACTGACAGGGTCAAAGGTTAATCCGGTGCGACCTTTAAAGCTCTCACGATTACGCGATTCGCCGTATGCTTTAGGCGTAATCAAGCGCACAATAGACGCGGGGATAGCCAAATACTCAGGCTGTATGGTTGCTAACAACGCCTTAATAGCACTTTTTTGTTGCTCAGCGGCCAGCGGCACCGCGCCTTTGGGCTGACTATAATCGCCTTTAAGCTCGTACTCGTAATCTACACCACCCACTAATTTAGCCACCGCGTCTAACTGGTAACGATGTAACAAATAAATCGGTACTAAACTTTCTTCAAGCGACGACAAACTGGCACCACTTTTTAAACTCTTCAAGCCAAAATTAGCCAGGGCCAACTGACGAATTTCACTTAAACGGCTTAATTCAGCCACAGCATCTGCGCCGTTATCCCACAAACTGCCAGAGGGATTAGCCGCATGTGAAGGACGTGCATCGGGATCAGATTGATAACGATAACCTTGTTCTCGGGCCTGCGTGACTAAATCAGCGAGTGCAGATTTTTCATCTGCACCTTTTGCATAATCTTGATAACCATAGGCAATCACATAGTTATCCCAAGCGCCCATGCCAGTGGCATAAGCCCCATCCAAACTGACTTGACCATCTTTTATCGATACATAAGGATGAGGATAATCCATTACCGATTCACGGCCATATTCACTGGCAGAAAAGTTATGGGCAATGCCCAAGGTGTGGCCAACTTCATGGGCAGATAATTGACGAATACGCGCCAACGCCATGTCTTTTTGCGCTTGTGTACTGACGTTTTTATCTTCAGCGGCATTGTCACTGAATGGGCTAGTGAGACCAAGAGCAATCAAATAATCCTGACGCACCCGCAACGAGCCCAAAGTCACATGACCTTTAATAATCTCGCCCGTGCGCGGATCAATCACCGATGCCCCATAAGACCAGCCCCGCGTAGCGCGATGTACCCATTGGATCACGTTATAGCGCACGTCCATCGGGTCGGCGCCCTCAGGTAACACTTTGACTTGAAATGCATTTTTATAGCCAATCGCACTAAAGGCCTGATCCCACCACAGCGCACCGTCTTTTAAGGCACTCATCACTGGCTCTGGAATACCCGGGTCTAAATAATAAATAATCGGTTCAAGCGCCTCACTCACTGGCGCATTAGGGTCTTTTTTATGCAAACGATGACGCGGGATCACGCTAACCGTCATACTCTCATCCAGTGGCGCTGAGTAGTCTTGATGACTGACCGACCAATAGCCCGAAAACGGCGTAAACGACCGCGTTTGATATTGATCATCCGGTAAACGAATTAAAGAATGATGCAAATGCACCGAAATACTATTGGAATCTGGCGTAACTTGGCGCACATACTCCCCCGCCTTGCTGCCAGCAAAGGTAACCATAGCCTCAAGCTCGGTATTATCTACAAAGGCTTTACTGCGCGGTAAATACACCCCGCTGCGCATCGGATCAGCTTTAAATGAACCCTGTTTAGTATCATCTAATTGCGCACTGATATTGTGAATGTCCGATAGTAAAAAGTCAGTATAGTCCACCAGCACCGCACTGCCCTCGGTCGCCACAACCGGTAAACCCGCAATCACCGAATCGGCAAAGGCCTCATCAATACTGGCTTGTTCGGCGAGGTTACTAGAAGACGCACGATAAGCAGTATTAAGCTGCTTAAGCATCACCTTATTGCCATAGCGCTCGAATTTAACCAAACGCGTTTCACCCAACTGCCCCCGATCTAAACCAATATCATTCGAACCAATGCCCTGCGGCATACTGCTCTGAAATAAAAACGGCTGGTCAAAAGCATTGATTTTTAAATAAATTTTGTCTTGGTCAAGCTGATAATAAAAATCATAATAGCCCGCCTGATGCTGCATGTTCTGGGTAAAATCTTTAATACTCTCAGGCGAAGGCGCATCTTTAGCGCCACTAAAAAACGCCACCAGCAACAGTGATACCAATAAAAATCTAACACGCATTTAATCAATTCCCATTTTAATAATTAGCCCACCCACATTAACCACAATCAAACCGAAAAAAAAGCCCAAAATAGCCGAGCACGACATTTAGAAATGGATAGTTACCAAGCAAAAGACACACCCCCCCTTGTAGGAGGCCCTTTAGAGCCGAACATATCAACCGCGATGTTGATTTACCATTCAATATCCATTTAACAATGATGGTTGATTATTCGCAGCTAAAAGCTTCGCAGCTGAAGCAGCTCCTACAAGTGCTAGAATCGCCCCCCTTGTAGGAGTTCCTTTAGGGACGAACATATCAACCACAGATGTTGATTTACCATTCAATATCCATTTAACAATGAGGTTGATTATTCGCAGCTAAAGCAGCTCCTACAAGTGCTAGAATCCTCCCCCTTGTAGGAGGCCCTTTAGAGCCGAAAAAATCTACCGCGATGTTGATTTACCATTCACTATCCATTTAACAATGATGGTTGATTGTTCGCAGCTGAAGCAGCTCCTACAAGTGCTAGAATCGCCCCCCTTGTAGGAGTTCCTTTAGGGACGAACATATCAAC